>NZ_DASUVO010000021.1:0-71119 GCF_036378875.1 Actinophytocola sp.
GCAACCATCTGTGTTGGCGTTGATCATGAAAACGGTCTCGGGTGATGTCGCGGGCCATGCGGCGCAGTGTTGGGGCGATGTTGGTGCGCCGGTACGGGCGAACGTGTCCCCGCAACGACTTGCCATCCACCGCGATGACCAGCGGCACTGGCACCGGCAGTTGCGGCGGTGCTGAGCCCCCGGACACGGCATCAGCGGCGGCATCAGCACGCGTCGTAACGTGGCCTCCCCAGCCCGACAAACCGATTCCGGTGCGGACTCCACCACGCACCCAGCACCCGCAGCGCCCACAGCGGCAGGTCATTGACCCAATCCCAGATCACCAACACCGACCGCGCTCCCGACGCGACCGCAACCGCCGCAATGGTCAACATCGAGGCCAACGAATACCGAGCACCCCGTCGAGCACGCCGATCGGTCACCCGCCCCAGACACACCCGCAAGTCCGCGGCGTGCTGAAGGTTGACCCGGCCCAGACGATCCAACACAGGAGTGATCGGGGAAGATACAACAGCAGGCACAGCTCTCACATGATCGTGCGACTTAGACACCCACATGATCAACCAGAGACCGCGCCTGCTCCCATGCGGGTGATCGACTTTGACGAACCCCTGCGGGTATCGGTGGGGGATGCCTACCGCTCAGGTGATGTCGGGGCGTTGAACCCGGGCGGCGGTCTCGCGGTTGGGCAGCGTCGCACCCGGCACCCTTGAGACGTCGGCCACCAGCGGGTGGCCGCGACTCGGGGCTAGCGCGGAAATCCCGATGCGCGCCACGCGCCAGGGCCGTGGGGCAGTGGCTCACGGACCAGGCCGCGGCGGTCGGACCAGGCCGAGTTCCGCGCCGACTCCTCGGAAGCCGAGTCCGAAGCTGAAGCGTCCACTGCGGACACGACAGCCACCAGTGCGGCGAGTTCCTCGTCAGAGGGGTTTCCCTTGACGATCCGGAGATGCGGGCGCTCGCTCATAGCGGGATGTTCCCGTGCTTCTTGGGCGGCAGTGTCTCCCGCTTGTCGCGCAACAAACGCAGTGCCCTCGCGACGTGGCCGCGCGTGTGGGACGGCGGGATGACCGCGTCCACATAGCCGCGTTCCGCCGCCACGTACGGGTTGCACAGTGCGTCCTCGTACTCCTGCTGCAACTGGATCCGCAACGCGTCCACGTCCTCGCCGGAGTCGACCGCGCGGGCCAGTGTCTTGCGGTGCACGATGTTCGCCGCGCCCTGGGCACCCATCACCGCGATCTGGGCCGTCGGCCACGCCAGGTTCATGTCCGCGCCAAGGTGTTTGGACCCCATGACGTCGTACGCGCCGCCGTACGCCTTTCGCGTGATCACAGTGACCTTGCCGACCGTGGCCTCGGCGTACGCGTAGATCAGCTTCGCGCCGCGGCGGATGATGCCGTTCCACTCCTGGTCGGTGCCCGGCAGGAAGCCCGGAACGTCCACAAAGGTCAGTACCGGCACGTTGAACGCGTCGCACGTCCGCACGAACCGGGCCGCCTTCTCCGACGCGTCGATGTCCAGGCAGCCCGCGAACTGTGTCGGCTGGTTCGCGACGATGCCGACCGCGCGGCCCTCGACCCGACCGAAGCCGCACAGGATGTTCGGCGCGAACATCGCCTGCACCTCGAGGAACTCGCCGTCGTCGAGCACGCGGGTGATGACCTCGTGCATGTCGTACGGCTGGTTCGGCGAGTCCGGGATCAGCGTGTCCAGCTCCAGGTCGGTCTCGGAGACGTTGGCCGCCACCGAGCCCTCCTCGGCGAAACCGTCGAACACCGGCGAGTCCGACATGTTGTTGGACGGCAGGAACGACAGCAGCTCCTTGACGTAGGTGATGGCGTCTTCCTCGTCCGCCCCCATGTAGTGCGCGTTGCCGGACTTGGTGTTGTGGGTCCGCGCGCCGCCCAGCTCCTCGAAGCCAACGTCCTCACCGGTGACGGTCTTGATCACGTCGGGGCCGGTGATGAACATGTGCGAGGTCTGGTCGACCATCACCACGAAGTCGGTCAGCGCGGGGGAGTACACGTGCCCGCCCGCGTTCGCGCCCATGATCAGCGAGATCTGCGGGACCACCCCGGACGCCCGCGTGTTGCGGACGAAGATCTCCCCGTAGAGCCCCAGCGACACCACACCCTCCTGGATGCGCGCGCCACCGCCCTCGTTGATGCCGATGATCGGCCGGCCGGTCTTGATCGCCAGGTCCATCACCTTGACGATCTTCTCGCCGTACACCTCGCCGAGCGCGCCACCGAAGACGGTCACGTCCTGGCTGAACACGCACACGGGGCGCCCGTCGATGGTGCCGTGGCCGGTCACCACGCCGTCCCCGTACGGCCGGTTCTTCTCGAGGCCGAAGTTGGTCGACCGGTGCCGCGCGAGCTCGTCCAGCTCGACGAACGACCCGGGGTCCAACAGCATGTCGATGCGCTCGCGGGCGGTCATCTTGCCCTTGGCGTGCTGCTTGGCCACCGCCCGCTCGGAGCCGGCGTGCACCGCCTCGTCGCTGCGCCGGTACAGGTCGGCGAGCTTCCCGGCGGTGGTGTGGATATCGGTCTCGCCGCTGGGCGCCTGACCTAGGGGCTCGGTCGCGCTGCTCATGTCCGGGAGCCTACTCACGGGTTACTACCGGTAGGTTCACACATGTGACCGAGAACAAGCTGGACGTGCTGGCCCTGCGCGAGCAGCTCGTCGCACCGAACGGTCCGTACCTGGCGCTGGACGTGGTGGAAACCACCGGCTCGACCAACGCCGACCTGCTCGGCGCCGCCGCCGAGGGTGCCGCGGACCGCACGGTCCTGATCGCCGAGCAGCAGACCGCCGGGCGGGGCAGGAGATCCCGCACCTGGGCGTCGCCAGCGGGCTCCGGTGTCTACCTCTCCGTTCTGGTCCGTCCCACCACCGTGCCGCCGGGCCGGCTCGGCACGCTCAGCATGGTCGCCGGCCTCGCGCTCATCCACGCCGCCCGTGAGACCGCCGGCGTCGACGCCGTCCTGAAGTGGCCGAACGACCTGCTAGTCGGCACCGACCGGGCGAAGGCGGCCGGCATCCTGTCCGAGGTCGGTCCGGGGCAGGCCACGGTCGTGGGCGTCGGTCTCAACGTCACCGCCCTGCCACCCGGCGCGGAGCCCGGTCCTGGCGGGCTCCCGGTCGGCTCGTTCACCGACGCGGGTGCCACGGTCACCGACCGGAACGAGATCGCCGCGAGCTTCCTGCGCGCGTTCGCCGAGATGGAGGCCGCGTGGCGGCTGTCGGACGGGGACATCGTGCGGTCGGGCGTGATCACCGGCTACCGCGAGGCCTGCGGCACGATCGGCCAGCGGGTTCGTGCCGAGCTCCCGGACGGCACGGCCCTGACGGGGGTCGCGGTGGACGTCGACGCCGACGGTCAGCTACTGATCAAACTGGACGACGGCACCCCCAAGGCCGTCTCCGCCGGTGACGTGGTGCATCTGAAGGCGGACTGACCGGGGGATCTTCCCGGGTCAGCCCACGCGAACGGGTGTCGCGCCGGTACGGTTACCGCGACACCGTCGGCGAGGCGTGTTGAAACCGGGAGGACGCCGTGGCTTACCCAGACGACCTGCTCAGCGACGGCGAAGCTGTCGTCTTCCACCGGCATTCGCACTGGAAGATGCTGCTCTTCCCCTACATCATCCTCATCGTCACGGTCGCGGCCGCCATCACGCTGGCGATCCTCGTCCAGGACCAGTCCTGGAGCACGATCGGCTTCATCGCGATCGGCGCGGTCGCGCTGATCCTCCTCGTGTGGCTGTTCTTCATCCCGTTCGTGCGCTGGCGCACCACGCACTTCATCGTCACGACCGACCGCGTGATGGCGCGCGAGGGCGTGATCAACCGGACCGGCATCGACATCCCGCTGGCCCGCATCAACAGCGTCCGCTTCGAGCACGGGCTGATCGACCGGATCTTCGGTTGCGGCACGCTGATCATCGAGTCGGCGTCGCAGGAGCCGCTCGAGTTCGACGACATCCCGCAGGTCGAGAAGGTGCACACGCTGCTGTACCGGGAGATCAACGACAACCCGCACGACGACTTCGTGCAGCAGACCCAGCAGCTCCCGCCGCAGGGCGACCAGCGCCGGCGGTGAGCGGAGCTTGCGAAGCGAGCCATGAGACACCACGACCGGCGCCCGCCCACTCGGAGCCTGCGAGGAGTGGGCGAGGTGCGGTTGTGACCGCTCGGGATCTCGGGCTGCCGACCCGGGTGCCGGCCCCCGGTCTGCCGGATCGCGTCACGATCTGGGAGGTCGGGGCGCGGGACGGACTGCAGAACGAGGACGCGGTCGTGCCCGTGTCGGTGAAGCTCGAGTTCCTCGACCGGCTGGCCGACGGCGGCCTCACCACGTTGGAGGCCACAAGCTTCGTGCACCCGAAGTGGGTGCCGCAGCTGGCGGACGCCGAGGAACTGCTGGCCGGGATGACGCGGCGGGAGGGCGTCCGCTATCCCGTGCTCGTGCCCAACGAGCGTGGGTTGGACCGGGCACTGGCGGCCGGTGTCGAGCACATCGCGATCTTCGCGAGCGCCACGGAGACGTTCGCCAGCAGGAACCTCAACCGCACGCTCGACTCGCAGATGGCGATGTTCGAACCGGTGGTGACGCGCGCGGTCGCCGAGGGGCTCGACGTTCGCGGCTACGTGTCGATGTGCTTCGGCGATCCGTGGGAGGGTTCCGTCGACCCGGCGTCGGTGGTGGCGGTCGGGCAGCGGCTGCTCGACATGGGCTGCTCGCAGCTCTCGCTGGGCGACACGATCGGCGTGGCGACCGCGGGTCAGGTCGCCGCCCTACTGACCGCCTTTTCGAAGGCCGGCACTGCGGTCGACGCGCTGGCCGTGCACTTCCACGACACCTACGGCCAGGCCCTCACCAACACGCTGGAGGCTCTGCGGCACGGGGTGACCACAGTGGACTCCTCCGCCGGCGGGCTCGGCGGCTGCCCCTACGCCGAGTCCGCGACGGGCAACCTCGCGACCGAGGACCTCGTGTGGCTGCTCGACGGTCTGGGCGTGGCGACTGGCGTCGACCTGGACAAGCTGGCGGACACGAGCGCGTGGATGGCGGGCCAGTTGGGCCGGCCGAGCCCGTCCCGGGTGGTTCGCGCGCTGCGGGGCTGACGTGGAGATCGTCGAGCTGACCACCGACTCCTGGCCGCACCTGGAGCGGTTGTTCAGTGCCAACAAGACAGTCGGCGGCTGCTGGTGTTGCTGGTTCCTGCGACCAGCCGCCGAGGTCGACGCCGGCTGGGGCGAGGGCAACAAGGCGTTCCTGCGGTCCCAAGTGGACACATCGGCGCACCTCGGTCTGCTCGCGGTCGAGGACGACGAACCACTTGGCTGGGTCGCGGTCGCGCCACGGCCGAACTACCCGAGGCTGGCGAACTCGAAGATCACGCGCTCGGACGCCGGCCCGGACACCTGGTCGGTGACCTGCTTCTTCGTCCACCGCACCGCCCGCCGCCGCGGCCTGGCGGCGACACTGCTCGACGCGGCGGTCGACTACGCGGGCAGACACGGCGCGGTGGCCGTCGAGGGCCATCCGGTGGACACCGAGGGCGGGCGTCGCGGCTCCGGCGACCTCTACCACGGCACGCTCGCGATGTTCCTCGCCGCCGGCTTCGACCTGATAGAACACCGCGGCACCCGCCGCGCCCTCGTCCGCAGGAAACTGCGATGAAGGCGTGCTTCATCGCACTGGTCGACGGCGCGCCGGTCCTCGTCCAGCGGGCCGAGGCGCCGTGGTTCGCGATCTCGTCCGCAGTGCTCGGCGGCGGGATCGGCGAGCGGAACTGGGTGCTCAACGCGACCGTTTCCCCCGACTACGACCGGTCCGACCCGGACCGGCACCTGGCCGAGATCGCCGCCGCGCTGGGACTGTCCGGCCCTGGCATCGGCATGCTCACCGCGGTCGACGTCCGTGAGGTCGAGCACCGCGCCGACAGCGGTGTCCGGGCCTCGGTGACCACCGGCATCGGCGCGCACCCGACGTGGGCGGCCGGCCGCACCGCCGTTCCTGAGCCAGTCGGCACGATCAACGCGATCTGCTGGCTGCCAAGGCGGCTCACCCCGGCGGCGCTGGTCAACACGGTCGCGACCGTCGCCGAGGCCAAGGCGCAGGCGTTGTTCGAGGCGGGCGTGCCCGGCACCGGCACCCCGACGGACGCGGTCGCGATCCTCTGCCCCGTGACCGGCGACGCCGAGACGTTCGGCGGCCCACGTTCACCGACAGGTGCCGCACTTGCCCGCGCGGTGCACGGCGCGATCCGCGCGAGGCTGTGAGAATCAACGGAACCGTGTGGGGTGCGTGAGCGTCCAACACGGGACCAATGCCGTCCCCAAGCGGAGGTGGCCGTGGTGGCTGACCACAGAGCGCAGGTCGAGGACCTGATTGCCGGCTACCGGCGGAGCAGGGAGCAGTTGGGGGCTGTGCAGCGCCAACTGGCGACCGTCAGCGAGACGGTGACCAGCGAGGACGGGCTCGTCACGGTGACCGTGTCCGCGTCCGGCTCGCTGTCCGATCTGGACATCGCGGACAACGCGTACCGGTCCCTGCGCCCGGACCAGCTGGCGGCGGTGATCATCAGAACGACGGCGGAGGCCACGGCAAGGGCCACCCGTGCGGCCGCCGAGGCGTTGGCCCCGGTGTTGCCGACCGACACCGATCCGGACGCGCTGTTACGTGGCACGGCCGACCTGTCGGCGGAGGAACTGATGCCTCCGATCGAGTTGGTCGAGCCGGACGAGACGTTCGAGAACACGACGTGGATGCGTTCGGGGAGCACACGCGATGCACGGTGACGGCTTCGAGGTCGACGCCGACCAGTTGGCGGCGCGCGCGGCGCAGTTCGAGCCACTGGTCGGTCGGATGGGCACCATCCACAAAGAACTGACGGACGCCCTGTCCGCCGACGGCGCCTGCTGGGGCCGCGACGCGGTGGGCCAGGCCTTCTCGTCCGTCCACTCCGGCGCCGCGGACGACACGGTGGCCCGGCTGTCCGCACTTTCCGAGCGGCTGGGTTCGGTGGGCACCCGCCTGTCCGACACCGCTGAGACATACCGCGCCGTGGACCAGGCCGGCACCGACCACCTCAAAGCCGCGGAGCAGTAAATGGGCATCGAGCTGCCACCGGAGCTTGCGGACGTGGCCGCGCAGGCTGGCGTCGCATGGCCGGAAGCCGACGAGGAGGCGATGGCCCGACAGGCCCAGGCCTGGCGCGACACGGCGACGAGCATGTCCACCCTCGCGACGGACGCCGACACCACGGCCCGCTCCGCCCTGTCCTCGGTCGCTGGCGACGCGGGATCGGCGGCGTCGACGGAGTGGAAGGCGTTCGTCGAACCGGACACCGGCCACCTGACCGCCGCCGTCCGAGACTGCAACGCGGCCGCCGACCGCCTCGAACACGCGGCGAACCAGGTCGGCACCGCGAAGGTGGAGATCGTCCGCAACCTGGTCAACCTGGCCCAGAACCAGGACGCTGCCCACGCCGCGGCACAAGCCGGCCAGCCGCTCGCACTGGCCGGTCTGGACACGGCCGTACGAGGCACCGCGGCGAACGTGGCCAACATCGAGTCACAGCTGGTCAGCGCGGTGCAGCCCACGTCCGGCGTGGACATGGCAACGGTCCAGAACCCGGTGAACGCGAGCCCGGGCCACCACCTACTGGCAGGAACAAGCACGGGCGCGGTCACCCACACGGTGACGGACATCGCCCAACCCGTCACGCAGACCACGACCGACACTGCCCGCGGCGCTGTGGGCACGGTGGGTGCGCTGCCCGGCGCTGCCACCGCGAGCGCTCCGGCGGACTTGGTGCGCCAGGGCACTGGTCTGGTGGATGGGGTCACTCACTCGGTGTCGGACACCGTTCAGAGTGCGACGGATGCGGCCCGTGGTGCGGTGGGCGGGCTGCCCGCTGGCGCTGCGAGCGCTCCGGCGGACTTGGTGCGCCAGGGCACTGGTCTGGTGGACGGGGTCATTCACTCGGTGTCGGACACCACTCAGGGTGCGACGGATGCGGCCCGCGGGGCCGCGGGTGCGCTGCCCGGCGCCGCCTCGGCCAGTGCCTCCGACCTCGTGCACCACGGCACAGCCCTCGTGGGCGATACCGCCGACCAGGTTGTGCCAGGCAGCCAACCCGGCAACCTGTTGCCAGGTTCTGGGCAGCCTGGCGGTGTGCTGCCGGTGCAGCCGGGAGATCTGCTGCCGGGGACAGGTTCTGGGCAGCCGGGCGGCGTGCTGCCGGGCCAACCCGGGGACCTGTTGCCTGGGACGGGTTCCGGTCAGCCCGGTGCGGGGAATCCTGGCGGTGTGTTGCCAGTGCAGCCCGGGGATCTGTTGCCCGGGACGGGTCCTGGGCAGCCGGGCGGACCTGGCCAGCCCGGGGATCTGTTACCGGGAACAGGCCCGGTTGGTCCCGTGCCGCCGGGTGAGCTGCCGCCGGTCGGCGTGGAAGTCGGTCCAGGTCACCCGGGCGGCATCGTGCCGGGTCTTCCCGGAGAATTCCCGCACGGCGATCCCGGCGCGATCACCGGTCCCGTACCAGCGGACCAGTTCCCCGGCGACGTCCCCACCCCGCCGACCGGCCAGACCGTGCAGGCGTTCGCCGGTGGGCTCGAACTGTCCGCTGCCGCCCAGCCCAACCTGCCCCCGGCGGCGGCAGCCGCACCACTCGCCAACCCCGCCGCCCCCGCGCCGGCGTTCGGCGGGGGACAGGCCGCCCCGTTCGCGGGCGTCCCGGCCGCACCACCCGTGGTCGGCGGCGCACCCGCACCCGGCGGCGGCCCAGCTCCGGCCGCACCAGCCGGACCTGGCGCACCGGCTGGACCACCCGCGGCCGCCCGCGCGGCGGCGTTCGCCCCGGCGCCGGCCCCGGCAGCGGCTCCGCTCCCGGCCGACCGGCCGCAGGATCCCTTGCCACGCAAGCAAATGGCCGGCCCGCCCGGTGCCCCACCCCCGCGAGGCGAACGCAACGAGGTCCTGGCCGCGTTCTGGATCCACATGTTCCCGATCGGCCACCTGCCGGTCGCCTCCTACCGGCCGGCGCGCCAGACGCCCCCGCCCCCGGAGGAGCTGGACTACGCCGCAGGCCTCCGTTTCGAGCCGGGGGACCACCCCCAGTCCGACCTGGTCGACACGACCCCCGCGCCCGACCGGCCCCTGGTCACCCCGAGCGCGGGCCTGACCGCGGACCACCCCACCGTCCAGACGCTCCTCGAGAACCACGATCCCTTGGGCGGCAACCACGAACGCGACTGGGACCGCCGCTACCTGGTGCGTCTCGGCAGCGTCACAGCGCACGGCATCAGCCCAGAAGGCCTCGAGTACAACTGGCCCACCAGCGAGCAGTACCCCGAAGGCGGCAGCGCCCCCGGCGAACCGGAAGTCCTCGCCGCGGACACCGTCATCGACCGCTTCGGCACGCCGCACGGCCGGGTCTTCGCCGAGGACGGCACGGCCTTCCCGCAGCGGTCCCTGCCGCCGCCGCACAAGGACACCGGCTACCGCCGTTACCGCGTCACCAAGCCGCTTCCCGCGTGGCGTGCGGTGTCCGCCGCGTGGTTCGGGCAGCCAGGCGGCGGCGTCCGCTACCGCACCACCTACTCCGCCGTCGAGCTCGTCGCGCTCGGGTACCTCGAGGAGATCGCATGAACGCCGAGTCCATCACCGAGTGGCTGGGTGCCGTCGGCGTGCCGGCCGAGGTCGTGTCGGTGGGCGCCGAGGCCGACAACGCGTGGTGCCTCGTCCGCGACGACAACCCCGACGAGGACGGCACCTACGCCTGGGAAGTCTTCTGGCGCGAGCAGGGCAACCGCTACGACTGGGCCCGCTTCACCAACGAGCAGGTCGCCTGCCACTACCTGTTCGGCAGGCTGACCTGGGCTCAGGTCGTGCGTGGCGCGTTGACCCCCGCCTGAAGCACCGCCAGCGCCGCGTCGTGCAGCAGCCCGTTCGACGCGAGCCCGTCGCCGTGCGCGAAACCCGGCTTGCCGTTGAGGCCCGTGAACCGTCCGCCGGCCTCGGTCACCAGCACCTGGACGGCGGCCAGGTCCCACGGGTTCGCGATCGGATCGGCGGACAGGTCGAGCGCGCCCTCGGCGACGAGCACGTGCTGCCAGAAGTCCCCGAACGCCCGGCTCTCCCAGCACGCGTCCACCAGCGCGAGGTACGCCTCCCGCGTCTGGTACTCCACCCACGCCCCAAGATCGGTCGTCGACACATAGGCGTCGGACAGTGAAGCCACCCCCGACACCCTCAACTGCCGCTCCCCGAGCCATGCCCCACCACCGGCCGACGCCCACCACCGCCGCGGCATCGCCGGCGAGCTGACCACCCCGACAACCGGCGTCCCACCGTCCACCAACGCGATCAAGGTCGCCCACACGGGGTTGCCGCGCAGGAAGTTCTTCGTGCCGTCGATGGGGTCGAGCACCCACGTCCGCCCGTCCCCGATGACGCCGCCCCGCTCCTCCCCGGCGATGTCGTCGTCGGGACGCAGCTCGGCAAGGATCTCCCGAACGGTGTCCTCGACGGCGGTGTCCGCGTCGGTCACGGGCGAGCGGTCCGGCTTGCGGTCGACGACGAGGTCGGACGCCAGGAACCGGCTCATGGTGATCTCGTCAGCGGCATCGGCGAGCCGCAACGCGACGGCGAGGTCGTCAGAGTGCATGCCGCGATGCTGTCATGGGAACGCCGGCGGGTACCCGGGGGTGTTCTGCAGCTGACGGCCGAGTTCGAGCAGGTTCACGACGTCCACGAAGTGCAGGTGCAGCCGGTTGAACGGCTCCTCCCGCCAGTCGTCGCGGTACACGCACTCGTGGTCGGGCGGCCCGACCGTCACCGTCAACGTCCAGTTCGCGTACGCCCCACTGACTTCCCAGGTCATCTCCATGCCCGAAACGGTCGCGCCACGCCATATGGTCCCGCAAATTACCGATCGGGTGACGTCGCTTTCGTGCCACTGTGGCATGACGAGAAGCTAGCGGAATGGCAAGGCGAAAAGGCGTGTCGATGCGCCAGCGGCGAGTCTCGGCAGAGCTGCGGGCATGGCGCATCAAACGTGGTTTGAGCTGCAAGGAAGTCGCGAGAGCGCTCGGCTGGTCCGAGAGCAAAGTCAGCAGAATGGAGACCGGAGAGCGCGGCCTCTACGCAGACGACGTCGCCGCTGTTCTCGGGTTCCTTCGCGTGCCGGCGGAAATCCGGCAAGAGTTGATGGAACTGGTCCGCTCCGGAAATGAGCGAAACTGGCACGAGATCGGTGGGGCGCCCATCTCAAGGCTGCTGCGCGATCTGATCCGCTACGAGACCGTGGCGACGGCCATCTACAACTTCGAGCCGCTGCTCGTACCTGGCCTGGTGCAGACCGCCGAGTATGCCCGCACTCTGATGAGGAAGGCCGCCACCAACCGAACCGATCAGGAGATCGAGAACATGGTGGCGGTGCGGATGAACCGGAAGCGAGTGCTCGACCGAGCCGATCCCGCCCGCCTGAGCTTGATCATCGAGGAAATGGCACTCCGTCGCGCGATGGATGATCCCGCGATGATGGTTGGCCAGTTGCAATACCTGCAGGCCGCCAGCGTTCGCCAGCACATCCGCATCCAGGTCTTGCCATTCGATGCGGAGGCCGCAATCGCCACGCAGGGGCCGTTGATCATCCTCGAATGCCCTGATCAGCCCACCCTCTGCTACGAGGACGGCCGGACCACAGCCACATTCCTGGAGGATGAGGAGTTCATTGGCCGGGCTAGGCTGGCATGGAAGAGGCTATCGGCCGCCGCGCGTTCCGAAGAGGACTCGCGGCACCTGATCGCCGAGGTCGCCAGCTAGCTGAGAGGAATGTGATGGAGTGGCGCAAAAGTAGCCGCAGTAATGCAAGCGACGACGGCGCCTGTGTGGAGGTGGCCTTCGTGCCCGAGGCCGTTGCCGTGCGGGACTCGAAGAACACCTCCGGGCCCAACCTCACCTTCCCCACCGTGAGCTGGGACGCTTTCCGCGCTGATCTCCGGGGGAAGCAGGCATAGTCTGAGCACCGTGAGTGTGGTGCTGCTTGCCGAGGACGACGCGGCGATCGCCGACCCCCTGTCCCGGGCCTTGAACCGCGAGGGCTACGAGGTCCAGGTGGTCGCCGACGGCCATCAGGCCTACGAGGTGGCCAACGGCGGCGGTGTCGACCTGCTGGTGCTCGACCTCGGCCTGCCCGGGATCGACGGGCTGGACGTCTGCCGTCGGCTGCGGGCCGCCGGCCGGGGCATCCCGGTGCTCATGCTGACCGCGCGTGCCGACGAGGTCGACTTCGTGGTCGGTCTCGACGCCGGGGCGGACGACTACGTTGCCAAACCGTTCCGGCTCGCCGAGCTGCTGGCGCGCATCCGGGCTCTTCTCCGCAGGCAGGCGCCCGGCACGATCGAGGTCAACGGCGTCAAGCTGGACCTGGCTGCGCGCCAGGTGATCGTGGACGGCGAGGAGGTCACGCTCGCCAACAAGGAGTTCGAGCTGCTGCGGGTCCTGATCCAGCGGGCCGGCCAGGTCGTCACGCGTGAGGAGATCCTCGACGAGGTCTGGGGCGGCCCCGAGCTGCGCACGAGCAAGACGCTGGACATGCACATGTCCTGGCTGCGTCGCAAGGTCGGGCAGGGCGGCTCCCGCATCGCGACCGTGCGCGGTGTTGGCTTCCGTTTCAACACGGACTAGCCCGTGCGCCGTCGTATCCTCCTGGCGATCGTGCTGGCCGTCACGGTCACCGCGACCGCGCTCGGGGTCCCGCTCGGCCTGTCCGCCACCGCGGTCGTCGAAAGCATCACGCGCGAGGAGCTCGGCGCCCGTGCCCGCCAGATCGCGGCCCTCCTCGACGACCAGCTTTCGAACGGTGGTGACCTCGACCTCGACATCGTCGAGCTGGCCGTGCCGCCCGGTGGCCACCTCCTGGTGACGTTGCCCGGACAGCGGGCGGAGACGGGTTCCACGCTGGAGGGGGAGACGGTCACCGAGGAGGAGCCGATCGTCCAGCACGGCAAAGTCCGCCTCTCCATCGACGCCGAGCCGATGCGGACCACACAGACACAGGTCGCGCTGCTGGTCGTGCTGGTGGTCATCGCGGCGATCGGCGGTGGCACGGCCGTCGCGACCGTCACCGCCCAGCGCCTCGGCCGCCCGCTGAAGCACGTCGCCGACCGCGCCTCCCGCCTCGGCGCTGGCGACTTCCGGCTGGACCGCACCCGCTACGACATCCCGGAGCTGGACTCCGTGGCCGAGGCGCTGGACGCGTCCGCCACCGCACTCGCCGAGCTGGTGCAACGCGAGCGTGAGCTGGCCGGCGACGTCTCCCACCAGCTCCGCAGCCGTCTGACCTCGCTGCAGCTGCGGATCGAGGAGCTGACGGTCGTCCCCGACAAGGAGGTCGCGGGCGAGGCACAGGCGGCGCTGGAGCAGGCCGAGCGCCTGGCGGAGGTGCTGGACGAGCTGATGGCCGCCGCCCGCGAAGCACGGTCGGCAGGCGCCGAGCCCGTCGACCTGGCCGTCGACCTGCCGAGCATCACGGAGGAGTGGCGTGCCCCGCTCCGAGCCGCGGGCCGATCACTGAAAGTACGAGTGGAAGCGGGCCTGTACGCGAAGGTGTCACCCGGCCGATTACGCGAGGTCATCGGCGTGCTGCTGGACAACGCACTGCGTCACGGCAGCGGCACCGTCACGCTGTCCGCCCGTGAGAGCGTGGGGACGAGCGGCAACGACACAGTGGTCATCGAGGTGACCGACATGGGCCCTGGCGTTCCGGACGAACTGGCCGAGCACGTCTTCGAACGCGGCGTCTCGGGCGGCGGCTCCACGGGCCTTGGCCTGGCACTGGCCCGCGCACTGGTCGACTCGGACGGCGGCCGTCTGGAGCTGTCCGCGAAACGCCCGGCCACGTTCACGGTGTTCCTCCCGGTCCCCCGAGCAGGCGACGTCCAGGGCGTCCGCTGGCCGGCGGAACGCTCCCCACGCTGAGCAGGTTGGTGTCGCATCGCCAGGGAGACCCGGCGCTGCGAGTGGCGTGTTTGTGCCGCCGGCGCTGTCTCGAAAGACGCTGTCGGGTCGTTGAACGTCATCAGCGCGTCTTTCGAGACATCGGCGGTGCCCCGAACGCGTCATTCGGGACCCAGCGGCCGCGCCGGGCGCTGCACTCAACGTCCCGACGGGCACCTTCAGGGCATTGGGCCGCTGCCGTTCGCTCAGGAGTGTCCCAGTTCTTCTGCTGGGTCGTCCGCCGCCTGTGCGCTGCCGCGGCGCTTACCGCCCAGGTCGTCCGGGAACACCCACCGCCGGAACGCCCAGAAGCGGAAGAACATCGCGAGGAGCATGCCGATGATCGAGCCGCTCGCGAAGTCCGCCACCTCCTGGACGAGCCGCGTCACGTGCGGCTCCTCCAGGTTGAGCCAGTACCGCGAGATGTAGAGCGGTAACGAGTTCAGCGCCACACCGATCCCGCTGAACAGGAAGAACAGTGCCGCCTCGTGGTGTCGCTCCCGGCCGCCGCGGGTTCGGAAGGACCACTCCCGGTTGAGCACGTACGACACGATCGTGGCCACGATGATCGCGATGACCTTCGCGGTGACCGGCTTCTCCTCCAGGATCGACAGCTTCAGCAGGTACCAGATGCCGTTGTCGATCACGAACGTCGTGCCGCCGACGATGGCGAACTTCAGCAGCTCGCGGTGCTTGAGCAGCAGCTTTCGCAGGGGTTCCGGCACGCGTGAAAGCACCGCGTCGACGACGGTCACCAGCGCAGTCTACGGAGCGCGACCGCTCGGGCGTGGTTACGCGGCCTCGTCGTCCTCGCCGAGTCGGACCAACCGGGCGCCGCGCCGGCCGACCCGGACGACGCGCGGACGTGCGTCGGACTGCGGGAACACCCACTTGCGGAACGCCCACCAGCGGAAAACCATCGCGAGCAGCGTGCCGAAGATGATGCCGCTGCCGAAGTCGGCCACCTCCTGAACCAGGAGGGTGACGTGTGGCACCTCGAGCATGAACACGTAGCGTGACACGAACAGTGGCGCCGAGTTCAGCACCACACCAAGCCCACTGATGAGGAAGAACAGCGCCGCCTCATGTGGCCGTTCCCGTCCACCGCGGGTGCGGAAGGACCACTCTCTGTTGAGCACGTACGACACGATCGTGGCAATGATGACCGCGATCGCCAGCGCGGTAACCGGATTGTCGTTGAGGATCGTGAACTTCAACCCGTAGTTCACGACGTTGGTGACCCCGAAACAGACAATGCCGACAGTCGCGAACTTGAGCAGCTCCTTGTGCTTGACGAGCTTGTCCCGCAACGGCTTTGGCAGCCGCGCAAGCACCCGGTAGAGCAAGGTCATGGCGGCGAAGTCTATCCACGCCGTGTGACCGTACGGTGATCAGCCGTCGCCCGAACGGCTGATCAGCCCAGCAGCCAGCCCAGCAGGTCCTCCAGCACACCCGAGTCCTCGTCCGGGTCCTTCGCCGGTGGTGTCGACGGCTGGTTCGACTGCCCGGGCGCTTCGTCCGACTTGCCGGGTCCGTCCGGTGTGGTCGGTGTGGTTGGCGTTGTCGTCGACGGTGGGGCGGCCGGTTCTGCTGGCGCTGGCGTGCTGCTGCTCGGCGGTGCCTGTGGCGTCGATGGCTTGACCGGTTCGGGGTCCTGCGGTGCGGCCGGCGGTGGCGTCGGCGGGGTCACGTCCAGCGGCCATGGGCACTTCCAGATCGTCACCTGCTGGCTGGCGGTGGCCGTGCCGAGTGTCACCGTCACGGTCGCCTGGTGGTCTTCAGTGGACTTCCACTCCGCCCGCAGCCCGGGGTCGATCCGCAGCGTGACCGTGAGCTTCTCGCCCGGCGCGAGCTCCGCCGTGGTGGCGCAGGTCGTCGTCTGCCCCTTCGAGCACTCCACGTCCTGCGACGACGAGCGCATCTTGGCCCGCTGGTCGATCTGTACGGTCACCGGTCGTGAGCTGGTCCCCGAGTTGGTGACGTTCACCTCCACGAGCGAGTGCGCGAACAACCCGAGGACGCCCATCCAGGCGTCGGCCTTCGCGGACAGCGTGACCGCGTCGCTGACCGGCGCCGGTCGCACGTTCACCTGAGCGGTGAAGCCGGCGCTGACGCTTCCGGCCGACACGGCCCCGGTGATCTGGCCGCCCTTGGCGGTCTCCGCCGCGACCAACCGGAACGTCAACGTCACCAGTTCGCCGGGAGCCAGGCCCGCGGTGCTCGAACAGGTCACGGCGCCGGACCCGCCGGGGCAGGTGACCGCGCCGGCCTTGACGCCGTTCAGCGACAGCAGTTGGGGCGCGGCGAACCGGTCGAACGGGATCGCGCTCACTCCAGCCGGCAGGTTGAGTACCGCGGTGACCGGCTCGGACGTCGTGCTGCCCGTGTTGCGGACGGTCACCGGCAGCTCGACCGGCCCTCCGCCCGCGACCAGTGTGACCGCGGTAGCGCTCGCGCCCAGCCGTGGCGGCCCGGGCTGCTCCGCCGGCGGCTCGTCCGGTTGCTGCGCGCCCGGTTGCCCGGCCGGAGCGGGCGTGGGCGGCGGCGCCGAGGGTGGCTGTTGCGGTTGTTGCGGCTGTTGTGGTGGGGTCGCGGGGACCGGAGGTTGCTGTTGTTGCGGCGGCACACCCGTGGGGGGCGGCGGCTGTTCCAGCGTCGGTGCCGGCGAGGCGACCGGGACCTCCTGCGGGTCGCCACCCGCGGAGATCGCCAGGATGATCGCGGCGGCCAGCACCACGGTCGACGCCGCGACACCGACGAACTGCCGGGGCCCGGCCGTTGCCGCACCGGCCGCCCCCGCCGCGCCGCCGGCCGCGGCCGCCGTGACATGGGCGGTGCCGGTGGCGGCTAAGTACCCGAGCGTGCCGGCGCCCAGGACCACCGGAGCGACGAACGTCCGCATGGCGCCGTTGACGTCGGCCAGCTCGGCCGCCAGCGCGCGGCACCGCTCGCACGTGTCGAGGTGCGCCTCGACCTGGGCCTTCTCGCGCTTCGACAGGCCGTCGCGGGTCCACGCGCCGAGCTTCTCGGCGGCCGCGCGGCAGCTCCGTTCCGGGGTCTCGGCCAGGTGCACCTGCAGGTATGCCTGGCGGAGGCCCTCGCGGGCGCGGTAGGCGAGTGCGGACACGCCGTTGGGTGTCAGCCCGAGGATCGGGGCGACCTCGCCCGGTGACTGGCCCTCGATCTCGGTGTGCCAGAGCACGGCCTGCCAGCGTTCCGGCAGACGGGCAAACGCTTGCGCGGCGAGGCTGCGTTCCAACCCGGCCACCGCGGTGTCGTCGAACTCCTCGCTGACGGCGTCGACCGGCACGCCCGAGACCGTGGTGACGTCGTCGGACAGCTCGAGCCGGCGGTCGCGGCGGGTCTTGTCGTACGCGGTGTGGCGCAGGGCGGTCAGCAGGTACGCGCGAAACGCCGAGTCCGGGCCGCGGCCAGCACGGAGCGTGTCCAAAACCTTGGAGAAGGCCTCGGAAACGAGGTCGTCCGCCTCCGCGGGAGAGCGGGCGAGTTGGCGGGCGAGGTTGTAGGCGGCCGCGACATGGCGCTCGTAAAGCCCCCCGTATGCGGACACCGTGCCCTTGCGCACGGATTCGATCAGCTCGGCGTCGCTTGGCCCATCAACCTCGGCCGGAACGGTGGCCACGGTCCTCCCTCGACTTGCGCGTCGACCTCGGCATTTGCTGCCCGGATCCCCATCAGACGCACTCCCGCGCCCAGTGTGACGGATGCCCTGCGGGCTGGCATTCGCGGTCACCGGAATGGCCGTACGCGATAACCCATCGACAAGAAATTCGCCGCAACGGCGTCATGGTTACAACAGGCCCGCGTTTCCTCTCCGAATGCGAATGGCCGGAGGGACAGACGACGGTGACGGTACGTGAAGCTGATCCGCGCTCACATCGTGGCGACGCGGAGGGTACTGGTCACGAGCTCCGGATGCTCCGGTCGCGATGGCGAACGGCGAGCATCGCGGCTGGGTGGCGGTTTCCCAGCGACTGGGGCGTGCCGGAGGTGGACGAGGTGTGCCTGTCCGCGGTCCGGCGAAGTGACCTGACCAGCGCGTTGTCCGGCCTGGGGCGGGCACGCGCGCAGGCGGGCGCCGGGCTGGAGGAGACGCTCGTCGACCTGGCGGCCCTGCACGCGGTGCTGACCACCGACGCGCAGGACGGCCTGATCGCGACGGACCCGGACGCCGCGCCGACCCCGCTCGTGCGGACGGCGGCGCTCGGGTGGGCCGAGGCGGCCTGTGGGGACCTACGTAGTGCGGAGGCAAAGGAGAACCTGACCAACCTGACGACGCAGGCGTACCTGCGCACGCGGCTCGGCGAGGTGTACCGGCAGGCCGCGCGGCTCGACGTGCCGGCGGCCAACACCCACGCCTTGCTGGTGGTGACGCTGGACCTGTCCGCGGTGACCGGCTGGTCCCGGATCATGGCGATGGTCCTGGTCGCGGACGCCCTGCGCGAGGTCTTCGACGGGGGCGAGAGCCTCGCGCTGCTGGGCCCGTCCGTGGCCGCGGTCCTGTCGGAACGCGACCCGGGCTTCGCCGACCGCGCACTGAGCGCCGGCTGGCTGATCACCGAACGCCTGAAGGTCGACCGCCAGCTGGCGCCGTCCAGCGACCCCGTCCTCCGCCTGGAACGCCTCCCGCCCACCCACGAGGAGGCCCGCACCCTGCTGCACTCGATCAGCAGGGCCTGAGACTCCTGTCCGAACGCGGCCCTGATTCGCGCGTCCATCCCGCACACACCGCGCGAGTCCCGCGTTCGGACAGGACAACCCTTCCGCGTGTCCAACCCCACACCCCCCGCGAGTCCAGGCCGTTGAACTCGCCGGGGCTGAACGCGCGACTCGCGGCGTTTGTGCCGGTGGTGGGGGTGTCGGTGGGGCGTGGTTTGCTCTGTGCGTGCGTGTGGACGTCCCTGCTGTTCCCGCCGCTGCGCAAAGCTGGCTTCGTGAGTCGCTGCGGCGGCTCTTCGCGCGACCGCGGTTGGTCGGCGCGCTCTTCGTCGTGCCGGCCGGGCTGCTGGTCGCCGGGATCGTCAGCTGGGTCATCGACTGGCGGCTCGGCGTCGACAGCGCCGTCTACCGGTCAGGGGCGGTCGCACTGCTCACCGGGGAACCCCTCTACGACAAGATGTTCCTCAGCGCCGAGCCGTCGTGGGCGCGGCTGCCGTTCACCTACCCGCCCACCGGCGCGCTCATGTTCGTGCCGCTCGCGCTCTTCCCGACGCAGATCTCCTGGGGTGTGCTCGGCGCGCTGTCCGTCCTCGCGCTCGCGCTGGTCGTCCGGGTCGCCATCCAGAACGTCCCGCGGCGCCCGGCATGGATGGCGCCCGCCACGACCACGATCGTCGTCACGGTCCTCGCCGGCGCGCTCGAACCCGTCTGGCGCACGCTCGTCCTCGGGCAGATCAACCTGATCCTGATGGCGCTCGTGGTCGTCGACGTGCTCGTGCTCGGCCGATCCCGCTACTTCGGCGGCGTGCTCGTCGGGGTCGCCGCCGCCGTCAAGCTGACGCCGCTGGTCTTCGTGCCGCACCTGTGGTTCACCGGGCGCCGCATGGACGCCGTGCGCGCGGTGGTCACGTTCGCGCTGCTCCAGCTGCTGATCTTCGTGATCGCCCCGCACGACGTCCGCAAGTTCCTGACCGTCACCGACCCCGAGCGCACCGGCCCCACGTTCTGGGCCGGCAACCAGGGCCTCAACGGCATGGTGCAGCGCTTGACGGACCTCTCCCCGTGGTCCAACGAGATCGCGATCGGCATCGGCGCGCTGCTCGCGGTGCCGGCGTTCATCCTGGCGCGTCGCTTCCACCAGGCCGGGCAACCGCTGCCGGCGCTGCTGGTCACCGCGTTCTTCGGGCTCCTGTTCAGCCCGGTCAGCTGGTCGCACCACTGGGTATGGGTCGTGCCGCTGCTCGTCTATCTGTTGGCCCGTCTGCCCGACCGATTACCGACGGGCTGGGCGCGCGTCCGGGCCCTGTCGGGGGTCTGGGCGGTCGTATTGGTGTTCGCGAGCTGCGTGCTGCTGATCATGCGGACGTCCGACCCGAACCGCCCACCCGGCTCGAAACCCGAGCTGGAGTGGACACCGCCGGAGGTCCTGCTCGGCAACATCTACCTCCTGGTGCCTCTGGTGGCGGGCGTCCTAGTGCTGACCAGGACACGGCGTAGGTAGGTTCGTCGCTGTGGACACTCGTACCGGCTTGCCGACAGTCGGCATGGTTGGCGGTGGGCAGCTCGCACGCATGACCCACCAGGCGGCGATCGCGCTCGGCCAGTCTCTTCACGTGCTCGCCGTCTCTCCGGATGACCCGGCGGCGCTCGTGTCGCCGAACATCACGCTCGGCTCGCACACCGACCTCGACGCGCTCACCGCGTTCGCCAAGGGCTGTGACGTGCTCACGTTCGACCACGAGCACGTGCCAGGCGAGCACCTCCAGAGGCTCGTCGACCAGGGCGTGCACGTCCGCCCCGGCCCCGACGCGCTGCTGCACGCCCAGGACAAGCTGGTGATGCGGCGCAAGCTCGCTTCGCTCGGCCTGCCCGTGCCGCCGTTCGCGCAGGTCGAGAGCGTGGCGGACGTGACCGCGTTCGCTTCGGAGCATGGCTGGCCGTGTGTGCTCAAGGCCGCGCGCGGCGGCTACGACGGCCGCGGCGTCTGGCTGCTCAACGGGCCCGACAGTGCCAGCGAGCTGGTGCCGCGCCTGCTCGAGTGGGGCACGCCGCTGCTCGTCGAGGAACGCGTCGCGATGCGCCGGGAACTGGCCGCGCTGGTCGCGCGGTCGCCGTTCGGGCAGGGCGGCGTGTGGCCGGTCGTCGAGACGGTGCAGTCCAACGGCATCTGCGTCGAGGTCCTCGCGCCCGCGCCGGACATGTCCGAAGAGGACGCCGGGGTCGCGCAGGAGCTGGCGCTGCGGATCGCGTCGGAGCTGGGCGTGGTCGGTGTGCTGGCGGTCGAGCTGTTCGACACGGAGACCGGCCTGGTGATCAACGAGCTGGCCATGCGCCCGCACAACTCGGGCCACTGGACGATCGAGGGCGCACGCACGTCACAGTTCGAGCAGCACCTGCGTGCCGTGCTCGACTACCCGCTCGGCGCGACCGACGTGATGGCACCGGCCGTCGTCATGGCGAACGTGCTCGGCGCGTCGGAGGCGCCGGCGATGAGCCCGGACGAGCGGCTGCACCACCTGCTGGCCCGGTACCGCGACGCGCACGTGCACTACTACGGCAAGCAGGAACGGCCCGGCCGCAAGATCGGCCACGTGACCATGCTCGGCGCGACGATGGCGGACGTGCGGGAGAGGGCGAAGCTCGCCGCGCACTGGCTGTCGCACGCCGAGTGGCTGGACGGATACGACATTCATGGGAGCTGACACAGTGACGCCGCTCGTCGGGGTGATCATGGGAAGTGACTCGGACTGGCCGGTCATGAAGGCCGCGACCGAGGCACTGTCCGAGTTCGAGGTGCCGTACGAGGTCAGCGTGGTGTCGGCGCATCGCACGCCGCAGCGCATGCTCGACTACGCCCGCACGGCCGCGGACCGCGGCCTGCGAGTGATCATCGCCGGCGCGGGCGGCGCGGCACACCTGCCCGGCATGGTGGCCTCGGCCACGACGTTGCCGGTGGTGGGCGTCCCGGTGCCGCTCAAGTACCTCGACGGCCTTGACTCGCTGCTGTCGATCGTGCAGATGCCGGCGGGCATCCCGGTGGCGACCGTGTCGGTCGGCGGCGCCCGCAACGCCGGCCTGCTGGCCGTGCGCATGCTGTCGGTGGCCGACGAGAAGCTCCGCGACCGGCTCGCGTCGTTCGCGGCGGATCTCGAACAGCTGGTGCTGGACAAGGACGCCAACCTGCGTGCTGGACTCAACACTCCCGACGACGCTAACGAGCGCTAACATTTGGGTGGTTGATCCGCTGTTCGGGAGGTAGTTGCGGTGTACGAGCTTGGCGAGGAGCACGAGGCGCTGCGGGAGGCCGTCCGCGGGCTCGCGGAGAAGGAGATCGCGCCGTACGCCGCGGAGGTAGACGAGCACGAGCGCTACCCGGTCGAGGCCGAGGAGGCACTGGCGAAGGCCGGCTTCAACGCGGTGCACATCCCCGAGGAGTACGACGGCCAGGGCGCGGACGCGATCGCCGCGTGCATCGTCATCGAGGAGGTGGCCCGCGTCGACGCGTCGGCGTCGCTGATCCCGGCGGTCAACAAGCTGGGCACGCAGCCGATCATCCTGTCGGGCTCCGCGGAGGTGAAGCAGCTGGTGCTGCCGAGCATCGCGTCCGGCGAGGCGTCGGCGTCGTACGCGCTGTCGGAACGCGAGGCGGGCTCGGACACGGCGTCGATGCGCTGTCGGGCCGCGCTCGAGGGCGACACGTGGGTGCTGAACGGCACGAAGTGCTGGATCACCAACGCGGGCGAGTCGACGTGGTACACGGTGATGGCGGTGACCGATCCGAACGCGGCGAAGAAGGCCAACGGCATCTCGGCGTTCGTGGTCCACAAGGACGACCCGGGTTTCTCGGTGGGCCCGAAGGAGCGCAAGCTCGGCATCAAGGGCAGCCCGACCCGCGAGATCTACTTCGAGAACTGCGAGATCCCGGCCGACCGTATCATCGGTGAGCCGGGCACGGGCCTGAAGACCGCACTGCGCACACTGGACCACACCCGCCCCACGATCGGCGCGCAGGCACTGGGTATCGCGCAGGGCGCGTTGGACGCGACGCTGGCGTACGTCAAGGACCGCAAGCAGTTCGGGCAGCGCGTCGCCGACTTCCAGGGCGTGCAGTTCATGCTGGCGGACATGGGCATGAAGATCGAGGCCGCCCGCCACCTGGTGTACGCCTCGGCGGCGGCCACCGAACGCGGCGACAAGCGCGCGAGCTTCATGGCCTCCGCGGCGAAGACCTACGCGTCCGACATCGCAATGGAGGTCACCACGGACGCCGTCCAACTGTTCGGCGGCGCGGGGTACACAAAGGACTTCCCGGTGGAACGCATGATGCGCGACGCCAAGATCACCCAGATCTACGAGGGCACGAACCAGATCCAGCGCATGGTCATGGCCCGCGCCCTGCTGAAGGGCTAGCTCGACGATCTTGTCCTGGGGACGGCCGTGCATCGATTTCATGATCAGGTCGTCCCCAGGCCATTACTGTCATCACGTCGTCCGGCCGTCGATTCGAGCAAGGCTCTTACCCCGCGACCGCCGTATGGGCGGAGGGGCCAGTCGGTGGAGATCATCAGGCTGGCTTTCAGCGGACCCTCCCGCGGAATGGAAGCCAGCGGGGCGGAGCGTTTCGGAAAGTTGGAATTTGGTATTCCTTGAGACGGCTGTGCCAGCGGATTCGTCTTGCTCTACGTCCTTTGCTGGGGCGCAGTTCCCAGCGCCTTCCGGCGTTGTCGTGAACTAGCAACCATTGGATGTGGCCTTGTGCGCCGTCCGGGAATGTAAGTTGCTTTGCGTCTTTGGGGCCATGATTTGAGACGTCTATTTCCGCATTGATTTCGCGAGTATCGCCGGGGGGTACGACGATGTCATAGACGAAAAAACTGCTCGTAGTCGTACCCGGTGTTGGGGTCCAAATGTCTGGTTTCTGACCAGAGGGAATCTGCTGCCAGTCGGGGACCAGCCACACGGTCTTGACCTCGCAGGCTAGCTGCGTCAGGTTTATGGGAAGTTGCGACGAGTTTCTAACGAATACCTGGACCTTGATCATGAACTCTTTTGAAGAGTCGTCGGGCGTGCGAAATTCGTACGAGGGAACCGTCCATGCGCCGATTAGATCCACTTGTGACCGTTCATTGCTGCCTCGGTCACGCATGAATACGATGATTGCAAGCGGGAGGGCAAAAGAGCTTATCCAAGCTGGAACTGTCCCAAAGTCTATGCTCATGGTATCGACGCTAGCATCGTCCAAAAGTCGATGAATCGAGAAGGTGTGCCTATTGCAACGCTGCTCAAGCAACCGTTCGATTAGTCGTCAACTTGCCGTTTTTGTGCTCGCCGAACACAGTGTCGATCGCCAGCCTTGCCCGCTGGTGGCTGGACGAACGAGGTGTGTATAGACGCGCAGCGTGAACCCGGGATCCGCATGCCCCAAGTGGGTGCCAGCTTTCATGGCCCGCGCCCTGCTGAAGGGCTAGCCCGCGACGGTTTGAGACTTCGCCGCGCAGGCCCCAGGCCAGCGCTGTCGAAGTCCCAACGGTTTTTCAGCGACACGATCAAGACGCATGAGTGTTGTGCTGAGCAAGCAGGATCTTCGTGAGGTCACCGCGTTTGCCGCGGGGTGCGCGGAGGTGGTGCTGGCGATATTCGAGGCCGACCAGCCGGACGACTCGCGGCCGCGGGACGCGGTTGGTGCCGCGTGGGAGTTCGCTCGAGGTGGGGAGCGTGGGAAGGTCCTGCGCGACACGGCCTGGGCGGCGCTCAGGGCAGCCAAGGCCGCGGAAACCGCCGCGGCGTGCGAGGCGGCGATGGCCGCGGCGAGCGCCGCCTACTGCATCCGCTGGCCAAGGCCACCCAGGTCAAACACATTCTCGGTGCGGGTGCCTGAGCGCCCGAGCGGCAGAACTCGTCGCCGGTGACGATCGGACAGTCGGTGCGAGCATGTCGGGATGGCACTGCGTCGTGCGACACCAGCCGTCGTCGACGTGCTCGAACGCCATCCGGCGGCCCCGGCAGGCGGCGGACGGGTAGGGGAGCTGATCCGCATGCTGGACGCTGACCTACGTCACTGAGTCCGAGCCACGGGCGCACGGTGATGGCGAGGTCCGGCTGAAGGGCTGACCCGCCGCGATGGCGATGCGGTGCCTGAGGTTCGCACTTTCCGTGCGTGCACCGCGAAGCTCATCAACGTGGGCGATCGACCGGGTGGCCGTCGCGGCGGTGGAGTTGTTTCAGGACGTCCCTGTTTCGGGTCTCCACGGCCTCGATCAGGTCAACGCCCCACACGCACAGTGTGGTCTCCCAGGGGTGCCCGAACGTGCCGAAGCTCAGGTCCGGGCTGACGAAGCTGTAGTAGTCGCCGTCTGGGAAGGCGCCTGTCGGCCAGACTTCCCTGCGCACGTAGGGGTCGAACCTGTGCGGCCAGCACCGGTACGTGGGATGCTGCCAGTCCAGGACATACACCCAGCCGTCCTCGGGCAGGCAGTCCCGGAGTGCTCCGATGACCAGCCTGTTGACGTCGTCCTCGTTGGCCGCGAAGCGCTCCACTCCTGCCTGTACACGCTCCTCGAGGTCGTGTCTGCTGATCGCCAGGTCCCACGTCAGTGACGGGACAGGCTCGACGATCGCCGGCCTCCCTTTGGCTCTCGTGCTGGGGCGGAACAGAAAGCGCTCGTCGAAGGCGCGCCAGATCTGGTCGCTTTCGTCCTTGTCGAGGCGCTGCCAGCCTGGCACCAGTTCGAACGTCATGTCGAGATCTTCTCCAACCCGGGCCGCCGGGTCGAGTTGGTTTCCCGCTACATGAGTACGTCCGTGGTGCGTTCGGTTTCCTGGTGCTTGTCGAGTTTCGCCGGGTCGGCGTTCGTCACCTGGACGAGGCTCGCGCCGGCTGACAGGACCGTGATGAGACCGTCCATCACGCCCGCCGGCCAGGACAAAGTGGACAGTACGCGGGACTTCGGCGTATAGCCCAGTTCCGCCGCGCGACGCGCCGCCGCGGTCAGTACCTCGTCCACAGTGGACCCCGCGTGGCACGGGGTGTCGCCGGGGACCGGGGTCAGTGCCAGGTAGTCGTCGCCGAAGAGGCGGGCGTCGCCAATGTAGTCGAGGGCGCCTGCGGGGACGTTGCCTCGGAGGTCTCGGCCCATCGGGTCCAGTGAGGCCACCGCGGTGACCTCGGCGTCGGGAGCCGAACCGGACGGGGCGACGAAGGCGACCATGGCCGGGCCGGACGTCACGACCTCCGCGCCGCACCACCACGCGCCCAGCAGCACGGCCGCTGTCTGCCAGTGTGCTGGCAGCAGCACGGCGACCCGGTCGCCTGGCGTGACGTCCAGTTCGTCCACCAACCAGTTCGCCGTCTTCGCCGCCCAGTTGCGCATTGTCGCCACGGACAGTTCGACGCGGGTGCCCGCCGCGTCGTCGTAGTGCGTGATCAGTGGTTGGGCCGGCGCGCCCTGCAGCAGCTTTTCCGTGAGGCTCACGCCGCAGACGCTAGTCCACGCACGGGATCGACGGCTGGGCGACGGCCGCTGCCGGGGCCGTGCCGTAGTCACCCGGCGCGCCAAGGCCTACCGGCTGCGGTGTGGTCGTGAGCAGGCTCTTCACGAACGCCTGCACCTTCGGCACGTCCACGATGATGATGCTCTGCTGCCGGTCGTTGCGGGCGCCCACGGCCTCCACCGGGATCGTCACGAACGAGACGTTGCCCGACGCCATCGTCTGCGCCAGGTTGACCAGGTCCAGGAAGTGCAGGCCGGCGTCCATGATGACCGTCTTGGACACCGCATCCTCCAACGCGTTCAGCTTCGCGTTGTTGGTCAGCAGGTCACCGGAGAGCACCTTCTGCATCGCCGACGACAGGAACACCTGCTGTCGAACGATCCGGTCGAGGTCGCCCCGTGGCAGGTTCTTCCGCTGCCGCACGAACGCCACCGCGTCGCCGGCACGCACGATCTGCGGGCCCTTGGGGAACAACGCACCCGAGTCCGGGTCGCTCGTCGCGTGGTTCAGGCACACGTCGACGCCGTCGATGGCCTCCGTCAGCAGGTAGAACCCGTACAGGCTCACCTCGACGTAGTGGTCGACCCGCACGCCGGTCAGCCCCTGCACGGCCTGGATCAGCGACGCCCGGCCGGCGTCGTCGGATTCGCGCTGCACCCTGGCGCGGTCGGGTTCACCGGACATGCGCCGCATCACCGCGTCCTTGGTGATGCCGTACACACCGTTGACCTTCTCCTCGCGGTTGCGCTCCGCCACGAACACCGAGGTGTCCCTCGGGATCGAGATCGCCGACGGTTTGGTGCCGTCGTGCGGGATGCGCAGCAGGATCAGCGTGTCGGTGTTCGTCGTCTCCGTCGCCTCGGTGCGCAGGAGGCGCAGGATCTTCGCGGACAGCGGGCGGCCCTGCATGTCCGTGCGGCTGTCGTTGCCCGCGACGAGGATGTCGTTGGCGCCGTCGTCGTCGGCCGGGGCTTCCGGGGCGTTCGGCACGGTCTGCGCCTCGTCGACCGCGTCCGTGGTGTTCTTGCTCTGGTCCAGCTCGTCGACCCGCAGGTACACGAACGACATGGCGGCGAGTGCCGCCACGGACACCAACCCGGCTACCACCCGCGCGACCACCAACAGCTTGGACGTCCGCCGCCGCCGAACCGGAGCCGGTTCGGTGTCCTCGGCGGCATCGGAGCTCTCGGCGTCGCGGGACGCGCTCGCGGTGTCTTCGGCGTCACTGGGCGTGTCGGCGGGGTCGTCGGCGTCGCGGGATGCGGTGTCTTCGGCGGTGCTGGATGTGCCCGCGGGGTCCTGCGCGGCAACGGATGTGTCCACGGTGTCTTCGGCGGCGGGATCCTCGGTGGCATCACACGTGTCCGCCGCATCCCCGGCCGGCGGCTCCACCGCGTCCGCTGTCGTGTCCTCGCCGTGCTCTTCCGCGCGCTCGTCGGCCACCGGTCACCTCCCCCAGTCGGTCCCCTTGTCCAGGCTAGCTTGTCGCCCCGACAAAGCCGCTCGGATCAGCCCTCTTCAACCCGCTTGGCCGAAGTCCGTTAGTTCACACAGTTCAACCCGCTGGCATTGACTTGTGGCGCGGGCTTGGTCTCCGACGACGGCGGGACGGACGGCGTGCTCGGCTGAGCCCGCAACCCGTTGGTCGCCGAGGACGCAGGCTCGTAGTTCGTGCCCAGCACGACCGTGAGGTGGTTGGCCTCGAGCGAGTTGTTCTCCTCGTAGGTGAACTGCCCACCCAGTTCGCCGCCCAGGTACTCGGCGATGCTGCGTTCCCCGGCCGCGTACTGGATCACCGACGACGACCGCACCTGCTCGTCCCCGATGTCACCGCCCAGGAAACCCTTCTCCACCAACGAGTCCCGCACCTGCGAGGCGAGCCGGCTGGTGTTGGAGCCGTTGAACACGTTGACGGTGATGGTGCCAAGGGCCGGGCGGTCCGCTTCCGTCGTCGGCGCCGAGGTGGCGCTCGTGCCGGGAGCCGCGGAGTCGGACGGGCTGGCCGGCAGGTCGTCCTTGGTCAGTGAGGTCACGAAATCGGCCACCGCGGCCGGGTCGATCCGCAACACGTCGGCGCCGCCGATCCTCGCGTTGCCGAGCGTGGGGATCGTGTAGAAGTCGATGCCGCCCGCGTTCAGGCCGGACATCTGCGACGCGAACGTCGACAGCTGCCAGCCGTCGGACAGGACCACCGACCGCTGCACGGCACTGATCAGCTCACGCACCTTCGACGGGCTGGTGAGCATGTCCGCCGACAGCACCTTGTTGGCCAGCGCGCCGAGGAACACCTGCTGTCGCACGATCCGGTCGAGGTCGCCGTTGGGCAGCCCGTGTCGCTGCCGCACGAACGCGAGCGCCTGCGCGCCGGACACGACCTGCGGTCCGGCGGGGAAGTTGGCGCCGGACAGCTTGTCCTGCGTCGCCGCGTTCAGGCACACCTCGACGCCGCCGATGGCGTTGGTGACGTCGTAGAACGAGAGCAGGTTCACCTCGGCGTAGCGGTCGATGGTGACCGAACCGCCGACCAGGTTCTGGACCGTCTCGATCAGGTTCTTGCGGCCGGCGACCTTCGCCTGCTCGTCGAGGGTCTTCTCGTCCGGCGCGGTGTTCGCCAACTCCTCGCGTGCGTTGTTGTAGGCGTAGGCGAACGCGGAGTTGAGCCGGTGCTTGCCGTAGCCGCCCGCGATCTCCACCCACGAGTCGCGCGGGAAGGAGATCGCGATCGCCCGCGTGCCGTCCACGGGGATGTGGACGAGGATCATCGTGTCGGTGTTGCGCTCGCCGTCGTTCTTGCCCGCGTTCAGCATGGCGAGCACGTCCTTGGGCAGCGGGTTGCCGTAGGCGTCCGTGCGGCTGTCGACGCCCACCAACAGCATGTCGACGGCGCCGTCCAGGGGAATGCGCTGGTCCTTGACGTCCTTGGCGATCACGTCGGTGGTGACGGTCTTCTCGTCGACATCACCGAACGCCCACCAGCCGTAACCCATCGTGCCCAGCACAGCGGCAGACAGCAGTGCGACGAGTGATCTGCTCGTCACCGCTCCTGCCCTGCGCCAACCACGCGCACGTTGTCCCACGTACGCTCCTCCCCACCCCCGGAGAATCCCTGCCAGTAGGATACCTAGGTCACCCTGAGGCCCGGGGTGTTGCTATCAATAAGGACGCAACAGCGGCCGTCCGGGGTTTACCCGCGGTGAGAAATGGGAGCTTTATGCGCGTGCTTGTCACCGGCGGTGCCGGGTTCATTGGATCGCATTACGTCCGCAAGGCACTTGGCGGGGCGTACGCGTCACTCGCCGACGCCGAGATCGTGGTGCTCGACAAGCTGACCTACGCCGGCAACGAAGCCAACCTCGCACCCGTCAAGGACGACCCGCGGTTGCGGTTCGTGCGCGGCGACATCTGCGACCCCGCCGTGGTTTCGCAGGTCATGGCCGGTGTCGACCTGGTCGTGCACTTCGCCGCCGAGTCGCATGTGGACCGTTCGATCCTCGGCGCGGCCGACTTCGTGGTCACGAACGTGCTCGGCACGCAGACGCTGCTGCAGGCCGCGGTCGACGCGGGTGTTTCGAAGTTCGTGCACGTCTCGACCGACGAGGTGTACGGCTCGATCGAGTCCGGCTCGTGGCCGGAGACCCACCCGCTTGAGCCGAACTCACCGTACTCGGCGTCCAAGGCGTCGTCTGACCTTCTGGCCAGGTCGTTCTACCGGACGCACGGCCTGCCGGTGTGCATCACCCGGTGCTCCAACAACTACGGGCCGTACCAGTTCCCGGAGAAGGTCATCCCGCTGTTCGTCACGAACCTGATGGACGGCAGGAAGGTCCCGCTGTACGGCGACGGGTTGAACGTACGTGACTGGCTGCACGTGGACGACCACTGCTGGGGGATCCAGCTGGTCGCCGAGTCCGGCCGGCCCGGCGAGATCTACAACATCGGTGGTGGCACCGAGCTGACCAACCTGGAGCTCACCGAACTCCTGCTCAAGGCGTTCGGCGTCGGCGACGAGATGGTCGAGCCCGTCGAGGACCGCAAGGCCCACGACCGCCGCTACTCGGTGGACATCACGAAGATCACGAACGAGCTCGGCTACCGGCCGCTGATGTCGTTCGACGAGGGCCTGGCCGGCACGATCGAGTGGTACCGCGCGAACCGTGCGTGGTGGGAGCCGCTCAAGGACCGCGCGAAGCTGCGCTGATGCTGTCACTCCTGGTGCCCGGCGGGAACGGCCAGCTCGGACGGGAGCTGGCCGCCCGCGCGTCTGTCGTCCGCGCGCCCGGCTCGGCGGAGCTCGACGTGACGAACGCCGGCGCGGTGATCGAGGCCGTGAAGTCGCTGGCGGAGTCCGCCGCGGGGGACGGCCTGGCGCCCGTCGTCATCAACGCCTCCGCCTACAACGCCGTCGACCAGGCGGAAACCGACACCACCCGCGCCTACGCGGTGAACGCGGACGGCCCCCGCCTCCTGGCGGCGGCGTGCGCGGCGTCGAACGTGCCGCTGGTCCACGTGTCCACGGACTACGTGTTCGCCGGCGACGGCGACCGTCCATACGAGACGGACGACCCGGTGCGGCCGCGAACCGCTTACGGCACAACGAAAGCGGCCGGCGAGGACGCCGTGCTCGGCTCGGGCGCGCGAGCCTGGGTGGTCCGTACCGCCTGGGTGTACGGCGCGTACGGCGGCAACTTCGTGAAGACCATGGCCCGGCTGGCCGCCACCCGCGACACGGTGTCCGTTGTGGACGATCAACGCGGCTGTCCGACATGGACGGGTGACCTCGCGAACGGTTTGCTGGCACTGGCTTCACGGATCGCGTCCGGCTCCGCGCCGACGTCGCGCGTCCTGCACTGCGCGGGGGGCGGCGAGACCACGTGGTTCCGCTTCGCACAGGCCGTCTTCGCCGAACTCGGCCTTGACCCGGAACGCGTGAAGCCGTGCACGACCGAGGAGTTCCCGCGCCCCGCACCGCGTCCGGCCTACTCGGTACTGTCGGACAGCGCGTGGCGCAAGGAAGGCCTACCGCCGATGCGCCCCTGGCGTGAAGCACTGGCCGCGGCCTTCGCCGAACACGGCGAGCACTTCCGGGCCTAGCCGTATAGGAAGATGCCTCGTCCCTGTTCGCAGGCACGGGTCAGCCGGGGATCCATGTAGTACAGCACCTGTCTGGATCCGTTTCGCCTCATGGGTGTCCACCGCGCCAGGAGAGTACTCCGGTCGCGAGCTGGGAAAGGGCGGAACGCTGACGATCGAGGCTTATGCCAAGGGATCGCTGGTGCTGGAACACGTCCGGCGCCAGCGGGGCCAGCAGCACGTCCACGATGGCATCCGGATCATCCACATCGGACAGTAGGGAGCGCACGTGGGCCCGCCAGAACCCGTACGCACCGGTCGCGAAGCGCGACGCGCCGACCTCGGTGCCCAGCACCAGGTGCACGTGCTTGTCCAGCAGCACCAGCATCGCGTCGTAGAAGGCGGTCAGCCGCTCGGCCGGCGGCGCGCCCGGCCCGAGCGGCGGCGGGCCGCCCAGCAACCGCGCCTGCAGCTCCTGCTCGTGCGAGTCCAGCAACGCCACGGCGATCGACGCGCGGTCGGGGAACCGCCGGTACAGCGTGCCCCGTCCGACCCCGGCGGCCTTGGCGATGTCGTCCATCGTCACGTCGTTCGCGCCCCGCGTCGCGAACAGCTGCTCGGCCGCGGCCAGCACCTTCTCCTGGTTCCGGGCAGCGTCCGCTCTCATGCCGCACAGCCTAGGGAATAAGCGGACATCGCGCCCAGTTGTAAGCGGACATGATGTCCAGTTTGCTGCAACTCGACGCCAGTGTCCGTCGGCGCTCCTTCTCCCGGACGCTGTCCGCACATTTCGCTGACCAGTGGAAAGCCGCGCATCCGGGTGGTACGTACCGGTACCGCGACCTCGCCGCCCACCCCGTGCCGCACCTCACCGAGGCGTGGACCGAGATCTGCGACGCCGTGTTGTCGGCCGGTATCACCGACCCCGGCCAGTACCCCTCGGTGGTCGCGACGCCGGCCCAGCAGGCGGCGTGGGCGGTCGTCGAACCGCTGCTGACCGAGCTGGTCGCCGCCGACACCGTGTTGATCGGCACCCCGATGTACAACTTCTCGGTTCCCGCGACGCTCAAGGCGTGGCTGGACCAGGTCACGTTCCCGCGGATGTCGTTGCGTGGCAGGCGGTTCGTGATCGCCGGCGCCAGGGGCGGGACCTACAGGCCGGGCAGCCCTCGGGCGCCGTTCGACCACGAGGAGCGCTACCTGCGTGACTTCCTGGCCGGCCACTTCGACGTCGAGGACGTGGTGTTCGTGCACGTCGAGCTGACGAACGCGCTGGTCGACCCTCGGCTCGCGGACCGCCGCGACGCGCACGAGTCGTCGCTCGCGGCGGCACTGACTCGGATCGAGGAGGTCGTGCGGTGAGCTGGCTCGTGCTGGTGCTCGCCGGGCTGGTGGAGGTCGCGTGGGCGCAGAGCATCAAACCGACGGAGAACTTCACCCGGCCGCTGCCGACCCTGGTGTGCTTCGTGCTGTGCGTGGCGGCCGTCTACCTGCTCTCGCTCGCCATGAACTCACTACCGGTCGGCACGGCGTACGCGGTGTTCACTGGCATCGGCGCGGCGGGGGCGATCGCGTTGGGTGTGGTCATCTACCGGGATCCGCTGACGTTCGGCCGGATCGCGGCCCTCGCGCTCATCGTCGGCGGCGTGGCACTGGCTGGCGAGGGCGACCGCCTAGCGGTCACGGCAATAGCTAGGCCATCGCGCGGCGGTATGCCTCGACGGTCAGCTCGGCCGTGCGCCGCCAGGTGAAGCCCGCCGCGTACGTGCGGCGCGCGGCGAGCGTCGGGGCGTCCGACGTCGCGGCCACGGCGTCGGTCAGGGCGGTGCCCATGGCTTCCACGTCCCCGAACGGCACCAGCGTGGCGTGGCCGCCCGCGACCTCGCGCAGTGCGGGCAGGTCCGAGCAGACCACCGGCACGTCACAGGCCAGTGCCTCGAGCACCGGCAGCCCGAAACCCTCGTCGCGGGACGGGAGCACCAACGCGGACGCGCCGGCCATCACACCCCGCAGGTCCACATCGGACAGATAGCCGATCGGGCGCACCGTGTCGTCAACGGCCGTGTGGCCGGGGCCCGCCAGCACCAGTGGCGGCAGGTCCGGGGTGTTCGCGTGCGCCTTCAGCAGCCAGTCCAGCGCCTTCCTCGGGCCGGCCGCGCCGACGAACAGCAGGTACTCCTTCGGCAGCCCGATCCGCCGCCGCAACGTGTCACTGGGTGGCCGGGCGGTGAACCAGGCCAGGTCGATGCCCAGCGGCGTCACCATGATCTTCTCCGCCGGCTGGCCCAGCCGGTCGATCACCACGTCCGCCACGGCCTGTGTCGGCGTGCACACCATGTCCGCCCGCTCGGCCGAGCGGGCCACCAGTTCGGGTAGCTGCTCGTCCGACGGCGGCAGGTCGCTTGGCGAGTCGAGGAACGCCAGATCGTGGATGGTGAGCACGCCAGCCGCCCGGATCGCGGGTGGGAGCACGAAGTTGGTGCCGTGCACGACATCCGTGAAACCGGCGAACAGCTCGATGGGTGGGAACGGCGCACGCAGCCAACACTGCCGCAGCAGCCGCGCCGACACCGGCATGCCGCGCGACCGCGTGCCGTGCGGCAACACCCGGCGAAGCTTTCGCCAGCCCCGCAGCGTGAACGCCACCGCTCGTGGGTCCACATCGGGCATCGAGGCCAGTTCCTCGGCCAGTGCCGACGTGTACCGGCCGATTCCGGTGCGAGCTCCGAGCAATGGCGTGCCGTCCAGCAGCACTCGTGTACGACTAGCCATCCTGCTGGCCTTTCCTCGCCTGCCAGCGCTCCGCCGCGAGTCTGCGCATTCTTCCCGCGGCGCGTCTGGTCAGCTCAGCCGGACCTCCAGCGTCCATGTAGGACTTCACGAGGTCGATGTCGCGGCGGATCGTGCCGCCGATGCCAAGAGGTGGGTTCCGCACGAGCGGCGCCCTGCCCGGCAGCCGGTCCGCGGCCAGGGACGGGTTGCGGCAGAACGACACCAGCGGCGCGAGCGCGGTCTCCCAGGTGAACCGCTCCCGCACGACCGCGATCCGCTCCTGTGCCGCCGTGGCGAACTCGGTGTCGTACAACACTTTCGCTAGTGCGTCGGCCAGCGCGTCCGGGTCCTCCGGGGGCACGACCACGCCGAGGCCCTCTGCCCTGACCAGATCCGCGAACGAGTCGCCGTCCGTGGTGACGATCGGCAGCCCGGTCCACAGGTAGTCCAGCACGCGGGTGCGGAACGCGAACGTGGTCTCGACGTGCTCGTAGTGCGTGGTCACCCCGCAGTCGGCATCGAGCAGCCAGTTCTGCCGCTCCGCGTACGGCACCCACGTCTCGTTGAAGAACACGTGCTGATTCGTCAGCCCGAGCCGCTCGGACAACGCGCGGGTCTGCGCGCCGATGTCCATCTCGGGCACCTCGGGGTTCGGGTGCTTCATGCCGAGGAACAGCAGGCGCGCGTCGGAATGCTTGCGGGACAGGCGATCCACCGCGTGGACCAGCGTCAGCGGGTCGAACCAGCTGTACACGCCACCGGCCCAGATGATCACCTTGTCCGTGTCGGCGACGAGCCGGCCGCGTATCGGTGACGCGGTTTTCTGCGGTGGCTTGCCCGGCAGGCCGAACGGCGCGACCGCGAGCAGCGACTTGACCGTGGGGTCGCTGTCGTACAGGGAAGGTGTGAGCCGGCCGAGCGCGGTCAGGTGCCCGAGCCAGAAGTGGCGCTGCCGCTCGGACGCGCAGAGGAAGAAGTCACCGCGTTCCAGCTGCGTGTTCAGCACCTTCGTGACGCCGATCAGGTCCAGCTCGCGCTGTTCGTCGGTGTCTTCCCTGCCCTGCTCGAGGAGTTCGAGGTGCATCGGGTCGTACATGTCGCAGACCACGATCTTGGTGGAGGACGCCTTCTTCAGCTCCGGCACCAACTCCAGCGCATGTCCTTGCAGGATCACCACATCCGCCCACGCCACGTGCGGCGACAGCTCACGGTGCCTGGCGCGTGCCACGGCGAACGGCGCCTCCGGCGGTGAGCACAGTGGGTTCACGGTGACCAGTCGGACCTCGTGCTCGGCGGCGAGGACGTCGGCCATGTTCCACGCGCGGATCGCGGGCCCGGCCATCCGCTCGGTCAGTGCGTCACCGGTGAGCACGAGGACCTTCCGCCGCGCGCCGAACGCCTCTTCCAGGCCGAACACGTCGACCAGCACATCGTGTGCGGCCAGATACCTCGGCAACGGGAACGCGGGCTCCATCGCGCGGCGCATCAACGGGATCAGGTCCGCGTCGGAGCGCACACGCGCCTGCTGCTCGGCCTGTCGCGAGGCCGCGAGCGATGGCAGTAGCTCGACGAACTGGTCGATGGCGAGGACACCGGCTAGTGTCGTGCGTGGAATCTCCACTGTGGACCCGGTGTCCGGCTTGCCGATCTCCAGCTGGGTGGGGTCGACGTCGCCGCGTGCGGTGGCTCTGCGGATCGCCAGCGCGAGTGCCGCGGGCAGCGCCTTGGCGAGCGTGGTGTCGGAGACGTTCTTGTACAGGGCGGCCAACGCGTTGCGCTCCAACAGGAACAGCTCGCGTGCGTTGTCCTGTGTGTCCACTTTGGAGATAGAGGCGTGGTGGCGGTGGTAGGTGAGCGAACGCGGCTCGTACCGCACGCGCCAGCCCCGCAGGTTCAGCCGCCAGCCGAAGTCGACGTCCTCATAGAACATGAAGAACCGCTCGTCGAACCCGCCGAGCCGCCGGTACACCTCGGCGCGGACGAACATCGCCGACCCGGTCGCGAAGAGGACGTCCTTGGCCTGGTCATGGCCGCCGTCGTCAACTTCGCCGGCGTGCCGCTTGTAGCCCATGCCGAACCAGGTGAGGCCGGCGTCCACGAAGTCGATCCGCTGACCGTCCCAGTCGAGGACCTTGCTGGCGACGGCCGCGACGGTCGGGTCCTGTTTGAGGACGTCGACGGCGGAGGCGACCCAGTCGCGGTGCGGCCGGGCGTCGTTGTTGAGGAACGCGAGCACGGTGCCGGTCGCGTGCTGCGCCCCCAGGTTGCATCCGCCGGCGAAGCCCAGGTTGGCGGGCGCCTCGACGAGGGTCGTGTCCGGTACCTCTCTGATCCGCTCCGCGCTGCCGTCGCCCGACGCGTTGTCCACGCAGACCACCTGCAGCCGCTCGGCCGGGTAGTCCAGCCCGTCACGCAGCGCGCGCAGGCAGGCGATCGTGTCATCGGCGCCGCGGTAGTTCACCACGATGACCGAGACGACAGGCAGAAGTGCCGGATCGGGCACGCGTGCTCCTCAGGGTCGGGCGGTTGCTCAAAGACTGCACCATCACACCACGTGACAGGCGGTCAACTGGACGAGTTCACTGATCTTGCTCGACGCCACACCACCGAACGGGGGACGTTGGCGAGCCGGGTGACGGTTCTCCGCTCTCGCAGGAGCGAACGCAGCGTGACGAGCACCTCACACAACACGCGCAGCCGAAGCCCAACCCGGAAGTTCCAGGGGACGGCCTCCGGCCCCCGGTTCCACGTTACCCGCGACCACCGACGTTTTTGGCCGGCCAGCATTGGGTTGTCCACAGACTGCGTCGCTTCGCTGTCGCCTGCCGGTCGGAGGCGTCCCAGCGTTCTGCGCAGTGGCAGCAACGCTGTGATCGCCGCGAACCTCGCTGCCTCTCGGGTCGCGACCGTGGCTGGGGCGCAGCGGATCAGCATGGCCAGTCGGTTCCGTTCGTTCCACAGGTGGAACTGCCGCGAACCGGGGCGCGAGCTGGCGCCGTGCCGGTGCGTGACGACCGCGTCGGGCACCGACACGATCGTGTGGCCTGCCAGTCGGAGGCGCCACGCGGTGTCAGTGTCCTCGTAGTAACAGAAGAAGCGGGCCGGGACGCCGCCCGCCTCCCGCAGTGCCGCCGTCCGCAGGAGGGCCGCGCCGCCGCAGAAACCGAACGGCGGTAGGTCTGGCGAGACCAGGTCCACGCCGTGGCCGTCGGCGGTGAGGCCGACGCCGACGGAGATCACCGCGCCGTCCGTGCCGATCATGCGTGAGGTGGCCGCGGCCGCGTCTTTTCGCTGGTCGAGGGCGTCCTCCAGCCGTGCCAGCCAGTCCGGCGCCGGCTCGGCGTCGTCGTTCAGCCAGGCTGTGAACTCGGTGTCGACCGTGACCGCGGCGAGTGCGCCCGCGTATCCGGCGTTGGCCGGCAGCCGCAGGACCGGCGGCGCCGACGGGTGCCGTGCGAGTACCTCGGCGGTGCCGTCGTCGGAGGCGTTGTCGACGACCAGCAGCCGGTGCGGGCGGGTCTGTGCGGCGACCGCGTCGAGACACGCGCTGACGTGCCCTTTACCCCTCCAGGTGACGACCACGATCGTGCTGCGTGTCAACGGGCCGGTCACGGTGCGAAACCGTACCCTGAGGCCGTGCCTGAGCTCGTCGTGCTCACCGAGCAGCTCCTCGCGCCCGTCCCGGGTGGGACCGGGCGCTACACGCGCGAGCTGCTCGCCGCGATGGTCGCGTACGCGCCGCCCGGCTGGACCGTCGCCGGGGTGACCGCCACCCACCGCGACCTGCGGCCCGCGGTGGTGCCGAACGTCGCGGGCCCCCGCGCGCTGCCCCTGCCCCGCCGCGGGCTCACCGCGCTCTGGGAGCGCGGCGTGCACTTCTGGCCCGGCGGCGACGCCGTGCACGCGCCGACCCCGCTGGCCCCGCCGGCGCGCAAGCGCGGCCGCAGCCTCGTGGTGACCGTGCACGACACGGTGCCGTTCACGCATCCGGAAACCCTGACCCGGCGCGGCGCGTCCTGGCACCAGTCCGCGATCCGGCGCGCCGCCGAGCGGGCCAACGCGATCGTCGTGCCGACCGCCGCCGTCGCCGAGGAACTCGCCAGGTACGCGTCCGGCCCGGCGACCGTCGCGGTCGTCCCGCACGGCGTGCCCGAGGTGTTCTGCAAACCCATGGACCCCAACGAGGCCGCGCTGCGGGCCGGCCGGTTGCGCCTGCCGGAGACCTACGTGCTCGCGGTCGGCACACTCGAACCGCGCAAGGGCCTCGACCTCCTGGTGCAGGCCATGGCCCAACAGCACGCTCCGGAGCTGCCGCTCGTGGTGGTCGGCCCGCGCGGATGGGGGCAGGTCGACCTGTTCGAGCTGGCCGCCGAGTACAACTTCCCGGCCAAACGCCTGCACGTGCTCGGCCGCATCGACGACGAGGACCTGTCCGCGGTGCTGCGCCGCGCCTCCGTGCTCGCGGTGCCGAGCCGGGCCGAGGGGTTCGGGTTGCCGGTGCTGGAGGCCATGGCCGTCGGCACGCCGGTCGTGCACACGGACGTGCCGGCGCTCGTCGAGGTGGCCGGCGGCACGGGACTGATCGTGCCGCGGGGCGACGCGGACGCTCTCGCCAACGCGTTGCGGAACGTCGTGAGCGAGACGGTGGCGACGGCCGAGCGCGTCGCACAGGGTCAGCTGCGGGCCGCGGCGTTCACGTGGGAGCACGCGGCGACCGAGCTCTGGCGGCTGCACGTGCGGTTTTTCGACCGGGCCAACGCGCGTTGAACAACAGGTCGGTGGGTTTTTCACCCAGTCGTGATTGCGCCATGTAGGGAAGTCGTAGTCTGCTACTCGTGGAGGATCCCCGCGTACTGATCGACGCTACCGCCGTGCCCGCGGACCGTGGCGGCGTCGGGCGATACGTGGATTCACTCGTGTATGCGCTGGACTCCGACGGCGCCCGCGCCACCGTCGTGTGCCAACCCCGTGACGTGGACCTTTACGGCCGCCTGGCGCCGAGCTCGCGGATCGTGCCGACCTCGGACTCGAACGCGACCCGCACCGCACGGTTGACCTGGGAGCAGACCACGCTGCCGAGGCTGGTCCGTCGCCTCGGCATCGACGTGCTGCACTCACCGCACTACACGACCCCGCTGGCGAACCCGGCGGCCTCGGTGGTGACGCTGCACGACGCGACCTTCTTCACCGACGCGTCCCTGCACCACTCGATCAAGGCGCGCTTCTTCCGCGCGTGGACCAAGGCAGCGCTCGTCCGCGCGTCGTTGTGCGTGGTGCCGTCCGCCGCGACGGCCACCGAGCTGACCCGGGTGGCGGGCGCCGACCCGGCCCGCCTGGAGATCATCCAACACGGCGTGGACAACGACCGCTTCCACGTGCCGACGCACGAGGAGGTGTCGGCGGCACGCCGGATGGTCGGCCTTGGCCCGGACACCCCGTACGTCGCGTTCCTCGGTGCCCTGGAGCCACGCAAGAACGTGCCGGCGCTGATCAGGGGTTTCGCGGCGGCCTGCCGTGGTCGCGCCAACCCGCCGGCACTGGTGTTGGCCGGCCAGCCCGGCTGGGACCGCCAGGTGGAGCGCGCACTCGACGACGTGCCGCACCGCCTGCGGGTCATCCGCGCCGGATATCTCCCGTTCGACAACCTGGCCGGCTTCCTCGGCGGGGCGATGCTGGTGGCGTACCCGTCGCTGGGCGAGGGCTTCGGCCTGCCGGTGCTGGAAGCCATGGCGTGCGGCGCGTGCGTGCTCACCACCCGCAGGCTCGCCCTGCCGGAGGTGGGCGGCGATGCGGTGGCGTACTGCGGCGTCGGCGCCGGTGACATCGCCGCGGCGCTGGCAGAACTGATGGACGACCCGGCTCTGCGGTCCAGTCTGGCGACCGCGGCACAGCGGCGCGCCAAGGAGTTCTCGTGGCTGACGAGCGCCGAGGCACACCGCCTGTCATACGACAAGGCATACCGGGCGCACCGCCGGCGGCGTTGACGGGCAGAATGCGTGAGCGTGTCCTCCGAATACGGCCAGGAACTGGCAGTCGTCATCGTGACCTACTCGCCGGGCGAGACACTGGAACGCTGCCTTGACACGCTGGAGAAGGCCACCACCAGGCCATACCGCGTCGTGCTCGCGGACAACGGGTCGGTGGACGGCGCACCGGAGAAGGCGGCCGAACGCCCGAACGTGACCCTGCTGCGGACCGGCGGCAACCTGGGCTACGGCACCGCGGCCAACCGGGGCGTCGCCGAGCTGGGCCCCGAGTACGGCTGGATCGTGGTGGCCAACCCGGATCTGGAGTGGGCTCCCGGCTCGCTCGACACGATGCTCGAGGCCGGCACGCGCTGGCCACGGGGTGGCTCCTTCGGCCCGCTGATCAGGGAACCGTCGGGCGACGTGTACCCGTCGGCGCGGCTGACCCCGTCCCTGGGCAAGGGGATCGGCCACGCGGTCGTCGGCCGGGTGTGGCGGGACAACCCGTGGACGAAGGCGTACAAGCAGTCGGAGACGTCGGTGGAGGAACGCGAGGCCGGCTGGCTGTCGGGCTCGTGCCTGGTGATGCGGCGCGCGGCGTTCGACTCCGTGGACGGCTTCGACCCGAGGTACTTCATGTACTTCGAGGACGTCGACCTTGGCGACCGGCTGACCAAGGCCGGATGGCAGAACGTGTACGTGCCCGCCGCGGAGGTCGTGCACATCCAGGGGCACTCGACGGCTCGTTCGTCCGACAGGATGCTGGCCGTGCACCACGAGAGTGCCTACCGGTACATCTCGGACCGCCACCAGGGACTGAAGTGGGCTCCGGTACGCGCTGGCATCAAGGCTGGTCTTGCGCTGCGCCTGAAGGCGGAAACCCGAAAGAAGCCATGAAAGCCGGGGTCACGGTCAGCAGAAGTCCGCAGTAATACGGGCTAATACCGCGCCCCGGCACACCGGGAAAAGCCGTCAACCATCGAGACGCTGGGAAAGCGACCCCGTGGGCGGCGGCTGCTTCACCGTGGGCACCAAACCGTCGACTTCCTGGGGCTCGGCCGCGGCTCGTGCCGCCGCCTGCGCCGCCAGCATGTTCTGGTGCTGCTCCAACCGCCGCTGCCGGGAGCGGGGCCCGGGATGCGGCGAAGGAACCACGTCCGTCAACGCCTCCTGGGCGATTGCGGGCAGTTCCTCCTGTTTGGGCGGTCCGGCGGGCACCGGAGGACGGGGTCCTGGCGGTGCCTGTCCTGCGGGGGCGGCCGGTGGAGCCTGGGCGGTAGGTCCTGCGGAGACAGCGGGCACAACCATCGTTGTCTCCGAGTCCCGCTCGTCCGCCGCGGCTACCACCGCGCGTGGGATCTGCAGCGTGTTCGCCGCGTCCATCGGCGATACGGCGCTCTCCGGGGTTACCACGAAGGCGCCTCGCGCACGGGCCCGCGCCAGGATGGCGTCGGCCCGCTCACGGGGGTCCATGCGTCGACCTCTCCCTGTCGCGTCGTCGATGTGTGGGCTCTAGGGTATTCCTTTCTGCCCGCCACGTCAGCGAAGAACCGGGAAATCACATCACACGCAGGAAAGATCAAACTGTCCTGTGATCGGCTGGACTTACTGGGTCTCCAGCTCGGCCTGGATGCGAGTGCTCGAGTCCGCCTTGTCCGTGCCGCCGATTCCGTAGTGGATCGAGATGTCGTTCCGGTTGGCGGCCGCCAGCTCCTCGGTCGGCAGGTTGTCGGCGTCGGGGCTGCGGTCGCCGCCGTTGCAGAACTCCAGGACCGTGTCCGGGTAGTTCGCCCTGATCAGGTCGAACGTGCCGTCGATGCCCGGACCCTGCTCCACCGCGACGTACACGTCGTCGACCACCCGCAGGGCGCGGACGATCCTCGCCCGGACGTCCTGCACCTGGATGACCCGGCCCTTTTTCAGGGTCTGCTGGACATCGTTGTTGACGATCACGATCAGGTAGCCGGACCGCTCGGCCGCCGCCTCGAACAGGTCCAGGTGACCGTGGTGCAGCGGGTTGAAGTACCCGCTCACGATCGAGGCCTTGGCCGGTCGTTGGGGGGTGGTCATGCGGTGTCCTCCGGAGGGCCGGTTGGTGCTGACGAGTCAAGCAGCATAACCGGGTAGCGTCATCACCCGTGCGGGCATCTCTCGAGCGCGGCTGGCAACCGGGGTTCGCACTGGACCTGCGTTCGTTGCTCGCGCCGTTGCGCCGCGGCTTCTCCGACCCCACCTTCCAGACCACGGAAACCGGCCTGACCTGGCTCGTCGCCAACACCGACGCCGGGGTCGGCACACTGGCCCTGCACGTCGCGAACGGCGAGGTCCGAGCCAACGCCTGGGGCGACGGCGCACAGCCGATGCTCGACGGCCTCCCGAACCTCCTCGGCGCACAGGACGACGACTCCGGCTTCGAGGCCCACCACGACATCATCGCCGACCTACGCCGCCGCATGCCGACCCTCCGGCTGGGCGCGACCGGGCGCGTGTGGGACCACCTCGTCGCCTCGGTGCTGGAACAGAAGGTCACGGGCTACGAGGCGCACCGCTCATGGCGTGAGCTGTGCCGCCGCTTCGGCACCCGCGCACCCGGCCCCACGCCCGACGGCATGTACGCCCCGCCGACGCCAAGAGCCGTGCTGGGCATCCGAGACTGGGAATGGCACAAGGCAGGTGTCGACCTGACACGCCGCAAGGCCATCGTCGCCGCCGCGCAGATCGCGCACCGACTGGAGAAGGCCGTGGAACTGAAGGGCCGCCCAGGTCGTGACCTGCTGCGCAAGGTGCCAGGCATCGGCTTCTGGACCGCGGCGGAGATCGCACAACGCGCATGGGGCGACCCGGACGCGGTCAGCGTCGGCGACTACCACATCCCCGCACTCGTCGGCTACGCGCTACTGGGCCGCAAGATCGACGACCAGGGCATGCTCGAGGTCCTCGCCCCCTACGCCCCCCAACGCCACCGCGTGGTCCGCTACATCGAGGCCGGCGGCCCCGGCAAACCCCGCTACGGCCCCCGCTACGCGGCCCGCGACTACCGTGACCTGTGACAACACAATCCATCCACAGCCCACCGAGTTGTCCACAGGCAAGATCGACATCGCGGTGACCGTCACCCCGTACCGGTAGACTGGCACGGCGGGACGCCCCCGGGATCGGGTGGGGGTTGGATTAGTACTAGGTGGCGTCGCGGCAAAGTCGCGCTTGCGTTGAGCGAACGGCGTGCTCAAGGGATGAGCCGTTCGGCGAAGAGCTTTTGGGTGCTGGGCTCGGATCTGTCGAGTGCGGTGGATTGGCGGTTCTGCGGCCAGGCGGCGGGCAAAGCGCTTGGCCTGCTGCTTCGCCCAAACTCCTTGCCTTCAGCGCCGCGAACGCCGCGTTCGGGACGAACGGTGCGTGGGTGTCCTGAAGCTGCCCTTGAGGGCGCTGAACGTCCCGAAGGGCACCTTCGGGACATGCGGGCCGCGCCCGGCGCTGCCCCGAACGACGCGCTCGGGTCATTGAACGTCCCGATCGCGTCTTTCGTGACACGGCGACGGTCCCCGTACGCACCGCACCGCGCCCTGTGCTTGTGCGTCAACGCCGTGCGTCGGGTGACGGGTCTCAGACCGCTGCCAGCATCTCCGACAGGCCGGTCCAGCCGGTTGGGTCCTCCGGGAGGGCGTTCACCGGCCACCAGCGCAGGTCGAGTGACTCGTCGCTGCGGACTGGGGACGCGCCGGGTGGTGCGTGGACCACGAAACGGACGTCGAAGTGGCGTGTCGGTTTGCCGAGGGAGCATGTGATCGGGTGGACGTCCACGTGCACGGGTACCGGTGCGATGGTCAGACCGTCGATGCCCGACTCCTCCGTCGCCTCGCGGAGGGCCGCGCCTGCCAGTGTGGTGTCCGTCGGCTCGCAGTGGCCGCCCAGTTGTAGCCACGCGCCGACCCGGGGGTGCAGTGTCAGCAGCACCTCGGTACCCGACGACGACAGCACCAGCGCCGACGCCGTGATGTGGCCGGGTTCGCACGAACGCGCGCACGCGTCCGGTCTCGCCGCCAGGAAGCCCAGGAACGCCTCCCGCAGCGAACGCTGCCCCATGGTCGACGGTTGCCAGTCCGCCAGCGTCTCGATCGTGTCCGCGTGCAGGCTCACAGCGTCAGGAATCCTCCGTCGTTCTCGGGGCGTGGGGTCAGTGGGCCGTCCGCGGGGTGGCCCACCGCCACCACGCCGAGCGGCTCCCAGTCCGCCGGCAGGTCCGGTACGGCCAACGCCGCCGGCACCCAGTACGAGCCAAGGCCCTCCGCCGCCAACGCCACCTGCAGGTCCCGCATCGCGCCGCCGGCCTCGACGGGCGCCACCGGCCTGACCGTGAACGTCAGCAGGATCTCCGGGGCCTGGTACAGCACGTCGTCCCGCAGCTCGTCCAGCAAGCGCTTGCGTCGGGCCCGGTCGGCGAGGTGCGCACACCCAAGGTCGGTCGCGGCCACTGCCCGGCGCAACGACTCCTCGGCCACCGGTTCGTCGGTGAACGACCGGACCGGGCGCCGCAGACGCACGGCCTCGCGCCGGCCCTGGGCGATGGCCTCTTCGGTGCCCAGGCGGAACAGGTCCTCCTCGACCGGGCGCACCAGCTCGCGTGCGGTCGCCTCCGGCCCTCCGATGGTCAGGCCGCGGACAACCGCCACCGGCATCGCGCCCAGCTTGCCCTTCACCAGGTCCGCGGCCGCGGCGACCTCGTCAGCCACCGCGATCTCCGTCACCGCCAGCTCGTTGCCGTACCGGTCCACCTGGCCGCGGTAGCCGTGCAGCACCTGCATGCCCGACGAGCCGATCGCCACGTCGGTCTGGCCGACCCGCCACGCCCGGCCCATCGTGTCGGTGATCACGACCGCCACCTCGACGCCTAGCCGGTCCCGCAGACCCCACCGCAACGCGCGGGCCGACGCGTCCGGGTCCGCCGGCAGCAGCGCCAGCTCGTCGCCGGCGACGTTCGACGCGTCGACGCCCGAGGCCGCCTGCACGATGCCGAGATTGTTCTCGGTGATCAGCGTTCGCTCCTTGCGGGCGAGGATGCGGACCGACTCGTCGAACACCAGCCGCCGCCGGATCCGGTCGCGCTCCTCCGGGTCGGCGGGCACCTTCACCAGCCGTCCCTCTACTTTGGACACGATCTTGCTGGTCACCACCACGATGTCGCCGGACCGCAGCCACCGTGCCGCGGTCGCGATCGCCCCGGACAGGTCACCGCCGGGACGGAACTCGGGCAGTCCTTCGACGGGCAGGATCTCGATCCGGCCCTCGGCCGCGTGATCAGTCAACTCGCACCCCGGCGACGGAGAACGCCTCGCGGACCATCGCGGCCGTGGCGTCCACATCGGACATCAGCAGCGGCACCGCGCGCACCTCGACGTCCGGCACGGTGGCCGGGTCGCCCGTGTGCACGAGCCAGCCGTCCAGCAGGCCGTCGGCGGACGTGCGGGCACCGTAGTGCCGCCCAACGGCCTCGGCCGTGGTCTCGACGCCGATCGCCGCCAGGCACGCGTCGGCCATGCCGCGCACCGGCTTGTCGTTCACGATCGGGGAGATCCCGACGATCTTCGCCTCCGCCTTCACCAGTGCGGTCCGCAGGCCGGGCACGGACAGGATCGTGCCGACGCTCACCACCGGGTTCGACGGCGCGAGCAAGATCACGTCCGCCGAGGCGATGGCGTCCACCACACCCGGCGCCGGCTTCGCCTCCTCCGCGCCGACCGGCACGATCGAGTGCGCCGGCAGCGCCGCCCGGTGCCTGATCCACCATTCCTGGAAGTGCACAGCGGCGCGCTCGCCCGTCTCCGGGTCGTCGATCACCACGTGGGTCTCGACCCGGTCGTCGCTCATCGGCAGCAGCCGCACCCCCGGCTGCCAGCGCGCGCACAGGGCCTCGGTGACCTGCGACAACGGGTAGCCGGCACGCAGCATCCGGGACCGGATCAGGTGCGTGGCGATGTCCTTGTCGCCCAGCCCGAACCACTCCGAGCCCGCGTCGTAGGCGGCCAGCTCGTCCTTCACCGTCCATGTCTCGCCGGTGCGGCCCCACCCGCGTTCGGTGTCGATGCCGCCGCCGAGCGTGTACATGCAGGTGTCCAGGTCCGGGCAGATCCGCAGGCCGTGCAGCCACACGTCGTCACCGGTGTTCACGATCGCCGTGATCTCGTGCCCCGGCCCGAGCGCGTGCTTCACCCCCTGCAGGAACCGTGCCCCACCGACACCACCGACCAGAACCACAACCTTCACAGCGTCCATCGTGCCTCAGCGCCAGAACATGAACGCGTACTGGCCGAGCGCGGAGAGGGTGCTGTTGCCGCCGATGAGGTTGTAGACCCCGTCCGCGAGGGCGAAGAACGCGTCCCCGACGGGTTCCAGGGCGATGATGCACGCGAAGAGGATCAGCGGCGCCCACGGGCGGGCCTTCGCGCCGAACCGCTGTGCCTGTGGCGAAAGCCACGGCTCGATCGCGCCCCAGCCGTCCAGGCCCGGGATCGGCAGGATGTTCAACACGAAAGCGAAAATCTGCAACAGCGCGAGGTAAGACAGCGCGGCCGCGAGCCACCACGTGGGCTGGAACACGGACACGGCGATCATCAGCAGCACGCCGAGCACCAGGTTGAAGAACGGCCCCGCGAGCGACACCATCGACTCGATCCGCTTGCTGCGCAACGAGTGGTGGTTGATGAACACCGCGCCGCCCGGCAGCGGGATCCCGCCGACCGCGAGGATCAGCAACGGCAGCACGAGGCTGAAGACCGGATCGGTGTACTTGCGGGGATCCAGTGTCAGGTAGCCCTTGAAGTAGACCTCGCGGTCGCCGCCCTTGAAGGCGACGAACGCGTGCCCGAACTCGTGCAGGCACAGGGAGACACCCCAGCCGCCGAGCACCATCAGGAACGTTCCGGCTTTGACCGCCACATCGGGTTCCCCGAACGGGGACGGATCGCCGAAGACGATGAGGATCCCGCCACCGATGGTGATGGCGAGGATGGCGAGGAACACGGGCGAGGGACGGACCGCTGATCTCTGCACCTCAACAGTGTGTCAACGTAAGGCGTGAGCTCGTCGTGCGGGTCCGCCATTTTCCTGATATTGCGACAGGTTGTCGAGGTATTTCGTTCTGCCCCATAGGGCATCACCCAGCTGGGTGCTTCGCTTGACGCGCCGCGACTACACGGGTGTAATCACATCGATGTCATTCGCCACGAGTGGAGTAGTGGTGGGTGGTGTCCGCCAACCCGGGGAGCGCGAAAGGCGAGGAGGCGGACGGGCATGCAGGGAATCGAACTGAACGAACTGATCAGTGGGAGTGATGGCGTCGTGGACTGGGGGGAGCGCCCGAACGGGGAGTTCGACGTGCTTGCCGACCTGCTCGACGACGCCGAGGAGCAGGAGTGGCAGGAGCGCGCCCTGTGCGCGCAGACCGATCCGGAGGCGTTCTTCCCGGAGAAGGGTGGGTCCACTCGGGAAGCCAAGCGGATCTGCCAGGGCTGTGAGGTCCGCGCGGAGTGCCTCGAGTACGCGCTCGGGCACGACGAACGCTTCGGCATCTGGGGCGGGCTGTCCGAGCGGGAGCGGCGCAAGCTGAAGAAACGCGCGGGCTGACACACGAAACAGAAGCCGTTCGTGGCATCTTGTGCGAATGCCTCGCTACGGCTCTCGGGGGGCCGCCGCGCCCGTGCTGCGCACCGCACCTGTACTCGCGGTGCTCGTCTGTCATGACGGTGAGGAGTGGCTGCCGGAGGCGCTGTCGGCGCTTCGGCGGTCCACTCCTCGGCCACGGCATGTGCTCGCCGTCGACACGGGTTCGATCGACGAGACACCACGCCTGCTGAGCGAGGCGGCGCGTGGTGAGGACCGCGTGCTCGACGGTGTGCTCACCGTGTCACGGGACACCGGGTTCGCCGCTGCCGTGCGGGACGCGGTGTCGGCGGCCATCGAGCGCTGGGGTGACCCCGGCGGCTGGATCTGGGTGCTGCACGACGACTGTGCGCCCGACCCTCGGTGTCTTGCCACGCTCCTGAGCGTTGCCGAGGCGTCGCCGTCCGCTGGTGTGCTCGGCCCACTCGCACTGGACTGGACCGACTCTCGCATCGTGGTCGAGGCGGGACTGTCCACGGACTCGACCGGGCACCGGCAGACCGGGCTCGGACCGTCCGAAGTGGACTGGGGGCGGCTTGGTCGGGAGTACCGGCAGAGCACCGAGGTGCTCGCGGTGCCGTCGGCCGGCATGCTCGTGCGCCGCGAGTTGTGGGAGAAGCTCGGCGGGTTCGACCCCGCGATCACGTTGCTACGTGAGGACATCGACTTCGGCTGGCGCGCGAACCGGGCCGGCAGCGTGGTGTTGTGCGTGCCCGCGGCACGGATGCGGCACGCGCGTGCGGTGACCACCGGGGTGCGCCCGGTCGACGCGCCACGCGCCTCGACGGCGTCGGTCGAGCGGGCACAGGCCGTGCGCGCGTTCCTCGTGAACTGTTCGCTGCTGTCGTTCCTGGTCGGCGTGCCCCGGCTGGTGTCGCTGTCGGTCGTGCGCGCGCTCGGGTTCGCGATGCAGCGCCGGTTCGTCGAGGCGCGGGCCGAGCTCGGGGCCGCGGCGTACGTGCTGACCGGGCGCGCCACCCTGCTGGAAGGGCGGGCGCTGCGGCGCGCCACCGTTGCGGTCCGCAGCGTGCGCGGGTTGTTCACCTCCCGGCTCACCCGACTGCGTAACGGGGTTCGCGCGACCGTCGCGCATCTCGTGCGGCGGCGGGTGCAGGCGGACGCGGCGCTCGGCCGGCTGCCCGACGCGGTCGTGGTGCCGTCGGACGGACAGGTGGTCAAGGAGATCCGGCTGCCCGTCGGGCCGGCCGCGCTACCCGCCGGCGCCGTGGTCCGCCCGCGCCGACCGGCCGGGCTGCGACAGCCGGCGACCGCTGTCGCCGTGTCGGTCACCGTGCCGGACGCGGTCCTGCCGCACGGACTGCGGCCCAGCCCGCGCCGCAGGCCGTCACCGGTGCCGAGGGACGGCTCCGGCGCGCCTGAGCCGGAGCTGATGGTGGTGGAGGTGGACCGGGCGCGGCTCGCGCGGCAGGTGTTGCTGGCGCCGCCGGTCCTGCTGTTCGCCGGGCTGCTGGCGGTGGCGCTGTACGTGAACGCGGGCCGGCTCGGGCTCGACCTCGCCGGCGGCCGGCTGCTTCCGGTGCCCGACCTGGCGTCGACGTGGTCGACCTACCTCGCGACGTGGCACCCGGTGGCCGGTGGCACGGCCGCGCCAGCGCCGGCCGCGCTGGCGATCATCGGTGGGCTGGGGGCGGTGCTGGCCCCTTTTGGAGGCACACAGGCGGCTGTCGCCCTGGTGCTTTTGGGCAGCATGCCCCTGTCCGGGTTGCTGGCGTACGTGGCGACGCGGCGGCTGCCCGTGCATCGCTGGGTGCGTGCGCTCGTCGCGGCGGCGTACGCGTTGCTGCCGTCGGCCACCGCGGCCGTCGCGCAGGGCAGGCTGGACGTGGTGGTCGCCCACCTGCTCGTGCCGCCGGTGACCACGGGCCTGATCGCGTTGCTCGGCCGGTCGCGGACCACCTCGGCGGCGTGGCTGTCGACGGCGGCGTCGTCCGCGATCGGGCTTGCGGTGATCGGGGCGTTCTCGCCGCTGGTGCACCTGTTGCTGATGGCGTACGCGCTGGCCGGGTTCGTCGTCCTGCCCGGCTACCGGGGCACGGGCGGGCGGCGGGTGGCGGCGCTGTTCGTGGTGGTGCTGATGCCGCTCGCGTTGCTGCTGCCGTGGCCCGCGGTGGTGATCCAGCACCCCGCCGTGGTGGTCCACGGGCTCGGCGCGTATCTGCCGACGCCGGTCGTGTCGCTGTTCGAGCTGGCCACGCTCGACCCCGGTGGGCCGGGTGCCTGGCCGGTGGTCGGGCTCGCGGTCGTGATCTTCCCGCTGGTCGGCATCGCGGTGCGGCCGAGGCGAACGGCGTTCCCCGGGCTGGCGCTGGCGATCCTGGGCGGCTGCGCGGTCGCCCTGGTGCGGATGATGGGGGCGACGCCGATCACCGGCGAGCTGCCGATGTACGGGTGGACGGGGCCAGGGCTCGTGCTGGTGGGATGGGGGCTGCTGCACGCGCTGCTAGGGGTGTGCCGGACGGGTGGGCCGTCGATCTCGTGGGTCCGGCCGGCCGCGGTGCTCGGGGTGCTCGGCGTGGGCGGGCTCGCGGTGGGTGCGCTGGTCGCGGGCGGGGCGGGGCCGCTGACCGACGACGCGCCACGGCTTGCCACGACGCTGACCCGTGAGCTGGCGGCGACCGGCCGCTGGGTGCTGGTGATGGGCGACGAGCCGAGGATGACCGCCGGTCGCGCGCCGGTGTTCGGCGACGACGACCTGGCGCCGGTGAACGACGGCGCGAGCGTGCGAGGACTCGCCGAGGTGCTGCGCCTGGACCCGAAGGTCGGGGTGGCGCAGGCCGCGACAGCCGGCGTGCTGTTCGTCGTCGTGCCGACCGCCGAGGAGGCCGCCGAAATCCGCGAGTCGGCCGGCAACCTGGTGGCGGACGCCCCCGCGATGTCCGACGGCCGCCCGGTCCTGCGCCTACAGCCGGCGGCGGGACAGGTCACGCTGCTGTCCCCGGAGATGGCGCGCCGGGCATTAACGGGTGGCGAACCACCGACGGAGCTGGGCACGGCCGGCGTCGTCCCGGTGGACGCTGCGCCCCCCTTGGTGGCGGTCCGCGTCTCGGAGGGCCCGGAGGGCCGCCTCCTGGTGGTGGCGGCGGAAGAGGAACCCGGGTGGACCGCGACGATCGACGGCCGACAGGTCCCGATCACCCGAGCCTGGAACCACCTGGTAGCGGTGAGCCTCCCCGAACGAGCGGCGGAAGTGCGCGTGGAACAGCCCACAGCCCTACGCAGCGTCCTACTGCTGATACAAGCCGCGATGGTCCTGTTCACAGCACTGACAGCCATCCCCAGCCGAGACACGCGTGTCCAACGCTCCTGACCCGCGTGTCCAACAGCAGAGACCCCTGAGTTCAACAAATCGAGCATGCCCGATTTGTTGAACTCAGCGGTCCAGATTGTTGGACACGCGGGTCTGTGCGGTTGGACTCGCGCGCGGGTCAGGCTTCGCCGTCTATGACCGTGGGGTCTACGCCCAGATAGTTGGCTACCTGGTCTACCAGGACGTGGTGGACCAGGTCCGCCAGGTCCGCGCCGTCTCGTGCCCTGGCTTCCAGTGGGCGGCGGAACAGGACTATGCGGGCCTTCGTCGGTTGGCCTCGGCGGTCCACGCCGGCCGGGACCAGGCGGGCCAGGGGGACGCCCGCGTCCGTCAGGGTGCCTTCCGCCGCGATGGTCGGGTCGTCACCTCGGACGTCGGGGACGTCGTCGACCGCCACGTCCAGCTTCGTGAGCTCGGTGCGCCAGCGTGCCTCGATCGGTTCCAGGGCGGCCAGGACCAGCGCGTCGAACCGCTCGGCACGGGTGGACGCCGCCGGCAGCGTCGACGGGTACAGCGAGCCGCGCAGCCCACGGCCATGGCGGTCCCGGTTGGGGCGCCGCCTGCGCCCGAGACGGCCACGTGTCGAGGTCACGGGCTTGAGCGTATCCAGTGCCCGCACCGGGGTGTACACGACCACGGTGTGGCGAGCGGCTATTTCCATCGCGACGCGCTATCGTCCACGTTCGTGCGAAGCGTGCGGAAGTGTTCGCGTACCGGGTGCGGAAGCCCGGCGGTCGCGACGCTGACCTACGCCTATGCCGAGTCGACCGCCGTCGTCGGACCGCTCGCGACCTACTCCGAGCCGCACAGCTACGACCTGTGCGAGGAGCATGCGTTGCGCCTGACGGTCCCGAGGGGCTGGGAGGTTGTCCGGCACGACGGCGAGTTCGCCGCCCCCGAGCCGACGGTCGACGACCTGACCGCGCTCGCCGAGGCGGTCCGTGAGGCGGGCCGGCCCGACCGTCCCGTCGAGCCGGCGCCCGAGCCCGCGGTCAACACGACCACGGGTCGCCGGGGTCATCTGCGCGTCCTGCCGGACCCGGTGACCGACTAGGCACCGGTCACCGGGTCAGCTCAGAAGTTGGCGGGTACCGAGTAGATCGCCCGCCTGCCGTAGTACTCCGAGAGTGAGTAGACCCGCCCGCCGCTCGTGTCGTAGCTGAGGTCCTCAGGTAGCCGTGGCTGTACCACTGGTTGTTGTGCCGGCCGACCTTGGTCACGTCGCCGGGGACCCACTTATGGGTGCCGTGCCGCTCGGTCATGTCGAAGATCTGCCTGGTGTGTAGATGCTGACCTGCACGCCCTTCTTCGGGTTCTGGGCCGCGGTCGGACCGCTCTGGCAGCCCTGGTTGGCAGGCCCCGGCTGGCCGTCGCTGCAGCCGTCGTACCAGGTCACGAAGATCTTGTTTCCGGGGGTGGACTGTGAAAACGCTGTTCGGGTTTGTTCGGGACACATTCGAACAGGGTTGCGAGGGTCGGCCGGCCCGCCGACACAGAACCGAGTAACACCTACGGACGCTTGACCTCCGCGCCGGTAGGCTCGCCTGAGGCAAATCCGCTGACCTCTCGGGGAGCACTGGTGCGTGACCTGTCCGGAGTCTTCAAGGCCTACGACATCCGCGGCGTCGTCGGCGAACAACTCGACACGGACCTCGTCCGGGACATCGGCGCGGCGTTCGCCCGCCAGTCGGCCGAGGCCGGCGCGATCGTGATCGGCCACGACATGCGCGCGTCGAGCCCTGGGCTGGCGAACGCGTTCGCCGAGGGCGTCACCCGCGAGGGCGTCGACGTCGTGCTGATCGGCCTCGCCAGCACCGACATGCTCTACTTCGCCTCCGGCCACCTCAACCTGCCGGGCGCCATGTTCACCGCGAGCCACAACCCGGCCAAGTACAACGGCATCAAGCTGTGCCGCGCCGGCGCCGCCCCGGTCGGCCAGGACACGGGCCTCACCGACATCCAGCGCGAGGTCGAGGCCGGCACCGCGCCGTCCGAGGGCAAGACGGCCGGCAGGCTCGAGACCCGTGACATGCTCACCGAGTACGTCGCCTACCTGCACAAACTCGTCGACCTGAGCGGTAGCCGGCCACTGAAGGTCGTCGTCGACGCCGGCAACGGCATGGGCGGGCACACCGTGCCGCCGATGTTCGAGGGCCTGCCGCTCGAGATCGTCCCGATGTACTTCGAGCTGGACGGCAGCTTCCCCAACCACGAGGCCAACCCCCTCGACCCGAAGAACATCGTCGACCTGCAGGCCAAGGTCCGGGAGGTTGGCGCGGACGCGGGGCTCGCGTTCGACGGCGACGCGGACCGCTGCTTCGTGGTCGACGAGCGGGGCGAGCCGGTGCCGCCGAGCACGATCACCGCCCTGGTCGCCGTGCGTGAGCTGGCCAAGGACCCCGGCGGCACGATCATCCACAACCTGATCACGTCGAAGGGCGTGCCGGAGATCGTCGCCGAGCACGGCGGCAAGCCGGTCCGCACCCGCGTCGGCCACTCGTTCATCAAGGCCGAGATGGCGAGGACGGGCGCGATCTTCGGCGGCGAGCACTCCGCCCACTACTACTTCCGCGACTTCTGGCGTGCCGACACCGGCATGCTCGCCGCTCTGCACGTGCTCGCCGCCCTCGGCGAGCAGGACCAGCCGCTGTCCGAGCTGACCAGCGAGTACAGCCGCTACGCGGCGTCCGGCGAGATCAACTCGACAGTGGCGGACCAGGCCGGCCGGATGGCAGCCGTCAAGGAGGCTTTCGAAGCCCGGGACGGGGTACGCACGGACGAGTTGGACGGGCTTACCGTGGAACTGCCTGGCGGAGGCTGGTTCAACCTGCGACCGTCCAACACGGAGCCACTGCTGCGGCTGAACATCGAGGCACCGGACGAGGCCGGCGTCGCGGCCATCCGCGACGAGGTGCTCGGGATCGTCCGGGCCTGAACAAAGAGGAGAGGACATGGCCGTCCAGCTCGACCCGAGGCTCATGGAGATCCTCGCGTGTCCTTCCGACGACCACGCGCCACTGCACGTCGGCTCGCCGACCGACCCGGAGGCGGACGTGCTGACCTGCACGTCGTGCGGCCGGCAGTTCCGGGTCGAGGACGGCATCCCGGTGCTGTTGCTCGACGAGGCGATCATGCCGGCCAAGGAGAGTGCTGAGGAGTGAGAGGACCTTGCGGGGCGAAACCTGAGGCGCTAGGAGAGGGGCCGTGAGCGCGGCGGTCGACGACACCCTTCTCGACGACCTCGGCCGGTTGGCCGACGTCGACGCCGACGGGCTGCTCCCCGCGTCCGCACGGGCGGGTGCGCAGGTGCGTGCCACGGTGGAGGCCGGCCGCGAGGCGGACATCGCCCGGCTCGCCGGCCACCGCCCGCGGGCCCTGGTGCTGCTGACCAGGCCCGGTCTCGGTCCCGTCGCGGCCAAGGTGCTGATGATGCTGCTCGGCCGCGCCTGCCCGGTGCCGGTCGTGCTCACCGACACCGCCCCGCCGTGGCTCGGCCCGCTGGACGTGCTCGTCGCCCACACCGACGACCCGGGTGACATCGAGCTGGCCGAGTCGATCGACCGTGCCGGCCGTTACGGCGCGAGCGTCGTGCTGACCGCCCCCGAGGACGGCCCGGTCGCCGCGGCCGCCGCAGGCCAGGCCGTGCTGATCACCCCGCGCGTGCCGGTGCCGCCCGGCTTCGGCTTCCCCCGTGCGCTCGCCGCCGGCCTGCTCGCGTGCACCACGCTGGAGCTGCTGCGCACCGACCTCGACATGGTGGCCGACGAACTGGACCGCGAGGCCGAGCGCGACCACATGCAGCACGAGACGTTCGTCAATCCGGCCAAGTCGCTGGCGCTGCGGCTCGCCGAGCGGACCCCGCTGCTGTGGGGTCTCGACGACGTGGCGACCGGTGTGGCGATGTACGCGGCGCAGACACTGGCCACCCACACCGACCTCGTGTGCGACGTTGCCCCGTACCAGCAGGCCGCGAGCCGCACCGCCCTGCACCGCGCCGCCACGCAGGCCGCCGCGGGCACCGACATCTTCGCCGACCCCGACGACCTCGACCCGTCCGCCACGTCGCCGCTGCGTGCGTTCCTGCTGGCCGTGAACGCGCTGCCGACCGACCCGGTGCGCCGGATGGCGGCGGAGATGCTGCCCGACGCCGACCTGGTCGCGCCGGGCGAGGAGATCACCGCGGACACGACGGCAGTCGCGATGGTGCTCGCGCTGCGTTTCGAACTGGCCGCCCTCTACCTGGGGCTGGCGGCCGGGACGACCGGCGGCACCGCCAGGTACCTGCCGGCCCGGCCAAGAGAGTGAGACCTTCGTGGAGCTGCTTGACAACCCCGTAAGGCCTTACGCCTGGGGTTCCCGGACCGCCATCGCCGACCTGCTTGGCAAGCCGGTGCCGGCGCCGCACCCGGAGGCGGAGCTGTGGCTGGGCGCCCATCCGGGTGACCCGTCCCGCGTCGGCGACAAGCCGCTTCTGGACGTGCTGGCGGCGGACCCGAAGGGCCAGCTCGGCGAGGCCGTCGCGGCCCGCTGGGCCGGCAGGCTGCCGTTCCTGTTGAAGGTCCTCGCCGCCGAGGAACCGCTCAGTCTGCAGGCGCACCCGTCGGCCGAACAGGCCGCGGAGGGGTATGCCCGCGAGGAGGCCCGCGGGATCGCCAGGGACGCGGGGAACCGCAACTACCCGGACCCGACGCCGAAGCCGGAACTGCTGTGCGCGCTGACGGAGTTCCACGCGCTGGCCGGGTTCCGCGATCCACATCGGACTGTCGAGTTACTACGGTCGGTGTCGACGCCCGGCCTCGCCCCGTACGTCGACCTGCTGGCGGGGGAGCCGAACAGCGACGGCCTGCGTGCGCTGTTCACGACATGGATCACGCTGCCGCAGCCGGCCATCGACGCGCTGCTGCCGGAGCTGCTCGACGAGTGCGTGCTGCACGTCAAGGAGCACGGCTCGTTCGAACAGGAGTGCCGGACGGTCCTGGAGCTGGGCGAGAGCTACCCGGGCGACGCTGGCGTGTTGGCGGCGCTGCTGCTGAACCGCCTGGTGCTGGCGCCGGGCGAGGCGATCTTCCTGCCGGCCGGGAACCTGCACGCCTACCTGCACGGCACGGGCGTCGAGGTGCTGGCCAACTCGGACAACGTGCTGCGCGGCGGCCTGACGCCCAAGCACGTCGACGTGCCCGAGCTGTTACGGGTGCTGGACTTCAGCTGCGGTGACATGGCGGTGACGACGGGTGAGCCGGTGGGGGCCCGGCACGTCTACCGGACCCCGGCGCCGGAGTTCGAACTGTCCAGGCTGGAGTGGACGGACGGCACCCGCGAGCCCGTGACGCTACCCGGCGGCACCCCGCGCATCGTGGTTACCATCGACGGCACGCTCACGGTGTCGGACCTGACACTGGGGCGGGGTCAGGCGTTGTGGATCCCGGCGACCGACCCGGACGTGGTGTTGTCGCCGGCCGAGGCATACGTACGGGCGTTCGCGGCAACCCCTGGCTTGGGCGATCTCGCCTGACTCTCTAATCTGCACACGCGACAAATCCGACATGGCGTGAGGGAGCGGCTGTGGCTACAGGGGGCGGGACCAAGGCGATTCTCGCGGCGCTCGCGGCGAACGCGGGCATCGCGGTGGCCAAGTTCATCGGCTTCGCGATCACCGGAGCGTCGTCGATGCTCGCCGAGGCCGTGCACTCGGTCGCGGACACGTCCAACCAGGGCCTGCTGCTCCTGGGACAGAAGACGTCCCAGCGCAAGGCGACCAAGGAGCACCCGTTCGGGTTCGGCCGGGACCGGTACTTCTACTCGTTCATCGTCGCGCTGATGCTGTTCTCGCTGGGGTCGGCGTTCGCGATCTACGAGGGCATCCACAAGCTGCAACACCCCGAGCCACTCACCACCCCGATCGTCGCGGTGTTGATCCTGGTGGTCGCGATCGGGCTGGAGACCTACAGTTTCCGCACCGCGATCGTGGAGTCGCGCAAGATCAAGGGCGACGTGACGTGGTGGGGTTTCATCCGCCAGTCGCGGACCCCGGAGCTGCCGGTGGTGCTGCTTGAGGACGCCGGCGCGCTGTTCGGCCTGGTGTTCGCGCTGTTCGGTGTCGGCCTGGCGGTCATCACGGACGACCCGATGTGGGACGGCGTCGGCACGCTCATGATCGGCGCTCTGCTCGGCGTGATCGCCATCATCCTGATCATCGAGATGAAGAGCCTCCTGATCGGTGAGGGTGCCACCCCGAACGAGCTGGACGCCATCACCGCGGCGCTGGAGGGCGGCCGGGTGCAGCGCCTGATCCACATTCGCTCGCAGTACATCGGCCCGGACGAGCTGCTGGTGGCGGCCAAGATCGCACTGGAGCCCGGGCTCCAGCTGACCGAGGTCGCCGCCGAGATCGACGCAGCCGAGTCCCGCGTCCGCGATGCCGTGCCAGCGGCCCGCCTGATCTACCTCGAACCGGACCTGGACCGCACACCTGCCACAACGTGAGGCGTTGACCCCTTCTCCGTAACACGCTGGGCCCGATCGGCGTTATCGTCGGCCAGAGATCGGGGACAGGAGGCCGGTGTGCCCGGAACCGGGTTGTTGCGCACGAAATCCGTAGAACAGTCGATCCAGGACACCGACGAGCCCGGCTCGCGGTTGAAGAAGAACCTCAGCGCGTGGGACCTCACGGTCTTCGGCGTCGCCGTCATCATCGGCGCGGGCATCTTCACGCTCACCGCGCGGACCGCGGGCGACCTCACCGGACCGTCGGTGTCGCTCGCGTTCGTGCTCGCCGGCGTGGCGTGCGGGCTTGCCGCGTTGTGCTACGCCGAGTTCGCGTCCACGGTGCCGGTCGCGGGCAGCGCGTACACCTACTCGTACGCCACGTTCGGCGAGTTCGTCGCTTGGATCATCGGCTGGGACCTGGTGCTGGAGTTCGCGGTCGCGTCGGCCGCGGTCGCCACCGGCTGGTCGGAGTACCTGCGCACGGTGCTCGCCTACCTGTTCGGCGACGGGGTGTCGACCACGTTCGAGATCGGGAGCGTGACCGTCAACTGGGGCGCGCTGCTCCTCATCGTCGCGTTGACCGGCCTGCTCGCGGCGGGCACGAAGCTGTCGTCGCGGGTCAGCATGGTGATCACCAGCATCAAGGTCGTCATCGTGCTGTTCGTGATCGTCTTCGGGTTCTTCTACATCAAGGCCGCGAACTACGACCCGTACATCCCGCCGACGGAGAGCGGCAGCACGGCCTCCACGGGCGTCGACCAGACCGTCTTCTCGTGGCTGGCCGGCGGCACGACCTCCGCGTTCGGCGTCTTCGGGCTGTTGGCCGGCGCGTCGCTGGTGTTCTTCGCGTTCATCGGCTTCGACATCGTGGCGACCACGGCCGAGGAGACGAAGGACCCGAAACGTGCCGTGCCACGCGGCATCCTCGGCTCGCTGGCGATCGTGACCGTGCTGTACGTGGCGGTGTCGCTGGTGGTGACCGGCATGGTCTCCTACACCGACCTCGCCACCGGGCCGGACGGTGAACGCAAGACCCTCGCCACGGCGTTCGCGCTCAACGGCGTGGACTGGGCGGCGAACATCATCTCGATCGGCGCGCTGGCCGGCCTCACCACGGTCGTGATGGTGCTGATGCTGGGCCAGATCCGCGTGCTGTTCGCGATGGCCCGCGACGGCCTGGTGCCGCACGGCCTGTCCCGCACGGGTGCGCGGGGCACCCCGGCGCGGGCGACCATTCTGGTCGGTGTGCTGGTCGCGGCGGCGGCCACGTTCTTCCCGGCCGGCAAGCTGGAGGAGATGGTCAACATCGGCACGCTGTTCGCGTTCGTGCTGGTGTCGGCGGGTGTGATGGTGCTGCGGCGGACCCGTCCGGACCTGCCGCGAGGGTTCCGGGTACCGGCGCTGCCCGTGATCGGGGTGCTGGCGATCGGTGCGTGCCTGTGGCTGATGGTGAACCTGACCATCCTGACGTGGCTGCGGTTCTTCGTGTGGATGCTGATCGGGGTCGTGGTGTACTTCGTCTACGGCCGGCGGAAATCGTTGCTGGACAAGCATGTTCCGATGTCTTGACGTCGGTTCCACGTGGACGAAGGGCGCGCTGGTCGCCGAGGACGGCACGCTTCTCGCCGTGGCACAACACAGAACCACACCGCCGGAGGTGCTGGACGGCGTCGCCGCGGTGACCGAGGCGCTCCCCGGCGAGGCCGAGGTGCTGGCCTGCTCGTCCGCCGGGGGCGGTTTGCGACTCGCGGTCGTGGGGCACGAGCGACTGGTGAGCGCCGAAGCGGGTTACCGCGTGGCGCTGTCGGCCGGCGCGAAGGTCGTGCACGTCTCGGCCGGCCCGCTGTCCAATGTGTACGCATTGCGGGCGGCGCGCCCGGACGTGGTGCTGCTGGTCGGCGGTACCGACGGCGGTGACGAGAAGGTGTTGCTGCACAACGCCTCCCGCCTGGCGAAAGCCAGGATCGCGGTGCCGGTGGTGCTGGCCGGGAACAAGCAGGTGCAGGACGCCGCGCTGGAGTCGTTGCGTGGCCGGACGGTGGTGGCGACCGACAACGTGTTGCCGGACGTGGGTGAGCTGGCTCCCGGGCCGGCACGCGCGGCGATCCGCGAGGTGTTCCTGGCACACGTGATCGGCGGCAAGGGCCTGTCGCGCGGGCCACGCTTCCGCCGCATGGTGGGCGCGGTGACCCCGGACGCGGTGCTCTCCGGCGTCTCCACGTTGGCGGCACAGGAGGACGGCGCCGTCCTGGTCGTCGACGTCGGCGGCGCCACGACGGACGTCTACTCCTCGGTATCCACAGTGGACAATCGGAGTGCTGTGGCGCTGCCGCCGGACCGCAGGACGGTCGAGGGCGATATCGGTATGCGCGTGAGCGCCCCTGGCGTCGTGGCGGAGGCGGTCACCGAACGCCTCCTGCCGCCCGACACCGACCTCGCGGCGAAAGCCGCCCATCGCAACGAGAACGTGGACCTTGTCCCCTCGACCGACGAGGAACACGAGGCGGACCTGCGCATCGCGCGGCTGGCCGCGACGCTGGCGATCCGCCGTCACCTGGGCATGGTGGGACAGCTCGGCCCGAAGGGCGCGACGGTGCTGGTGCTGTCGGGTGGTGTCTTCCGCCACGCGGCCTCGCTGACCGGAGTGGAGAAGGCGCTGCGGGCGGACCTGGGCCCGGTGCTGCGCGAGGCCAGGATCGTCGTGGACCGGGAAGGCCGGCTCGGCCCCGCCGGTCTGCTGGCCCTGGCCGGGCACATCGCGCCCGCCGCCGCGCTGTTGGCCGCACTGAGTTAGGCCGTTTGGTTGGCAACCTTCCCGGCCTCGCCCGTGTCCTTTCAATGAGCGGTGGCGAACTGGGGGCCGCCGTCTGATTCTGGGGAGAACGGATGAACATCCGAAGAGCCCGCGCTGCCTGCGTGGGTCTACTCGTCGCGGCCACGGCCGTCACGGCCGGGCCCGCGGTCGCGGCGCCTGCCGCGGTGGCGCAGGCGCGAGCACTGGGTGCGGCCACCACGGTCACACTCCTGACCGGTGATCTCGTCACGTTGGGCGGACCGACCGGAGCGGACGTGGTCGCGGCGAAAGGCCGTGAACACATTGGATTCCGCACGTACACCGAGGTCGACGGCGACGTCACCGTCATCCCGGAGGACGCGCTGGCGGGCGTTGCTTCCGGCCAACTCGACCGACGCCTGTTCGACGTGAGCGAGCTGGCCAGGTCCGGCTACGGCGACGTGGACCGGAAGGACGTGCCGCTGATCGTCGACTATCCCGGCGCCACACCGAGAGTGGCGGGCACCAGCGACGTTCGCGAGCTGCCGTCGATGGGCGCGGTCGCGATGCGCGCGGAGAAGGGCCCGGCGTTCTGGTCGGCGGCTCTCACCTCGGCGAGCAAGATCTGGCTGGACGGCCGGGTGACGGTGTCACTGGACCACAGCGCCGCGCAGATCGGCGCACCAGACGCGTGGGCGGCCGGGCACACCGGGGCCGGCACCAAGGTGGCCGTGCTCGACACCGGGATCGACGCCACACACCCGGACCTGGACGATGCGGTGGTCGGCGCACAGAACTTCACGCCGAGCGCGGCCGGCACGACCGACCGGTTCGGCCACGGCACACACGTCGCGTCGACCATCACCGGCTCCGGTGACCGCTACAAGGGCGTCGCACCGGACGCGAAGCTGTTGAACGGCAAGGTGCTCGACGACGGCGGCGGCGGGCAGGAGTCGTGGATCATCGCCGGCATGGAGTGGGCGGCCGCGAACGGCGCCGACGTGGTCAACATGAGCCTCGGCACCTGGAATGCGAGCGACGGCACCGACCCGATGTCGCAGGCGGTCAACCGGATCACCGCCGAGAAGGGCACGTTGTTCGTCATCGCCGCGGGCAACAACGGCCCTGACGCCGTGTCCGTCGGTAGTCCCGGAGCGGCCGACGCCGCGCTGACCGTCGGCGCGGTGGACCGGGACGACAAACTGGCCGGGTTCTCCAGCCGCGGCCCGCGCATCGGGGACGGGGCGATCAAGCCGGACATCACCGCACCTGGCGTGGACATCGTCGCCGCGCGGGCTGCCGGCACCAGCATGGGCTCGCCGGTCAACGACCGCTACACCGCCGCGTCCGGCACCTCGATGGCCACTCCGCACGTGGCCGGCGCCGCCGCGATCCTCGCCGGCGTGCACCCGGACTGGGGCCCCGAACTGCTCAAGAGCACGCTCATGGGCAGCGCGGAGCCGGCCGACGGGCTGAGCGCGTTCGAGCAGGGTGCCGGCCGGGTGGACGTGGCGGCGGCCGTGGGAACTCAGGGGACTGTGTCCGCGGCGCCGGCGAGCATGGGCTTCGGCACGGTGCTGTACCCGCACCACGACGACCAGCCGATCACGAAGAAGATCACCTATCGGAACTCGGGTGCCGCGCCCGTGACTCTGGACGTCACCGTCGAGATGGACGCCCCGGCGGGGCTGTTCACCGTTTCCCCCAGCCAGGTCACCGTGCCGGCAGGCGGGGTCGCGGACGTCTCGCTGACCGCGGACACGCGCGTCGCCGGCGCCGAAGGTGTTTTCTCCGGCACGGTCGTGGCGGCGGGCGGGAACACCCGGGTGCGTGTCCCGATCGCCCTGGAGAGCGAGGTCGAGAGCTACAACGTGACGTTCAAGGTTCTCGACCACAACGGAAACCCGACCTCGGGCTACGACTACCGGTTGGTGGACCTCGCCAACCCGAGGGCCTTCCGAAGCTACGACCCGTCCGGCACGAGCGTGGTGCGGGTGCCGAAGGGCACGTACTTCCTCGACGGTCATGCGTGGACGAACAACGGTCAGTGGCCGTGGCCCTCGACCGACTTCACCGAGCCCGCGCTCGTGGTCGACCGTGACACCGAGTTCACGCTCGACGCGCGGGACGGCGTGCCGGTCGCGCTCAGCGTCGACCAGGCGGCCGCCGCGGCGGGAAGCGCGTTGCTCGACTACCGGATGACCACCGAATGGGGACTGACCGGCAGCGGCCTGTACCGCACGGACTTCCGCAACCTCTTCTCCCGGCCGTCCCGCACGTCGTCGCAGAACTTCGACTTCGAGATGCGCGGCGAGTTCGCCAGGCCGGACGGCACCGGCACGTGGCCGGGGTTCCACGCCAGCCCGTACCTGTTCCACGTGGCGTACGCCGAGGAAGACAGCGTGCCGGCGGACCTGACCCACGTGATGCGCAGGATTGAGCTGGCCAAGGTCGTCTCGACGCACGCGGTCGCCACACCGGACCGGATCGGCGTCCGGGACAGCATGGTGTCGATGCCGTTGCCGTACACGCTGACCGAGTACTACTCACCTGGCGTCGACTGGCGTCCCTACTTCCAGGAAGCCATCCCAGGGGCGAACCTCTCGGACGGCTTCTCCAGCTCCGTCTTCTCCGCGCGGACCTATCAGGCGGGCACGGTGTACCAGGAGCGGTGGAACGTCGGGGTGTTCGGGCCGGGGTTGGCGTCCGCCCCGGACAGGCTGGGTGAGTTCGCCCGTCTCGGCGACGAGTTCCAGGCGTCCATCGCCGTGTACGGCGACCAGAACACCGACGCCAACGGTTACTTCTGGACCGTGGGCAACGACCGCCCGGGCAGCACCCAACTCCTCCGCGACGGTGCGGTCATCAGCGACGAGCCGTATCCGGGCACGGTCTTCCGCACCCGCCTGCCCGCTGAGGAGGCCATCTACACACTGCGCACCAGTGCGTCCAAGCCCGGTCCACTGTCCACCCGCGTCGATGCCGAGTGGACGTTCCGCTCCGGCCACGTCGCCGGCGACACTCCGACGCCGATCCCGGCCCTGGCAGTGCGGCTCGCCCCGAACCTGGACGACCACAACGCCGCGCCGGCCGGGCGGTTCCGCTTCCCGGTTCACACACAGCGCAACGGGGTCGACGAACCGGGTCAGGTGAACCCGCCGTTGGTGGAGGTCTCCTACAACGACGGCGGGACGTGGCAGAGGGCTCGTCTCATCTGGAGCAACGGCAAGTGGCAGGCCGAGGTCAACAACCCGGTCGGCGCGCAGTTCGCGTCACTGCGGTGGTCGGTCTCGGACAACGCGGGCAACTCCGCGAAGGCGACGATCATCCACGCCTACGCCCTGAAGTAGCGAGCCGGCAAGCGAAAGCGAGGCCCGCCGCGGCCTCGCTTTCGCTTGCCACTCAACGTCGCCGTCCCCGGTGGTGTCGTACTCACTGGAGCGGCAGCCGGCGAGGTGCTGTCGCCTTGCACCAGGGAGAGTGGATGAGCCACGGAAGAGCCCGCTTCGCGTTGGCGGGCTTACTCGTCGCGGCGACCGCCAGTACGGCCGGTCCCGCCGCGGCAGCTCCACCGGCGGTGACACTGCCGGCCGCGACACCGGGAGCGGATACCACCGTCACCCTCCTGACCGGCGATGTCGTCACGTTGGGAGGCCCGAACGGGTTCGACGTGGTCGCGGCGAAAGGCCGTGAGCACCTGGATTTCCGCACCTACACCGACATCGACGGTGACCTCAACGTCGTCCCGGAGGACGCGCTGACCGGGGTGTCCTCCGGCAAGCTGGACCCCCGCCTGTTCGATGTCAGCGAGCTGGCCAGGTCCGGTTACGGCGACGCGGACCGCAAGGACCTGCCGGTGATCGTCGACTACCCGGGCGCCACACCCAGGGCGGCCGGTGCGCGGGTGGAGCGTGAGCTGCCGGCGATGAGTGCGGTCGCGATGCGTGCGGAGAAGACCACGACGTTCTGGGAGACCACGCGCGACTCGGCGAGGAAGATCTGGCTGGACGGTCCGGTCAAGGCCACTCTGGATCGAAGCGTGCCGCAGATCGGCGCTCCCTCGGCCTGGAACGCCGGCCACACCGGGGAAGGCACCACGGTGGCGGTGCTGGACACCGGCATCGACGCGACGCACCCGGACCTGGACGACGCGGTGATCGGCGCGCAGGACTTCACCGACAGCGCGACCGGTACGGACGACTACTTCGGTCACGGCACGCACGTTGCGTCGATCATCACCGGCGACGGCGCGAAGAACAAGGGCGTCGCGCCGAACACCAAGCTGTTGAACGGCAAGGTGCTTGACGACGCGGGCGGCGGGTACGAGTCGTGGATCATCGCCGGCATGGAGTGGGCTGCCGCGAGCGGCGCGGACGTGGTCAACATGAGTCTCGGTACCCGGGAGGCGAGTGACGGCGCCGATCCCATGTCACAGGCGGTCAACCAGATCACCGCCGAGACGGGGACGTTGTTCGTCATCGCCGCGGGCAACGCCGGCCCGGGCGACCGGACCGTCGCCAGTCCGGGGGCGGCCGACGCCGCGCTGACGGTCGGTGCCGTGGACCGGAACGACGGCCTCGCCCACTTCTCCAGCCGTGGGCCGCGCCTCGGGGACGGGGCGATCAAGCCGGACATCACCGCACCGGGTGTGGACATCGTGGCGGCCAAGGCGGCGAACGGCTGGATCGGCAATCCTGCCGATGATGGCTACGTGTCGCTGTCGGGCACCTCGATGGCGACCCCGCACGTGGCAGGCGCCGCCGCGATCCTCGCCGGGCAGCACCCGGACTGGCCGGCGGACCGTCTCAAGTCGACACTCATGGCCAGCTCGAAGGCGAACACCGAGCTGTCGGCGTACGAGCAGGGCGCGGGTCGGGTCGACGTCGCCGCGGCGGTCGATGCGAACGTCTTCGCGTCACCGGCGAGCCTGAGCTACGGGTTGGTCCTGTACCCGCACGATGACGACGAGCCGATCACGAAGACGCTCACCTACACCAACTCCGGCTCGTCGCCGGTGACCCTGGACGTTGCCGCTGAGGCGGCGGGCGCTCCCGTGGGTATGTTCACGGTGTCCCCAGCCCAGATTACCGTGCCGGCAGGCGGGACAGCGGACGTCAGGGTGACCGCCGACACCCGGGACGTCGAGGGCTCCTTCAGCGGGGCGGTGGTCGCGACCGGCGGTGGAGCCGGCGTGCGTACCCCGATCGCGGTGGACAGCGAGGTCGAGACCTTCGACGTGAAGCTCACCTTCCTCGACCGCGCCGGGAAACCGACCCCGGACTACGGGTTCCGGATCGTGGACACCGCCAACCCGAAGCTGTACACGAGCTACGACGTGTCCGGGACGACCGTCGTGCGAGTGCCGAAGGGCACGTACTTCTTCGACGGTTTTGTGACCGAAGGGGCGGACAGGCCCTGGAAGGCCGACTTCACCGAGCCCGCGTTCGTGGTGGATCGTGGCCACACGGAGTACACGTTCGACGCGCGGGACGGCCGGCCCCTCGGCTTCACGGTCGACAAGCGGGAGGCGGCTCCGTTCCGGACGGCACACTCGTACCGGATGACCACCGACTGGGACACGATCGGAAGCGGCTGGGTCAGCCAGAGCTTCGACAACATCGTCACCCGCCCGTCCCTGACCGCTGCGCCAGGCGACTTCGAGTTCGCGATGGAAGCGCAGCTCGCGAAGCCGGACGGCACCGGCGTGGAACCCGGTTTCCACGCCAGCCCCTATCTGTACAACCTCCGCGACGTCAGCGACGGCGCCGTGCCAGCGAATCCGAAGAAGGTGATCCACGACAGGCAGCTCGCGAAGGTCATCTCGTCGTACGCGGTCGCCACCGGGGGCAAGATCGGCGTCCGCGAAGGCGTTGTCACGATGCCGCTGCCGTACACGATGACCGAGTACTACTCACCCGGCACCGAGTGGCGCCCGTACTTCGACGAGGCCACCACGTGGGACCCGGTGTCGAGGAACGGCATGCACCTCAACGTCTTCACCCCGAGGTCGTACGAACTGGGCCGAACTACCCACGAGCGGTGGAACGTCGGCGTGATCGGGCCGGGGCTGGCGTACAACCCCGCCCCTGACGAGCAGGGCGGGTACATCTCCCGTGCAGGCGACGACCTGATGTTCCTCCTGAACATGCACGGCGACCAGAACGCCGACGTCGACGGCAACTTCACGAACGAGGAGGGTTATCAGGTAGGTGCCTCGGCGCTGCTCCGCGACGGCGAGGTGATCGCCGAAAATCCCGGCCCTGGCTCGATGTTCGCCAGACTGTCTCCTGAGGAGGCCACCTACGCGCTACGCACGACCGCGACCATGACCGGTCCACTGTCGACCCGGATCGACGCGGAGTGGACGTTCCGCTCCGCCCGCACCGGGACAAAGACGCCGATCCCGGTCCTGGCGGTCCGCTTCGCCCCGAACCTGGACAACCACAACGCGGCTCCGGCCGGGAAGAAGTTCCGTTTCCCGGTGTACGTGCAGCGCAACGGTGTCCAGCAGGTGGGTCAGGTGAACACCCCGGCCGTCGAGATCTCCTACGACGACGGGGCGACGTGGCAGAAGGTCCGTCTGAGCAGCCACAATGGACAGTGGATGGCTGAGGTCAACCATCCGAGGGGCGCGCAGTACGCGTCGCTGCGGTGGTCGGTCTCGGACAACGCGGGCAACACCGCGAAGGCGACCGTCATCCACGCCTACGCACTGAAGAAGTAAGCCAGCAAAGGGAATGCGAGGCCCGCTAGCCGTGGCCTCGCATTCCCTTTGCCACAAACGTCAACGCAGCCACAAACCGCAGCGCGCTCAACGCAAACCGAAAGCCGGCCTCAGAACTAACCCAACCCCCACCCGATCCCGGGGGCGTCCCGCCGTGCCAGTCTACCGGTAGGGGGTGACAATCAGAGGGATGTGGATCTTGCCTGTGGACAACTCGGTGTGCTGTGGACAACTACTTCGGTAGCTGCAGCAGCGTCGGTGGGTCCGCGGGGTCCAGGCCGGCTGCCATGGCCACCGCGCGGTCCCATTCCGGGTCGGCCGAGTAGTTGTCGTGTCGCTGCAGGCCGGGTGTCCACCGGCGGCCGGGGGTGGGCCCGCGCGGTGGGTCCGGCAGCCAGTGGTCGAGGCCCAGTACCAGCGCCCCCGATGGCCCGCACGTCGCCGCGGACAGGGGTCCCGGTGTCCCGTCGGGGCGGAAACCCATGCCCAGCATCGAGTTCTCGAACACTTGCCGCCGCCACGTGGTGACCGCGCCGCCCAGGGGGTCCGTGCCCCGGCACAGTGAACGCCACCTCGTGCCGAGTTCGGCCGCCAGCCCGCCAAGCGCGGTGAACGGCAGCACCGCCGGGAACGCCCGGGTGTACGCCCACTGCAGCTGCGAGCCGACCGTCATCACGCCGATCCGCCGTCGTTCCGGTTCGTTCAGTGAGTTCAGCAGCCGGGCCGCCGCCACGACCACCAGCAGGCTGCCGTGGCTCTCGCCGACCAGCACCACCCTCGTGCCGGGCTCGCGCAGGTGCGACACCGTCCGCGCCGCCAGCTCCGGCGCCACCTTCATCGCGTAGCAGGGCGGCACGATCGGGTGCGCTTCCCTCGGCCAGAAACACGCCAGGTCCGCCAGCACTCCCAGCTGCCGCGCCGAGTCCGGTGCCCGCGCCGCGTTGTACACCGCCCGCAGTAGCCCGCCCGCCAGCGCGCCCAGTGCCAGCACCCCGATCGTCGACAACGGCCGCAGCCAGGTCGGCACGTCGGTGAACCGCAGGTACACGGCCACCACCGCGCCCGCGCACAGCGCGCCGGCACACGCCAGCACCACGTGGTGCAGATGCCGCCGCTGCCACCCCGCGAGCCGCCACTCCCGTACCGGCGAGCCGAGCACGCGGGCCTCCGCCGACTCGATCCTCCGCAGCTTGACCAGTGCGAACGGCGCCCCCACCGCCGCGACCACCACCCCGAGCACAGCGCCAGCGCCCCACAGCAACGTCACCGGCTCGTACCCCGGTGGCACCTGCATGCCCTCGGTGCCGAGCAGCTTGCGCACCGCGTAGCCCAGCCCCGCGCCGAAGCCGCCGCCCAGCAGCGCCGCCACCGCTACCACCGGCGCCGCCATCCAGCCGCCGGCCCACGGACGGAGCTCCCTCGGCCGGCCGCGCCACTCGCGTCGCGCGATCCGTGCGGCCGGCACCAGCAGCACGCCGAACAGCACGACGACCACGATGAGCACGGCGGCGACCGCCTCGACCGTCTGTCGGGTGCCGGTCAGCATCAGCGGGTCACGGCTCGCCGCGGCGGCCGCGACCAGCACGCCACCGGTCGCGAACAGCGCTCGTCGCGTCCACGGGCCCAGCGCCCTCCGCAACCAGGCGCCGGCGCCGACCGGTGACGCGCCCCTCGGGTCGTCCAGCAGCAGCACCCCGAGCAGCGCGACGACCAGCAGGATCAGCGCCAACGTCCACAGCGCCACGGCCACGGGTTCGGCCGGCATCGTCAGCGGGCCGCCGAGGGGGAGCAGCGCGACGGTCGCGAGCGCCGCCACCAGGTGCAGTGCCCGCAACGTCGGCGTGTCCGGATCGGCGACCAGGTTCGTGCCGGGCAGCTGCACACGCGAGTTCGGCGGCGTCGGCGGCGGGTTGCCCGTGTCGGCCACCTCCCAGGCCACGCACGAGATCCGGTGCAGCACGTAGATCGTCAGCACCACCGGCACCAGCCCGACCGCCGGCCGGAACAGGTACGTCTCACGCAGCCAGTTCGGCACCGTGCCCGCCAGGCACGGCGAGCCGGGTGCCAGGCACTGCGCCGCGAGCAGGTCCAGGCTGACGACCGCGGCCTGCGTGACGAGTAACACGGTGAGTAACACGGCGGCGAGTCGCAGCAGCGTGCGGGCGGCGAGGCCCAGCCGGGTGGCGAGCTGGTGCCCGCTCGGCACGGGCGGCAACATCCAGTGCGCGACGTTGGCCAGCGCGAACGGGAACAGCAGCGCCCACGCCGCCTTCGCCGCGCCACCCGAGGTCATCCCGGCCCAGGCGTAACCCTCGACGACCCGTGGGATCGACTGGCCCTCCGCCCGCAGCACGGGGCCTGGCGCGGGCCGCAGGAGCCGGTCGGCCGGCTGGACGATCCGCCCGACGCCGTCACCGGCGACATCGACCGCGGCGACCGCCGAGACCAGCGCCTCCGGCCTGGTGCCCATCGCGCCGTGCACACGTAACTCGATCACGCGGGTGTCCGGCCCGGGCGGGTACAACAGGCCTTCCTCCTCTGGCTCGACGGGCACTCCAGTGAGTCGACTAGTGGCAACGGTAGTGTTCTGAGGGCTGAAAGGTTTGGAGGATGCACGGGATGACCGCAGTTAACACCGAGAGCGAGACCATCTCCCGGTACTCGCGACAGGTGGGTGACCTCGATTTCGCGGTGGCGGATCTGTCGCTCGCCGAGTTCGGGCGCAAGGAAATTCGGCTCGCTGAGCACGAGATGCCCGGCCTGATGGCGTTTCGCCGTGAATACGCGGAGGTTTATCCGCTGCGCGGGGCGCGGATCTCCGGCTCGCTACACATGACCGTGCAGACCGCGGTGCTCATCGAGACCCTGGTCCACCTGGGCGCGGAGGTGCGCTGGGCGTCATGCAACATCTTCTCGACGCAGGACCACGCCGCGGCGGCGGTCGTCGTCGGCCCGCACGGCACGCCGGAGGAGCCCAAGGGCGTCCCGGTGTTCGCGTGGAAGGGCGAGACGCTCGAGGAGTACTGGTGGTGCACCGACAGGATGCTCACCTGGCCGGGTAGCGCCGTGCCGAACATGCTGCTGGACGACGGCGGGGACGCGACCCTGCTGATCCACAAGGGCACGCAGTACGAGGCGGCCGGTGTCGTGCCGCAGCCGGACGACAACGACTCCGAGGAGTGGAAGGTCGTCCTCGAACTGCTGCGCAACTCGCTGGAGTCCGACAAGCAGAAGTGGACCCAGGCCGGCCAGGAGATCAAGGGCGTCACCGAGGAGACCACGACCGGCGTGCTGCGGCTGTACCAGCTGGCGGCGGCCGGTGAGCTGCTCTTCCCGGCGATCAACGTCAACGACTCGGTCACCAAGTCGAAGTTCGACAACCGCTACGGCATCCGCCACTCGCTGATCGACGGCATCAACCGCGGCACCGACGTCCTGATCGGCGGCAAGGTCGCGGTGGTCTGCGGCTACGGCGACGTCGGCAAGGGTTCGGCGGAGTCGCTGCGTGGCCAGGGCGCCCGGGTCATCATCACCGAGATCGACCCGATCTGCGCCCTGCAGGCGGCCATGGACGGCTACGACGTCCAGCGGCTGGAGGACGTGCTGGACCGTGCCGACATCATCATCACGACGACCGGCAACAAGGACATCGTGATGGCCGAGCACATGGCCAAGATGAAGCACCAGGCGATCGTCGGCAACGTCGGCCACTTCGACAACGAGATCGACATGGCCGGCCTCGCGCGCTACCCCGGCGTCCGCCGGATCAACATCAAGCCGCAGGTCGACGAGTGGGTGTTCCCGGACGGCCACTCGATCATCGTGCTGTCCGAGGGCCGCCTGATGAACCTCGGCAACGCGACCGGCCACCCGTCGTTCGTCATGTCGAACTCCTTCTCCAACCAGGTGATCGCGCAGATCGAGCTGTTCACCAAGAACGAGGAGTACGACAAGGAGGTCTACCGCCTCCCGAAGAAGCTCGACGAGAAGGTCGCCCGCATCCACCTGGAGGCGCTGGGCGGCCAGCTCACGAAGCTGACCAAGGAGCAGGCGGAGTACATCGACGTCGACGTCGAGGGCCCGTACAAGTCGGACCACTACCGCTACTGATCTCACCCGCGAGAAGCCGGCTCCCGCATGCGGGAGCCGG
>NZ_DASUVO010000022.1:0-231314 GCF_036378875.1 Actinophytocola sp.
CTCGGTCGAACTCTCGTTGATCCACTCGATCGTGCCAGCACGCACCGGCGGCGGAGGCGGATCGTCAGGAGGCCCGGACAGCAGGCTCCCTCCGTAGACGGAGGACTCCCACTCACCGCTGGCGTCGCGCCAGGACGGCACTAGATGATTGATTCCGTGAAGTTGGTGTTAGTGGTCGTAGGCGATCAGTGATGGTTTGCTGGTCACGCCGGTGGTCCGGTTGTGCCAGATGGCTGCTGCCATGGCGAGGAGGCGTTGGGCGACGCGGGTGAACACGCCTGCGGGGGTGCGTGCGCCGTGGTGTTCGAGGCCGAGTTGGCCTTTGAGGGTCTGGTTGACCGATTCGATCCACTGGCGGACGCCGCCGAGGTTGCCGTTGCGGTAGGTCTCGTCCTTGCGGTCTGGGCGCAGCAACTCCAGACCCATCTCAGTGGCGAGTTGTTTGAACGGTTTGCCGGAGAAACCCTTGTCGGCTAACAGGATCTGACCGTCGTGGATGAGGTGGTGGTCATGGTCGAGCAGCGCGGCGAGGACCTCGCGTTCGCCGATCTTGGGGTTGGCCAGGCACCAGGAGACGGGCATGCCGTCGCCGGTGCAGATCACGTAGAGCTTCAGGCCCCAGTAGAACCGGGAGTGTGACGCGCAGTAGCCGTAACCGGCGTAGCCGGCCAGGTCCGAGCGTTTCACGGTCTCGCGGGACATGCCGCACGGTACCGGGGTGGCATCGGTCATCCACAGGTCGTCGAACCAGGACGGACAACACACGGCGAGAGTGATGATCGTCTTGCGGAGCAATGGTTCCGCATTCTTCAGCCGCTTGTGATAGCCGGACTGGTTGGGCAGGTAAGGGAACATGGTCCGCCACTGCGGGTCGCTGTGGATATGCCGGATCCACCGACGTTCGCGGTGATAGCCCAGCAACACCTGAGCCGCGGCCAGACACAGGAGCTCACTGTCAGTCAGTTCAGGTCGGCGACCACGACCAGTGCGGGGCGGTACCACATGGTCATCGATCAGCACGTAAAGTGCGGTCAGGAGGGTGTCTAGATCCTTGCTCACACATCGATCTTGGACGCCCTCCTCCCACGTCCGCATCGCGGCCCCACTTCACATGATCTTCACGGAATCAAACATCTAGAGCGCGGGTCTCGGGAGTGTGCTGAGGTCGCCAATCTTTGGCGAGGCCGGCCGCCGCACGATGCCAAGGGCAGGGGTGAGGAACGAGCCCCTGGCCGCGGGCATCGTCACGCGACCACACGGCAGGCAACCACGCACCCCGGCCCGCAACCACCCGGGCAAGCCGACCCGAGGCCGCCGCCGAAGGCGTCGGCGGCCATGCCCGAGCTAGAAAACACAGCCGACGAACTCATCGGCCCTACCCGAGTCAGGCCGTGAGCAGGGGCGCGATTCGCCGGGTGGTGCGGTCCAGCAGTTCGGCCAGCTCGGGTAGCCGGTCGTCGGTGATGCGGACGGTCGGGCCCTGGATCGCGACGGCGCCGACCACGCCGCCGCCCGGTTGGCGCACCGGGGCGGCGATGGCGCGGACGCCCGGGTTGCGTTCCTCGTCGTTGAGCGCCCAGCCGCGTTCGCGGACCAGCTCCAGTTCGGCACGAAGCTGGTCGCGGTCGGTGATCGTGCGGTGGGTGGCCTTGACGAGGTCGCCGAGCTGCTTGATCTGGTCGTCGACGTCACCGCTGTGGGCCAGCAGGCACTTGCCCATGGCCGACACGTGCATCGGCACCCGGCTCCCCGGCGCCTGCGAGAACCGCAGTGGTTGGCGGGACACCACGTCGAGCACCACCCGCACCTCGTTGCCCGCGCGGATGCCGAGGTTGATCGACTCGCCGGTGGCCGCGGCGAGCTCCTCCAGCAGCGGCAGCGCCTGCCGGTAGCCGAGCCGCTGTTCCGCCTTCTTGCCGAGGACGACGAGCGCGGGGCCCAGCTGGTAACGCTCGTTGCGTGGGTCCTGCAGCAGGAGGCCCGCCTCGCTCAGCGTGCGGGCGAGGCGGTGGGCGGTGCTCACAGTGAGACCCGTTCGCTGCGCGAGCTCGGTGATGCCCACGCCGTCGTCGTCGCCCTCGACGCAACGTAGGACACTGAGCGCGCGCTCGACGGCCTGGGCGCCGGACCGCGGCTGACTGGATGGCGCGTCGGTCACGCCGCCCCCTTCGCTCCGCTGCTACTCACGCCGGCATCCTCGCACAGCGGTAGCCGCCCGACAGGGGGAGCGGTTGGCGAACATCCGCAGACTACGCCGTTCGAACCGCCGTGGAAATGATTCCCACCATGCGGTCACGCGTTGAAAAGTGCTGCTCATCCCGCATCCCACTCTATGAGTCGACTTATTTTCAGTCGGTCGGAATGTTGTCCTCTCGGTCCAGGGAACCAACGATCGGAATTAAGTCGGATCGAGAGCAAAGGACCCTTCGGTGACGTTATCCAGCCGGCGAGATTTCCTCGCCTTGACCCTTGTCGGTTTCGCGTCCTCGGCGGTGGGGTGCGGCACCGCGTCCGGCGGCACCGAGACGAAGACCCTGCGCTACCAGGGATGGGCGGGCACGGTGCTCCTGCCCGAACTGACGGCCGACCTCGGCTACCTCGAGGACGTCAAGCTCGAGTGGGTCGGCAACACCATCAGCGGTCCGCAGGACGTCCAGTCCGCGGCCACCGGACAGGTCGACTTCGGCGGCGCGTTCAACGGCGCGGTGGTGAAGCTCGCCACGGCCGGGGCACCCATCAAGGCGGTGATCGGTTACTACGGCGTGGACGAGCAGCAGTACAACGGCTACTTCGTGCTCGAGGACAGCCCGGTCCGCGGCGCCCGCGACCTGCTCGGCAAGAAGGTCGGCATGAACACGCTCGGCGCGCACAGCGAGGCGATGCTCGACATCTACCTGGAACGGAACGGGCTGTCCAAAGAGGACATCGCACGCGTCGAACCGCTCGCGCTGCCGCCGGTCAACACCGAGCAGGCGTTGCGCCAGCGCCAGATCGAGGTCGCCGTGCTCGGCGACATCCTGCGGGAGAAGGCACTCGCCACCGGTGGCATCCGCCAGGTGTTCAACGACTTCGAACTGCTCGGCGCCTTCACGGCCGGCACCTACGTCTTCACCAACCGGTTCATCGAGCAGAACCCCGGCACGGTGCGGACCTTCGTCACCGCTACCGCGAAGGCCATCGAGTGGACCAGGACCACCCCACGCGCGGAGGTGATCGACCGGTTCACCGAGATCGTCACCAAGCGCAAGCGGAACGAGGACGCGGACACACTGAAGTACTGGAAGTCCACCGGTGTGGCCCAGACCGGCGGCCGGATCACCGACGACGAGCTGAATCTGTGGATCGACTGGCTGTCCGACCGTGGCGACATCAAGCCCGGCCAGGTCAAGGCCGCCGACCTGTACACGAACGAGTTCAACGACCTCGCCAAGACGGCGAAGGGACAGACCTGATGACCGCCAAGATCAGCTTCCAGGGCGTGGGCATGACCTTCCGGACCCGTGACAGGAGCCGGATGACCGCCGTCGAGGGGATCGACCTCGACGTGGGTGCCGGTGAGTTCGTCGTGCTGGTCGGGCCGAGTGGGTGCGGCAAGTCGACGCTGCTGGACCTCCTCGCCGGCCTGACCACGCCGACGACGGGGCGGATCCTGCTCGACGGCCGCCCCGTGACCGGGCCGGGGCTCGACCGCGGCGTCGTCTTCCAGCAGTACGCGCTGCTGCCATGGCGCACGGCACTCGGCAATGTCGAGTTCGGACTGGAGGCCGTCGGCGTGCCGCGTGGTGAGCGGACCACTCGGGCACGGCATTTCCTCGACCTGGTAGGGCTCAACGGTTTCGAGGACCGGCACCCGCACGAGCTGTCCGGTGGCATGCGCCAGCGGGTCGCCATCGCCCGCAGCCTCGCCTACGACCCCGACGTACTGCTGATGGACGAGCCGTTCGCCGCGCTCGACGCCCAGACCCGTGAGTCCCTGCAGGACGAACTGCTGCGGATCTGGGAGCACACCGGCAAGACCATCGTGTTCATCACCCACGGCATCGACGAGGCCGTGTACCTCGGGCAACGGGTGGCGGTGCTCACCTCGCGACCCGGGCGGGTCAAGGAGGTGGTGTCGATCGACCTGCCGAACCGGTCCACGGCCGAGGATCTTCGTTCCAGCTCGGAGTTCGCCCGCTACCGCCACCAGATCTGGACCCTCCTGCACGACGAGGTCGCCAGGACACACTTGTTGGAAAGGGCGTCATGACCACTACGTTGACAGGCGCGCCAACCCGTACACAGGTCCACAGTGGAGAGGCCATCGAGACTCGTGTGTCCGTGCCGCGCCTGTTGCGGTCCCTCTTCACCAAGACAGTGGCCGTGGCTGTGCTGCTCGGGCTGTGGGAGGTGCTGCCACGGCTCGATGTGGTGGACCGGACGTTCCTGCCGCCGTTCTCGACGGTCTGGCAGGCATTGCTGGACCTCGCGGTCAACGGTCAGCTGGCCACCAACATCGAGGCCAGCCTGACCCGATCGCTGTCCGGGTTCGCGCTGGCGGTCGCGATCTCGGTGCCGCTCGGCCTGTTGATCGGTTGGTACAAACCGGTTTCCGACGTGCTCAGCCCGCTGCTCCAGATCTTCCTCAACACCGCCGCGCTCGCACTGCTGCCGGTCTTCGTGCTCATCCTCGGCATCGGCGAGACCTCCAAGATCGCGATCGTGCTGTACGCCTGCACGTGGCCGATCCTGCTGAACACGATCAGCGCGGTGCGCAACGTCGACCCGACCCTGTTGCGGCTGGCGAGGTCGATGAACCTGTCGCCGGTCAGTCTGTTCCAGAAGGTGATCCTGCCGGCGTCCGTGCCGACGATCTTCACCGGCATCCGGCTGGCGGGCGCGGTCGCGATCGTCGTGGTGGTGGCCGCCGAGATGGTCGGTGCCAAGGCCGGGCTCGGATACCTGATCAACGCGTCCCAGTACAACTTCGCGATCCCCCAGATGTACGCGGGCATCGTCACGATCTCCGTCATCGGGGTGGTGTTCAACCAGCTCCTCGTGTTGCTGGAACGTCGCTTCACCGCGTGGAAGGCAGTGGCATGAAACATGAGACCGATGTGCTGGTCGTCGGCGGCGGCCCGGCCGCGACGTGGGCCGCGCTGAAGGCGGCGCGGGCCGGCGCCACGGTGGTGTTGGCGGACAAGGGGTACTGCGGCACCAGCGGCGCCACCGCGTCGGTGGGCACCGGTGTCTGGTACGTGCCACCGGACCCGGAGGCTCGCGAGGCCGCGATGGCCAGCAGGGAGGCACTCGGTGGTTACCTCGCCGACCGCCGCTGGATGACCCGGGTGCTCGACCAGACCTACGACGCGATCGACGAGCTCGCGGTCGAGGGCCGCTACCCGTTCCCGGTCGGCGAGGACGGCCAGCAGATCAGGACCGGGCTGCAGGGCCCGGAGTACATGCGGCGCATGCGGATCCGGGTGCGCCGGGCCGGCGTGCGGGTGCTCGACCACAGCCCGGTCACCGAGCTGCTGACCGACGCGGACGGCGCGATCGCGGGCGCGGCGGGATACCAGCGCCAGGCACGACAGGACTTCCAGGTACGGGCGGGTGCCGTGGTGCTGGCCACCGGCGGCTGCGCCTTCCTCAGCAAGGCGCTCGGGTGTGACGTCAACACCGGCGACGGCGCCCTGCTGGCCGCCGAGACCGGCGCCGAACTGTCCGGAATGGAGTTTTCGAACGCGTACGGTATCGCGCCGGAGCACACCTCGGTCACCAAGACCGCGTTCTACAACTTCGCGACCTTCTACCACGCCGACGGCACCGTGCTGGAGGGCGCTGGGAGCCAGCGCGGCCGGTCGGTGATCGCCAAGACGCTGCTGACCGAGAAGGTGTACTGCCGGCTCGACCGCGCCGACGCGGCGGCACGGGAGGGGATGCGCCGCGCGCAGCCGAACTTCTTCCTGCCGTTCGACCGGATGGGCGTCGACCCGTTCACGGACCTGTTCTCGGTCACCCTCCTCGCGGAGGGCACGGTTCGCGGCACCGGCGGCATCCGGATCGTCGACGACGGGTGCGCCACCACGGTGCCCGGCCTGTACGCGGCCGGCGACGCGGCCACCCGCGAACGGATTTGCGGCGGGTTCACCGGTGGCGGCAGCCACAACGCGGCTTGGGCGATCTCGTCCGGCATCTGGGCGGGTCGGGCCGCCGCCCGGTATGTCAGCTCCCTCGGCCCGACCATCCACAGGCGAGCGCCGAGTGCCGAGGGCGGCGCCGGCCTGCGCCCGACCGGAAAGCCTGGCGACGCGGGGGAGTCCCGCGACGTGATCGCCACCGTGCAGAAGGAGGTACTGCCGTATGAGAAGAACTACCTGCGGCACGGCGACCGTGCTGACCCCGGCCCTGCGTGTGCTCGACGACACCTGGGCCCGTGCTCGCGAGTCGCTGTCCGGAGACGTGCTCCGGGCCCGGCAGGCGGCGGCCATGGTCGCGCACGCCCGCTGGATGTACGCGTCCGCACTGGCCCGCAGCGAAACCCGCGGCATGGCCAGGCGTCTCGACTTTCCCGACCAGGATTCCGCTCAGCACCACCACATCCTGAGCGGCGGCCTCGACAGCGTGTGGACCCGGGTCACGGAGCGTGTCGCGTGATCGAACTGGTGTCCGCTGACCGTTGCATCACCTGCGACAAGTGCATTGCCGTCTGTCCCATCAACGTGTTCGACCGTGGTCCGGACGGAGTTCCCGTGATCGCTCGACAGGAGGACTGCCAGACCTGCTTCCAGTGCGAGGCGAACTGCCCGACGGACGCGCTGTTCGTCGCGCCACAGACCCATCCCCAGCCGTCCGCCCGGGACGCCGGGCGGCTCGCCGAGTCCGGGCAGCTCGGCAGCTACCGGAAGGTGATCGGCTGGGGCAAGGGCCGCACTCCCGGGTCGCTGCTGGCGATCGGCCCGGCCCTCGACTCGTCCACCTCCTCCGTCATCACCTCCTGACAGTCCAGAAAGGACCAACCATGAGTCAGACCATCACCGGCTTCGAAGTCCGTAAGGTCGGTGGCCGCATAGGCGCCGAGATCGTCGGCGTGGACGCCGCCGCGGAGCTCGATCCGGGCATCGTCGCGGAGCTGAACGCCGCGCTGCTGGAGCACAAGGCGTTGTTCTTCCGCGAGCAGACCCTCGACGACGTCACGCACATCCGCTTCGCGAGCCTGTTCGGCGCGCTCACCACCGCGCACCCCACCGTGGGCTCGGTCGACGGGCAGCCGCACATCCTGCCGGTCGACGGTGTCGAAGGTGTCCGTGCCAACCACTGGCACACGGACGTCACGTTCGTGCGCACACCGCCGAAGGTCACCACCCTCCGCAGCCTCGTGGTGGCGCCCTACGGCGGCAACACGTTGATCGCCAACGCGCAGTCCGCCTACGACGACCTGCCGGAGCCGCTGCGCGAGTTCGCCGACCGGCTGTGGGCCGTGCACACCAACGACTACGACTACGCGGAGCCGAAGACCGAGAAGGCGGCTGAGCACCGGCGGGAGTTCCTTTCCCGCAAGTACAAGACGGCACATCCGGTCGTGCGGGTGCACCCGGAGTCGGGTGCGCGCGGCCTGTTCATCGGCGGCTTCGCCCAACGGATCATCGGCCTGTCCTCCGACGAGTCCCGCGACATCCTGCGCATCCTCCAGGCGTACGTGACACGCCCGGAGAACGTCGTGCGGTGGCGCTGGGCGCCCGGCGACCTGGTGGTGTTCGACAACCGCGCGACCCAGCACTACGCGCCGGACGACTACGGCGACCTCCCGCGCCGCCTGCACCGGGTGACCGTCGCCGGCGACGTCCCGGCCGGGGTGGACGGCACGCCAAGCTATGTCATCGAAGGCGACGAGGCCACTCACTACACATCGGACGCCTAATGCTGTGACCGCGAAGGCTCGGCCAGATGTCCCGAAAGACGCGTTCGGGACATCGCCGATGTCTCGAAAGATGCGCTAATGACGTTCAATGACACGAAAGCGTCTTTCGGGACATCGTCGGTGGCCGCCCGCGAAGCGGGCTTCGCCCGCCGGATCGCCGGCCGTTCCCAGATGTTGGATCTCCTTGGCTGGCCACGGATCGGATGTCACGATCCGACCGTGGCCAGCCAACTGTCGAGACGGTCGTCCGGCGCGGCGACCGTGCTGCGCGCGGTGCTCGAACACGGCCCGGTGGCGCGCAGTACGGTCGCCGAGCGGACCGGGTTGAGTCACGCGTCGGTCACCAGGCACTGTGCCGAGTTGATCGCGCACGAGTTGGTACAGGACGCGCCGGAACTGGTTGCCAGCAAAGGGATCGGGCGGCCACATCGGCCGGTCGACCTCGGCGGGCGGGTCGTCGGCGCGGTGCACATCGCACCGGAGGCGACCACGCTCGCCGTCCTCGACCTGCGTGGCCGGGTGATCGCCAACGAACATCTGCCCCATGTGGACACTGACCCTGCGGTCGTCCTCGGCGCGGCGGTCGCGCGCCTGCCCCGTTTTCTTGACCAGCACAGCGCCGGCCGCCGGCCGTTGGGTGTCGGGGTCGCGGTCGGTGGGTGGGTGGATCCCTCGTCGGGGGTCGTCGTCGAGCACGCGCTCCTGGGCTGGCGTGGCGTGCCGGTGCGGGACATCGTGGCCCGCGGCTGTGGTCTTCGAGTCAATGTGGACAGTCACGCTCGGGCACTGGCCAGGGCCGAGCTGCTGTTCGGGTCGGCGCGCGACGCGGCGAGCGCGGTGCACCTGTTCGTCGGCGACGTCGTCGACGCGGCCATCGTGACGAGTGGTGCGGTGCACCACGGCCCACGCTCGGCGGCGGGTGCGGTCGCGCACCTGCCGCTCGGCGACGACCTGGCGGCCCGCTGTCCGTGCGGCCGCAGCGGATGTGTGCAGGCGGCCGTGTCCGAGCAGGCGCTGACCACCCGCGCCGTCCGCGACGGTGTGCTCACCCGACCGTCCATTGAGGACCTTCTGGCGGCGGCGCTCGGCGGTCACCTCGCCGCACGCGCGTTGTTCGTCGAGCGGGCCAGGACAGTGGGAAGGCTGGTCGCGCTGCTCGCCGACGTGGTGAACCCTGAGGTGCTGGTGGTCACCGAGGTCGGCGTGCTCCACCTGCCGGAAAGCCTTGCCGCGTTGCGGGACGAGGTCCGTGCCCGGTCGCACGCGTGCGCGGCGCCGCAGACCGCTGTCCGTCCGACCAGCTTCGCCGCCGCCGACGTCCTGGCCGTGGCCGGCGGCGCGGTCGCGCTCAGTGAGGTCTACGCCAATCCACTGGGCCAACGGGGCGTGTGATCGACGGCACACGTGCGCGGGAACATCGCGTGCGGACCGGCCGTTGTGGGGAGTGGTCGGTGCGGTCCGTGTCCCCCGGGCCTCATATCACTGCCTTCGCGGAATACCGTTCGGCTGGAGCCGCGTCGCGCCACCCGCCGAGAGGCGACCGCCGCGCCGACCCATGTACTTCCTTCGTGTCCCGCTGTGTGTAGCGAGGGTTTGTTCGGGTACTGCCCTGAGACACATCCGTGACGAGGAGGATCTCAGTGGCTCCGAGAAAACCCGGCAAGCTCGTCAAGGCGGCACTCGAGAAGGCGGTGGAGAAGGTCGCCGAGTTGGTGAACCCGCCGATCCCGGGTGCGCCGAGCAGCCAGCCGCCGGACCTCGACGAGCCCACGGAACCGCGCGGCCCGCTACCGCCCAAGTCGGACCAGGCGGGGCCGGCGAGAGTGACGCCGACGGGAGTGAACACCGGGGCGCCGGCACAGTCCGTTGGGCAGCAGGGTGAGTACCTCACCACCGCGCAGGGGCTGCGCCTGTACGACACCGACCACTCGCTCAAGGCAGGGGACCGCGGCCCGACCTTGCTGCAGGACCACCACCTGCGCGAGAAGATCATGCACTTCGACCACGAGCGCATCCCGGAGCGGGCCGTGCACGCCCGCGGTGCCGGGGCGCACGGCGTGTTCGTCGGCTACGGCACAGCGGCGAAGGTCTGCAGGGCCGCCTTCCTGGCAGACGGGGTGGAGACGCCGGTCTTCGTGCGTTTCTCCACGGTCGTCGGATCGCGCGGGTCGGCGGACACGGTCCGTGACACCCGCGGGTTCGCCACCAAGTTCTACACCCAGGAAGGCACGTTCGACCTGGTGGGCAACAACATCCCGGTCTTCTTCATCCAGGACGGGATCAAGTTCCCCGACATCGTCCACGCGGTCAAGCCGCACCCGGACCGGGAGATCCCGCAGGCACAGAGCGCGCACGACACGTTCTGGGACTTCGTCTCGACCCACACCGAGGCCACCCACCACGTCATGTGGAACATGTCCGACCGCGCGGTGCCCCGGTCATACCGGACGATGGAGGGCTTCGGGGTCCACACCTTCCGGCTGGTCGACGCCGACGGACAGACCTCGCTCGCGAAGTTCCACTGGAAGCCGAAGCTCGGTGTGCACTCCCTCGTGTGGGAGGAGGCGCAGATGATCAACGGCATCGACCCCGACTACCACCGCCGCGACCTCGCCGACGCCATCGAGTCCGGGGCGTACCCGCAGTGGGAGCTCGGCATCCAGGTCTTCCCGGACACGCCACGGCAGACGTTCGAGGGCATCGACCTGCTCGACCCGACGAAGATCGTGCCGGAGGAGCTCGCGCCGGTGCAGCCGGTCGGGATGCTGACGCTCAACCGCAACCCCATGAACTACTTCGCCGAGACCGAGCAGGTCGCCTTCCACCCCGGCCACCTCGTGCCGGGCATCGACGTCACCGACGACCCGCTGCTGCACGCTCGGCTCTTCTCCTACCTGGACACCCAGCTCACCCGGCTCGGCGGCCCGAACTTCGGGCAGATCCCGATCAACCGACCGCACGCGCCCGTCAACGACATGCTCCGGGACGGCTTCCACCAGAACGCGGTCCACGCGGGCGCGGCGCCCTACCGGCCGAACACGCTCGACGGCGGCAACCCCTTCCCCGCGAATGTCGGCACCGGGGTGTACGTCGAGGTGTCGCAACCGTTGCCGAGGGCGGCGGTGAAGGTACGGCAGGCGCCGACGTCGTTCGCCGACCACTTCACGCAGCCGAGGTTGTTCTGGCAGAGCCTGTCGCCGGTGGAGAAGGAGCACGTCGTGCGTGCGTTCACCTTCGAGCTTGGCAAGTGCTACGAGCAGGCGGTCAAGGAACGCGAGCTGCGCGTTCTGGCCAATGTGGACAGTGAGCTGTGCGCGCAGGTGGCACAGGGACTGGGGTTGCCGGCGCCGACCGTCACGGGCCGCCAGAAGAGGGTGGCGCCGAGCCCCGCGCTGTCCCAGGTGGGCGGCACCTGGCCGGTGGACGGGCGGATCATCGGCATCGTGGTCGACCCCGCCGATCTCGACGGCGTGCGGGTGGTCCGCGAGACGATCCTGGCCGGCGGGATGGTGCCGCTGTTGATCGCGCCGACCGGCGGCCCGCTGTCCGACGGTCTCGTCGCGCAACGCACCTTCCTCACCGCCCGGTCCGTCGAGTTCGACGCGCTGCTGCTCGCGGCGAGCCCGCCACCCGCGGCGGACGCGATACCGTCCCGCGACGCGAAGGCGGGTGCCCCCGGCGGCGCCGTCGACCCTCGCGTGGTGCTCATGGTCCAGGAGTGCTTCCGCCACTCGAAGGCGATCGGCGGGTGGGGGAGTGCCCGCGCAGCGCTCGAGGCCGCCGGGTGTGCCACCGGGGCGGGGATCGTCCTCGGCGACGACCCGGCGACCGTGCTCGGGAAGGTGACGAAGCTGCTCGGTGCACACCGGGTGTGGCAACGCTTCCCCGTCTCCGTGCCATGATCGAGCTCACCGAGGAGGAGCTCGACCTGCTCCGCTCGATGTTCGACCTCGCCCGCGCCGGGGACACCGAGCGGCTCGCCAACGGCATCGACGCGGGAATACCGGTGAACCTCACCAACGATTCCGGCGACTCCCTGCTCATGCTGGCCGCCTACCACAACCACCCGGACACGGTGCGCGCGTTGCTCGACCGGGGCGCGGACACCGCCCGGATCAACGATCGCGGCCAGACGGCGCTCGGCGCGGCGGTGTTCCGCCGCGCCGAGCGCAGCGTCACCCACCTGTTGGCCGCCGGCGCCGATCCGGCCCTCGGCCCGCGCTCCGCACTCGACATCGCGCACTTCTTCGACCTACCGGAGATGCTGGCACTCCTGCGACCGGTGGATAGTCCACTTTAGACAGCACGGGTCAGTGCCGTGACCAGGCCTGCTCGGTGCGGCCAGCGTGCGGACAGCTCGGTCAGGTCACCGAGCTCGAAGTCGCTCGGGACGAAACCGGGGTGCCATGGTGTTGCCGTAGACGCCGTACTCGCCACCCGGGCGCAGGCGGGCGCCCATCCAGGTGCCGGCCGGCACGGTCGCCTGGACGCGTTGCCCGCCGAGCACGTCGGTGCCGAGGACGATCAACTCGTCCCCGCCGTCCGCGTGGAGGAGCAACAGCTCGATCGGATCACCTAGGTAGAAGTGCCAAATCTCGTCGGTGGGCAGTCGGTGCATGTCGGAGAACGAACCCGGATCGGCCGTGAACACGGCCACAATCGCCGTACACAGCGGTTTTCCGTCCGCGCCCCGACCGGCCGACTCGTAGGTCTGGGTGAACAGGACGTCCTCCTGCGGCATCGTCGTGAGCTGCCACAGCCGCCGAAGGTCCTCAACAGTCGGTCTCATACCGGTCTTCCTCGCCTGGACTGTCGACATCGGGTCGTCAACACGGGATAGTTGAACAGCTACCCCCTGTGACAATGATGTTCGGGATCATAGGAGCCACCGTTGGCGATCGGATCGCTCCGGGCTACCGAGCACGCGGTGGCCCGTGCGTGGGAGAGCTTCACGACAGGCAAGGACACCATCGAGGGAGTACGTCCCGAGATCCTGGCTTCCTGGTGTCGGTGCAGGGACCAGTACGAGATCGATCCGCGTCTGCGGTCGGCGCCCGGCGCGTCGAACGGGGGCGAGTACCGGTTCGACCAGGACGTGATCCTGACGAAGATCGGCGGTCTGGCCGCCGTCGCCGGTCGGGAGATGGAACAGGACGGCGGGATCGTCGCGGTCACCGACGGCAGCGGGCGGCTGCTGGCGGCCTTCGGTGCGCCGGAGGCACGTCGGCGGGCCGAGGTGAACAACCTCGCCCCGCGGTCGGCCTGGTCGGAGCGGACCGCGGGCACCAACGGCATGGGCACCGCGCTCGAGGTGCGCGGCGCGGTGACCGTGACCGGACCCGAGCACTGGTGCGAAGGCTTCCACGGCTGGTCCTGCGCGGGGATCGCGATCCGCGACGTCGTCACCGGTAGCCCACTCGCGACGATCGACATCTCGCGGTGGGGCGCGGAATTGCCCGATCAGGTGCCGGCGTGGCTCGAGAAGGCCGCGGCGAGCGTGGAGTCGGACCTCCACCGGCGGGCCGTCCTGGACGGCCAGAACGTCGTCGCCGGCTTCGCGGGGGAGTCGGCGCGGGGCCCGCTGATGTGCCTCGACCTCGGCGGCAACGTGATCGTCGCGAACGACGCGGCCGTGTCGTTGCTCGGAATGCCGTGCGCCGGTCCCATGATCGCACCCGCAGAACGATGGCGACCTGCCGTGCCCGAACTGTCCACGGTGGTGCGATGGGCGACGCGGGAGTCGCTCGTCCGTCAGCGATGGCGCGGGTTCGCCCGGCTCGTCGTGCGACCGCACGACGGTGCCGTGCCGGTGAGCCTGCGTCCCCTGTTCGTCGACAACAGGCTGGTCGGGATGTGTTGTGAGTTCTGGCAGCAGGACGGCGAGGAGTACGTCGACCCCACCACGCGTTGGCGGACGCCGGGGCTGAAGCGGATCATCGGCGTGCGCGACAGTCGTCTCGTCGTGCTGGCACCGGCGGAGATCCGTTACGCCGAGGCCGACCGGAACACCGTGTGGCTGAGCACGGACCGCGGCAGGCTCCAGGCGGCGATGCGCGGCCTCGACAACGTGGAGAGCGTCCTTCGCGCCCACGGGTTCTGCCGGGTACACCGGCGATTCCTGGTCAACCTCCGCCGGGTCGCGGAACTGGAACGGGGTGTGCGGGGCGAGTTGTTCCTCATCACCGACCCGCTCGCCCCTGAGTTCATCCCGGTCTCCCGCCGCCACGCGCCCGAGGTGCGGCGCCTCCTGGGTGTGTGAGCCATGGAGGCGATGTTCGTCTTCGTCTCCGGGGCGGCGCTGCTGATCTACAGTGCCGAAAGGCTGATCGGCCATCTGGTGCGCGTCGCGAGCAGCCTGAACATCTCGGTGTTCCTGCTCGCCATCGTCTTCACCGGCATCGAGTTCGACGACGTGTTCCTCGGTGTCGCGCTGAACCTCGAGGACCTCGGCGGGGTGGCGCTCGGCACCGTGTTCGGCACGGCCCTCTCGCTGATCGGTGTGGTGCTCGCACTCGCCGCGATCCTCACCCCCACCGCCGTGCGCGTGCCGCGCGCGTACCTGGTCATCTTCGCCGCCGCCCCGCTGACGATGATCGCCTTCGCGCTGACCGCACCGCTCGGCGCGGTCGACGGGGTGGTGCTTCTCGGTGTGTTCGTGCTGTTCATCGCCTACGTCGTGGTCCGGGAGTCGAGGGCGGAGAAGCCGGTCTTCCGGGACGAGGAAATGTACGAGGCCCTGACCACCGTGCAAGATGCCGAGAAGCGCTCCGGCTGGACCGGTCTCGGGATGGCGGTGCTCGCGATCGGCGGTCTGGTCGTGGGTTCCGCGACCACGGGCATCGGCACGCGCGGCATCCTCGAGACCTACGGGCTCAACGGCACGGTTTTCGGGGCGACCATCGCGACCCTGGTGTTGACGGTCGAGGACGTGTTCCTGACCGTGGAGCCCGCCCGCCGGGGCGCGCCGGAGATCGGGGTTGGCAACGTGATCGGGAGCGTCGTGTTCTCGGTCACCGGAAAGTTGGGCATCATCCTCCTCACGGGCGGCCTCGTGGTCGGCCAGAACGTGCTTTCCTGGCACCTTCCCGCGCTGATCGTGCTGACCGGGCTCGCCGCGTACTTCCTTTCCACGGGCCAACTTCGGCGCTGGCACGGCTTCGTGCTGCTCGGTCTGTACGCCGCATACTGGATCGTGAGCTTCGGCGCTTTCGGCGAGATCCCGGCGGAGATGGACTGAAGTCTGGTACGCGTTCGCGAAAAATAATATCCCTCATGCGGGTTATTACGTTCGTCATTCACTGAATTGTTGTAGCAACTTCGAGAATCCTTTTGACGATGCGTTGTTCTGGAGGTTTGTCTGACAGTCAGGAAGTGACGTGATGAGACGAAGAACGCTCCTCGGGTCTGGGGTCGCCGCCACCGCGGCGCTGGCCGTGTTCACCGGAACCGCCGTCGCGGTCGACGGGCAGTTGCCCGGCGGCACGTCGATCTCGGTGACCATCGACAGTCCGGCCGAGGACACGGTGTTCCCGCAGGGACCGGTGACGGTCACGGGCACGGCGGCGGTGGGTGCGGCCGTGCCCGTGAAGGACACCGCCCTCACCTACGTGGTCGATGTCTCCGGCAGCACGGCGTCCAGCTGTGACGGCGCCGGACGCACGGTGCTGCAGTGCGAGATCGAGGCGACGAACGCGCTCAACGCGACCGCCGCGGAGCCCGACTCGGTGATCGGCACGGTCGGGGCGGTCATGTTCGGCTCCTCGGCGGCCGTCACCGACGTGCAGCCGGCCGGCGGGGACCAGATGCTCACCGGCCCGGCCACGGACCAGAACGGCAACGGCGCCAGGGACGTCGAGGAGGTGATCAGCTCGCTGACCCAGGGGCACGTGGGTCTGTTCACGGTCAAGAACGTGGCCACCGGGACCTTCTTCCCAGACGCCGTCGTGAAGGCGACGACGGTGACCAACGCGCAGACCGAGAACCGCAAGATCGTGGCCTTCGTGTCCGACGGCTTCTCGGCCGGCGACGTGAACCCGGCGCTGAACGCGGTGCCCGCCAACGTCGACATCCACACGTTCGCCGTCGGCGGCGGATCCGCGTGCAACACGGGTGACTACAACGCCAGTCTGCAGGTGATCGCCGACCGTACCGGCGGCACCTGCACCCAGGTCCCCGATCCCGCGAACCTGCCGAACGTGCTGCCGCAGCTGCTGGAGTCGAGGCTGACCCACCTCACCGCGTCGGTCGACGGCGGTGCGGCCGCGCCGGTCACGAACGTGACCCCCGCGCCGCCGCAGACCGGCCCCGCCACGGTGAACTACACCTTCACCACCGGCAACCTCACCTCGGGACGGCACGAAATCTGCGTCACCGCCCACGGTGAGGACAACGGCGGCACCGGCTCGGTCACCGACTGCGTGCACGTGATCATCAACGACCCACCGGTGGTCGACCCGAGCGGACCGTACGCGGGCCAGGAGGGCACGCCGGTGCCGATCGCGGGCATCGTGACCGACCCGGACGGCCCGAGCCTCACCACGCAGTGGAGCGTCGTCCCGGCCTCCGGTGTCGACCCGGGCGCGACGTGCTCGTTCGCCGACGCCGCGGCACTGTCGACGACGGTGACGTGCACCGACGACGGGGTCTGGACGCTTCGGCTGACCGCGAACGACAGTCTGCACCCTGACGTGGTGGCGACGACGACGCTCACGCTGACCAACGTCGCTCCGCAGGTGACCATCTCCGCTCCCGCGGACGGCACACTGGTGCGGCGTGGCACCCCGGTGACGGTCACCGCGCCGTTCACCGACATCGCGACCAACGACACGCACACCTGCACTGTGGACTTCGACGATGGCACCCCGGTGGCGACCGGCACGGTCACCCAGGGCGCAGGCTCGGGCACGTGCGGGGCGACGCACACCTACACCGGGGTGGGCGCGCACCTGGTGCTGGTCACGATCACCGATGACGACGGCGGCTCGGCCACCGCGGTGGTCAGGATCGTGTCGTTCGTCCGGGCGGAGGCGTGGGGGATCAGCGCAAGCGGCCTGATCAACGTCGCGAAGACACCGCACGCCACGTGCCCGCCGAACAGCGATCTCACGACCGCCAGCGTCACCGTGCCGGGGCTGGCCAGTGTGGAGGCGCTGCACGCGGAGTGCACGCTCGACCCGGACACCGGCAACACCGACGCCTCGGCACTGATCAGCGGCGCCAACCTGCTCGGCGGGGCCATCCGGATCACGGACATCGAAACCCAGTGCCTGGCAACGGAAGCAGGGCTGTCCGGCTCGTCCCGCGTCGGCACGATCAACGGCCGACCCATCGGCACCGCCCCGGCGACGATCAACATCATCGGGGTGGCCGCCGTGCACGTGAACCAGACCGTGACCACGCCTGACGGGCGCCTCGCCCAGTACGCGGTCCGCGTCGTGACACTGCTCGGCCAGGAGATCATCCTGTCCGGCTGCCAACTCGGCATCTGATCCCTGTTCGGCCGGCGCCGCCCTCCGGTGCCGGCCGAACGGTCACGCTGTCAGCAGTTACCCGCGCCCGCGTTGCGGGTCACCAGTGCCGGCACCTGGCGTGCCGGGGTGATCCGGGTGTGCAGCGTCGGTGTCCAGCCCGCGTCGGCGCCCAGGTCCGGGTCGTGCGCGGCGTTGTAGACCCCGACCAGGTCCACCGGTGCGGCGTGCCGGCCCGTGCGCAGCAGGTTGTCCCGTGCGGTGATCACCGTGCCGCCCCAGTCGAAGACCAGCTCACTCGGGTCGACCGTGTCGGCCAGCGCGAACACGTTGCTCTCCGCCACGATCGCCGACTCGACGCCGACGCCGAGCGCGTAGCTCACCGACTCGGGGATCTCGTAGAAGTTGTCGTACACGTGCACCTGTCCGAACCGGACCCGTGGCATGCGCTGCAGCGTCGCGCGGAAGTGGTTGTGGTGCAACGTGACGTTGAGCTTGCCCCGGTCGTTGGCCGGGTTGTTGGTCGACCCGATCAGCATCGTCTTGTCGTGGTCGGCGAACCGGTTCCACGACACCGTCACGAAGTTCGCGGCGTTGGTGATGTCCAGGGCGCCGTCGTGCACCTGGAACGGCCGGTCGAAGTAGCGCGGCTGCGCGCTGTCCGGGTTGTCGCCGTCGGTGAACGTGTTGTGGTCCACCCACACGTGCGTCGAGCCGGTGACGGAGATGTTGTCGTAGGCGGAGTTCCAGTTTCCCGCCGAGCCGTCGGTCGGGTCCCACACTGGGAAACAGTCTGCCGCGTCGACGAACGAGATGTTGCGGACGATGACGTTGTCAGCCTTGTCCACGTGCAGGTTCAGCCCGCTCAGGACGGCACGGCCGAGGCCGACGATCGTCGTGTTCGAGCCGACCTTCACCCTGATCCGCTCGTTCTGGTTGGCGGCCGACGCCCTCCTGGCGTCCTCGAGCGGTCCGGACGGCCTGGTCGCGCGGCCCCACACGGCCGGGTCGTACGCCGCGAGGTACGCCTCCAGCGTGTACCCGTCGGCGAAGTAGTCGGTGCAGGAGAGCGGGTTCCCGGCGTCGTCGGTGTTGCCGTCGATCCGCCACCGCACGTAGATGATCTTCGGCGATGGCGCGGCGAGCGCGGTGACGAGCTCGCCGCGCGTGTCGACCACGTGCACGTTCGAAGGCGGCGCCGCGGCACCGCCGGTGGTGCCGGCGCCTTCGGCCGCCCAGCCGTCGTTGGGTGGGAGGACCTGCCGCCCCAGCGAAGGCTCGGCGTCCGCCGGGGCAGTGACTAACAGAGTCGCGGCGAGTGCCGCCAGCAGAGCCGATTTCATGTGTGCCCTCAGATCTTTCCGACGCCGGCGCCCGCCATGACGATGGTCCTGACGTTGTTCGGGTCGTCGAGTGTGTAGTTGTAGTAGGTGCGTGGCTCCTCGACCATGCCGCCGCAGTCGGGCTGCCCGGGCTCCTCGCCCGTGTACACGTTGTTCCGCGCCACACAGCGGCCGGCGGGACCGGCGTAGTGGTTGGACACCGGCTCCTCGACGTTCTCGAAGTAGTTGCCCTCGACCACGCAGCCCGAGCCCGCCTGGCAGGCGATGCCGACGTCGGTGTTGTGCAGGTAGTAGTTGTTGTAGACGTGCACCGGCTCGCCGAAGCGCACGCGCGGGTTGCGTTGCGGCGTCTGGTCGAACCAGTTGTGGTGGTAGCTGACCTTCAGCCGGCCCGTGTCCTGGGCGCTGTTGCCGTCGTCGTGGCCCAGCAACATGTTCTTGGTGTGGTTGTGCGTGTGGTTCCACGACACCGTGACGTAGCTCGAGCCGCGTTTGATGTCGATCGCGCCGTCGAAGCCGTGCGACAGGTCGTTGTGGTCGAGCCAGACGTGGTGGGAGAACATCTGCACGTTGATCGCGTCGTCCGCCCAGTCGCGGAACACCAGGTTGCGCACGATCACGTTGCGGACCGCGTTCGCCGGCGGGCTGGTCATGGCGTTGTCCACCGGCAGGCCGATGTTCAGGCCGCCGCCGGTGAACCCGGACGCCGTCCCGATACCGACGATCGTCTTGTCCGACGCCACGTCGTGCATCGGCCCGGGCAGCGCGATCATGCCGCGCACACAGATGTTCACCGGCCCGGACCGGACGATCGCGGCGAGGAACTCGGCAGCCGTGTCCACCTCGACGGTCGGGCCGCCGGCACCGCCGGTGGTCCCGTTCTGCCCCCAGGCGTTGACCGACGCGAACCCGGTCGGCCTGCCCGAGGTGTCACAGGTGCCAGGGGTCGGCGGGGGATCGGTCGGCGGTGGCGAGCCGGTCCCGGGCACGTCGGTCACCTGCACGTCGTCGAAGGACGCCGAGGCGTAGTAGGTCGCCGCACCGACACGGCCGGACGCGAACGTGCCGTCGGACGCCGTGACGAGCGCTACGTTGTTGACGAAACCTTTCAGCGTCGTGCCGAAGGCCTCCAGCCGCAACGTCTGCCACGTTCCGGTGGGCACCGCGGCGGGCGCCGAGGCGAGCGTGCTGAACCCGCCGCCGCTTCGCTTGCCGAGCACGACCGACCCGGTGTTGGACAGCCCGAGGTAGTAGTAGTTGCTGGTGTTCTGCGCGCGGGCGAGCACGGCGACATGGCGGCCGGTCCCGTTGAACGTCCCCGGTTTCACCCGGATCTGCACGGCCTGGTCCGTCCAGGTACCGCCGACCAACGCCCGGGCATCCGTGCTGGCGCCGCTCTGCTGGTAGGCCCGCGAACCGTCGGTCACCACCGACCAGCTACCGCCGGACCTCGTCCATCCGTCGGCGGTGCCGTCCTCGAAGTTCTCGCTGAACAACGTGGCTGCCGACGCCACCGGCCGCGCCACCGTGCCGATCGCGAGCAAGAGGCCAATCGAGGCGGCGGCCAACGTGCCGAGTCTGTTCATCCCGTCCTCCCAGCGTCGGGCAGGCGAAATCAGGCGTCCACTATGGACGCCGAACATTCGGGCATCGCGCCTGACCGGCCGCCGCGAGGTCAGGAAAGCGCTTTCCGCCGATTCACGTTAGGCCGTCGTTTCCGGCCTGTCAACGATCTGTCACGGGTCGATCATGGAGGGTGATCCCCCGGCCCTTCATTATGCTGAAGACATGTCCGAGGCCAAGGGCCGGTAGAACTCGCGCAGGAGTGCCGAATGTCGAACTCCCGGGCTCCCTTGCCCGCCACCGCGTCGGTCGTGATCGTCGGTGGTGGTGTGATCGGCGCCAGCATCGCGTTCCACCTGGCCGAAGCGGGCGTCACCGACGTGGTCCTGCTCGAGCGGGCCGAGCTCGGGTCGGGCTCGACCTGCAAGGCGGCGGGCGGGGTGCGTGCCCAGTTCTCCGACGAGCTGAACATCGCGCTGGGTGCCAGCAGCCTGGCGGCCTTCACCCGGTTCGGTCACCGGCCGGGACAGGAGATCGACCTGCACCAGGTCGGTTACCTGTTCCTCCTGTCCACTGTGGAGGACGTGGCGTCGTTCGAACGCGACGTGGCGCTGCAGAACGAACTCGGCGTCACCAGCAGGATGATCGACGTCGACGAGGCACGGCGGCTCGCACCGCTGATCGACACCCGGGGTCTGCTCGCGGCGGCGTACTCGCCCGACGACGGCCACTGCACGCCCGAGTCGGTCGTGCTCGGTTACGCCCGTGGCGCCCGCCGGCTGGGTGCCGTCCTGCGCACCGGCACGACCGTGCTCGACATGGAAACCCGCGGCGACCGCGTGACGGCGGTGGTGACCGACCACGGCGCCGTCACGGCCGGCACCGTCATCTGCGCGGCCGGCGCATGGTCGGCCGCCGTCGGCGACATGGTGGGCGTGTCGCTGCCGGTCACCCCGGTGCGCAGGCAGGTGATGTTCACCGAGCCGATGCCCGAACTGTCCACTGTGGTGCCGTTCACCATCGACTTCGCCACGTCGTTCTACTTCCACCGCGAGGGCCGAGGCCTACTGCTCGGCATGTCCGACCCCGAGCAGACCCCCGGTTTCGACCTCGACTACTCCGACGAGTGGCTACCCCGCCTCGGCGCGGCGATGGAGGCCAGGACACCCCGCCTGCTCGACGTCGGCCTGACGCCGGGCTGGGCGGGACTGTACGAGGTCACGCCGGACCACAACGCGCTCATCGGCCGCGCGGCGGAGCCGTCGAACTTCCTCTACGCCACCGGCTTCTCCGGCCACGGCTTCCTGCAGGCACCCGCTGTCGGCGAGGTGGTCCGAGACCTCTACCTCGGCCGCGACCCGTTCGTGGACGTCGGCCCGCTCCACGCGTCCCGGTTCGCCTCCCCGGCAGGGCTTCGACCGGAGACCCACATCGTCTGATCAGCTCGGCTCGTCGACGCAGAAGATCAACGGACCGAGTTTCCCCTGCCATTCCGTGAGTTCTTCGATTCTCTTCCTGACCCGGTACCGGTCGAGGAGGAGGTGGGTCGTCACCATCGCCGCGGTGAACGCGGTCGCGGCCACGACGGTGATGGCGATGACCAGGAGCGGGTTCCCGGGCACGTGCTCGCCGAACACCAGGGCCGCCACGGCGGAGACGTCCAGTACGAGGATGCTCGTGTACCAGGCAACGTAGACGGTGGTCTCTCCCGAGTGGCCGCCGAGGATCCAGCGACCGAGGGAGAGCCTCGACTTGGCGATCAGGTCGAGGCGTGCCTGGGCCAGGTCGAGGTAGACGGACACGGCTTGCCGCTGGAGCGTCCGGGAACGCGGAGTACGCCACTCCTTGTCGGTCGTCAGCTTTTCATGGAGTCGCAGGGCGGCTCGCCGGAACAGCCAGTGGTCGGTCGTCACGGGCGGCGGCCAGGCATGGTCTTCCACGGTGGAGATACGCCACTGGCGATGGAGATAGAACAGACCAAAAAGGACGACCACGCCGACGTACCACACCTCCCACTCCTGCCACCCGCCGTCCTCGGTCATGGCGCGCGAGACGCCGAAGGCGGTGGCGACGAACAGGAGCGCGGGCACGATCCAGTTCCTGGACAGCGCCTCGCGGTAGGTGCGGGTCCCGGCGTTTCGTTCCCACCGGTAGCTCAACCGTTTCAGCGGCCAGGTGGCGATCATCGTCAACGAGGAAGCGAGCACGAGTAGTGCGGTGGAGGCGAACGCCGGCTCGGCGAACCTGCGCCACAGCGCTTCGTCTTCCACGGAATCGAAGAACATGACGAGGGTCACGAGGTACAGGGCGACCGCCAGCGCCGCGATTCGCAACCACGTTCTTTTCGGCTTGGCCCTGACGGGTGCTTTTCGTGCCGCGGCCCCGTCTAGGTCGACGTGGTGCTCGATTCGTCGAATCAGGTTGTCGACATCGCCGCGGAACTCCGCGGACCGCAAGGTCGCGCTCTGCAGGAGAAGAATGTCGGCGATGTCCTCCGGGAGCTGTTCCCAGGCAGGGATCGCGGCATCCTCCAACACCACGGGAATCACGGTGGTGTTCTTCCTCAGCGCGGTCCTTATCTCGTAGCGGACCCAGTCCTTCCGCCGTGGCTGGCCGAAGGTCGCCGCCCAGCCGTTGTGGATCACCGAGACGAGCACGTCGCACCCGTGCAGCCGTTCCTCGATTTCCTGCGGATATCGCTCACCGGAGGGAATGCCGACGTCGAGGAACACCTCGTCGCGACCGAAATGGTGCGCCAGCATTTCGACCAGGGCCGCGACCGCCACCGAATGCTCGCCCCGCCGGTAGTTGACGAATATGCTGTACACCTGGAGAACGATACCGAATCGTCGCCGTGCGGAGTCCCGAAACTACGTTCGGGACCGGTTCTGGTTTCGTGAGCGCCTGCGCAGCACGAACATGAGTCCGCCCAGCAGCACGAGTGCGCCCGCGGCCGAGAGCCACCACCACGGTCCGGACGCCGACACGGTCGCGGCCTGCCGTGTGGGGGCGGCGCCGGGTTCTGGTGTGTCGGTTTTGCTTGTGAGAGCGACGTCGTTGCCGTCGCCGCCGTGGTAGGTGAGCTGGAGTGTGCCGACGGCGGCGCCCTCGGGTAGGCCATCGAACGTGCCCGTGACCGGGGCGGTGCCCTGGTTGTCGATGATCACGCCGGGACCGTGGGCGGGATCCGGCTCGAACGTGCCCGCGAGCGTCACCGGGCCGGTGACGGTCATCCGGGTCGCGGTCAGTCGAGCGCCCGGACGTTGGGTGTAGGCCCCGTGCACGGTCAGGCCGGTGGCGTCGACCGTGCCGGTGTTGTCCATCGCGCCCTCCACCGTGCCGGTCAGGGTGAGCGTTTCGGTGCCGGTGGTCGTGACGGTCGGGGCCCCCACGGTGCCGCTGAACGTCGTCGCGGTCGTGGCGTGCAGGGTCAGCGTGCCGCCCGCCGTCACCGTGCTGCCCTCGACGCCCGCGAGGTTGTTGACCGTCTGGTCGCCGGCCTGGGTGAGGTCGAGTGTCGTGCCCGCCGCGGGTAGGTCGACGCCGGCGCTCGCGGCCAGGGTGCCGCCGGTGACGGCGAGAGTGCCCGCCTTCACCGTGGTCCTGCCCTTGTACGTGAGGTCGCCGGTCAGGGTGGTGGTGGCCGGGCCGGCCTGGGTCAGTGAGCCCGGCCCGCTGATCCGCGCGAGCTGGACGCCCTGGGTGGCGTTCTGCACGATCAGCTCGCCGTTGTCGATGATCTCGCCCGTCGGGAGCAGTGAGCTGTCGCCCTGCGGGCTGCCGTCGCCCAGCCGTAGCGACGCGCCGCCGCCGATCGTCGTGTTGCCGTCGTAGTTCTGTGGCGCGGTGAAGGTGACCGCGTTGCCCGGCGTGTCCGCGATGACAACGTCGCCGCGGCCGACGTCCGCCATCGTGTCGTGGTACCGGCCGCCGGAGATGGGTGCGTCCACAGTGACCGGTCCGTTGTAGTCGAACGTCAGCACGCTGCGGGTGCCGTTCCTCTCGGCGTGCATGTTGATGTAGACGGTGTTCTCGTTGCCCGGCAGGAAGAAGCGGTTGTTCGTGCCGTCGCCCCAGATCACCGTTGCGCCCTCGATGTTGACGCCGCGCTTGTTGTCGCGGTGCGGGACGCCGGCGAAGTTCCTCGACGGGTCGCTGAGCGCGGGATCGGTGTCCGAACCGTTGTCGGACCAGCTGTACACACCGGACATCCGCACCACGCCGGTGCCCCAGGTGTGGAAGTTGATGTCGTTGCCGTAGTACTGCGAGTAGATGTCGGCGGCGTCGGTGATCTCCTCGCCGTCCGGTGCGTTGTGGATGAACGAGCCCTGGTTGACCACCTTCCGCACGTTCGGCATGGCGGTGAGGAAGTGCAGGCTGCCGTAGTCCGCTCCCGTGCCGACGTAGAGCGTGCCGGAGAACGGGTGTGTGCCGGGCAGCTCGATGCCGGGCCAGGTGTTCCTGCGCTGCTTGACGAGGCCGGTGCCACTGAGGACACCCAGGTTCACCCGCTCGTGCACGGCCAGGTCCAGCGTGCCGTCGATCTGGTGGTTCAGGGTGTTCAGGGACACCTCTGGCGCCTGCGTGAAATGCCCGATGACGCCGTCGCCGCCCGATCCGTCACCGTACTGGAGGGTCGCGCCGCGCTGGACGATCACGGCGGGCGGATCGGGATCTTCGATGGTGGTCACCGGATGGTTGCCGCCGACGGTGACGATCCTCTGTCGGTGCCGGTCGGCCGGCAGCGTGAAGTCACTGTCCTTCACCAGCACCAGGGTGCCCGTGCCGCCGACGGTGAAGGTGCCTTCGCCGGTGATCACACCCGTGTAGGTGGTGACGCCACCGGTCAGCCGCACGACGGCGTCCCCGCTCAGCGTGACGTTCCGGTTCGCCTGGATGTCGGCGCTGACGTCCCTGCTCCCGGGTTGCGCTGCCGCGCTCGGTGCCCCGACGGCGGCCACGATGATCGCGGTCAGAACCGCGGCGACCCAACGACCATCACGCTGTGCGCGCACGAGCTGACTCCACGATGTTAGCGATCACAATCTTGAGCGGGCCATAGTGTTGGTGGCTGGGCCCAACTGTGTCAACCTCGTGGACATGCACTCTGCCGGTCTTGTGCTGCATCCGCGACGGGACTCCGCGGCGGCGGTCGACGCGGTGACCGGCTGGGCGGCGAACCGGGGCATCGAGATCCTCGGTGTCGAGGAGGAGATCGGTCGGCTGGACTGTTCGGCGGTGGCGGTGACCGCGGCCGAACTCGGTAGCCGGGCAGACCTGCTGGTCAGCCTCGGCGGGGACGGTACGATGCTCCGCGCGATGCGGCTGGCCGACGGGCAGCGCGCGCCGGTGCTCGGGGTGAACCTGGGCAAACTGGGCTTTCTGGCCGAAGTGGACGTACCCGACCTACCCGGCGCCCTCTCGGCCATCGACAGCCACGAGTTCACCGTCGAGCCACGGCTGGCCGTGGACGGCGTCCTCGGCACCCGTACCGTCACCGCGTTCAACGACATCGCCGTGGTGCGGGTCCCGGGGGACGGCAGCGCGGCGGTCGCGGTTCGCGTCGCCGGCCACGAGTTCGTCAGCTACGCCGCCGACGCGGTCATCGTCGCCACGCCGACCGGGTCGACCGCGTACAGCTTCTCCGCGGGCGGACCGATCACGAGCCCGTCCGTCGAGGCCCTGCTCGTGACCCCCGCCGCGCCGCACTCCGCGTACAGCCGGGGCGTCGTTCTCTCCGTGCACGACACGGTGACACTGGACATCCTGCCGTCCAGCGGCCGGCTGGCCGTCGAGGTGGACGGGGAGGTCGCCGGCTACGTCGAGCCAGGCGACCGCATCGAGCTGCGGGGCCGGCCAGGTGCGGCGCGGGTGGTACGCCTCGGCAGGACGACCTTCTACCAGCGGGCTCGCCGCAAGCTGCGTCTGTCCGACTCGGCCGAGCTCGACGGGCGCCTCACATTCTGAGGGGCCGTCCCGTCGAAGCGGTATGAACATCACGTTGTGGGTTGTCGCGGGACTGCTCGCCGCGGCCTTTCTGGCCAGCGGCGGCATCAAGTTGGCCCTGACCAAGGAGAAGCTGGCCGCCGCTCCTGGCGGGGGATGGGTCGGAGACTTCCATGCCGGTGCCGTCAAGGGCATCGGGGTTCTCGAGGTCCTGGCCGCGGTGGGCCTGGTCCTGCCCGCCGCGCTGCACATCGCACCCGTTCTCGTGCCACTGGCCGCCGTTGGGCTGGTGTTGCTGATGGTCGGCGCGATCGTCGTTCACTCGCGCCGGCACGAGTCGAAGGCGGTCGTCGTGAACCTCGCCTATCTCGCCGTGGCCGCGTTCGTTGCCTGGGGCCGCTTCGGTCCGCAGTCGTTCTGACCGTCAGCGGGCGCCGTTGAAGTTGACGCGCAGCGTGTAGACCGACGTCGACGCGGTGATGAACAGTTCGTTGCGGCGCCGGCCCCCGAAGGTCAGGTTCGAGCAGATCTCGGGCACCAGCAGCTTGCCGATGCGGGTGCCGTCGGGTGCGAAACAGTGCAGGCCGTCGTGGGCGGCCGCCCAGACCCGGCCTTCCGTGTCCACCCTGACGCCGTCGAAGCCGCCGGCGTCGGAGGTGCCGAAGATCTCGCCGCCGGAGAGCGTGCCGTCGTCGGACACGTCGAACACCCTGATGTGGCTGGGATTCTGGCGGGTGTCGGCGATGTAGAGGCGGGTCTCGTCGACGGAGAAGGCGAGCCCGTTGGGGCGTTCGAAGTCGTCGGCCACGATGCGGACCTCGCCGTCCGCCGGATCCACGCGGTAGACGTGGCAGCCGCCGATCTCGCTCTCGGCCCGGTAGCCCTCGTAGTCGCTGTCGATGCCGTAGCTCGGGTCGGTGAACCAGATCGACCCGTCGGACCGTTCGACGACGTCGTTGGGGCTGTTGAGCCGGTGACCGTGATAGCGGTCGGCCAGCACGGTGATCGTGCCGTCGTGCTCGGTGCGGGTGACGCGGCGGTTGCCGTGCTCACAGCTGACCAGCCGGCCCGCCCGGTCCCTGGTGTGGCCGTTGGCGTAGCCGGAAGGTTCGCGGAACACGCCCACCGCGTCGGTCGTCTCGTCCCAACGCAGAAGTCGGTCGTTGGGAATGTCGCTGAACACGAGGAACCGGCCAGCGGGGAAGTAGACCGGCCCCTCGGTCCAGCGACATCCGGTGTGCAGTCGGCGCATCGACCCGTCGCCGCCGCACGCCTTGAAACGCTCGTCCAGCACCACGAAGTTCGCCTCGATGAGATCCACGAATGGATCGTAGGCGGTTACTCCGTCGGCGGGGCGACGCGCGCGAAGTCGACGCGGTGCAGCTGGCCGGAGCGGTCGGTGGCGACGTACAACTCACCGAACCGGTCCATCCCGAACGTGCTGACCTGGGCCGGGAACTGTCCGATCGTGGCGCTGGTGTAGGTGCCGTCACGGTTCTCGCGCACCGCGAACGCGGTCGCCGAGCAGTAGTCGGTGGCCACGTAGGTACCGAAGGCGACGCGGGCGTGCCGGTAGCCGCGGTAGACGTGACCGCCGATCACCGCGCAGCCCTCGACACCGGTCCGGTAGTGGAAGACCGGGTCGGTGAAGTCGGCGTCCGGCTCGCAGCGCGCGGCGTTGAACACCGCGGGCCCCTCCATGCACGACCAGCCGAAGTTGAGCCCTCGGGCGGTCCTGGCGTGGTTGACCTCCTCGAACGAGCCCTGACCGACGTCGGCCAGCCAGAGTGAGCCGTTGAGCGTGTCGAACGAGAACCGCCACGGGTTGCGCAGGCCGTACGCCCAGATCTCCGGCCGGGCACCGGGTGTTCCGACGAACGGGTTGCTCCTCGGCACACAGTAGGGGAGCTCGCCGCAGGAACGGCGCACGTCCAGGCGCAGGACCTTGCCGAGCAGCGTGCCGAGGTTCAGCCCGTTGGCGTCCGGGTCCCCGCCACTGCCGCCGTCGCCCAGGCTCCAGTACAGGTAGCCGTCGCGCCCGAACGCGAGCTGGCCGCCGTTGTGGTTGGAGAACCGGGCGTGGTCCTGGGTGAGCAGCACCTGTTCCTTCGCCGGATCGCCCAGCGGCACCCGCGACAGCGTCAGCGCCCCGTCAGGCTGGCGGGTGTAGGCCACGTACACCTGGGAGGTGCGCTTGAAGTCGGGAGCCGGCACGATGCCGAGCAGGCCGCGTTCGTTGGCGACGCTGTTCACGCGTGCGCTGATGTCCAGCACGGGGTCCGCGGCGAGCCCGTCCCGCGGGTGGAAGACCCGAACCGTGCCACGTTTCTCCGCGATCAGCATCCGTCCACTGCGGTCGTTGGCGGCGACCATCGCGACGGGTCGGACCAGACCGGTCGCCACCTGGGTGGTGACCACCGTCAACTGGTCAAGGGGCACGCCATGACGAGACCCGTCCAGCGGCTCGGCCGTGGCGGCCGAGACCGTGGCGGGCAACAGAGCGGCCGCCGCGAACACGAGGCCCAGCCGTCTGACTCCTGACATACACAGCTCCTCAGGCGTAGAAGATCCAATGCGGAGTCATACGCGCACGGATAGTCATCGGTTCACCACGCAGTGAACACCAGGGCGCTGTTCTACGCCATTCAGTAGAGCGGCCGCCTGACCTGCTCGTGTCAGGACACTTCGAGGACGATCCGGCCACGCACGTGGCCCTGCTCGCCGAAGGTGTGTGCCTTCACCACGTCGTCCAGTGGCAGCACGCGATCGATGGCGATGTTCAGTCGGCCCTCGGCCAGGTATCGGGTGACCTCGGTCAGCGCCTCGCGGTCGGGGGTGACGTACACGTATCCGTCACGCACTCCGCGTTCGGCGAGCGCGTTCTCGTAGCCCTGCTGTTTGCCCTTGAGCGTGACGATGACTCCGCCCGGCCGCACCACCTCGAGGAGCTCGAAGAAGTCCGCGCCGCCCCTCGGGTCGACGACGAGGTCCAGATCGGACACCACCTCCGAAATTCGCTCGGAGGTGTAGTCGATCACCCGGTCCGCGCCGAGACCGGTCAGGAAGTCGTGGTTGCGGGCCGAGGCCGTACCGATCACCTCGGCCGCCCCGGCGAGCTTCGCGAGCTGCACGGCGACATGGCCGACGCCGCCCGCGGCGCTGTGCACCAGCACCCGCTGTCCCTGCGCGATCTCACCCTGCCGGAACAGCGCCTGCCAGGCGGTGATGCCCGCCATCGGTGCCGCGGCCGCGGTGAGGTGGTCGATGTTGTCCGGCTTGATGGCCAACTCCGCGGCGGGCGCGGCGACGTACTCGGCGTAACAACCGGCCGGGGACGGGAAGCGGAGCATGCCGAAGACGTCGTCACCCTCGCGGAGCCCGGTCACGTGCGGGCCGGTGGCGACCACCGTGCCGGACACGTCCCAGCCGATCACCAGCGGAAATTCGGCCGGGGAGATCCCGGCCCGGATCAGCCAGTCGATCGCGTTGACGCCGGCGGCGCGCACTGCGACCAGGACCTCGCCGTCGCCGGGACGCGGTTTCGGCACCTCGGTCATGTGCAGGACTTCCGGCGGACCGAACCGGTCGATGACCGCTGCCCGCATTGTTTCCGTTGCCGTCACGCCCTACCCCTCATTCGCGATGGACAGGGGCCGAGGCTACCGAAGGAACGGCGGACACCGACACCGCGGACGGGCAGTACGTCAGGTCGAGACGACGTCGCCAGAACGCCGATCTGACGAAGTGCCTGTGAACTGGCCGCCGACTTGCCGAAGTGGGACATATACCGCTGCTCGCGCTGCCGCCTCGACCGCGATTTCCGCGAATATCCCGAGAGGTAAACCGGAAACACGGATTTGGGGTTTGCCTGAATCATGACTGCAACCGTGCGCCCAGGGCGCAATGGAGTGGCACTCGGTGTCCTCGCGGTGGGCATGTTCACCGCCGGCACCGCCGAGCTGGTCGTCGTCGGCATTCTGAGTCTCATCGCGGACGACCTGTCGGTGTCGGTGAGCACGGCCGGCCTGCTCGTCACCTCGTACGCGTTGGGACTCTCGCTCGGCGCGCCCCTCATCACCGCGCTCACCATCCGGTTCAGCCGCCGCTTCATGCTGGCGCTGTCCCTGGCCGTCTACCTCGCGGGAAACGCGATGGCGGCCGTGGCGGTCAGCTTCGGCCTGCTGATGGTGGCCCGCGTGATCATGGGGTCGGTCCACGGGCTGTTCATCGGTCTCGCGTTCACGGTGGCCGCCGCGCTCGCCCCGGCCGGGCAGCAGGGCCGGGCGATGGCGATCGCGTTCGGCGGCACGGCCGTGTCCACGGTTCTCGGGGTGCCGCTGGGCACCCTGATCGGCCAGGCGATGGGCTGGCGGGCCGCGTTCTTCGCCATCGCCATCCTCGGCGTCGTCGCGCTGGCCATGACCCTGCTGTTCATCCCGGCCGTGCGGACCAGCGGCACGAGTGACGTCCGCGCGCAGGTCCGTGCCGCGTTCGTGCCGAGGGTGCTCGTGATGCTCGGTGTGGGGTTGCTGCTGATCGGCGGCGAGTTCACCGCCTTCACCTACATCGCGCCGTACCTGGAGGAGATCACCGGTATCTCCGGCAGCCTGATCAGCGTGTTCCTGTTCGCCTACGGCCTGTTCTGTGCCGTCGGCGTCTTCTCGGGCGGCTGGTTCGCCGACCGCGGCGCCACCAAGACGCTGATCTTCGCGAACGTCGTGCTGATCCTCTCGATCGGCGGGCTGTACCTGCTCGGGGCCTCACCCGTCCTGGCCGCCGTGATGCTGGCCGCGTGGGGCCTGGTCAGCATGGGTCTCGTGCCGTCCCTGCAACTGCGGGTGATCAGCCTGGCCGGCGAGGGCGGCGACCTGGCCGCGACGCTGGGCGCGTCCGCGGTCAACGCCGGGATCGCGGCAGGCGCCATCCTGGGCGGCGTGTTCGTGGACAGCTACGGCGTGGAGTCCGTGCTGCTCGCGGCCATGGTGATGTGCCTGGTCGGCCTCCCGCTGACCATCCTCTCCGGCCGACTGCGGCCACCCACGCCCACGCCGGCCGAGAGCGCGCCGGCCGGGCAGGACAGCCAGGAACTGGCCGAACGCGGCTCGCGGTAGGTCAGGTCTCCCGCAGCGGCCATAGCGGCTGGACGGTGCCGGCCGGGCCGTCGATCTCGGCCGTGACCTTGCGCAGACCTGCGATCAGACCGTCCAGCTCCGACCGGCCCAGAACGCTCGTCACCTGCTCGTTCACCGAGGCCATGATGGCTCGCCCGCGCTTGACGCCGGCGAGCCCTTTCGTCGACAGCTGGTAGAGCACGACCCTCCCGTGCACCGGGTGCGGTTCGCGGTCGGCCCAGCCGATCTTCTCCAGGCGGGTCAGCGCCGTGCCCACGCTCTGCGGGGTGAGGTGGAACCCGCGGGACAGGTCCGCGGCCGACAACGCGCCCAGCTCCTCGAGGTGCACCGCCAGACCGAGCTGCGTCGCCGTGACGCCGAGCTCGTCCAGTGCTGCCTGCACGGCGCGGTGCACGGCGTTCTGCGCCCGCCACAGCACGTGCGTGAACTCGTCGTTCCAGACCACGGTGTCCGGATCTCTCGCCGACACGGGCATGCCCTCCCTCTTGATGACAGGTGTCTTCTATGTTGACATATGTATGTCACTCGCCATCTCAACGTCGAGAGCCGGCACCGCGTGGAGGTCGGGACCGACCTGGTCGGCCTGACTTACCAGTCCGACTCCCTCGACCCGGTCGGCACCGTCCTGTCGCTTGCGCTGCTCGACAAGCAGCACGCCGAACCGGGCACGCGGGTGAGCGTCGTGTGGGGTGAGCACCCGGGGCCGGGCACCGACCCCGACGCCGATCTGGGTTTCCCGCGCATCCGCGCCACCGTCCACCCCGCGCCGTTCGACGAGCACGCGCGGACCCGATACCGCCGCAACTCCTGAGCGTTACCACCGAGCACGTGCCGGCCCACCGGGCCGGCGCGCCGCTGCCGTGCGCTCGCGTACCACCGAGGAGCACACATGGACTCCGCCACCACAGCCGCACTGCTGACCGACTTCTCCCTGGAGATGACCGGAAACGACCTCCCGAAGCTGGCGGAGGCCCACGCCGGCATCCCGCCGGGTACCAGGGTCAACGTGACGTTCCTCGGCAACGAGGACGTCCACATGAGACTGTCCGCCGCGCGTGCGGTCAAGCGGTCGGGTTTCGTGCCCGTGCCGCATATCTCGGCGCGCCGCCTGCACTCCGAGTTCGAACTGGAGGAGTTCCTCGCCGCGTTGGCGGCCGACTGCACCGGCGAGAACGTCTTCGTGGTGGGTGGCGATCCCGCGCAGCCGCACGGACCCTACGAGGACTCGCTGGCCGTGCTTCGTTCCGGGCTGCCGCAGAAGTACGGTGTCCGGCACGTCGGGGTCAGCGGCTACCCGGAAGGCCATCCGGACATCGCCGCCCCCGTCCTCTGGTCGGCGATCGAGACCAAGGCCCGGGTGCTCGCCGAGGAGGGGCTGTCCGGCACGGTCATCACCCAGTTCGGCTTCGACGTCACGCCGGTGCTCGCCTGGCTCGAAGAACTGCGAGGCCGAGGCGTCGACCTGCCCGTCCGCGTCGGCGTGCCCGGCCCGGCCGGGGTCAAGCGCCTGCTGGCCTACGCCACCCGCTTCGGCGTCAGCACGAGCATGTCCATCGCACGCAAGTACGGGTTCTCGATCACCAACCTGATGGGCACCGCCGGTCCGGACCGGTTCGTCCACGCGCTCGGAGCAGGCCACGACCCCGGCCGGCACGGTGAGCTCAAGGTGCACTTCTACACGTTCGGTGGCCTCGCGGCCACGTCCGAGTGGGTCGCCGGGTTCGGGAGGAACTGACGTGACGCTCATGCGGGAGACACCCGCTCGCACCCCGGTGCGCCAGCGGACCCCACCGCACGCCTCGCTCGTCGTCCAGGGACGGGACCGCACCGGCATCGTGGCCGCCGTCGGCTCCGTCCTTTCCGGACACGGAGCGAACATCGTGTCCCTCGACCAGTACTCCGACGACCCGCAGGGCGGCGCTTTCTTCCAGCGCACGGTCTTCAGCCTGGACAACCTCAAGGCCGCGCTACCCGCCATCGAGCACGACCTGACGGAGCGGCTCGGGACGGACCTGACATTCACGCTGCGCGACCTGTCGGTGGCACACCGGGTGGCGATCTTCGCGTCCAAATCGGACCACTGCCTGCTGGACCTGCTGTGGCGACAGCGCCGAGGGCAGCTTCCCGTCACGATCACGATGGTGATCTCCAACCACCCGGACACCGCCGAGGAGGTACGCGCGTTCGGCGTCCCGTTCTTCCACGTACCGTCCACCGAGTCCGCCGAGGCCGAGCACCTCCGCCTGCTGAGCGGCAACGTGGACTTCGTCGTCCTGGCACGCTACATGCGGATCCTGTCCGGCGAGTTCATCGAACGGCTCGCGGTGCCGATCATCAACATCCACCACTCGTTCCTGCCCGCCTCATCGGCGCCGGGCCCTACGCCAAGGCCAAGGAACGCGGCGTCAAGCTCATCGGTGCCACCGCCCACTACGTCACCGAGGACCTCGACGACGGCCCGATCATCGAGCAGGACATGGTGCGGGTGAGCCACGCCGACACCGCCGCCGACCTGCAACGACGCGGCGCCGACGTGGAACGCGCGGTGCTCTCCAGGGCCGTGCTGTGGCACAGCCAGGACCGGGTGATCCGCCACGGCAACCAGACGATCGTGTTCGCGGGATGACTACCCGGTCGGCACCGGAACCGGCGAGCGCCAGGCGAACCGGGCGATGGCGACCAGAAGCACCACCTCGACGAGGCTGCCGAGGAGGTAGTAGACCCACGTCTCGCCAACGCACAGCGCGATGATGCTGACCGCGTACAGGAGGCTGACGACGATGTTGGCGATCCGGTTGGCTCGCGGTCCGAGCACGAGTGACAGCACCACCATCAGGATCGACGGCAGGAGATAGATCAGAGCGCCGGTCAGGAACGTCTGGTCGACCGCGATGGTCGCGACCGTCCCGTCGAGGGCGGCGCCGAGCACGTCGGCACGGAAGAACCCGAAGATGTCGACGTAGGCGAACACGAACAGCGTCGTGATCCACAGTGCGCTCAGCACGATCCTGACGTCGACTGGCTTGTCTCGATACGTTGTCGTCCACACGGGAAACCAGTGTCGGCACGACAGGGCCGCGGCGCGCCGGGCAGCAGGCCAGTGTCGACCTGGCCGATCGGCCAGGGACGGAACCGTCTCTTCGGGTGATTCGCCTGTTCGCCACGGGTCGTACCCTTTCGGCGTGAGGGGAACGCCGCGGGTGGAGCCAGATGTCGGGGAGCCGCCGGCGCGAGTCTGGCGTGACTGGGTGCTCGTCGCGGCGTGGCCGCGACCGCCTTGGTGGAAGCGATCGTCCGCGACGACGTGTTCACCGTCGCGTTCGGGCTGACGTTCGGAATCACGATGCTGTGGCGGCGCACCCGCCCGCTCGCGATGGTGGTGCTCGGGTTCGGCGTGTTCGCCGTGGGCGACCTCGGGTCGGTCCTCGTCACCGGCGAGCCGTTCTACTCGTATGCCGGCCTGTTCGTCGTGGTGCTCGTGTACTCGCTGTACCGGTGGGGTACCAGCCGGCAGGCGGCGATCGGGTCGGCCGTCGTGCTGCTGGCGTGGCTCGTGAGCGTGACGACCGACTTCCCCGGTGTCGCCGACGCCGCGGGCGGCCTGGTCCTGTTGCTGCTCCCGGCGGCGCTCGGCGTCGTGGTCCGCTACCGGCGCATCGTGCGCACGCAGCGGTTCGAGCAGGTCAGGTTCCAGGAGCGGGAGCTGTTGGCCCGGGAACTGCACGACACCGTCGCCCACCACGTGTCCGCCATCGCCATCCAGGCACAGGCGGGGCAGTTCCTGGCCGGCACACAGGACCTGGACGGGGCCGCCAAGGCGTTGGCGGTCATCGAGGAGGAGGCGTCACGCACCCTGGCCGAGATGCGTGCCATCGTCGGCTCCCTGCGCGCCGCGCCGGTGCCCGCCCAGCGCGGCGTCGCCGACATCGAAGGCCTGGCCACCGCCGACGGATCCCCGCGGATCGACGTCGAGCAGCGTGGCGACCTGGGCGATCTGCGGCCGTCGGTCCAGGCGGCGCTGTACCGGGTGGCCCAGGAGTCGATCACCAACGCGAAGCGCCACGCCCGGCACGCGACCAGGGTGCACGTCCTGGTGACCGGCGACACCGAGCACGTGCGGTTGAGCGTCAGCGACGACGGTGAACGCGGCCTGCCCACCGCACGGGCACCCGGCTACGGCCTCGTGGGCATGGCGGAACGCGTGAGCCTGCTCGGCGGCACCCTCGAGGCGGGCCCGGGCCCGGACCACGGCTGGACGGTCCACGCGACGATCCCGAGACAAGGCGGCCACGCATGACCATCCGCGTCATCATCGCCGACGACCAGAGCATCGTCCGGGCGGGACTGGCCACGATCCTCAATGGACAGCCGGACATCGAGGTGGTCGGCGAGGCCGCCGACGGCAACGAGGCCGTGGCGCTCGGCCGCCGCCTTCGTCCCGACGTGTGCCTGTTCGACATCCGGATGCCGAACCTCGACGGTGTCGAGGCCACCCACCTCCTCGCCGGACCCGATGTCGACGATCCGCTGGCCGTCGTCGTCATCACCACCTTCGACACCGACGAACACGTCTCCGGTGCACTCAAGGCGGGAGCCAGGGGTTTTCTCCTGAAGGACGCCGGACCCGCCCTGCTCGTCCAGGCCATCCACGCCGCGGCCGAGGGCGACGCCCTCATCGCCCCCAGCATCACCGCCCGGTTGCTCGCCACCTTCGCCGACTCCGCGACCTCGGCCAGGAAACGCGCCGAACCACTCACGGCCCTGACCGAACGGGAGGAGGAGGTCGCGGTGACCGTCGCGCGTGGCCGCACCAACGCCGAGATCGCCGACGAGCTCCACATCAGCCTCAGCACCGTGAAGTTCCATCTCACCAGCCTCATGCACAAGATCGGCGCCCGTAACCGGGTCCAGATCGCCATCTGGGCGTACGAAACACGGCGGGTGCGCCCGTAACCCGGGGAATATCACGTCAAGTTCGTCAGGTGCCGGTCTTCGGTTTGACAATTGCCGCCGTCCCGTATTTTGTGCTCTGGTATGGCGGTGATTCCGCCCGGCGCGAGAAGAGGAGGAACGACATGAGTCCGGAGGAGATCGCCTCGGTGTTGTTGGGCCTCCCGGAGGTCACCGAGGAGGAGCCGTTCGCGCCAGGGTTGCCGGTGTACAAGGTGGTCGGCAAGGTGTTCGCGATCTACCAACCCGACCCGCCTGCGCAGATCACGTTGAAGTGCGATCCTTCGCGGGCAATGCACCTGCGCGGCGAGTATCCCGCTATCGTGCCCGGGTACCACGTGAACAAACGGCTGTGGAACACGGTCAGCCTCGACGGCACCGTTCCCGACACGCTGCTCGTCGACCTCATGCGTCACTCGTACGAGGAGGCCGCGGCGGGGTTGCGCAAGGCCGACCGCGAGCGGGTGTTCGCCGAACTCTCCCGCTCGTGAGCGAGCCGACTCACACCCCGACTTTGTCAAGAAATACTTGAACATACCCAAGTACGGCGCCGATGTTCGCCGAACCACCACGAACGCCTGCCAGCGTGCGAGGCTCCTCTCGGCCCAAGGACACGCCTCATCCGTTGGAAGGAGAGACCAGTGGCCAGAACAACTCTTTGGACCTCCAGCGCCGCAGTCCGTCCCGAAAAGTACGAGGGGGGTCTGGAACAGGGCACTCACTCCGGTGGCACCTCGACCTTCGAGATCCCGTCGGGACAGGAGGTCTGGTTCCACTTCCCGCTGCCGACGCCGTGGTTGGTCAATGACATGGCCTACTACCTCGAGCGGGTAGCCATTCTGTGGGAGACGGAGAACGCGGAGGTCACCGAGGTCGTCGCGACCCACGGTCCTGGTGAGAGCTACACCCTCTCCACTTCCCCGCAGCAGGGCAGCTTCCTGCAGGCCGGGCCGGACATCCCGGAAAACACCTACACCGTCCAGACCAGCGAGGGCGACCGTCCGGCGACCGGCTACGGTGTGCAGGCATCCATCAAGGTGAAGGCGAACGGTGGCACCGGCAGGGTCACGTTCGGTGGCGCGGGCGCCACCTTCCACGACACCCCTCTCCGTGGCTACCGCGAGGCGATCGCCCGCCAGTAGACCACACGAGGAAAAAGGGCTGGTGGCCCCGAATTTCCGGAGCTCACCAGCCTTTGTCGTGTTGACTAAACCGGCATCACCCGGCAGCACGGCGCGTACGACGCCACGAGCACGTCCTCGTCGGGGTCGTTGATCACCGTCGGCGCGCCGAGTCCGTCCAGTACGACGAAGCGCATCCGGGAACCGCGTGCCTTCTTGTCGATCCGCATGGCCTTCAACAGATCCGGCCACGCGTCGGGCCGGTAGGTGGTGGGAAGGCCCAGCATCATGAGGATCTCGGCGTGCCGGGCGGCGGTCGCGTCGTCGAGGTGCCCGGTGAGCCGGCCGAGCTCGGCGGCGTAACACATGCCGACCGACACCGCGGAGCCGTGGCGCCACTGGTACCGCGCGTCCTGCTCGATGGCGTGGCCGAGCGTGTGGCCGTAGTTCAGGAACTGCCGGCGACCCTTGTCACGCATGTCCTCGGTGACGATCTCGGCCTTCACGCGGGCCGAGCGCTCGATGATGTCCCGCAACGGTGGCGTGCACGGTGTGGTCACGGCTTCGGTGTCGGCCTCGATGATGTCCAGAATGGACGGATCGGCGATGAAGCCGACCCGGACGATCTCGGCGAGACCGTTGACGAGCTCGATCTCCGGCAGGGTCGAGAGCTGGGTCAGGTCGCAGACCACCCCGACCGGGGAATGGTAAGCGCCGACGAGGTTCTTGCCGGCCGGGATGTTGATCGCGGTCTTGCCGCCGATCGCCGCGTCGACCATCGCGGTCAGCGACGTTGGCACGTGCACGATGGGCACGCCACGCAACCAGGTCGCCGCGACGAAACCGGCGAGGTCCGTGGTGGCGCCGCCGCCGACCGCGACGATCGCGTCGGACCGGGTGAAGCCGAGGCTGGCGAGCTCGGTCCAGCAATGCGTTGCCACCTCACAGTTCTTGGCGGCCTCGCCGTCGGGCACCGCGATGAGGTCCACGTCCGGGCCGTGCGTGCGCACCGCGTCGGCGATGTCGGAGGCGGTGTCCTTCATTGTCTCGCAGTGGATCACGGCCACCCGACCGGAACGGGAAAGCAGGCCGGGGATCTCCGTGAGGGCGTTTTCCCCGATGACGACCTCGTACGGCGACGAACCGCCGACCGGGATACGCGTCAGGTCAGAACTGGACACGGGGTCACCAACTTCCGTCCTTGCGGTTCGTCCAGGTTATCGGCGGTGGTCACGATGATTCAGGAGGGACTTGACACATTGCCGCCGTGTTTCCCCGGAACGCTCGACAACGTGCGGTCGGTCCAAAAGCATTGGGTCGGCAGGAATTCGTGGGGAGCGCGCTATGACCTTGTCGCAGGCCGGGCCGCGATCCGTCGCCGGCGTCGCTCCCGGTCCGGGACGGTGGGTGCTGGAGACGGCGCACCAGGCGCGCCCGTTCACCCGTTTCTTCCTGGGGGTCTGGCTGCCGGTCTTCGCGGAGTCGATGCCTGCCGCGTTCCGCCGGTACGGGCTGCTGACGGAGCGGCTGGACATGCGCCTGGTCGGCATCTGGAAGTACGTCCAGGCCCGGCCGGTCGCGCCGTGGCGGGACCGGGGACCGGCGGTGCTCCTGCCGGTCCGCCAACTGGCTTGGCGGTGGCAGCCGGAGGTGCGGAGAAGAAGCCGCGCCGCCCGCCGTGCGCTCGCCGCACGGGCATGGCGGGACGAGGCCACGGAATGGTTCGACGGCGGCCTGCGGGCGCGGTTCGTGCGGCGCAACCGGGCACTGCAGGCGGTACCGTCCGACACCCTCGACGACATCGGCCTGCGCCACCACATCGACGAGCTGGTCGCGTTGCTGCACGACGGCGACACGGTCCACATGCGACACCTCGTCGCACAGAACATCGCGGTCGGCGACTGGCTGGCCCACGTCCAGCGCTGGACCGGCGTGGACCCGGCCGACGCGCTGGCCGTGCTGCGGGGTGCCTCCCCGGCCTCGGTCCGTCCGCTGGGTGGTCTGGATCGTCTGGTCGCCGCGGTCCGCGCGGCCGGCACGGACCTGGCGGCGGCCGGCCGGTCCGCGGAACAGCGACTGGCGGTGCTGCGGGCGGCCTCGCCGGACGTCGCCGCGGCACTGGGGGAGTACCTGACCGAGCACGGCGACGACCTGCTCGGCTTCGACCTCGACGAGCCGACCCTGCGGGAGATGCCTGCCTTGGTGCTCTCGGCGCTCGAGGCGCGGCTGACGGCGGCCGTGACCTCGCCCCGTCAGCCGGTCGCGCCTGATCCGTTGCGGGCACGGGTTCCCGCCGGGCATTGTGCCGAGTACGACCGACTTCTGGCCGACGCGCGGCTGCTGTACGGGCTGCGTGACGACGACGTGGCGTGGACCGAGATGCGGCCGTGGGGACTGCTGCGCCGCGCGCTCCTCGCCGCCGGGCGACGGCTCGCGCTGCACGAACCCGAGCACGCGGTGGAAGCCGATCCCGCCGAGCTGGCGGCGTTGCTCGCCGGCGCGACCACGCCAACGGCCACCGAACTCGCCGAGCGGGCAGTGCGACGGCGCACCGAGGCCCGGCCGCCGCTGGAGCTGGGCGAGGACGAGCCGGCCATGCCCCTGCCGTCGCTTCCCGCCCCCCTCGCCCGGGTCAACGACGCGCTGCACCAGGCGATGTCGCAGGACCTTCTTGTCCTGGCCGCACCACCGGCGCCGTCCGAGACCGAGGTCCGCGGCACACCCGCGAGCCCCGGCGAGCACACGGGACGGGCGCGGATCGTGCGTGGGCCCGCGGAGTTCGGCCGGCTGGAGAAGGGCGACGTGCTGGTCGCGCCGACCACCGGCCCGTCCTACAACGTCGTGCTGCCGCTCATCGGCGCGGTCGTGACCGACCGGGGCGGCGCGCTGTCGCACGCGGCCGTGGTCGCGCGGGAGTTCGGTGTGCCGGCGGTGGTCGGCACCGAGGTCGCCACGCAGACGATCCGCGACGGAGGCCTCGTCCGGGTCGACGGCGCGCGGGGCGTCGTGACGTTCCTATGATCGCCACGCTCGCCGGAACCCTCGACCCCGACCGGTTCGGCGGGAAGGCCACCGCTCTGGCCGCCGCCGCGGCCGCCGGACTGCCGGTGCCACGCGGGTTCGCCGTGCCGGTCGACACTCTCGCGGCGGTCGTCGCCGGCGATCCCGAGGCCACGGCGGCGGTGCACGAGGCGGCCCAGACGCTGGGGCCGGTCGCGGTGCGGTCGTCGGCGGTGGGGGAGGACGGCACGCTGGCGAGCTTCGCCGGGCAGTACGAGACGGTGCTGGCGGTCTGCGGGCCCGTCGAGTTGCTGGCCGCGCTGGCGACCGTGCACGGATCGGCACTGCGGGCGGCGGAGTACCGGCGTCGTCTCGGTCTCGACGGAGGAGGGCTCGCCGCCGTCGTGCAGGAGCTGGTGGCACCGGACGTGGCGGGCGTGCTGTTCACCCGTGACCCGATGGGCGGCGCCGGCATCCTGGTCGAGGCGTCGTGGGGGCTCGGCGAGGTCGTCGTGTCCGGGCTCGTGACCCCGGACCAGTGGCGGCTGGACCCGGACGGCGCCGTGCGTCAGGAACGCTTGGGGCGCAAGGACATCGCGATCTGGCCGGTGCAGGACGGGGGCACCCGCCGGGAGCCGGTCGGCGAGCCGTGGTGCACGCGGCCGTGTCTTGACGCCGCCACGCTCGGCAGGCTCGCGGACCTCGGCCGCCGGTGCGTGTCGGTGTTCGGCGCCGAGCAGGACGTCGAGTGGGCACTGTCCGGCGGGCAGATGTACCTGCTGCAGTCCCGGCCGCTGACGGCGGTGACCTAATGACCGTTCGCGAGGAACCGGCCGATCTCGCGGTGGAACTCCGCCGGCTGCTCGAGCGACGCGCCGTGTCCACAGTGGTCGATGAGGACGAGCCGCGCGTCCGGCAGCCGATCGGCCAGGTCCGCGAGCTGGTCCGGCGGCGTCATCTGGTCCTGCCGGCCGCCGATCACCAGGACCGGGCAGCGCACACCCGCGGCGCGGACGTCGTACTCCCGCAGAGCCGAGGACAGCACCTGCCAGCGGTCCTCGTCGTCGGGAATCGGGATCGTGCGCGGAAACCACACGAGCTTGCGGAACGCCCAGGGCATCCGGCCGGTGAAGATGTTGCGCAACGTGTCACGCTGGAGTGCCGGCCACCGGCGCCGGGCGGCCATGTCGTCCCAGCGCGTCACGTAACGCAGCAACGGTTCGGTCGCGCGGCTGGGAGTGCACTCGGCGACGATCGACTCGACCAGCTCGGGACTGCGCTCGGCGAGCTGCAGCGCGACCATGCCGCCCATCGAGTTGCCCCAGATCGCGGTCCGGCCGAGGCCGAGCGCGGTGATCAGCGTCGCGGCGTCGTCGACGAGGTCGCTCATGTGAAGGGACCGGGCCGGCACCCGCCAGGACGTCACGACGACGCGGCGATGGGCGAGAGGGCCGTACAGCGCCTGCACTCCGGCGAGAGTGCCCGGATTCTCCAGCGTGGTGAGCGCGTCGCCGAGGCCACGCAGGACCAGAAGCGGGGCGCCGTCGGGATCGCCGAACTCGACGTACGGCAGCCGCGAGCCGCCGGCCAGATCGTGGTAGCGGAGGGACACCCAGACACAGTGCCCTATCCCGGAGGTGCCGGCGGGTGACGCCGGAGGATTGGAGCGTAGAACGTGAAGATCGGTATCGGACTTCCCAATGTCATCCCCGACGTCCCGGGGCGGGTGCTCGTCGACTGGGCCGCCCGGGCCGAGGCGGCCGGGTTCTCGTCGCTCGTGACGACCGACCGGGTCGTCTACCCGGGCTACGACCCGCTGCTGGCGCTGGGCGCGGCAGCCGCGGTGACGAGCCGGATCCGCCTGGTCACCGATGTGCTGGTCGGCCCGGTCCGCAGCCCCGTGCTACTGGCCAAGGACGCGGCGGGCGTGTACGAGATCTCGGAGGGCCGGCTGGTGCTCGGCGTCGGACCGGGCGTGCGGTCGGACGACTTCACCGTGGCGGAGCGGGACTTCACCGGGCGGTTCAGCCGGTTCGAGCGCGACCTGGGGATCATGCGGCGGGTGTGGTCGGGGGAGCCGGCGGAGGGCACCGACCGGTCACCGCTGCCCCGACCGCTACCGGCCGATGGCGTCCCACTGCTGATGGGCGGCTTCAGCGACGGCTGCATCCGGCGCGCCGTGGAGTGGGGCATCGGCTGGGCCGCCCCGAGCCTGCCGCCGGACGACGTGGTGCCGTTCGCGGCGCGGGTGCGGGAGGCCTGGTCGGCGGCCGGCCGGTCCGGCGAACCGGAGATCATCGCGATGGCCCGCTTCGGCATCGGCCCTGACGTGCTGACCGAGTCCCGGAACTCGGTACGCGACTACTTCTCGATCCTGGGCCCGGAACAAGCAGAACTCTTCGCCGACGACGCCGCCCGCGACACAGAAGCCGTCCAGGCGATGATCGGCAAGTACGCGGAGTCCGGAGTGGACGAACTGGTCTTCAACCCCACGGTCGCACGAGTGTCCCAGGTGGACCGCCTGGCAGAGGCCTGCTTCGGCTAGACCGCCGGCACCTACTGGGGACGTTTGGACCAGACGTGGTCGCCTGGGTCCAGGGTGACAGGTTGTTCGCGGATCGCGCAGATCGCGGTCGGGACCGGGTCGGCGGGGCACACGAGCCGAACCGCCAGTGGGCGCCAGCCCGACAGGGCGGCCGGGACCCCCGCGGTGGCGAGGTAGGTCACCGGGATCGGTGGGGTGGTGGCGGGTGGCGTGACGGCGCTGTCGGGGCGGCCTGACAGGAAGAGGTGGGTCGGGCGGTCGGTCGGGAGCAGGGCCTGGACAAGGCGAAGCGCCGGTGCGATGCCGCCGTCGTGGGCGGCTACGGCGAACGGGGCCCCGGCCGTCGTGCGGCGGACCGTGTCCACGCGGTCCGGTGTGGACAGTCGGTGGAACTCGATCTCGGCGCCGATGCGGTCCGGCCAGTTGATGACGGCGCCGAGGACCAGGACGTGGACGGCGGGCATTATGTCGGCAGCCCGCCGGTCTGGCCAAGGGCGCCCTGGTAGATCTCCCAGCCGAGGAGGCGGCGCATCACCGGTGTGGCCCGGTCGTGCACCTCCTGGTCGACGGCCACGAACGGGTTCTCCTGCTGGCGGATGTAGGCCCGGCAGTAGTAGGTGAGGATGCCGTGGCGGAGCTGGTCCTTCGTGCGGTTGGCGCCGGTCTGGTGCCACAGGCGCCCGTCGAAGACCATCACCGTGCCTGCCGGACCGCACACCGGTTGGGTCTCGAGATCGCCCTCGCCGGCCGCGTAGTCCGGGGGCCTGCCGAGCAGGTGGGTGCCGGGGATCACCCGGGTGGCGCCGTTCTCCTCGGTGAAATCGTCGAGCATCCACATGCTGTTGGCGACGAACGGATACGGCGGCCACGGCATTCGGGCGAATGTCTGGTCCGGGTGCAACGCCATCCGAGCGCCGCCCGGGCCGGCAATGTTCGCATGGATGCTCGACAGCAGGAAATTGTACCCGAGCAGCTCTTCCATCAGCTCGCACACGGCCTCGTTCTGCACGATCTCCGCGAAGATCTCGCCTTTGTTGAGCAAGCCGAACACCCGCTGGTTGCCGCCGTCATAGAGGAATGCTGAGTTGTCCGCGCGTTCGGCCTCGGCAAGTTCGACGAGGCGTTCTCGTAGCTCTTTGAACTTTGCCGGCGGCAGCGGATTGTCAATCAGGCACAGGCCCCATTCCCGAAGATTTTCCTTGGCTTTCTCGTAGTCGCCGGTTATCGTTTCAAATGTCGTCATACGATGCCTCCGTGGCGGAAAGGGGTCGGATATGTCCGCGCGATTCAAGGTCGGTGCCTGGTTGATGCCGCAGCACACCTCGGTCGAGCGGCTGCGGGCCGCCTGGCGGGAGGCCGATCGCCGTGGCGTGGACTCCATCTGGGTGTGGGACCACTTCTTCCCGCTGACCGGCGACCCGGACGGCACGCATTTCGAGGGCTGGACACTGCTCTCGGCGATGGCGGTCGAGACGTCCCACGCCGAGATCGGCGTCCTGGTGACCGACCACGACTACCGCAACCCCGACCTCCTCGCCGACATGGCACGCACCGTCGACCACCTGAGCGGCGGGCGGCTCGTGCTCGGGCTCGGCGCCGGCTGGATCGAGCGCGACTACGCCGAGTACGGCTACGAGTTCCGGTCGGGGCGGGAGCGGGCCGAGGCGCTGGCGGGATACGTCGAGCGCGTCAAGGCGCGGCTGGCCAAGCTCAACCCACCGCCGCTGCGCGATATCCCGCTGCTCATCGGCGGCGACGGCAAGCGAGTCGCGTTGCGCACGGTGGCCAGGCACGCCGACGCGTGGAACACGGTGGTGTGGCGGTTCGAGGACGGCAACCAGACGCTCGACGAGTGGTGCGCCCGAACCGACCGCGACCCCGCCGAGATCGAGCGCACCTGCTTCCTCACCGCACCGGAGCACCTGGACGACGTGGAACGACTCGTCGCGGCGGGCGCGCGGCACATCATCATGCAACTCGGCGACCCGTTCGACCTCGAGCCGGTCGACCGGCTCATGAGCCTCTCCCGCAAGGCCGCGGCGTAGCGGGAGGTATGGGGGGACGCTGGCTGGTCGGGCCCACTCGGCGGGCGCGGGGCGCGCAGCGCCCGGCAGCACCCGCGGGGTGCCGCGCCGCGACGGACGCTTTCGGGACATAGCCGGTGTCCTGAAAGACGCGATGGGGACGTTCAACGACATGAGCGCGTCTTTCAGGACATCGCCTGCACGCCTGGCGCACCGCATGTCCTCAGGGGCACCTTCGGGACATCGCCACCCCAGCCCGGCTTGCACCTGACGCACTCCCTAGTCCGGCGGCCAGCCCATCAGTTCGTAGATCCGGGTACTGGTCTCCTCCGCCGTCTTGTGGTGGATCGCGGTCATGCCGGCTTCTTCCGCGCCGCGGACGTTCGCGGCGTTGTCGTCGACGTGGACGCACGCCTGCGGCGACACCCCGATCAGTTCCGCGGTGTAGGTGTAGATCTCGGGTTCGGGTTTGCGCATCCCGACCGTGCCCGAGACGACGACCGTGTCGAACAGGCCCGACCAGTTGCGGGCGTCGTAGTCGAAGTTCCACGAGTTCGACAGCACCGCGGTGTGGACGCCGTGCTGGCGGGCGCGTGCCAGCAGGTCCTCCATGGCGTCGTCCATCCGCACGCTCGCGTGGAACCGGGACACCAGGCCCTTCGGTTCGACGACGTGGCCGTCGGTGGTGCGGATGGCGGCGGCGAACAACCGCTCGAAAACCGGGATCGACATGGCGCCGCGTTCCAGCGACTGAATGGGTGTGTATTTTCCGTCGATTGCCGGCCGTTCGGTCCAGTCCCGCATCAACTGCGTGAAATGCTGGAGGTCCAGTCGTTCGGCGGCGGCGAAGTTGGCGAAGACGTGCGAGGCGGGTAATGTCAACGTGCCGCCGTAGTCGAAAAGCAGTGCCCCGTATTCACTGTTCGGCATCTTCCGCGACCTTCCTCGTTCGTGGCGCGGCGCAACTCCCGTAGGGTACGGCCGAGATCGGAGCCCGCACGGCGAGACTTAACGAAGGCTCCCTCAATGTTTGGACCGCCGCGGAGCCCGCTGCCTAACGTTATGTCGAGCTCTTGTCGGAGGACTGTTTTGGCCACCTCAATCATCCCGCCAAAGGCGTTGGTCATCGGATTGGACGGCGCCAGTTTCGACATTGTCGACCGTCTCGTGCCGACCGGTCGGTTGCCGAATCTGGCGGCACTTCTCGGCAGCGGGGCCTCGGCCAGGGTCAACTGCACGTGGCCCGCCCACACCGCCCCGGGCTGGAGCTCGTTCGTCAGCGGGCGGCGCCCGGGTGGGCACGGCATCTACCAGTTCTTCGACACCCAGGACCGCGACTACGGCGCGCACCTCACGCAGGCCTCCGACCTCGGCTGTTCCTCCGCCTGGGACTGGCTCACCGCGCAGGGTTGGTCGCTCGGCCTGGTGAACGTCCCGATGTCGCACCCGCCGCGCGAACTGCCCGGCTACCAGATCACCTGGCCGCTGCAGCAGACGATCCGCTACTGCCGGCCAGCCGGGCTGCTCGCAGAACTGGCGAAGAACGGCGTCCACTTCCAGTCCGACCTGGCCACGATGTTCCGTGGCGACATGAGCTATCTCGACGAGGCGGTCGCCAGCGTCGAGGCACGCGTCCGCTCGCTCGAGTACCTCATGACCAACCATCCGACCGACCTGGTGATGGCGGTGCTCACCGAGGCCGACCGGGTGTGCCACCACTACTGGCACTTCTGCGACCCGGAGCACCCTCGGTATGAGGCGGCGCCGTCCGGCAGCGGCTGGGACGAGGCGGTCGAACGGATCTACACCGCACTCGACGACGGCGTCGGCCGGCTGCTGGAGATGGTCGGCGACGAGACGTCGGTCGTGGTGGCCTCCGACCACGGGCTCGGCGTCGGCCGGTACGGCGTCGCGGTCCACCGACTGCTGGCAGAGGCCGGGCTGCTCGCCACCGTCCCAACCGGACAGCGCCAGGATGGTCAGCAGGCGAGCTGGTTCACCGGCGAGGAACAATCCGTCGACTTTGGACGGACGCGGGTCTACATGCCGGTGCCCGGCAGCTACGGCCTCAACGTGAACCTCGCCGGCCGGCAACGGGACGGCATCGTCACCGAGCGGGACAGGGCCGCGGTCCTGGCGGCGGCCACCGACGTGCTGGCCGACGTCCGACTGGACGGCGAGCCCGTGTTCTCCTCAGTCGTGCCGCGCGACGTGGTCTATCCCGGCGCGCACGTCACCCGGGCGCCCGACCTGCTGCTCGTGCCGCGCGACGAGAGCGTGCTGCCGGTGAGCGACCTGGACGGTCCGGTGTGGCGACCGAGCTGGCAGACCGGGCTGCACCGGTACCAGGGGATGTGGATCCACCGCTCACCCCGGGTCAAGCCTGGGCGGCTCGCCGAGCCGGTGCGGATCGTCGACCTGCTGCCGACGCTGCTCACCGACCTGGGCGCGAGCTGGCCGGACACGATCGACGGCCAGCCCGTCCCGGTCGTGCGCGAGCAGCCGGCCCGCCCGCTCGGCCCCCTCGCCGAGGACCAGGCCGGTGCCCGGGACGGCCACCACGAAGGGCCGACCGAGGAAGACGAGTACACCAGCCAACGGCTCCGGGAGATGGGCTACCTGTAACCCCGACGCGCGAAGGACAGCTCATGGCAGACACCAAGACACGGCTTCGGCAGATCCTCGTGGACTCGCTGGAGCTGGACCGGGCCGCTGACGACATCCCCGACACCAACCTCGTGCAGGAGCTGGGGTTGGACTCGATCAACACCCTCGAGTACCTGATCTGGGTGGAGAGCGAGTTCGGCATCCAGATCGCCGACGAGGACCTGTCCGTCGACCTCATCGACGACCTGAACAACCTGGCCTCCTACGTCGAGGCCCAAGTGGCCGAGTCGGTGTGACGCCGTGGCCACGCCCCGCCGCGTCGTCGTCGTCATCACCGAAGGCGCCACCCCGGAACTGCTGACGCGGTGGTGCGACGCGGGCGAGCTGCCGAACTTCGACCGGTTGTTCCGCTCTGGCCGGTCCGGGCCGCTCGACGCCGACGGGGTCCCGTACGAGCCGCCGGGGCTGGTGTCGCTGCTGACCGGCCGGCGTCCGGGCGACCACGGGTTCTACTCGTACTGGTCGGCGCACGACCACGACCACCAACCGAGCGTGCTGGGTGCCGAGCGGCACCGGCACCCGTTGCTGTGGCAGCGATCCGAGCTCAACGGGCTGCGTTTCGCCAGCGTCGGGATCTTCGGCACGCACCCGCCGGCCCCCATGCCCGGCTCGCTGATCACCTACCCGATGCGCCAGACACTGCGCGCGTGCTACCCGCCGAACCTGCACCGCGACCTCGCCGAGCGGGGAATCAAGCCGGTGCACGACGTGTCGATCTGGTGGTCCGGCCAGCCGCGGTCGGAGCTGCTGCCCCGGCTGCTGGAGGCCGACACGCGACGCGGACAGGCGACGCTGGCGCTGTTCGACGAGGGCGCCGACATCACGCTCGTGAACCTCACCGCGATCGACCGCTGCTCGCACATCTTCTGGCAGGAACTGGAACTCGGGCCGGAACGGGAGGCCGGCAGCGCGGTGCTCGCCGCGTACCGGACCGCGGACGGTGTCCTCGGCCAGTTCCTCGACCGGCTGGACGACCGCACCACGCTGGTCGCGTTCTCCGAGATCGGCTTCGGGCCCCTGCGGGCGTACTGCTCGATGAACGAGGTGCTGGAGCGCGGTGGGCTCCTCGGCCGCGACGAGCACGGCAGCACCACCTGGGCGAAGACTTCCGCGTTCGAGGCCGTCCAGGGCACGCACGGGGTCAACGTCAACCTGCGCGGCCGGTACCGCGACGGCACGGTCGACCCGGCGGACTACGACCGCGTCCGCGACGACGCGGCCCAGGCGCTGCTCGACGCCGTCAACCCGCGCACCGGACTGCCCTACCTCGCCGCCGTGCTGCGCCGCGAGGAGGTCTACCAGGGCGATGCCCTCGACGAGGCCCCCGATCTCGTCCTCGAACCCGCCGACTGGCGCTACCTGCCGTTGGGCGAGCCCGGCTGGGCGTCGCACGTACACCGGCACTGGCAAAGCGCATGGCACCGGCCCCGTTCGTACTGGGCCGCGGCGGGCGCCGGCGTGCGACCGGGTCGGGCCAGCGGCCCGGCCACGCCGGTCGACGTGGCCGCGGCGGTGGTCGGCTACGCGGGCCGCGACATCCCGAGAGACTTCGCCGGCACTCCACTGGAGGCCCTGCGATGAGCGCAGCTTGCGGAGCGAATCAACAGTGTTCAGGCTGCCGCCGAGCCCGCGGAGGGCGCCGGTGGAGCGGAGCCTGCGGAGCGTTCCGGCGCCGCGGAGCGGGGGAGGGGGCAGCATGAGGTTGCTGCCGCTGGCGATCACCAAGGTGGACGACCACGAGGCGTGCGTTGGCGCGGTCACCGAGCACGGCATGTGGATCAGGCCAGAACCGGTGCTGACCGGACACGTCACCTCGGCCGAGCCGCCGTTCCGGTACTGGTACGTCACCGAGATCGCGCTCGGGCCGCCGGAGGCATCCGACCCACGGCCGGAGGATCGGGCGGTGCTCGCGCCACCCGCGCTGGACGCCGGCTCCTACGTCCCGCCCGACGAGAGGCCGGGCCTGCTGGCGCCGCTGTGCGCACCGGACGCCGAGGCGGCGATCGGCGGCGCCCGGCGCACGCTGGGACTGATCCAGGCGGAGGTCCTCGATGTCACGGTCCGTCGTGCGACCCGGGGACAGGCGTTCCTGCGCTGCAAGTTCCGCGACGGCGCGAGCCGAGAGTACGACTGGATCGTGCCCGAGATCGCGTTCGGCGCGCGGGTGTGGCCGCACGTCCACGACGGCCGGCTCGACGAGGCGTTCCGGGCCGACCTGCTGGCGTCGCTGCGTTGCGGGGACACCTTCCTCACGCTCGGCCTGACCAAGCCGAACCACCGGTTCCCCAACCGTTTCGGCGGCTGCCACCCGCTGGTCGTCGGTGTCCACTCCGCGGTGGACAGTCGCGTCGGGACGCCGGCATGACACGGCGGCTGCTGGTCGTCGGCCTGGACGGGATGCCGCTGGACCTGCTGCACCGGCTGGCCGCGACCGGCGTCATGCCGGCCGCGGGAGAGCTGTTGGCGCAAGGGCGCAGTGTCGAGCTGCGTGCGCCCGTGCCGGAGGTCAGCTCGACGTCGTGGGCGTCGTTCCTGACTGGCGCCAACCCCGCACGGCACGGCGTCTACGGCTTCGTGGACCTGGTGCCCGGTGGCTACCAGACATACTTCCCGAACGTCACGCACCTGCGCGTCCCGCCGCTGTGGGAGCAGGCGGCCGGGCACCGGACACTGTGCCTGAACGTGCCCGGCACCTACCCGGCGCCGGAGACCGACGGCGTCGTGGTGTCCGGTTTCGTCGCGCCGTCGTTCGACCGCGCGGTCCGGCCGGCCCGGCTGCTGGAACCGTTGCGCCGACAGGGATACCAGCTCGACGTCGAGGTCGGCGACGTGGCCGCCGACCCACTCGCGTTCGTCGGCCGCGTTCGCGCGGCCCTGGCCGCCCGCTCCAGGAGCTTCGAGTACCTGCTGGACACCGAGCACTGGGACCTCGCGATCGCGGTGATCACCGAGACCGACCGGCTGCAGCACTTCCTGTGGCGGCACGTGACCGACGAGGCGAGCCCGTTGCACGAGGCGGTGCTCGCCGTGTACGGCCAGGTCGACGACTGCCTGGCCCGGTTGGTCGAACGGTGTGCCGACGACGACGGGATCGCCATCGTGAGCGACCACGGCTTCGGCCCGGCGGACTGCCAGTTCCACGTCAACGCCTGGCTGCGCGAGCAGGGGCACCTGGCGTCCATACAGGACAGTCCGGCGCTGGCCGAGCTGGACGAGCGGACCTCGGTGTTCGCCCTCGATCCCGCACGGCTGTACCTGCACCGGCCCGGTCGCTTCCCGCGTGGCCGCACGGGTCTGGGTGACGCCTTCGCCGACGAACTGGTCGCGACGCTCCTCGACCTGCGCTGGGCGGGGCGGCCGGTCGTCGACCGGGTGTACCGGCGCGAGGAGGTCTACCGAGGGCCGCTGCTGGACCGCGCCCCCGACCTCGTCGTCATGCCGGCGCCGGGCGTGCAGCTGCGTGGCGCGTTCGCGGCCGACTCCGTGGTGCGTCCGGACGTCTTCACCGGCACCCACACCCGCGGCAACGCCGTGTTCTACCTGCGTGGCGACCCGGTCCTGCCGGACCCCATGGACATGGCGGACGTCGCACCGGTCCTGCTCGAGCGCCTGGGGGTGCCGGCCACGATTCCCCTTGGAGGATGGCCATGACACTCCCTGTGTCAGCCTCGCGGCTCGCAACCGCACCTCAGGGGAACGTGACGCAAGCCAGCCACAAGTACGTGACCATGCAGAACCACCCGTTCCCCGGCGCAACCAACACCTTGAATTGCGGGGAGGCGGAACAGTCATGACCACCACGCTGCCGATCACTCAGGTGCGGCGGAAGCCTGGCGCGTTCAAGATCGCGATCGACCCGCGGATCACCGACCCGGCGTCGTTCCGCGTCAGCTTCCTGATCCTGCTCGACGGCGACCTCGTGATGTCGCCGGAGCACCTCGGCGTTGCGTACATGGCGGCCGTGCTGCGCCAGGTGGGGGTCACCGCCGAGATCCGCGAGGTCGTGCACGGCGAGGAGGACGACGCGGTCGCCCACCTCGCCGAGTACCGGCCGCGGCTGGTCTGTTTCACGCTGATGAGCCTGAACGTCGCGAGCTGCCAACGGGTCGCGGCGCTCATCCGCGAACGGCTGCCGGACACGGTGATCGCGTGCGGCGGCCCGGCGGGCACCTTCGCCGGCCTGGACGTGCTGCGTAACAACCCGAACGTGGACGTCGTCGCGGTCGGCGAGGGCGAACCGGTCATCCTCGACCTCGTCCAGAAGCTCTACCTCGGCGAGTCACTGGCCGAGTGCCCCGGCGTCGGCCTGCGGCTCCCGGACGGCGAGCTGAAGCAGAACCCGCCGCGGCCGGTGCTGCACGACCTGAACGTGCTGCCGTTCCCCGCGCGCGACCAACTCGAACAGCACGGCAACAAGCTGGAGTACGTGCGGGTGAGCACCAGCCGCGGCTGCGTCGCGCACTGCACGTTCTGCTCGGCGCCGCACCTGAAGAACCGTGCCCAACCGGGCAAACCGTGGCGGGCGCGGGATCCGAGGATCGTCGTGGACGAGGTCGAGGAACTGGTGAAGCGGTACCAGTTCCGCACCTACGACTTCGTCGACTCGACGTTCGAGGACCCCGACGGCGGACGGGTCGGGAAGAAACGCGTCACCGCCATCGCGAACGGCATCCTCGAACGCGGACTGGACATTTACTACAACGTCTGCATGCGCGCCGAGAACTGGAGCGACGACGACAACGAACTGCTCGACCTGCTGGTGCGGTCCGGTCTGGAGAAGGTCAACGTCGGCATCGAGTCCGGTGTCCCCGAGGAGCTGGAACTGTGGGAGAAGCGGGCGACCGTGGCGAACAACGCCACGATCATCCGGCTGCTCCGCGAACACGGCGTCTACCTCGCGATGGGCTTCATCCCGTTCCACCCCTACGCCACGGCGGAAACCCTGGTGCAGAACGCGGAGTTCCTGCGCCAGAACGCCGGTCACAACCTGCGCCGGCTGACCGAACGACTGGAGATCTACCCGGGCACCGCGATCCTGCGCCGGATCGAGGGCGACGGCCTGCTCGCCGACGGGTACTGGGACACCCTCGACCCGTACGGCTACCACTTCGCCGACCCTCGGGTGGAACGGCTCGCGAAACACTACGCGTCGCTGTACAACAACGACGACTACCACCGGCACGGCGTCATCACCGAACAGTCCTCGGTGTTCGAGTTCGAGACGTTCAACGTCGTCGTGCAGACGTTCATCTCGCGGCTGTACCGCCGGTTCCACCAGGTGCCGGGCGCGAACGAGGTCATCCAGGGGTTCAAGGACTGGGTGCACGGCGTCCGTCAGGAGTGCGGGCAGTTCAACTTCGAGTTCTTCATGCAGAACCTCGACGACGTCCTGAACGACCGGCTGGACCTGGCGAAGCAGCGCAGCGACGTCGAGGCGATCGACCACCACTACCGGCAGCGGATCAACCAGATCAAGAGCGAGCAGCTGCGGGTCGGCAGGGCGCTGCACCGGCTGGGCTGCGCCGTCGCCGAGATCAGCTCGTCGCTGCCGCCCGTCCGGCCGGGCGGCGCGCCACGCAGCTACAGCACCGAGGGCGCGAGCGCCGTATGGTGATCGACCTACTCGACCACGACGCCGCGCTGGCCGGGCTGGCGCGGCAGGCCCAGCAGGTCCTGCAGGGTGGGCGCCACGTCGTACAGCGACAGTCCTTCCCTCGGTCCCGGGTCGCGGTCGGTGCCGGCGAGGACGAAGATGCCCTGCTCGGCGTGGTTGGCGTGGTCGGGTCCGGTGTCGTTGTCAGGGGAGTACAGGCCGCGGCCGAGGCCGAGGGTGGCGAGTGCCCGCCAGCGCAGGTCTCCGAAGTAGACGATCAGATCCGGCGGGATCGCCCTGACCTCGGGGTAGACGTCGGCGGGCCGCATCGCGCGGTTGCCCATCGGTTGGCCGTCCTCGTCGACGATGGCCTCGATCGCCGCGGCCACCTGGTCCAGTGTGGACTCGACATCACGGGCCGGCACCGTGCCCTGCGGTTCACGGCCGGCGACGTTGAGGAAGATCCGGCCGTAGTACCCGCCTTCGGCCCATGCGGTGGTGCGGGACCAGTCGACCTTGGCGTCGGACATCCTCGTCGGCCCGGTCGGCTCTTCGGCGAGCACCAGCAGGCCCTGCTGCCGCAGCCATTCGTTGACACAGAACCCGCCGACCATCGGCTGCCCGCCGTGGTCGGACACGACGAGCACGGCGGTGTCGTCCGGCAACCCCTCCAGGAACGTCGCGAGGTGTGCGTCGAGCGCCCGGTAGTAGTCGCGGAAGACGTGCTCCCACTGGTTTCCCGGCTCGTACCGAGGGTGCTCGGGGTCGCAGTAACGCCAGAAGCCGTGGTGCAGCCGGTCCGGGCCCATGTCGACGAAGGAGAAGAAGTCCCACTCGCGCGTGCGGGCCAGGTGGCCGGCGAGGGTGAACCGCTGCTCGGACATGTCGAAGATCTGCTGGGAGATTCGTGCCAGCTCCGGCGACCGGAAGTTGTCGACGTCGAGCTGGTAGCCGCCGGTGACTTCCTGTACTTCGTCACGAAGTTCCCGGGGATACGTGAAGTCGGCGTCGGTCGACGGCGCCATGAAACACGACACCATCTCCCCGTGAATGGGCGCCGGGGGATAGGTGCCCGGCACGCCGAGGACGACGCTGCGGCGGTTCTGCCCGGACAGCACGTCCCACAGCCGGGGCAGCGTGAACTTGTCCGACGAGGCGAAGGCGAGCGAGCCGTAGTCGTGGTCGCGCCGGTCGCGGAAGCCGTAGACGCCCAGCTCACCCGGCGTTCGGCCGGACATCATGCATGCCCAGGCCGGCACGGTGATCGGCGGCACGACACTGCGCATCGGCCCCCACGCAGCGTCCTCCCGCAGCCTCGTCAGGGTCGGCATGTCGGCGGCGAACCGGTCGAACGCGAGCTGGGGCGTACCGCAATCCAGTCCGATGAGTGCGACTCGTTGAGGCATATCAAGGAAAATACCGGAGGAATCGGTGAGGTTCGGCTACTTCTCGCACGTGTGGGGCGGTCCGGGACTGACCGCCGGGCAGCGCTACGAAATCCTCTGGGACGAGGTCGAACTCGCCGACCGGCTGGGTTTCGACTACGCCTTCTCCGTTGAGCACCACTTCTCCCCGGAGGAGAGCTGGATGCCGTCGCCGACGATCTTCTGCACCGGCGCCGCGTCGCGCACCGAGCGGATCCGGCTCGGGCCGATGGGGTACATCCCGCCGCTGTACAACCCGATCCGGGTCGTGGAGGAGATCGCCGCGCTGGACCACGTGACCGGCGGGCGGCTCGACATCGGGCTCACGTCCGGGTTGATGCGGGCGTTCTTCGACCGGTACGGCGCGGACTTCGACCGGCGGCGTGAGCTGACCCAGGAGTGCCTCGAGCTGATCCAGGTCGCGCTGGCCGCGGACGGGCCGTTCTCGTTCGACGGCCCAACACACAGCTACCACGACCTGACCCTGTCGTTCGGTCCGGTGCAGCGACCGCACCCTCCACTGTGGATTCCCACCCGGGACCGGAACATGTTGCGCTACCTCGCGCGGATCGGCGCGCACACGTCCTCGACGATGATCGTGCCGCGCACGGCGCTGGGCCTGGTGTACCGGCACTACCTGCGTTGGTGGGCGGAGGCGGGGCACGCGGGGAAGCCGAACATCGGCTACTGGACGCTGGTGCACGTCGCCGACGACGACGAGGAGGCGGTGGCGCGGGCGGCGCCCCACGTGATCCACACGCTGACAAAGGTGCTGGGGTACGGCCGGAACACCGCGGAGCCGGTCGGCGGCGGGTACGGCGCCCGCAGCGCGCTGTCCACCGAGGACATCCTGCGGCACGCCGGCGACATGAGCTTCCTCATGGAGCACAACCTGGTCTTCGCCGGCTCGCCGGAAACCGTGGCCGGTCAGATCCGCCGGGCCGCGCAGGAGGGCTGCTTCAACACGCTGCTGGCCGAGTTCAACTTCGGCTCGCTGGACTGGCCGGAGCTGTCGGACTCGATGCGTCGGTTCGCCGCCGAGGTCATGCCGGCGCTGGCGGAGTTCGAGCCCTACTAGGAGGAGACGTGGAACCAGAACGGAACGATCCGGTCACCGAGGTGGCGGTCGACCAGGCGGACGTCTACAGCCGCGAGGAGGAGGAGCAGCTCGCGGCGCGGCTGCAGGAGCTGGGCTACCTCGAGTGAGGAGAGGGCGTGATGGGCAAGGAGATGTCCGCCGAGGAGTTCGCGGACTACCTGACGAGATGGGTCGGCGCGGCCGGCACGGTGCTGGATCCCCACCTGCCGCTGGGTGAGCAACTCGACGTGAGCTCCTCCCGGCTGATGGAGCTGTCGATCGTGCTGGAGCTGGAGCTCGGCATGTACCTGCCCGACGACGTCGACCTGCGCACGCGCACTCCCGCGGCGCTGTACTTCGACTACCGTGCCGACGACTAGCGCGCCGCCGGCGGCGGACGTCACGTCCGACCAGCTGGGCGACCTCGTCGACCTGGTGCGGCGGGTGCCGGACGGGGTCCGCCGGTTCGCGCTGCCGGTCGAGGCCGCCCGGTCGCTGCACCGTGTCGACGAGGAGCTGCTGAACCGGTTGGTGGCACTGGGCCTGCCGTACGTGGAGGTCGGGTCGACCCGTCTGTTCGACGACTACGACATCAGCAACATCGCGCTACACCTCGGGCTGATGTCGGTGCGTCGGCGGGCGATGCGGGCGTGGGCCGGCGCGTTGCGGCGCGGTGGTGACGGCGGCCTCGACCGGCGGGTCGGGTACGTGCCGACCTGTCCCGCGCCGGGTCACCGGGGCCCGTGCCAGTACCAGGTGCTGGTTCCCGGTGGCACGCGGCGCAAGTGTGTGGGCTGCGACGACCCGATGGCGCCGGTGACGAGCCTTGACGTGCGGGTGCGGGCGGAGTGGCCGGAGCTGCCGACGCCAGTGCGGGAGCTGCTGGCCGAAGTGCGGTCGGTGCGGTTCTTCCTGCTGCCGGAGGCGATCCGCTGGGACCTGGACTTCCTGTGCCACACCCGGCTGGCCGACTGCGGTGGCGTGACCAAGTACCTGGTGGCCGCGGCCCGGCGGCGGGGGATACCGGTGCGGTTCTCGTTCGGTCTGCTGGTGTCGAAGCCGTACTCGACACCGCACTGCTGGGCGGAGTTCGAGGTCGACGAGACCTGGGTGCCGGTGGATCCGCTGATGGTCGCCGCGATGTCCGAGTGGGCGGGGCTGCCGGCGGAACAGTGGCCGGAGTCGCGGTCGCCCGGGGTCCTGTTCTGCCGGCTGACCGACCGGTTCACCCGCGTCGCCGTCCACAACGGACTCTGGGCCGGCCTGTCCCTGCCTACGGAGGTGGTGTGATGACCGCGGTCCATGCCGTCGTGTTCGATCTCGACGGCGTCCTCGTGGACAGTTTCGCCGCGATGCGGGAGGCCTTCTCCATCGCCTACACGGAGGTCGTGGGATCCGGCACGCCGCCGTTCGAGGAGTACAGCCGGCACCTGGGACTGTACTTTCCCGACATCATGCGGAAGATGGACCTTCCGCTGACGATGGAGGGCCCATTCATCGCGGCCAGCAAACAGCTTGCGGACCGGGTGCTGGTGTACGACGGGGTGGCCGAGATGTTGCTGTCGCTGCGCGAGGCGGGCCTGGCTACCGGCGTGGCGACGGGCAAGCACGGCTGGCGTGCACGGGAACTGCTGGACACGGTCGGCCTGTCGTCCACATTGGACGTGGTGATCGGCAGCGACGAGGTGTCCCGTCCCAAGCCGGCCCCGGACATCGTCGAGGCCTGCCTTGACAAGCTCGGCGTGCCGGCGGCGTACGCGATGTACGTTGGCGACGCCCCGGCCGACATGCAGAGCGCACGGGCGGCCGCGGTGCGGTCCGTGGCGGCGCTGTGGGGCGGGGACGGCCACGGCCCAGGGCCGCTGCTCGCCGAACGGCCGGACCTGGTGTGCCATCGGCCGTCCGACGTAACGTCGGCGGCACGCGGGGAAAGGTTCTCCTACCGTGCCTGACATCCTGCTGCTCAACGGTCCGAACCTCGGCATCCTCGGCCGTCGGCAGGTCGACGTCTACGGGACCGACACACTCGCCGACGTCGAACGCGCGGTCGCCATGGAGATCGCGCCCTGGTACCAGCTGTCCAGCGTGCAGCGCGACGGCGAGGGTGAGCTGATCGGTGCGGTCCAGGACAACTACCACGTGGCCGGCGCGATCGTGAACCCCGGCGCGCTGATGATCGCCGGCTGGGGCCTGCGGGACGCGCTGGAGAACTTCCCTGCGCCGTGGATCGAGGTGCACCTGTCGAACATCTGGGCCCGGGAACAGTTCCGCCACACGCCGATCACCGCCGCGTTGGCCGCCGGCGTGATCGCCGGCTTCGGCCCGCACGGCTACCGCCTCGCCGCGCGAGCATTGCTCCAGATCCTGACCAGTAGCCCGAAGAGTTGAGCGGCCGCGGCTGCTTTGGCTACCTGCCCGCCTGCAGGGCTGCCCAGGTGTTGGGTCCCACGACACCGTCGACGGTGAGTCCGCGACTGGACTGGTACGTCCGGACCGCGGCGACCGTTCTGGGGCCGAACTGCTCGTCGATGGTCAGCGCCGCGGTGGTGGCGGCGTTGAGAGCCCGTTGGAGGCGGAAGACCGCCTCACCGGTCGCGCCGTCCCGCAACACCGGGGTTGTGCCTCGGGCCAGTAACGCGGTCCAGGTGCGGGAGTCCACCGCGCCGGTGACGGGCAGGGCGACGCTGGACTGGAACTGCCGCAACGCGGCCGCCGTCGCCGCGTCCAGGATGCCGGTGGGGTCACCCGGGCCCGTGTCCAGGCCCGCGGCCCGCAGCAGGCACTGGGCCGCCTTCACCACGGGTGTGGGGGCGCCGGCGTCCAGGCGCGGGTAGGTGGAGTAGCTCAGCCGCACACCGGCACAGCCCTGGCGGCCCGCCACGAGGTCCTCGGCGGCGGCCTGCCCCACTGCGGCGGCGTCCGCACTGTCCTGGATCGGGCTCGCCCGCACCCCGGGAACAGGATGTGGTCCACGACCCGGCCGGAAACCCCACCGGTACGCGGGTCTGGGTTGATGCCCAGCGCCTTGGCCAGCGGGTAGGAACCCTCGCCGATCGCGTCGCCCGGGCCGACGTCACCGACCACCGCGTAGGCGACGCGGCCCTGGTACACCACGGCGGCCACCGTGGCGCCGGTGATGCCGGATCCGCTGTGGCTCCAGGTCGAGGTGATGCCCGGCACGACCACGTACGGCAGGAGTTCGGCGTTGAGCGGGGCGCCGTCGGACTGGGACCAGGCGGTCTGGTTCTGACAGTACGGGTCGGTGTTCGGATTGCACTTCTCGGTGCGCTGACCGTCGCAGTCGATGGTCATGCCCGAGCGCCAGTGCACGGCGTTGCCGGTCGCGCAGACCGGGACCGTGCGCGTACCCCCACCGCGCTCGGCGTACTTGCCCAGGGGCCGACGATGCCGTCCGAGGTGAGGCCGGCCGCGGTCTGGTAGCGCTTCGCCGCCGCGGTGGTGTTGGCGCCGAACTTCCCGTCAATGGTCAGCCCGGCGTCGACGGCACCGGTCGCCGGCAGCCCGACCCTGGTCTGGAACTGTTGGGCGGCAAGGATGGTGGTGTCGTCGAAGATGCCGCTGGGTCCGGCGGTGCCGGTGTTGAGCCCCGCGGAGCTCAGCAGGCACTGTGCCGCCGTGACCAGGTCACCCGTCGCGCCGGACCCGACCTGGGGATAGCGGCCGCGGCTGTGGTCGACCGCGGCGCAGGTCCGGACGTCGCCCTCGATGACGTTGCGGTAGCGGATGGCGGTGAAGCCCGCCGTGCGGTCGGCGGACCACGTGTTCTCGGCCGCGACCGTGCCGGAGTGGGCTCGATGCGGGTGGCGACCGCCATGATGTCGCCGGTCCAGCGGGAGGTGGCGAGCCCCCAGGCCATGGACACGAACCCGGAGCAGTCCTGCCGGTAGGTGCCGTACTGGTTGGTGTGATGGGAGGTCTGGCTGTAGGGGACCCGCGCGCGTAGTTGGTGATCTCATGGCCGCCAAGCATCGGTGACGCGCCACCGCGATGACAAAGGTTTCCATACCAGGGCAAAGGCCCCTGGTGGCGACCCACTCACGACTTTTCCCGATATTTCGTGAAATCCACACCGTACAGTCGATGACTCCCCTAGCATCACGGTGGTGCTGCGCATCCACTTCACGCCTGAAGACCTGGCCAGAACGCGGATCAGTACCGGACCGCACCTGATGTGGGAGCTCCTGCTGAGCACCAACCGGCTACGCGGACGCGACGGTGACGTCGTCTTCGGCGGATGGCGCCGGTCGGTGGCCGCCCGCACCCCGGCGATCACCCGGCTGCTGACCGATCTGGCCCCGGTCACGGGCTACTCTCCGGACTTCCTCACCCCGACCGCCGCGTCATCCCTCGACGAGGCACTGGAAGCGTTGCGGCGCACCCCGCGGCGGCGGCTGCGCAAGGACCTGACCGTCCTCGCGGGCGGCCGGAAGCTCCCGGCATGGACCGCGGAGCTGGCCGAAGGTCGACCCGAGGCACTGCGCAGGCTCGCGGACGCCGCCGACCAGTACTTCGCGGCCTGTCTGGCGCCGTACTGGGCGCGCGTGCGCGGCCGCGTCGACCAGGAACGGGCCCGGCTGACCGCGGCCTTGGCCGACGGTGGCTGGGAATCCGTCCTCGAACGGCTGCACCCCACCGCCCGCTGGCGCTACCCCGTGCTGGAGATGGGCTACCCCGTGGACCACGACCTCCACCTCGACGGGCGCGGCCTGCACCTCGCGCCGTCGTTCTTCTGCTGGGGACTACCCACGACCTTCCTGGACGCCGAGTACGAGCCCACGCTCGTGTACCCGATCGAGCACGTGGTGGGCTGGTCCGCGCCGGAAGGCACCCGCAAGCCACTCGCGGCGCTGCTCGGTCGTACCCGCGCCCGGGTGCTCGAGGCTCTCGGCGAACGCCCCGGCACCACAAGCGATCTCGCCACCCGCACCGAGACCAGCCTGCCCACCGCCAGCCAACAGGCAGCGACCCTGCGCGCCGCGGGTCTGGTCGAGACTGTGCAGAATGGCCAGTCGGTCCTGCACTCGATCACGCCGTTGGGTGCCTCCCTTCTGTCCGGTGCCGGTGCTTTCTAGCGGGTCCATCGTTGAGAAGGCGGCGGTTCCAAGGCGTCGATGAGGTGGTTGTCGAAGGCCTCGGCGATGTCGTGAACCTCCCAACCGTCGTTGCGCAGAACCGGTTCCTTGGCTGACGTCTGGCGCACGATGTGCACCTTGTTGGCGGTGAAGCGGATCAACTGGCCGGTCACGGCCGTGGAGAGGTCGCTGAGCAGGTACGTCACGATCGGCGCGATCCGCTCCGGTGTTTCCTCCGGGGGCGCGGGTGACCGCGTGTCGGCCAGTGCCATCCGCGTGTGGGCCAACGGGAAGAGCGCGTTCACCCGCACACCGTGCTCAGCCAGTTCCCCGGCCCACGCCACGGTCATCGAGGACATCGCGCCCTTGGACGCCGAGTACGTGGCCGCGGTGCGTTGTCCGATCATGGCCAGCGACGCCATGTTCACGATCGATCCCGTGCCCTGCTCGCGCATCGCACGTGCGGCGGCGGACCCGCAGTACAGCGACCCCAGAACGTTGACTTCGATCAACTCGCGCATCCGCTCCGGCATGTCCTCCCACACCAGGGCCTGGTAACGCACGCCGGCGTTGTTGACCAACCCGTCGATTCTGCCGAACTCGGCCAGGCACCGCTGGACGGCCGCGTCAGCCTGGCCGGGATCCGCCACCGAGCCGACGCTGGTCACCGCCCGCCCGCCGGAATCCTCGATCAGCGAGACGACCTCCTCGGCGGGCTGCCCATCGATGTCGTTCACCACCACCGCGGCACCGCACGCGGCCGCGTGTAGCGCGGATGCCCTGCCCAGCCCCCGACCGGCACCGGTGACGACCACGGCCTTGCCCGCGAGAATGCCCATGATCGAAGTCTCCAACCCCGGCGGACGACAGCCAGGAACAGTGCGGCCAAAGGTCATCCACCCGCGCCGAGCGGTTGGGTTGGCACGCACCGACTCCTGGCACCCTGCCCCTCGGCTTCGCCTTTGGGGCAGGGCACTCGGAGTCGGTCATGGTTGCTTTTCGTGGTTGTCAGGGGGTTTGGAGGCCTGGGCGGCCTGCTTCTATGGTGAACGACCGCAGTGTGGTCGCTGGTTGGTTCGCTGTGGTGATCTTCTTGACCGCTCGGAAGTCCACGTTCATCTGGGTCGAGCTCATCGTGGTGCGCACGTAACCCCGGTGGTTGGAGTAGAACTTCAGGTGCGGGTTGTAGGCGCTGTCCGGGATACCGGTGGTGTCCGCGCCGTCTCCGCCCGAGGACACCGATGTGGAAACCAGTTCCGTGCCCACCACTGGGGACGCGGGGTTGGTGAAGTCCACCTTCAGGTCGTTGGCCCAGGACCGGTGGACGTCGCCGGTCAGGACGACCGGGTTGCGGACTCCTCGTTGTACCCAGCCTTTCTGGATGCGGTCGCGGGAGGCTGGGTAGCCGTCCCAACCGTCCAGGCCGAAGGCGTCGTTCGCGTCCACCCGTCGGGCGAAGAACACCTGCTGGCCGATCAGGTCCCAGGTGCCGTTGCGCTGTCCCAGGCCGTCGAGCAGCCAGTTCTCCTGGGCGGTGCCGGGCAGGCTCCGGGTTGGGTCACCGGCTTCCGGGCAGTACTGCCAGCCGTCGCCGCAGGCCTGGTCGTGGCGGTACTGGCGGGTGTCGAGCATGTGGAACGTGGCCAGGGTGCCCCATCTGACGCGGCGGTACAGCTGGATGTTGCCGCCGTTCGGTCGGGCGCCGCCCCGCAGCGGCATGTTCTCGTAGTACGCCTGGTAGGCGTCGGCCCGTCGCTGCCGCCACTCTGGGTCGGTGAGCTCGGGGCTGTTGCCGCTGCGGGAGTAGCCCGCGTAGTTGTTCTCCACCTCGTGGTCGTCGGGGACGACCAGCCACGGGGCCGCGGCGTGCGCGGCCTGGAGGTCGGCGTCGGTCTTGTACTGCGCGTACCGCCGCCGGTAGTCCTGCAGGTACCGCAGCTCCGCGCCGGCGTGCTCGCGGATCCGCTTGTTGGCACCGCCTTCGTAGATGTAGTCGCCCAGGTGCAGGACGAGACCCGGCCGGTCCTCTGCCATGCGGCGGTAGACGGTGTAGAAGCCCTCCTCGTACTGCGCGCAGGAGGTGAACGCCATCAGCAGATCGCGGCCGGGCGTGCCGAAGGCGGGTGCCGTGCGGGTGCGCCCGACAGGGGAGATGTGGCCCTGCGCGCGAAAACGGTAGAAGTAGTCGTAGTCCGGTTGCAGCCCACCCACCTCGACGTGCACGGAATGTGCCTCGCCATAAGTGGCGGTCGCCGTGCCGCGCTGGACGATGGCGGTGAAACCCTCGTCGGTGGCCACTTCCCAGTCCACCGGGATGTTCTGGTTGGGCATCCCGCCGTGCCCGTCCGCGTTCAACGGCGCCGGCGCCAGCCTGGTCCACAGCACCACGCCGTCGGGAAGTGGGTCGCCGGAGGCGACGCCCAGGGTGAACGGGAACGTCGCCGCGGCGGCCGCCCGACCGCCCATCGTCAGTGTGCCCACGGCGGCCCCACCGCCGAAGACGAAGATCCTTCGGTTGAACCTGGTCATCTCGGCGTCTCCTGGTTGTCGTTCAGCACAAGGGAGTTGCCCGCGAACGGCGCACCCGGTCCGAAGCCGGACGCGGTGCCGATGTCGGCGCGGGTGATGCGGCGCGCGGAGGTCACCGCAAGAGTCGAGCCGGACAGGCCGGTGCCGAGAACGAACAGGGCCCCGGTCTGCAGCGTGCCGTCCTCCCACGGCGCGGAGACCACGAGTTCGGCACGTCCGTCCCCGGTGATGTCGAGGATCCGCAACCCGTACCCGAAGCCCTCGCCGACCCCCGCGCCCGCGTTGACCGGTGCGGTGTTCTCGCCGACCTCCGTGCCCGGCTGGGAAAGCAGGCCCGCGCCGCCGCCACGCAGCAGGCACAGGAAGCCCGTGCGGTCGTTCTCCTTGATGGCACCCACGGCGAGGTCGTCCACGGCGTCGCCGTCGAGGTCGCCGACGGCGAGCGAACCGCCGAAGTAGTCGCCGGCCTCCGGCGAGCCGGGGATGGCGTCGCCCGCCTGGTCGATCACGTCCACGGTGGTGGTCAGGCCCGACGCGCCGCCGCGCACCGCGACGATGGCGCCGGCCCCGGCGGGTGCGCCCCGCCGCTGGTCGGCCTGCACGACCAGGTCGGCGTTGGCGCCGCCGTGGAAGCGGCCGATCGCCAGCCCTCGCCATTTGCCCGTCGTGGCGGCGTTGCCGACGCTGACGTAGGACGACGCGGCGCCGGAGAGCCCGCCCGCGCCGCCGTGCATCAGGTGCACCGAACCCCAGGCGTCGGCGGTGCCGGTGATGACCTCGCCGGAGGACAGCACGGCGAGGTCGTCGCGACGGTCCCCGGTGACGTCGCCCGCCGCCAGCGCCCAACCCATCCGGTCGTCCGCCTCGGCGGCGCCCGCGAGGTCCGGGTCGTCCTGGTTGAACGCCACGGCCCCGGTTCCGGTGAGGCCGGCGGCGGCGCCGTAGAGGATCCAGACCGCGCCCGCACGGGTCTTGGTCTCGATGGCCTCGCCGGGGGAGCCGATGCCCAGGTCGGCGTAGCCGTCGCCGTTGTAGTCGCCGGTGGCGAGGCTGCTGCCGAACTGGTCGCCCGCCTCCACCACGCCAGGGAGGCCGGCCGAGTCCTGGTTGATGTTGGTCAGGGCGCCGGCGATGGTGCGCAGGTAGGGCGTGGTGCGTTGTCCATAGAGGACGGTCACCGTGCCCGCGTTGGCCAGACCGCCGACGTACTCGGTTGGGTTGCCGACGGCCACGTCGGCGAGGCCGTCACCGTTGAAGTCGCCGGTGGCCAGTGTGGCGCCGAACTTGTCGGTCGCCTTCATGCCCAGGCCGACCCCGGGACTGCTCTGGTTGACCATGGCCGCCGGGGCCCCGCCGGGGATCACCAGCACCGAACCGCCGAGGTCGTTGGGGGACAGGGCGGTGTCACCGAGGTAGGTCAGCCGGGCGCCGGTGGCCATGACGAGGTCGCCGATCCCGTCGCCGTTGACGTCGACCTGCGGGACCGGGACCGGGGCCAGGGCCGGTGCGGCCGCCGCGGACTGCGGTGTCACCGCGAGGGCGACGGTGGTCAGTGCCAGAAACGGCGCGACAGTGCGGAATCTGAACATGGGTGTTATCTCCCTGCCTGGAGCGCGCCCCACGTGGCCGGGCCGACCACGCCGTCCACGCCGAGAGCGCGCGAGGTCTGGTAGCCGCGGACCGCGGTCTCGGTGTTGGGGCCGAAGGCGCCGTCGATGGTCAGTGCCGAGCCGAGGGCCGCGATGAGCGCGCGCTGGAGCCTGCGCACCGCGGTGCCGGAGGAACCCTGCCGCAGGGTTGGTATGTCTCCTGTGGACAGAAGGGCCGTCCAGGTGTGCGCGTCGACGACGCCGTTCGCGGTGAGGCCACGGGACTGCTGGAACGCCGTGGTGGCCGAGGTGGTGTCCGCGTCGAACGTTCCGCTCGGGTTCGTGGTCGCGGGCAGCTGCCCCACGGAGGCCAGCAGGCACTGGGCCGCCTTGACCGCGTTCCCGGTCGCTCCGGCCGCCAGCCTCGGGTATGCGCTGAAGTCCAGGCTCACCGTGTCGCACGGCATCGGAGTGCCGGAGCCGACGTCGAGGTAGTTGCGGTCGATGCCGGACAGGCGCACCCCGCCCCAGGTTTCGGGGACCTCGCCTGCGTACTGGTGGATGCGCTGGTGGTTGGCCCACTGGGTGGCCGGCGCGTACGAGCCGGTGTCGGTGTCCGCCTGGTCGTTCCACCAGGCGAACCAGATGTGGTCGGGCCGGGTGTAGGTGGTGCTGCTGTAGGCGCTCGACAGATCCCTGATGCCGGACGAGGCGCTGGAGTAGACCCCCGACAGCCATCCCCTGGAGCGCAGCTGTTCGGTCCACCCGCTGACGTAGGACAGCACGCTCGCCTTGCAGGAGGCGGTGGAGGAGTAGTTCTCGATGTCGCTGTAGACGGCGCTGCCGCTGCCGAACCCGAGTGCGGTGGCGGCGGTCATGGCGTCGTCCGCGGCGTCACGGCCCTGCTGGCGCGCGGTGGCCGGGTCGGTGGACATCCGCAGCCGGTAGCTGGTGCACGGGGCCTGCCTGCCGACGTCGGTCAGGATGAACCGCCAGCCGTTGGCGGACTGGTTGGTCACCCAGCTCGCGGTCAGGTTGGGTTGGGAACAGGCCCGCAGGTCGCCGCTGGTGTAGATGCCCACCGCCCGGTAGGGCGACGCCAGCCATGCGTTCATGGTCGCCTGTGACGGGGCGGCGCAGGCGTCGAAACCCTTGCCCTCGAAGGTGCCGGGCGCCACGATCGCCGCCTTGGTCGCCATCGGCGCCGCGGCCGGCAGCGTGGCCGGCTTCCCGCCGGACACCAGCCGTGCCCCGTCCAGCACCCGGCGCACCACCGGCTCGGTGTCCCCGTTGTGCGCGGCGGTGACCAGCACCCCGGCGTCCTCCACGGCGACCCGCACGGCCCCGTCGTGCGAGGTGGCGTCGACCGGCGGCAGGGCAGACCCGTGTGGCGCGGTCACCACCCCGTCGGGCACCTTCTCGGGCGCGATGTCTGCCAGCGGCTCGACCACCAGCCCGGCGGTGCGGCCGACGAGCCGCCCCGGGCAGTCGCTCTCCTTGCTCGATCGTCCTAAGTAGACGGTCTCGACGTCGAACCGCACGCAGGCGCGGGGCTGCTCGGCCAGGTCGACCACCCGCCAGTGCGCGGGGACGTCCACCTGGTAGCCGTGGTAGGTGACGGTTCGGGTCGTGGGGGCCGAGGCGGCGGGCGCCGTCGCGGTGAGCAAACCCCCGACCAGGAGCGCGGCGACGGCGATCGCACGTCTCGCGCGTGGTGAGGACTGGGTCATCGGTTCTCCCTTCCGAATCGCGGCAGGTTATTGATGTTTCCGCCGGCCCGGAAAGCCTTTCGGCACAGGTGGAAACGCTTTCCGCGCGCCAGCGGCCTTCTCTACGGTTCCGGCCTCGTCCGGTCCCGGAAGGAGAAACATGGCGCGAACACTGGCGCTGGTAGCAATCGTGCTGGCCAGCCTGGCGATGGTGGTAGTGGGTGCGGGTACCGCGAGTGCGGCGACTCCGCCCGCGTGGCCCGTGGTGGGGACGACCGCCACCGGGCCCGAGGTCAGGACGGTGCAGTACCTGCTGCGCGAGCGTGGGTCCCAGATCGCGGCCGACGGCATCAACGGTCCCCAGACCGTGGCGGCGATCAAGGCGTTCCAGAGCGCCAACGGTCTCAACAACGACGGCATCGCAGGCCCGCTCACCTGGTCGAAGCTCGTGATGGACATCGACAGCGGAGCGAGCGGCAACGCCGTGACCGGCGCCCAGCACCAACTGGTGCGCCACGGCTACGACCTGGTCGCCGACGGCGCGTTCGGCCCGGCCACGGCCGCCGCGGTCACCGACTTCAAGACCAAGAAGGGCCTGTCCGCCACCTCCCTGATCGACGCCACGACCTGGCAGTGGCTCGTCGCCGGCACCCCGACGGTGGACGGCTGGTCCCTGCCGCTGGCGCGCACCGCACTGCCACGCGGCGAGTACGACGACCCGCACCATGACTACCCGGCCATCGATCTCCCGGTGGGGACCGGCACCCGCGCACTGGCGGTGACCACGGCCACGGCGTCACTGGTCAACGACAGCAGCTGCGGCAAGGGCGTCGTGCTGACCGCCAACGGCGTCCGGTTCATCTACTGCCACCTGTCCCAGCAGGTGGTGTCCGCCGGCTCGGCCGTTGAGCCGGGCCAACTCGTCGGCTACACGGGCAACACCGGCAACTCCACCGGCCCGCACCTGCACTTCGGCGTCAAGATCGGCTCGACCAACCACTGCCCGCAGCGGCTGCTGCTGGCTCTCTACGACGGCACCAACCCGCCGACGCCCTCGTCCCTGCCCACGTCGGGCTGCACCAACTAACTCCCGGCAGACCGACGAGGGCCTCATGGCCGGTGGTCGCTCCCCCTCACGACCACCGGCCCCCCGACAACCGGAGATCCCATGCGCAGACTCGTGACGGTTCTGGCCGTCCTCCTCGCCGCCGCGGCCGCCGCGGTGACCCCCGCGCACGCCTACGCGGGTGCCTTCTTCCACACGCAGAACAGCGGTAACCGCGGGGTGGACGTGCTGGCCATCCAGCACCTGCTCATCCACGGCGGCCAGTCGGCACCCACCACGGGCGTGTTCGACGCGGCAACGACCGCCGCCGTGCGGGCGTTCCAGACCGCCAAGGGTCTTGGCGTCGACGGCATCGTCGGCCCCCAGACATGGGCCGCGCTGAGCCCCACCCTCCGCGCGGGTGACACCGGCGACGCGGTACGGGCCCTACAGGTGGAGCTCAACGCCAAACGCAGGTTGTCCCTGACGGCCACCGGCGAGTTCGACGCGGCCACCACCACCGCCGTGCGTAACTTCCAGACCCACGCGGGCATCGACTCCGACGGGGTCGTGGGCCCGATCACCTGGAAGAACCTGGTCTGGCACCACGACTACGCCGACTTCGCGCAGAACCTGTGCGACCAGGACCCCGACGGCAACGGCACCGCCGCCAACTGGGGCACAGCCGCCGCTGTCGCCCAGCTCGAACAGGCGGCCCGCGCGTTCGCCGCCACCGGCGCGGGCCGCGTGCCCGTCGGCGACATCGGCTTCGAGCACGGCGGCAGCATTCCCGGCCGCAGCAGCCATGCCGTGGGACTGGACATCGACATCTGGCCCATCCGCACCGACGACGCCCAGTGCACCGGCGGTCGGATCACGTGGCAGTCGTCCACCTACGACCGCGCCGCCACCCGCGAACTGGTCAGGGCCATCCGCGCCGCCGCCCCCGGCCACGTGAAGCTGATCTTCTTCAACGACCCCACCCTCATCTCCGAGGGCCTCACCACCCGCTACGACAACCATCTGCACGTCCGCTACTGCGAGGCGGTCCACCCCAACAGCCTCTACAGCTGCTGACTGCCCCGGCCCCGCGGGGCCTACTCCTGTTCGACGTGTCGGCCCAGCAGTGTCAGGTCGGCCGGGCTGAGGCGGTCGGACGCCGTCTTCGCCTGGTGCCAGTAGGGGTAGAGCAGTGGCGGGGCGCTCACCTCGTCCAGGCGGGTGCGTTCCGCCTCGGTCAGGGTGAGGTCGGCGGCCTTGAGGTTGTCCGCCAGCTGTTCCTCGGTGCGGGCCCCGATCACGAGCGAGGTCACCGTCGGCTTGGACAGTAGCCAGGACAGCGCGACCTGTGCCGGCGACACGTCACGGGCGGTGGCGATCTCGACCAGGACGTCGACGATGTCGTACAGCTGGTTCTCGTCGCGGACCGGTGGTTCGTTCCAGTCGGTGAGGTGTCGCGAGCCCTCGGGCGCCTGCTGGCCCCGGCGGTACTTGCCGGACAGCAGACCGCCGGCCAGCGGGCTCCACACCAGCACCCCGAGTCCCTGGTCGGCGGCGATCGGGACCAGTTCGTACTCGGCGTCCCGCGCCTGCAGCGAGTAGTAGATCTGCTGGGCGACGAACCGGGTGATGCCGAGTCGGTCGGTCGTCGCGAGCGCCTTCATCAGGTGCCAGCCTGAGTAGTTCGAGCAGCCGACGTATCGGACCTTGCCGGCGCGGACCAGATCGTCCAGTGCGGACAGGGTCTCCTCGAGTGGTGTGACGCCGTCCCACGCGTGCACCTGGAAGAGGTCGATGTGGTCGGTGCCCAGCCTGCGCAGGCTCGCCTCGCACTCGTCGACCAGGTGGTGGCGCGACAGGCCGGCGTCGTTCACGCCATCGCCCATGGGCATGCGCGCCTTCGTGGCGATCAACGCGCGGTGCCAGCGCCCCTTCATCGCCTGACCGATGATCTCCTCGGACAGGCCGAGTGAGTAGACGTTGGCCGTGTCGATCAGGTTGACGCCCGCGTCCAGTGCGCGGTCGATCAGGCGGCTGGCGTCCGCGACGTCGGTCTCGCCCACCTTGGCGAAGACGCCCCGCCCGCCGAAGGTCATCGTGCCGAGGGTCAACGCCGAAACACGCAGGCCTGATTTGCCCAGTTGCCGATACTCCATGCGGACTACTCTAACCGCCCTCCCGTAAACGTGCATGCGCCGTTTGCGTTTCGCGTCGGTTTTGACTGTGTCGTGCGAATTGCGGAAACGATCCGCGAATAGGCGGAGGAACTGTCATCATGGAATCCGCGCCGATCGGCGGGTGGCGATGCCGACGCGTCCGGACCGTGGGTGCGCGCCGGACCGAGTCCGGCAGGCGAGGCCGTGCGGGTCGGGCGACACGCCGGATCCGCCGAGTGTTGGCGGAACAGTCCATCCGCCGGAGCAAAACACACGCCAATTCGGCGGACGGGTAGCAAAAATGTAATGTATTGTTTCGACAACTCGCCGTAACGTGAGTGAGCCGCTCCCGCGAAACGAATCCGGGTACCTATCCGGCTGTGCCGGGAACCTGGTAGATTCAACCGTCGACCGCGCGGCAGGCGGGTGGTCGACCGTGAACCGGCTGCTGGAACGGGAGGTTGGTGCGGCTCGATCGGGAGCCCCGAAAATTCGCGTGGCAGGAGCAAATGGTTTCGCCGTCACATGGTGGTCCCGCTCCGGCCGTGGCTGTCCCAGATTTCCGGCATAGATTATCGACATAGGGCCATCGGCTCGTGTTATACCCACCGTGACGGGATCATGGCACGCTGTGTAGGACGTTGGAACTTCACTACCAAGATCGTTTCGGACCTCGGTGCTTACGTGAAATGGCATACGTACGCATTTTGGGCCGCGGCCTCTGGTCGATAGGCTTCATGTCAACATTCGCGGACGCATATCTCTGGGAGCGGCTATGGGGTTGAGACTCCTTGGCACGCTGGAGGTTGTCGTCGGGCGCCGCCAGCTCAACATCAGTGGGCTGCGGCAACGCGTCGTGCTGGCAATGCTCGCCCTCAACGCGAACCGCGTGACCTCCGTGCACGATCTGGTCGAGGCGTTATGGAACGAATCGCCACCCGGGACCGCGCGGGCCCAGATCCAGACCTGTGTGTCCAGTCTGCGCAAAATGTTCGGTGATATCGGACAGTCCGGCGCGATTCATACGCGCTCACCCGGCTACCTCCTGGAGATCTCCACCAAGGAGCTGGACAGCGCGGTGTTCTCGGAGCTGGTCGCCACCGCGCGGACGCATGCCGACGCGGGTCGGCTCACGGACGCGGCCGCGACGCTCCGGGAGGCACTGAACCTCTGGCGTGGCCCGGCGCTCGCGGACGTGGACAGCAGCCTCGTGCAGCGGGGAGCGGCCCGGTTCGAGGACAGCCGGCTGGCCGCGATCGAAGAACGGGTGCGGCTGGATCTCGCGCTGGGCCGGCACGAGGAGATCATCGGTGAGCTGGCGGAGCTCGTCGAGGAGCACCCGCTGCGCGAACGGCTCGCCGGGTTCCGGATGCTCGCGCTGTACCGGTCCGGTCGGCAGGCCGACGCGCTGGCGATGGGCCGGCGCACCCGTACGAGGCTGGTCGAGGAGCTGGGCATCGAACCCGGCCACGAGCTGCAGAACCTGGAGAAGGCGATCCTCAACCGGGATCCGTCGCTGGACCTGCGGCGGGACGCACCCGAGACGGAGACGCGGACCACGGGTAGGACGACACCGGTCGCCGAGCGCCCAGTGATCCCACGTCAGCTCCCGGCCAGCATCGCCGACTTCACCGGGCGGGACGCCCAGATCGACGTCATCACGCGGATCCTGGCCGCCGACCCCGATCCGTCGACGGCCCAGTACGCGGTGCGCATCGTGGCCATCAACGGGAAAGGCGGGATCGGCAAGTCCAGCCTGGCCATCAGGGTCGCTCACGAGCTCGTCGACACGTTTCCCGACGGGCTGCTGTACGGCGACCTGCACAACCCGGCCGTCGAGGACGCCACGGCCGCGGTGCTCGGGCGGTTCCTGCGCGCACTCGGCGTCAGCGGCCCTGCGATGCCCGACGACCCGCAGGAGCGCGCCGAGCTGTACCGGAGCCTGCTCGCCGACAAGCGGATTCTCGTGGTGCTGGACGACGTCACCAACGAGGAACAGCTGCGGTCGCTGCTGCCCGGCAGCCCCACCTGCGCGGTCATCGCGACGAGCCGGATGCGGTTGAGCGGCCTGTGGGGCGCGCACTGGGTCGACATCGACGTCCTGGACATCGACCAGTCGATGGAGATGCTCGCCAAGATCATCGGGCGGGACCGAGTGCTGGCCGACGAGAGCGCCGCGGTCGAGCTGGCGCACCTGTGCGGTGGGCTGCCGCTGGCCCTGCGGATCGCAGGCGCCCGGCTGGCGTCCCGTCCACACTGGTCCATCGGTGTGCTGGTGCGCCGGCTCGCCGACGAGGCCAAGAGGCTCGACGAGTTCCGGTACCGCGGGCTCGAACTGCGGTTCAACATCGACCTGACCTACCGCAGCCTGACTCCACAGGCCAAGCGGCTGTTCCGGTTGCTCGCACTGGTCCGCGCGCCCGACTTCGCCGAGTGGACGGCGGCCGCGCTGCTCGCCACCGACCTGGACGCCGCCGCGGACGTGCTCGAGAGCCTGGTCGACGCCCGGCTGCTGGACACGGTCGAGTATCCGGACGTGAGTGTCCGGTACCGCCTGCACAACCTGATCCGGATCTACGCGCTGGAACAGCTGCTGCAGAACGAGACCAAGTCCGAACGGGACGAGGCCCTCGGCAGGTTGCTCAGCGCGTGGCTCGCCCTGGCCGAAGCCGCGCACGCCAAGGAGTACGTCGGCGACTATCTCGTGCTGCACGGCAACGCGCCGCGGTGGCAGCCGCCGGGCGGCTGGGGTGACGTGATGCCCGACAAGCCGATGAGCTGGTGGAACGCCGAGCACGGGTCCCTGGTGGCCGCCATCCGGCAGGCAGCCGACGCCGGGATGGACGAGCTGTGCTGGGACCTCGCCCTCACCTCGATCACCCTGTTCGAGGCCGGTGGCTACTTCGACCACTGGCGGGAGACCAGCCAACTCGGACTGGAGGTCACCAGGAGCATCGGCAACCGGACCGGTGAGGCGGCGATGCTGTACTCGCTCGGCACCCTCCACATGTTCCTCAAGCGGCTGACGGACGCCGACCGCCTCTTCACCTCGGCGCTGGCGATGTTCTCGGCGGACGGCGACGAGCACGGCTGCGCGCTCGTGCTCCGCAACGCCGCCATCGTCGACGGGCTGGTCGGGAACAGTGCCGCCATGGTGCGCAAGAACACCGAGTCGCTGGAGCTGATGCGTCGGGTCGGCGACCGCATGGGCGAGGCGCAGGTGCTGACCAACATGGCCACGTTCTGGGTCGACGAGGGCGACGTCGAGGTCGGGCGGGAAATGCTCGCCGAGGCGCTGTCCATCTGCCGAGAGACGAAATGTCTCCGCGGCGAGGTGCGGGTGCTCTACCGGTTCGCCTACTTCCACCTGCACACAGAGAAACTCGACCTCGCGGCGGCACAGTTCGACCGCGTGCTGGTCATAGTGCGGCAGATCGGCGACCGGATCGGCGAAGCCTATGCCCTGCACGGTCTGGGGCTGGTCCACATCCGCACCGGAGAGCTGGCCGCCGCCGAGACCGCGCTGCGGGAAGCGCTGTCCCTGGCCAGAAGCGTCGGCGAACGACTGATCCAGGGACAGATCCTCCACGGGCTCGGCCAGGTCGGCGTGGCCGGCGGCAGCGTCGAGGCCGAGGCGCACATCCTGGACGCCTGCATGGTGTTCGAAGAGCTTGGCGCGACCTTCCTACACGCCAGGGCGTTGATCCTCCTTGCCCAGCTGCATGCGGGACGCGGCGAGGACCGGATGGCGCGCGAGGAGGTCGACCGGGCCAGAAGGTTGCTGATCGGGCTGGACTCGAAACAGGCCAACCGATGGCTGGACCAGCTGGACGACTCCGGGTCCGCGCCACACGCCGGACGGGACGCGGACCGCGACTTCGCGCTATAAGCCGGGAATGGTGGTCGGTGCCGGCCGCCAGTGCCAGTCGCGCGGCGTCGGGGGCGTCTCGTCGTCGGCCAGGGTGATCGTGGACGGCTGACTCGTCGTGGTCCCGCCGGACACCGCGGCGACACCGGCGAGAGCGAGCAGAACCAGCGCGACCATCGCGACCTTTGTCATTTTCTCCACCGTTTCCTGTGTGCTTCGGGGCTGATGGGAGAAGTCGACTACGGCGGTCTCTCACCCGACTGCCGCTGCGCTCTCGTGGCGGCGAGAGAGCGCCGGTAGAGCCGCGACAGAGCCTCGCTGGAGTATCGGAGACGTTCACGACCGTGCGACCGGAAAGGCGTCGTGATGGCCGAGCCGATCCTCCAGCTCAGCGCCGACGAGCTGTCGAGCGCGCTGGAAGGCGTCGATCCCGTCGACCTGCTCGCCGAGGAGTTGGCGGACGGGACCACATCGGCACCAGAGGAGGTCCGGCTGACGCCGTGGCGGGGTCGCGTCGGGGCCACCCGCCGGCCGATGGCCGAACCCCTGCTGCTCGAGGATCTCCGCACCGGCGAACGGTGCGTGCTGCCGGCCTCGGGGTTGCGTGCCTGCCGGGCCGCGGCGCTGACCGGGTTGGCCGCCACGGCGTTCCTCGCGCCGGGGGAGGCGACGGCCGCCGTCCTGAGCTCCAGCTTCGCCACCGAGCCGCATCTGATGGTGATCGCCAGGTACCTGCGCCGCGTCGGCCGGCTCACGATCTACTCGGCCTCGGACCGGTCGGAGAGCGCGATCGAGCCGCGGGTGCTCGACCACCTCGACCTGGCCGGCGTCCGTGTCCACCGCACGACGAGCGTGACCGACGCCGTGCTCGCCGCCGACCTGGTCGTGGCCGCGGCGACCTCGGGGCGACTGCGGATCGACTCGTTGGCCAAGGGCGCCGTCGTGGTGAACGCGACCAACCAGGACCTGCCTGACGATCTGGTCAACGCCGTCGACGGGCTCTACGTCGACGACGCCGCGCTCATCGAGGAGAACCGAAACAGGTACTTCGTCGACGCGCATCTGCGGGGGAGGCGGCGTATCGACGCCGATCTCGGTCAGGTGCTGACGGGGGCACGAGCCGGGCGAACCGAACTCGACCACGTCCTGCTGGTGGAGCTGCTCAGCGCGAACGCGCTGGATCCCACGCTCGCCAGCGTGCTTCACCGCGCCGCGCTGGAGCGCGGCCTTGGCGGTCAGTTGTTCGAATAACCGGGCCGGGGGCGGACCGAGATGGGAAAAGGGAAATGCACGTTGATATCAAGGTTCTCGGCGCGTTCGAGGTGACCGTGGCCGGCGTCTCGATCGTGCCGACCGCGAACAAGCCGAGCCAGGTGCTGGCGATGTTGGCGCTCACGGCCGGCCGTGTGCTGACCACCGACGAGCTGATCGAGGAGGTCTGGAACCAGCATCCTCCGCGCACGGCGGTGACCACGATCCACACGTACATCCGCACGCTGCGCAAGCGGTTACGCGAGGTCCCGGGCGATGGCACGGCGGAGAGCATCCTTCTCACCCGGCGCAACGGGTATCTGCTGGACGTGCCGCGGTCGAGCATCGACGCGGTCGTCTACGACCGGCTGTCCGTGCTGGGCCGCCGGGCCGCGGGCGAAGGCGACTACCCCACGGCGTCCCGCACACTGGACTCGGCGCTGGACCTGTGGCGTGGGCAGGCGCTGGCCGATGTGCCGACCGGGCCGCTCCTGCAGATCGAGGCGGTGCGGTTGGAGGAGAGCCGGCTGTCCGACCTCGGCCTGCGGATCGACGTGGACCTGTGTCTCGGTCGGCACCACCAGTTACTCACCGAACTGGCGACGCTGTGCGCGCGCTATCCCTTACTCGAGAACTTCTGTGCCCAGTTCATGCTCGCGCTGTACCGATCGGACCGGCAGTGGCAGGCACTGCAGGCGTACCGGCATACCAGGGACGCCCTCGTCGAACAGCTCGGGGTCGAACCCACGACTCGATTACGGCAGCTCCACCAGGAGATCCTTGCCGGCAATCCCACTGTGGACGATCCCAACTTCGTTTTCAGCGGCTGGGTGCCCCAGCGCGAGCCGAACAGCGTCGCGATCTCCTGAGAGTGGAGCGGAGAACCCCAGTGAACGAGGTTGATGACTTAGCCGTGTTGGTGGCCCTGCTCGCGGAGTGCGCGGGGGGCGGTGGGCGGTTGGCCCTGATCAGCGGTGGGCTGGCCACCGGGAAGACCGAGCTGCTGCACGCGTTCGGCACGCATGCCGTCGAGTCGGGGGCGCTGGTGCTGACCGCGACCGGAGCACGAACAGAGCGTTCGCTCCGGATGGGTGTGGTGTCGCAGTTGTTCCGCAGCGCGGGGCGCGCGCCGGAGCTGTTCGACGACGCGCCGCAGGACGCCGACCCGGGCGCGTCGCCGCTCGCCGACGCCCGCGTGGTGCGGGACGTGTGCGGTGCGCTGCTCCGCCTGGCCGAGAACCGGCCGCTCGTGATCGAGGTCGACGACCTCCAGTTCGTCGACACCGTCTCCCTTCAGGTTCTGCTGTACCTGCGCCGACACATGGGTGCCGAGCGCCTGATGCTCGTGCTCACCGAATGGGAGCGGCCAGGACTCGCGCGGCCGTTGCTGCGTGCCGAGCTCACCCGTGCGCCGCACGCTCGGATCACGGTCGGCCCGTGGTCCGAACGCGGGGTCGCGGAGTTCCTGGCGCGGCGGTTCGGCACCAGGGCGGCGAACGGGTTCGCCGTGGGCGGTTACGCGTTGACCGGCGGAAACCCGTTGCTGGTCAACGCACTCGTCGAAGACCAGCGCGGTCGCGGCGGCGAGTCCGATGTGGACTGGATGGCGCCCGTGGTCGGCGGCGCCTTCCGGCAGGCGGTGCTGGACTGCCTGTACCGGTGGGATCCGGAGTTCCTCACCGTGGCGACGAGTCTCGCGATCCTGGGGGACTGTGGCACGGCGGAGGTCCTTGCCGAGCTGAGCGGCATGAGCCCACCCGGGGTCAGCCGGGTCGTCGACGTGCTCGAGGCGGCCGGTCTGGTCAGCGCTGGTCGACTACGGCACGCGGAGATCACCGCGACCATCCTCGGCAACCTGCAGTCCGAGCAGGCGGTCCGGCTGCACGTGCGTGCCGCGGCGATCCTCTACAAGCGCGGGGCGGACGCGCGCGACATCGCCAAGCACATCGTGGCCGCCGGGACCGTCCCGGGACCGTGGGCGGCGAGGATGCTCCAGCACGCCGCCAACCAGCTGGCGGTCGAGGATCCCGCGCTGGCGGTGACCTGCCTGGAACTGGCCATGCACGGGTGTGAGGGCGAGCACGAACAGATCACGCTGCGGTCGACCATCGTGCGGATCGCATGGCGGGCCAACCCGTCGATGGCGGCGCCACACCTCACACCGTTACACGACAAGCTGTACGCCGGCGAGCTGTCCTGGCCCGACGCGGTGCCGGTGATCAGGTACCGGCTGTGGCAGGGTGATCTCGTGTCGGCCGCGAGCCAGCTGCAGGCCGTGTACGACTCGCAGGGGCCCGCGGATGCCCGCACCACGGCCGAGTTACGGCTCGCCTGGGAGTGGGTGTTCGGCTCGTTGCGGGATCGCACCGCGGAACAGGTGCGGACCGTGCTCATGGCGACCGGACCGGTCGGTGCGCCGATGAGCCCGTGGTGGCGCACGGCCACCCTCAACAAACGGGTGACGCGTGGCGCCGGCGCCGAGGTGGCCAGCAGTGCCGAGCACATCCTGCAGGGCTGCCTCGGCGACGTCCTCCCCGAGGTCGGCGCGACCGCGCTGCTCGCACTGGACGACATCAACCGGCGCGACCGGGCCAGACACTGGTGCGACCGGCTGACCGACGAGGCGACCCGCCGACGGACCACCACGTGGCGGGCCGTTCTCGGGTGTGTGCGTGCGGAGCTCTCGTGGCGGCGTGGGGACCTGCTCGCGGCACACACGCAGGCCAGCACCGCGCTCGGGCTGCTGCCCGCGCAGTGCTGGGGTGTGCTCATCGGCCTGCCGCTGTCGACGTTGATACTGTCGAGCACCGCGATGGGCAAGGCGGGACTGGCGGCCGAGTGGCTGGACCGGGCGGTGCCCGAGGCCATGTTCGGCACCGCGTTCGGGGCGCGTTACCTGCACGCGCGCGGCAACCACCACCTGGCGGCCGGCCGAACCCTGGCCGCCGTCGACGACCTCGAGCGGTGTGGCGCATGGGTGCGCGGCCGGAACTTCGACGTTCCGCCGATGATGCCGTGGGGGAGCGACCTGGCCCAGGCGTATCTCAAACTGGGGATGCGAAAGCAGGCGAAGGAACTGGCACAGGAACAGCTCGACCGGCTCGGTTCCAGTGGCAGCTCACGGCTCCGTGCCGCGTCGCTGCGCCTGCTGGCAAGCTGCGCCGACCTGACCGAACGAACCGCGCTGCTACGCGAGGCGATCCGACTCCTGGAACGGTCCGGTGACCGGCTGGAGATGGTGCGCGCACTGGCCGATCTGAGCCAGGTCCACTGTGAACTGGGCGAGCTGGGCCACGCACGGCTGGTGATGCGCAACGCCGAACAGCTGGCACACGCCTGTCACGCCCGGATCCTGCCGGCCCAACAAGGCCGCGCCCCCGCGGCGGACCGTTCGGTTCGCGAACCGGAACCGCACACCGCCGGCGCGACCCTGCTCAGCAAGGCGGAGCGGAAGGTCGCCGAGCTGGCCGCACACGGGCACAGCAACCGAGAGATCGGCAGGAAGCTCTACATCACCGTCAGCACGGTCGAACAGCACCTGACCCGCGTGTACCGAAAGCTCAACGTGAGCGGCCGAACGGACCTGTCCGCCGAACTACTCCCATCGAGAGCGGTCCACTAGTTTCAGTGCACACGCGGGGATGCGGCGCGTTCGGAACGGCGGCGATGTCCCGAAAGGCGCGTGCGGGGCATCGCCGATGTCTCGAAAGACGCGCTGATGGCGTTCAACGACCCGACAGCGTCTTTCGGGACATCGCCGGTGGCACAAACACGCCGCTCGGTCCTGCTAGGGCTGTCACCGCAAAGGTTCGCCGGGGTCCCGCTGTTCACAGAGGTCGGCCTCCGCCGTCCGGACCGAGCCCGGGCCGAGCCGGCGAACGTAATCGGTCACAGCGCTAGCCGGCGCGGGGTGGGGTGTGTCCTACCCCGCGCTCGCCGCGGCGGTTCCGGCCGGGACGTGATCTCCGGACATCCGTTCCAGCAGGGGAACGATGTCGTGCAGTGTCTGGGTGGCCAGCATCTCCTGCTGCACCTCGATCGCACACTTCCGGAACGACGGCTCCTGCAGCAGGCGTGCCGCCTGGCGGCGCACCGTTTCCGGTGTCAGGTCCGCCAGGTCGAGCAGGAGGCCGTAGCCGCGCTTCTCCTGTGCCAGCGCCGAAGCCCGCTCGCTCCACGTCGTGCCAGGGACGATCAGCTGTGGAACGCCGTTGACCACCGCGTTCCCCACGGTCGCCCCGCCGCCCTGGTGCACGATCGCCGAGCAGCTCGCCAGTACCTCGTTCATCGGCACGAAGCCGGCCGCGCGCACGTTGTCCGGCACCCGGACACCGGCCAGCTGGTCGGCGTCGAGCGTGGCGATCACCTCGACGTCGAGGCCGCCCAACCCGTCGAGCAGATGCTCGACCGACGCCTCCTCCCGCCCGTGCACCTGGCGGTTCGACACCCCGAGCGTCAGCAGCACCCGTGGGCGGGCCGGCTTTTCCAGTACCCACCGCGGAATCGGCAGTGGACGGTTGACCGGCTCGAAGCGGACCGGGATGTAGTTCACGTCGAGGTCGTACCGGATGCAGGACGGTGACGGGTCGATGGTGGCCATGCCGAACCGCTGTGCCTCGTCGAACTCGAGTCCGTGCCGTGACAGCCAGCCGGACATCCACTCCACCAACGGATCCGAGCCCGGGACGCGGGAAAGCAGGTCCTGGTACTGGAAATGGATCCGGGCCGTCTGGTCGGCCGCGTACAGCATGCGCACGTGCGCGGCGCCCACCGCGTGCGCGACCAGCGGGCCCGCGTACATGAGCGGGTCCCACACCACCAGGTCCGGCTGCCACTGCCTGGCGAACCGCAGCAGGTCGTCGAGCAGCGAGTCGGGTGACGCCCACCGGAACATCTCCACCCATGTCTCGTACACCGTGCGCACGTGCTCGTCGGTGTAGCGTTCCGGCCGGGTCTCGGACAGTTTGTGCTCCCCGTCCATCGGGTTGTACCCGTCTCCGCCCATGCGCCGGTGCCGCGCGATGTCCAGTTCGTCGCCGAACCACATCACGTCGATCCCGGTCTCCTGGAACGGCCGCACCTCGGCCGGATTGCACGGGCCGACGTATCGAACCTCGTGTCCCGCCGCCCGCAGCGCCCAGCTGACCGGGGCCATGCTGTAGATGTGCGTCCTGGTCGGAAAGACGATCAACATGACGCGCATCGGCGTGCTCCTCTACCTCGTCGCCCGGGCGAATACACGGTAGCCGCGAAGCCCGGTGACGGTGATCGGCACGAGCGAAGACAGGGGTGCACCCCTATTTCGCGAGCCGGTCGAATACCACCCGAGTTTCCGGCACCCCTTAAGGGCTGGCGCGCGCCGCCCGGACGGGCAAGCGTGGAAAGGAACGGAGGTGGCAAGCATGACCGTCGCACCCAGCGCCAAGGGATGGGTGGAGTTCGGGCAGTTCCGGACGTGGTACCGGGTGACCGGCCCCCTGGACACCGAGCGCCCGGCTCTCGTCGCCGTGCACGGCGGCCCCGGGAGCACCCACGACTACCTGCTGAACCTGAGCGTGCTGGCCGACGCCGGTTGGCCGGTCGTGCACTACGACCAGCTCGGCAACGGCGGTTCCACCCACCTGCCCGACCGCGGCGCCGACTTCTGGACCCCTGAGCTGTTCCTGGCCGAGCTGAACAACCTGCTGGCACGCCTGGACATCGCGAAGAACTACGTCCTGTTCGGCCAGTCGTGGGGCGGCATGCTGGTGGCACGGCACGCGGCGAACCAGCCGGAAGGCCTGCGGGGGCTGGTGATCGCCAACTCGCCTGCCTCCTACCCGCTGTGGCGGCAGGAGATGGAGGTGCTGCGCGCGCGGCTCCCGTCCGGTGTGGACGCGACGCTGCGCCGGCACGAGGCCGCCGGCACGACCGACAGCCGGGAGTACTACGAGGCCATGCGGGTCTTCTACGACCGGCACGTCTGCCGGATCGTCCCGTGGCCCAAGGACTATCTCGCCTCGTTCATGGAGACGTCCAACGACCCGACCGTGTACTCGGTGATGAACGGCCCGAGCGAGTTCCACGTCGTCGGCAGTCTCAAGGACTGGTCCGTCGTGGACTGTCTGCCCGACATCGACGTGCCCACCCTGGTCATCTCCGGACGGCACGACGAGGCGACCCCGGCGGCCGTGCGGCCGTTCCACGACCACATACCCGATGTGCGGTGGGAGATCTTCGAGGACTCCAGCCACGTGCCGAACCTGGAGGAGCCGGAACGCTTCCACGCCGTCCTGGTGGAGTTTCTCAAGAGTCTCGACGGAAGGTGAATCTCGGATGGAGAGTCGATCCGGCACGGCACTGGTGTTCCCGGGCATGGCCCCCGCGCGGTTCGCCGACGTCGGTCGTTTCATGCTGATCAACCCGTTCGCCCGCGAGCTCGTCGCGGCCGCCGACGAGCGGCTCGGCTACTCGCTGGTGGACCGCTTCCGCGACAACGACGGCGACTACACCGAGTACGCACAGGTCGCGTTCATGGTGAACTGCCTCGCCCTGGCCTGGTGGGCCGAGCACGAGCTCGGCGTGTCGCCACAGTTCTGCACCGGTCCCAGTTTCGGGGAGAAACCGGCGGCCGTCCACATCGGAGCGCTCTCGTTCTCCGACGGCGTGTGGATGACCGCGGCGCTGGCACGTTGCATGGATGAGTTCTTCGCCACCGAGTACCAGGACGTGGTGACGCACTCGTTCGTGCGAACGCCGGAGGAGGCGGTCAGCGAGGTGCTGGCCGAGTTGAACGCCCTCGGCGAGTGGTGCGACATCTCGTGCTACGTCGACCACAACTTCTACATGGTGTCGCTGCGGGAGCGGAACCTGGAGTGGCTACAGCGGAAGGTGCGTGCCATTGGTGGGCTCTCGTTGTACACGATGCGTCCGCCCATGCACTCGAGCGCGTTCGGGGCGTTGCGGCGCAAGGCCGAGGACGAGGTGCTCGGTGATCTGCCGTTCGCGGACCCGGTGCTGCCTGTGATCGCCGATCAGGACGGGACGGTCGTGCGTACCGGGGCGGGGGTGCGGGCGATGCTGCTGGACAGCTTCACCCGGCCGCTGCGCTGGCCCGCGGTCGTGGACAGGTTGAAACAACTGGGTGTCGGCACGGTGTGTGTGTCCGGACCGGACAGTCTGTTCGGCCGGGTGCCGTGCACGACGAGCAACTTCGAGGTGGTGGCCGCGACGCCGAGGCTCGCGATGTCGCCTCGCCGGCGCGGCACCGTACCGGTCTGACTCAGCGCGTCGGGTCCAGTGTCTTCCACAGGATCTCCGCGGTGGCAAAGGTTTCCAACGTCAGTGCGTCGTCTTCGAAACGGAGCTGGTACGCGTTCTCCAACGCGGACAGCAGCTCCACGGTGGCCATGGAGTCGAGCCCGAACTCGCGTAGTGACAGGGTCGGCTCCAGTGGCTCGTCGGCCGGCAGGTAGGGCAGGTACTGGCGCAGAAGTTCCTCGAACTTGTTGTCCCACATAGGAAAGAGTGTAAGCGGCCGGATCGGCGTACACAGACCCCTAGGTTTTCCGAAACTGGCCCCTAATTCGGCGGAGGACGCGAATGGACGCAACCGGTGGGCACGCGCTGTACTCGAGGTTCCTGCGAGGGCTCGAGCTGTCCCCCCATGGCGCGGCGGTGCGGGTGGGCCCGGACTCGGTGACCTATACGCAGGCACACGAGCTGGCGCTGCGCTGGGGCGGGGCGCTCGCCCGTGCGGAGCACAGGGTGGTCGGGGTGCTGGCCGGCAAGGGACGGACCGCGTACGCCGGGATCCTGGCGGCTCTCTACGCCGGCGCGACGGTCGTACCGCTCCGTCCGGACTTCCCGGTGGCCCGCCTCCGACAGATGCTCGGGGCGTCCCGGGCCACGGCGTTGATCTGCGACGGCGCCGGACTCGGAGTCCTACCTGGACTGCTGGCCGACCGGTGCGATGTCGCCGTGCTGGCACCGGAAGCCGACCTCGCCGTCGCGGAATTCCCGGTGCTCGCCGCGGACGGCCGGCACGCACTGGACCACCCTCGCCCGGTTACCCGGGACGACCCGGCCTATGTGCTGTTCACCTCCGGGTCGACCGGCCGGCCCAAGGGGGTCGTGATCACCCACGGCAGCACGGAACACTACTTCCGGCTGCTGGACGCGCGGTACGACTTCACGCCGGCCGACGTGTTCTCCCAGACCTTCGACCTGAACTTCGACTGCTCGCTGTTCGACCTGTTCTGTGCCTGGGGTTCGGGTGGCACCGCCGTGGTGGTGCCACCGCAGGCCTACCGCGCGCTACCCGAGTACGTCGCGGATGCCGGGCTCACCGTCTGGTTCTCCACGCCGAGCGTCATCGACCTGGTCCGCCGGATGGGCGGCCTCGACGCCGCGGCGCTGCCCGGACTACGGTGGAGTTTCTTCGCCGGCGAGGCGTTGAAGTGCCGGGACGCCGCGGACTGGCGACGTGCCGCGCCCAACGCGGTGCTGGAAAACCTGTACGGTCCGACAGAGCTGACCATCACGGTCGCCGCCTACCGTTGGTGCGACGACATGTCACCGTCCGCTTCGGTGAACGGCGTGGTGCCCATCGGCGCCCTGCATGACGGGCACGACCACGTACTGCTGGACGAGCGCGGCGAACCCACCGCCGGCGAGGGCGAGCTGTGCGTGGCCGGGCCCCAGCTCACCCCGGGCTACCTGGACCCGGAGGACGAACGGGGACGGTTCGTGGACCGGGATTCCCTGCGCTGGTACCGAACCGGCGACCGGGTACGCGTGATCGGTGAGGGTGAGCTGGCCTACCTCGGCCGACTCGACTCGCAGGTTCAGGTGCAGGGCTGGCGGATCGAGCTGGCCGAGATCGAGAACGCGCTGCGGGCAAGCGGCGTCCACGACGCCGTCACCGTGGGTGTACCCGGTACGGGCGGCATTCAGCTGTTCAGCTTCTACACCGGCGCCCCGCTGGCCACTGTGGACATTGTCCGAAAGCTGCGGGACCTGCTCCCCGAAGGTGTGATTCCCAAGCACTACCGGAACCTGGACGAGTTCCCACTGAACGGCAACCGAAAAGTGGATCGGTCGAGGCTGACGGCCTTGGCGGGTGAGCTGCTCACCGGAGCGGTCGTGCGCTAGGGGACGTTAGGGGTTGGTTGAGGCCCCGCGTCGCGTGAAGCTTCTGGCAGTCACGGGAATTGGCGGCGAAATGTGCGCATTGGACGTGGAAATGCTCGTTCATGATCTGCTTGACGATGCGGTGGCGGACAAGCCGGACGGTGCGGCCGTGCGGGACGCGTCCGGGGTGTGGAGTTATGCCGAGGTCGCTGGTTGGAGCCGTGCGGTGGACGCATGGCTGCGTGCGCGTGGCCTCGGCCCGGGCGAGCGGGTGGTCGTGCGGCTGCCGACCACCCGTGAGCTGGTCGCGACGTTCTTCGGTGTTTCCCGCCGGGGTGCGGTGTTCGTGCCGCTCAACCCCGGCATGAAGACGTTCCAGTTGAGGTCCGTCGTGGACAACGCGGAACCCGCGCTGGTCATCGTCGCCGACGACGACGTCGAGGACGTCCGGCAGGCCACCGGTGTGCCCGTGCACGGTTTCACCGCGTTCTGGCGTGAGGTGACCGCGTTGCGGGATCGGGGTGTGCGTCTCGCGCCCGCCGACGTCAGCCCGAACGACATCGCCGTGCTCATCTACACCTCCGGTAGCACGGCCGCGCCGAAGGGCGTGATCGGGCCGCACGCGCAGGTGACCTTCGCGTCGCGGGCCATTCAGGCCGTGCTCGGATACCGGGACGACGACGTGGTGTTCTGTCGCTTCCCGATGTCGTGGGACTACGGCCTGTACAAGGTGTTGCTGTCCTGCCTTGGGCGTGCCGAGCTCGTTCTCGCCGGTGGGGAAGCGGATCTGGTACTGCTCACGCGGATGCGTGAGGTCGGGGCGACCGTGGTGCCCATCGTGCCTTCGCTCGCCTCGATGCTCATCACGTTGTTGGCGCGGGACAGCGGTCCTCGGCCGCCGGTGCGGATGTTCACCAACACCGGTGCCGCACTGCCCAAAGCCACCATCGAAGCGCTCCGTGCCGCTTTCCCCGGAGTGCGGGTGGTTCGACAGTTTGGTCAGACCGAGTGCAAGCGGATCGCGATCATGCCACCGGAGCAGGACGGGGAGCGGCCCGACTCGGTTGGTCGGCCGATGCCCGGCACCACCGTGCAGATCGTGGACGCGGGCGGGAACGAGGTGCCGGCCGGTGAGATCGGCGAGATCGTCGTGAGTGGACCACATGTGATGCCCGGTTACTGGCGCGCGCCGGAGCTGACCACCCGCACGTTCCGCACCGACGCGCTCACCGGCGTGCCTCGGCTCCACACCGGTGACTACGGCCGGCTGGACGCGGACGGCTACCTGTACTTCGAGGGCCGCCGGGACGACATGTTCAAGCGCAAGGGCATCCGGATGAGCACGCTGGAGATCGAGGCGGCGGCGATGGACATTCCCGGTGTTCGCGCCGCGGGGGCGATTCCCCCGACCGCCGACCGCGACCTGGCGCTCTGCGTGGAGACCGATCTGTCCCCGCACACCGTGCTGCGTGAGCTGGCGCGACGGCTGGAGCCGGCGAAGGTGCCGGCGGTCTGTCACGTCGTCGAGAACTTTCCGCTCACCGCGCACGGCAAGAACGCGGCACGGGAACTGGCCTCCCTCGTGGAGGGGCGATGAACACCACCGAGCTTGCCGCCAGGTACGGAACCCCGCTCTACGTCTACGATCTCGACCAGGTCGTCGAGGCTCGGGAGAGCCTGTTCGCCGCCCTGCCCGCGGACTTCGACCTGTTCTACGCGCTCAAGGCCAACCCGCATCCCGAGGTCGCCCGCGCCCTGCGCACCGGCGATGGCCGGGTCTGCCGGGCCGAGATCAGCTCGGTGGGGGAGCTTTCCGCCGCGCTGACCGCGGGATACGCGGCCGAGGAGTGCCTCTACACCGGACCCGGCAAGACCGATCGGGAGCTGGCCGAGGCGATCGGGCGCGGTGTGCGGATGTTCTCCGTCGAGTCGCTCACCGACGCCGAACACGTCGGTGCCGCCGCCGACCGGCACGGCGTCGTCGCCCGTTGCCTGCTGCGGGTCAACAGTGTGTCGGCGAGCGCGGCCACGAGCATCCGGATGATGGGCAAGCCGTCGCAGTTCGGTATCGACAGCGAGACCCTGCCCGAGCTGATGCCGGCGCTCACGTCCATCCGAGGCATCCGCGTGGTCGGCGCGCACTTCTTCACCATGAGCAACGCGGCCGACGAGGCGAGCCTGACGGCCGAGTTCGAGTTCGTCCTGGAGCTGACCGCACGGCTCACCGAGGAAGTTGGCCTGCCGCTGGAGTTCCTGGACATCGGCGGCGGCTTCTCCTCGCCGTACGCGGTTCCGGGCCGGCGAGCCCAGTACGACAAGCTGCGCACGGAGCTGGAGGCGCTGCTCGACCTGTACCTGCCCAGGTGGCGGGCCGGCGAGCCGAGGCTGGCCTGCGAGTCGGGCCGCTACCTGGTGGGAGGCAGTGGCTCCCTGCTGTGCGGCGTGGTGAACATCAAGGAGAGCCGCGGCAAGAAGTTCGTCGTCCTGGACGCGGGCATCAACGCCGTGGGTGGCCTGTCCGGTCTGGGTCGCCTGCTGCCGGTGTCCGCGCGGTTCGAGGGACGGGAGCCGGTGGAGCACGCCAGCCTTGTCGGTCCACTGTGCACACCCGGGGACACGCTGGGTAGGGACACCGCCGTGCCGGCGCTGGCGGTCGGTGACGTGGTCACCGTGCCCAACGTCGGCGCATACGGGATCTCCGCCAGCCTGCTCGGTTTTCTGAGCCGTCCAACCCCGACCGAGGTGGTCGTGCGAGGCGGCGAGGTGGTGTCGGTGTCCCAGGTGGAGTGTCGGCGGGTGGAGGTGGCGCGTTGACGAGCCTCGACCTGCCGTCGCGACGCAGGGGATGTGTCATCGTGAGCACCGTCTCCTCCGACGCCCACACCTGGAACCTGGTGTTCCTGCAGCTGCTCGTCGAGGAGCTGGGCTTCGAGGTGATCAACCTCGGCGCCTGCGTGCCGGACGAGCTGCTGGTGTCCGAGTGCCTGAGCGTGCGGCCGGACCTGCTGGTGATCAGCAGCGTGAACGGCCACGGGTACCAGGACGCGCTGCGGGTGGTCGAGCGGTTGCGTGCCCACCACGAACTGGCCGACGTCCCGATGGTCGTCGGCGGCAAGCTCGGCACGGCCGGCCGGCAGACCAGCGGGCAGGTCGACCGTCTGCTCGCCGCGGGCTTCGACGCCGTCTTCGACGACCGCGTGGACGGGCCGGCGTCGTTCCGCCGGTTCGTCGAGTCCATCTCGGACAGTGCCCATGAACTTCGGTGAGTTCGTCGAGCAGGCCGCACAGCTGGTCGTGCAGCCACGCATGGGTTTCGCGGACCCGGCGCGGATGCGGGCCGGGTTGCTGGCCACGCGTGACGCGAACGCGACGACGGTCGGCACGATCACCCTGGACAGCTACACCAGGGTCGGTGACCTCGCCTCGGTCGACCGGGCACTGCGTACCGGCTTCGGGCTCAACGGCTACCCGATCGTCAGCCACTCGACACAGGTGACCAGAGCGATGCTGGACGGGGTCGAGAGCACCGACTTCCCGGTCCAGGTGCGGCACGGGTCACCACGCCCGGCGGAGATCTTCCAGGCGCTGGTAGCGGCGCGCCTGCACGCCACGGAAGGCGGCCCGGTCTCCTACTGCCTGCCGTACGGGCGAACCTCCCTCGAGGAGTCTGTGCGCAACTGGGCGGCCTGCCGCGAGCTTGCCCCGCTGATCCGCGAGTCCGGTGTGGAGCCGCACATCGAGACCTTCGGCGGCTGCATGATGGGCCAGCTCTGCCCACCAGGGCTCCTGGTCGCGTTGAGCGTGCTGGAAGCGCTTTTCTTCTACCACCACGGGTTTCGCAGCATCTCGGTGAGCTATGCCCAGCAGACGAACCCCGCGCAGGACCGCGAGGCGATCGCGGCCCTGCGCCGGCTGTGCACGGAGCTGCTCCCGTCGGCCCGCTGGCACGTCGTGGTCTACGCCTACATGGGTCTGTACCCGAGAACACCGCAGGGCGCCCTCGAGTTGCTGGCCAGCGCCGCGGAGCTGGCGGTCGCCACGGGTTCACCCCGCCTGATCGTGAAGACCGCAGCAGAGGCCCACCGCATCCCGACGATCGCGGAGAACGTCGCCGCCCTTGAGCACGCGGCGGCCGCGGCCCGGCCGTTGACGACCCCACCGCTTCCCGATGGTGACAACGAGATCTACCGGGAAGCCCACGCACTGCTGGACGCGGTCCTGAACTGTGAAGAGGAGCTCGGTCGGGCACTTGTCACGGCCTTCAAGCGTGGCCTGCTCGACGTCCCGTACTGCCTGCATCCCGACAACGCCGGGCAGACCCGCAGCTACCTCGACGCCGACGGCACCCTGCGCTGGGCCGACACCGGTTCCCTCCCGCTGTCCACCATGGACGGCATGGGCGCACGCCGCTCGGTCGGGTCGGCGGACCTCATGGCGGCGCTGTCCCATGTCCGCGACACCTTCGACGCACTCGCGCTCGCACGCCGGGAACCCCGCGCCATCGGCGGAAGGAGAGTCTCATGAACATGGTCCGGGACTACCCGTTCGACATGCACGAGATCGAGGTGTCGCCGCTGTACGCGAAGCTACGTGCCGAGGAACCCCTTTCCCGCGTGCGGCTTCCGTTCGGCGAGCCGGCCTGGCTCGCCACCCGGTACGCCGACTGTCGCCTGGTGATGACCGATTCCCGGTTCAGCCGTGCCGTCGCGCAGGGGCTCGACCAGCCGAGGATGCGCCGGCAGTCGACCGGTGACGGCATCATGGGCATGGACCCGCCGGACCACACCCGCCTGCGCAGGCTGGTCGGCAAGGCGTTCAGCGCCCGCCGCGTCGAACAGATGCGGGTCGGTGTGCGTGGCGTCGCGAGCAGACTGATCGACGACATGGTCGACCGCGGCCGGCCGGCGGACCTGGTGGTGGACTTCGCCAGGGTGCTGCCGGTCACGGTGATCTGCGACCTGCTCGGTGTCCCGTTCACCGACCGCCACCGGTTCGGCGAGTGGACCGCCGCGCTGACCGACGACGCCACCGCCAAGGGCGACGTCCTCTACGAGGTGGGCGCCGAACTGGAGGCCTACATCGGCGACCTCGTGGCCGCCCGCCGCGCGGAGCCGACCGACGACCTGCTCGGTGCCCTGGTCTACGCCAGGGACAACGGCGACAAGCTCACCGAGGTGGAACTCGTCTCCCTGGCCGGTGCCGGCCTGCTGACCGGCGGCGTGGAGACGGTGTCGTCGGCATTGCCCAGCTTTGTGTTCGCCCTGCTCTCCCGACCGGAGAAGCTGGCACAACTGCGCGCCGACCCGAACCTGATCCCCAGCGCGGTAGAGGAACTGCTGCGCTACGTCCCGATCAACACGGCGGCGATGTTCGCCCGGTACGCGTTGGAGGACGTGTGGGTCGGCGACACCCTGGTTCGTCGAGGCGACCCGGTGCTCGCCGCGATCCACGCCGCCAACCGGGACCCCGAGGTCTTCGAGAACCCGGAAGAAATAGACCTGACCCGCAAGACCAACCCGCACATCACCTTCGGCCACGGCCCACACCACTGCATCGGCGCACAGCTGGCCCGCCTGGAACTTCAGGAAGCCCTGGCGGAGCTGCTGACCCGCTTCCCAACACTGGAACTGGCGGACGGCCCAGAGGGCGTGCGGTGGAAGTTCGGCGTCATAGTACGAGGCCCCGCCACCATGAAGATCACGTGGTGAGAGTCGATTTCGCGAAGTAGACGACACAGAAGGCAACCACATGAACGACCGCTACCTGGAACTCGTGCGCGCCCAGACCGTCGAGATACTGCGGTCCGTTCATGCCGACGCGCCCACCACGATCGACCCGGACCGGTCCTTCAAGGACCTGGGCATCGACTCCCTTGCCGCGGTGGCTCTCCACGCCGCCCTCAGCGTCAGGACCGGCATGGACCTCCCGGTCACCGTCGCGTTCGACCACCCGACGCCGTCCGCGCTGGCCCGGTACCTGAGCCAGGGGGCGGCACCGGACGAGCAGGTGGAGGTGTCCCGGGCGGACGACGAACCGGTGGCGATCCTGGGCATCGGCTGCCGGTACCCGGGGGGCGTCACCTCACCGGAGGACCTGTGGCAGCTGGTGGCCGACGAGCGGCACACGATCGACGGTTTCCCGACCGACCGGGGCTGGGACCTGGACGGCTTGTTCGACCCGGACCCGGACAACCCGGGCACGAGCTACGTGCGCGTGGGCGGCTTCCTGCGCGACGCGGGACGGTTCGACGCGGACTTCTTCGGCATCTCCCCTCGAGAAGCGACCGCGATGGACCCGCAGCAGCGGCTGGTGCTGGAGACGTCATGGGAAGCGCTGGAACGGGCCGCGATCGACCCCACCTCGTTGCGCGGTACCAGAACCGGCGTGTTCATCGGCGCGGAGGCACAGGAGTACGGTCCACGGCTGCACGACGCGCCGGACGGGTTGGACGGCTATCTGCTGACCGGGAACGCGCCGAGCGTCGTGTCCGGCCGCATCGCCTATGTCTATGGGCTGCAGGGGCCTACGCTCACCGTCGACACCGCGTGCTCCGGCTCACTGGTGGCACTGCACCTCGCCGTGCAGGCCCTGCGCCGGGGCGAGTGCACACTCGCGCTGGCCGGCGGGGTTGCCGTCATGGGCGGCCCCGGCACGTTCACCGCGTTCAGCCGGCAGCGTGGGCTCGCCGAGGACGGCCGGTGCAAGGCGTTCGCCGCCGCCGCGGACGGCACCGGGTTCGCCGAGGGTGTCGGGGTGTTCGTGCTGGCCCGCCTGTCCGACGCGTTGCGTGACGGGCACCGCGTGCTGGCCGTCATCCGCGGCACGGCGATCAACTCGGACGGCGCCTCCAACGGCCTGACCGCCCCGAACGGTCCGGCGCAGCAGCGGGTGATCCGTGCCGCGCTGGCGGACGCGCGCCTGTCCCCGGACGAGGTCGACGCGGTGGAGGCGCACGGCACCGGCACCCGGCTCGGCGATCCCATCGAGGCGACGGCACTGCTGGCCGCCTACGGACAGGACCGGGAGAGCCCGCTGTGGCTGGGTTCGGTGAAGTCGAACATCGGTCACACCCAGGCAGCGGCCGGCGCTGCCGGTGTCATCAAGATGGTGATGGCCATGCGCCATGGCCGGTTGCCCCGTACGTTGCATGTGGACAGTCCGACCCCGAGGGTGGACTGGACGTCCGGCGTGGTCGAGCTGCTGACGGAGGCCCGGGAATGGCCGGCGGAACGGCCCCGGCGGGCCGGCGTCTCCTCGTTCGGGGTCAGCGGCACCAACGCACACCTGATCATCGAGCAGGCCGAGGCGGTGGCGACCGCGCCGGACGAGGAGTCGGTGCGTGCCGACGCCGTGCCGCTGGCGATCTCCGCGCGTGACGACGCGGCGCTGCGAGCACAGGCGGCCAACCTGCGGTCGGTTGTGGACAGTGGGGTGACACTGGCGGACCTGGCGTACTCCCTCGCGACGACCAGGGCCGCGTTGCCGCGACGAGCGGTCGTGGTGGCCGCGGATGTCGCGGAGGCCGCGCGTGGGCTGGCCACCGTCGCGGAACAGGGCACCGCGGATCCGGTCGCACCGGGTGGCCTGGCCATGCTGTTCACCGGCCAGGGCTCACAGCGGCTGGGCGTCGGGCGCGAGCTGTACCAGGCGTTCCCGGTGTTCGCTCGGGCGTTCGACGACGCCGTGGACCACCTGGACCTGCAGCTGGACAGGCCGCTGCGGGACGTGCTCTTCGGTGCCGACGAGGCCGAGCTGAACCGCACCGCGTACGCCCAGTGCGCGTTGTTCGCGGTCGAGGTCGCGCTGTACCGGCTGCTGGAGTCCTGGGGCGTCACCCCGGACGTCCTGTTGGGACATTCCGTCGGCGAGCTGGTGGCCGCCCACGTCGCGGGCGTGTGGTCGCTGGCCGACGCGTGCCTGGTGGTCGCCGCACGCGGCCGCCTGATGCAGGCGCTGCCGGACGGTGGTGCCATGGCCGCCGTGGCCGCGCGGGAGGACGAGGTCCACCCGCTGCTGGGAGACGCGGTGAACATCGCGGCGGTCAACGGGCCGGCGGCGGTGGTGATCTCCGGTGCCCGGGACGCGGTCGACGAGACCGTTGGCCGGCTGGAGTCCGCCGGGTACAAGGTCACGCGGCTTCGCGTGTCACACGCGTTCCACTCGGCGTCGATGGAGCCGATGCTGGCGGAGTTCGGCCGGATCCTGACCGCGGTGGACTACGCGCCGCCGCAGATCCCGGTCGTGTCGACGGTGACCGGCGCGCCGGCCACCGCGGCGGAACTCTGCTCGCCGGACTACTGGGTGCGTCAGGTGCGCGAGACCGTCCGGTTCGCCGACGGCGTCCGGTCGCTGACCGGGACAGGCGTCAACACCTGCCTCGAACTCGGCCCGGACCCGGTGCTGTCCGGTCTGGCACGGGACTGCCTCCCACACGATGACGTCACCTTCGTGCCCACGTTGCGTGGCGGGCACGCCGAGGAGACCTCGCTGGTTTCCGCGCTGGGCACGGCATACACGCGCGGGGTCGCGGTCGACTGGCCGTCCTTCTTCGCCGGGCGCGGTGCCCGACGTGTCGATCTCCCCACCTACCCCTTCCAGCGCAGGCACTTCTGGCTGTCCGGTCAGGACGGTCAGGCCGGTGCCGCCCGGTCGGGCCAGGTCGCGGCGGACCACCCGCTCCTGACCGCGGCGATCGACCTCGCCGGCGACGGCGGCCTCGTGCTGACCGGCCGGTTGTCGATCCGCTCCCACCCCTGGCTCGCCGACCACGTGATCGCCGGCGCGATGGTGCTGCCCGCGACCGCGTTCGTGGACATGGCCGTGCACGCCGCGGACATGGTGGACTGCGCGCGGCTGGCCGAGCTGACCCTGCACGCGCCGCTGGTCCTCCTGGACACCGGTGAGGCGGTGCTGCAGGTCGTCGTCGGGCCGGAAGCCGAGGACGGCCACCGCACCATCGAGTTCCACTCCCGTCCCGACCACGAGACCGGCTGGACCCGGCACGCCACCGGCACGCTGGCCCCCGACCCGGTTGCCGAGCCGACCGGGTTGCGGGAGTGGCCGCCGCGTGGCGCGACGCTCCTGCCCACAGAGGACTTCTACCCGGAGCTGGCCGCCCAGGGATACCACTACGGCGAGGCCTTCCGCGGCCTGCGCCGGGTGTGGCGCCGCGACGGGGACGTCTACGCCGAGGTGGCGCTGCCCGGGGAGGCGGACGGGTTCGGCCTGCACCCGGCGCTGCTCGACGCGGTCCTGCATGCCACCGACTTCGCCGCCGGCGAGGCGCGCGAGCCCGACGAGATCCGGCTCCCGTTCGCATGGACCGGAGTCTCGGTGTACGCACACGGCGCGACCGCGCTCCGGGTGCGGATCTCCTCGCTGCCCGACGGGGGTGTGTCGCTGACGCTGGCCGACGCCGGAGGCGATCCGGTGGCGATGGTGCAGGCCTTCCGTTCTCGTCCCGTGCCGACCGGGACACTCGCGACAACGGAGCCCCTGTACCGGACCTCGTGGGTGCCCGTGGCGGCCACCTCGGGCCCGGCCCGCGTAGCGGTGATCGGCGCGGATCCCGTCCACATCGGACTTTCGACGGACGTCCCGACCTGTCGGGAACTGGACGCACTGGCCGAGGTGCCGGACGCCGTCCTCGTGTGCATGACTGCCGACGGGGACGGGGTCACCTCCGCCGCACGGCGGCTCACGCACCGGGCGCTCGAAGTCGTCCAACGCTTCCTCGCCGATGACCGGTTCGCCGCCTCGCGCCTGGTCGTGCTCACGCACGGCTCCGTGGCGGCGACCACCCACGACGGGCTCGCGGCGGCTCCGGTGCGCGGCCTGGTCCGCTCGGCGCAGGCCGAACACCCGGACCGGATCGTGCTCGTCGACGTCGACGAGCACGGACTGACTCACGAGGCACTCACCACCGCGTTGGCCTCCGCGGAACCGGAGCTACGCGTGGCCGCCGGAGCCGTACTGGCGCCGCGCCTTGTCCGGCTCGACACCCCCGACGAGGAGCCGCGCTGGCCGGCCGGCGGCACCGTGCTGATCACCGGGGGCACCGGCGGAGTCGGCGCGCACGTGGCCCGTCACCTCGTCGCCGTGCACGGGGTTCGGCGCCTGCTGCTCGTGAGCCGGCGCGGCCCGCAAACCCCCGGCGCGGGCGAACTGATGACCGAGCTACGCGCGGCGGGCGCCGACGCGCGGGTCGTCGCCTGCGACGTCGCCGACCGCACGGCGCTGGCCGCGGTCCTCGACGGTGTGCCCGCCGACCACCCGTTGACGGGTGTCGTGCACGCGGCCGGCGCACTCGACGACGGGACGATCGAATCGCTCACCCCGGAACGGGTCGACACCGTGTTCGCGGCCAAAGTGGACGGCGCGTGGGCACTGCACGAGCTGACCAGGGGACTCGACCTGTCCGCGTTCGTGTTGTTCTCCTCGGCCGCCGGCATCGTGGACGGTGCCGGGCAGGGCAACTACACGGCCGCGAACGTGTTCCTCGACGCGCTGGCCGGATACCGCGCGTCCCTTGGCCTGCCGGCGGTCTCCGTGGCCTGGGGACTGTGGGCGGCGGGTATGGGGGACCGCCTCGACGCCAGGGGGTTGCGGCGGATCGACCGGCTCGGCCTCGCGCCACTGTCGGTCGAGGAGAACCTCGTCGCGCTCGACGCCGCGCTGGGTGCCGGGCACGCCACCGTGGTCCCGGTCCGGGTGGACCGCGCCGCGCTGCGCTCCCGCGCGGACGGGGTGCCCGCACTGCTCCGGGATCTGGTGCCCACCGGTCGTGCACCACGCGTGGCACGCACCGCCGTCGTCGACGAGTCCCTTGGCTACCAGCTGGCGGCGCTCGGGCCGGCTGAACGTGACCGGGTCGTGCTGGACCTGGTGCGCACGCACGTGGCCGCGGTTCTCGGGCACGACGGCCGCGACGCGATCAGCCCGCGCCGCGCGTTCAGTGAGCTGGGGTTCGACTCGCTGGCCGCGGTCGAGCTACGCAACCTGCTCGACTCCGTGACCGGCCTGCGCCTGCCGGCCACCGTGATCTTCGACCACCCCAACCCGAAAGCGCTGGCCGATCACCTCCTCCAGCAGCTGGCTGGAAAGGAGTCGGCGGTCACCGAGGCCGCGCCGGCACGGGTGCTGGACGACGAGCCCATCGCGATCATCGGGATGAGCTGTCGCTATCCAGGCGGGGTCGACTCGCCCGAGGAGCTGTGGCGACTGGTCGCCGAGGGCGTCGACGCCGTCAGCGCGTTCCCGACCGACCGCGGCTGGGACGTCGCGCGGATCTACGATCCCGAGCCGGGCACGCCGGGCCGCAGCTACGTCAAGGAGGGGGGCTTCCTGCACGAGGCCGCGGAGTTCGACCCGGACATGTTCGAGATCAGCCCGCGCGAGGCGCAGGCCATGGACCCGCAGCAGCGGCTGCTCCTGGAGATCTCGTGGGAGGCCGTCGAGCGTGCCGGCATCGACCCGCTTTCCCTACGGGGAAGCCGCACCGGCGTGTTCGCCGGCGTGATGTACCACGACTGGGCCACCCGTCTCGGGACGGTGCCGGAGGAGCTGGCCGGCTACCTCGGCAACGGCAGCCTCGCCAGTGTCGTCTCCGGCCGGGTGTCCTACGCGCTGGGTCTGGAGGGGCCGACGGTCACTGTGGACACCGCGTGTTCCTCCTCTCTGGTCGCGCTGCACTGGGCCATCCAGGCACTGCGCCGCGGTGAGTGCTCGCTCGCGCTGGCCGGTGGCGTGACCGTGATGTCCACACCGGACACGTTCGTCGACTTCAGCCGACAGCGCGGGCTGGCCGCGGACGGGCGGTGCAAGTCGTTCGCCGCGGCCGCCGACGGCACCGGCTGGGGCGAGGGCGTCGGCATGTTGCTGGTGGAGCGGCTGTCCGACGCCCGGCGCAACGGGCACCGGGTGCTGGCCGTCGTGCGTGGGTCCTCGGTCAACCACGATGGGGCGAGCAACGGCCTCACCGCGCCGAACGGCCTGGCGCAGCAACGGGTCATCCGGGCGGCGCTGGGCTCGGCCGGCCTCGAGGCGTCCGAGGTGGACGCCGTCGAGGCGCACGGCACGGGCACCACGCTCGGCGACCCGATCGAGGCACGGGCCCTGATCGACACGTACGGGCAGAACCGGGAAAGCCCGCTGCTGCTCGGCTCGGTCAAGTCCAACATCGGCCACACCCAGGCCGCCGCCGGGGTCGCGGGCATCATCAAGATGGTGCTGGCGATGCGCAACGGCGTGCTGCCGCGCACGCTCCACGTCGACCGGCCCTCGCCGCACGTGGACTGGTCGGCCGGCGCGGTCGAGCTGTTGACCGAGCCACGGGACTGGGCACCGGACGGCCGGCCACGTCGCGCCGGTGTGTCCTCCTTCGGCATCAGCGGCACCAACGCGCACGTCATCCTGGAGGAGGCGCCCGAACAGACCGCCGGGGAGATCGCCGAGGAGGTGCGGCACGCACTGCCGTTCGTCCTTTCCGGACGCACCGGCGCCGCGTTACGCGACCAGGCCGCCAATCTCCGCTCCTTCGTGGAGGATGAGGCCCCGCTGGGCGATCTCGCACGGGCACTGGCCACCACGCGGGCGGCGCTGGAGCACCGGGCGGTCGTGGTCGCCGGGAACGCCGGCGAGCTGCGTCGTGGTCTCGACGCGGTCGTGGCCGGCGGGCCGGGCGCCGTCACCGGCGTGACGCGCGAAGGCAGGCTCGCCTTCCTGTTCTCGGGGCAGGGCGCGCAGCGGGTGGGCATGGGACGCGAGCTTGCCGCCATGTTCCCGGTGTTCGAGCAGGCTTTCGCCGAGGTGTGCGCGGAGCTGGACAAGCATCTCGACCGTCCACTGCGTCCGGTGATCGACGGCGACGCGCTCGACGAGACCGCGTACACCCAGACCGCGTTGTTCGCGTTCGAGGTGGCGCTGTTCCGGCTGTTCGAGTCGTGGGGTGTCACACCGGACGTCCTGGCCGGCCACTCGGTCGGCGAACTGGCCGCCGCGCATGTGGCCGGCGTGTTCTCACTGGCGGACGCGGCACGGCTGGTCGCGGCGCGGGGCCGGCTGATGCGGGCACTGCCGGCGGGCGGGGCCATGGTGGCCATCTCGGCCGGCGCGGACGAGGTTAGGCCGTTGTTGGACGGGCGTGTGGACATCGCCGCGGTGAACGGTCCGGAGTCGGTGGTGGTCTCCGGCGACGAGGACGCGGTGCTCGCGGTCGCCGCCCGGTTCGCCCGGACCCGGCGGTTGCGGGTGTCGCACGCGTTCCACTCGCCGCTGATGGAGCCGATGCTGGCCGAGTTCGCCGAGATCGCGGCCGGACTCGAGTTCCACCCGCCGCGGATACCGGTCGTGTCCACTGTGACCGGTGAGGACGCCGACGCGGGCGAGCTGTGCTCGGCCGAGTACTGGGTACGACACGTCCGCGCCTGCGTCCGGTTCGGGGACGCCGTGCGGCGGATGATCAACGACGAGGTGACCACGTTCCTGGAGATCGGACCGGATCGCGTGTTGTCCGCGATGGGCGCGGAGTGCGCCGGGCCCGACGAGGACGTCGTGTTCGCCGCGAGCTGCCGGCGAGACCACGAGGAGCTGCCCGAGGTGCTGTCCGCCCTCGGCCGGCTGCACGTGCGTGGCGTGCCGGTGGACTGGCCGGCCCTGCTCGGCGCCGGCACCACGCACCTGGACCTGCCCACCTATCCCTTCCAGCACAGGCGGTTCTGGCTGGACGCCACGCCGTCCGGTGACGTCGCAGGGGTCGGCCAGGTGGCCGCCCGGCACCCGATGCTCGGCGCGGTCGTGCCGCTGCCCGGCTCGGACTCGGTGGTGCTGACCGGCCGGCTGTCCGTGGAAACCCAGCCGTGGCTGGCGGATCACGTGGTGCGGGACGTCATCCTGTTGCCCGGCACCGGCTTCGTCGAGCTGGCGCTGCGTGCCGGCGACGAGGTGGGGTGTCCGGGGATCGAGGAACTGACCCTGCAGGCTCCGCTGGTGTTGCCGGCGCGGGGCGCGGTCGCACTGCAGGTGGTCGTCGGCGCGGCGGACGGCGATCGGCGCCCGCTGTCGGTCTACTCGCGTGCCGAGGACGCGGAAGGACCGTGGACCCGGCATGCCACCGGCACGCTGACCGCCTGGCGACAGCCGGAGCGGGCCGGCCTCGCCCAGTGGCCGCCGCCGGGCGCCGACGAGATCGACGTGTCCGGTGCTTACCCGGAGCTGCTCGGTCGCGGCTACGGCTACGGCCCGGCCTTCCAGGGGCTGCGGGCTGCGTGGCGGCGCGGGAACGAGGTGTTCGCCGAGGTGGCACTGCCACCGGGGATCGCGGAGTCGGCGGCCGGGTTCGGCCTGCACCCGGCGCTGCTGGACGCGGCCATGCATGCCGACCTCCTCGACGGTGGCGGTGAGACGTTGCTGCCGTTCGTGTGGACCGGGGTCTCGCTGCACGCGGTCGGGGCCGCCGCGGTGCGGGTGCGGATCGCGACACTGACCGGCGAGGAGGTGTCGGAGATCGAGGTGGCCGACGCCGAAGGCAACCCGGTCGCGTTCGTCTCCTCCCTGGTCTCCCGCCCGGTCGCGGAGGGACAGCTCGACACCGAGGACGAACCGCTGTTCCGAGTGGACTGGCAACCACTCACGGCGCCCACCACGGCCGCAGCGCCAGAGACGGTCGTGTTCGACTGTCCTCAACCGACAGCGAACATGCCGGCCGCGGCGCACGACGTGACCGCCGCCGTACTGGCCGAGATACAGACGTGGTTGGCGGGCGAACGGTCCGCACGGCTGGCCGTACGCACCAGCGGAGCCACCACCGATCCGGTGCAGGGCGCGGTCTGGGGCCTGATGCGTGCGGCGCAGGCCGAACATCCCGGCCGGTTCGTGCTGTTGGACACCGTCGACGCCGACGATGCCGCGGTCGCCGCCGCGCTGGCGTCGGGCGAACCGGAGGTCGCCGTCCACGGTTCGACCGTGACCGTCCCTCGGCTCGTCAGAACGAGAACGCAGCCTGTGGATGCGCCATGGGGCATCGGAACAGTGCTGATCACCGGCGGCACCGGCGGCCTCGGCGCCCTGCTGGCCCGCCACCTGGTGACCGCGCACGGCGCCCGCGAGCTGGTGCTGACCAGCCGGCGGGGTCTCGACGCGCCGGGCGCCGCGGCGCTGCGCGACGAGCTGGCCGCACTCGGCGCGGTCGTGCACGTGGTCGCCTGCGATGTGTCCGACCGGGACGCGCTGGCCGCCGTACTCGCCGAGCACCCGCCGAGCGCGGTGGTGCACGCGGCCGGAGTCGCCGACAGCGGGGTCGTCGAATCGCTCACCGCCGGGCAGTTGGACGCGGTGCTGGCGCCCAAGGCGGACGCCGCCTGGCACCTGCACGAGCTGACCGCCGATCTCGACCTCGCCGCGTTCGTCATGTTCTCCTCCGCCGGGGGCATGGTGCTCGCGGCCGGGCAGGCGAACTACGCGGCCGCCAACGCGTTCCTGGACGCCCTGGCCGAACACCGCCGGGCGCGGGGCCTGCCGGCGACGTCCCTTGCCTGGGGGCTGTGGGCGGAGAACACCGGTCTCGGCGGCGAGCTGAGCGAGGCCGACCTGCGGCGAATGGACCGGCTCGGCATGCCGGCGGTGACCGCGGCGCAGGGCCTGGCGCTGCTGGACGCGGCACTGCGTGCCGATGCCGCCGTGATCGCGCCGCTGCCGCTGAACGTGACGGCGCTGCGCGATCGCGCGGACGAGCTTCCGGCACTCCTGCGTGGTTTCGCGCCGGCGTCGCCGCGGCGGGTGGCCGCCGCGGCCCCGGTCGCCGCGGCGGTGCCGTTGGCGCGGCAACTGGAAGGACTGGCCGAGGCCGAGCGCGACCGGATGCTGGTGGAGCTGGTGTGCGCGCACGTCGCCACCGTGCTCGGCTACGCCACTGCGTCCGAAGTGGATGGCGGGAAGGCGTTCAAGGAGCTCGGGTTCGACTCGCTGGCCGCGGTGGAGCTACGCAACCTGTTGTCCTCGGCGACCGGGGTCGCGCTGCCGGCCACGCTCGTGTTCGACCACCCGACCGCCCGCGCGGTCGCCGACTTCGTCAAGGGCAAGCTGCTCGGCGCCACGGTCACCGCCCGATCGTCCACAGTGGCCGTGTCCAGGGACGAACCGGTCGCGATCGTCGGTATCGGCTGCCGCTACCCCGGTGGGGTCTCCTCACCCGAGGACCTGTGGCGGCTACTCGTCGACGAGGTCGACGCGGTCACGGAGTTCCCGACGAACCGCGGCTGGGACGTGGCCGCCATCTACGATCCGGAACCCGGCAAGCGCGGCAGGACCTACGCCCGCGAGGGCGGGTTCCTGCACCGGGCCGCCGAGTTCGACCCCGCCTTCTTCGGGATCGGGCCACGCGAGGCGTTGGCCATGGACCCGCAGCAACGGCTGCTGCTGGAGGTGGCCTGGGAGGCGATCGAACGCGCCGGGATCGACCCCACCTCACTGCGTGGCAGCCCCACCGGGGTGTTCGCCGGGGTGATGTACGACGACTACGGCAGCCGGCTGCACGACGCGCCGGCCGACGTGGCCGCCTACCTCCCGAACGGCAGCTCCGGCGCCGTGGTCTCCGGCCGCGTCTCCTACGTCCTCGGACTGGAAGGCCCGTCCATGACGGTGGACACGGCGTGTTCCTCGTCGCTGGTCACCCTGCACCTGGCCACGCAGGCACTGCGCAACGGCGAGTGCTCCCTGGCACTCGCCGGCGGGGTGACGGTGCTGTCCCAGACGGACCTGTTCGTGGACTCCAGCCGGCAGGGCGTGCTCGCCCCGGACGGCCGCTGCAAGTCCTTCTCCTCGGCGGCCAACGGGGTCGGCTGGGCGGAGGGCGCCGGCCTTCTGTTGCTCGAACGGCTGTCCGACGCACGCCGCAACGGCCACGAGGTGCTGGCCGTCGTGCGGGGCAGCGCGGTCAACCAGGACGGCGCGTCCAACGGCCTCACCGCGCCGAACGGCCCGTCCCAGGAGCGGGTGATCCACGCGGCACTGGCCTCGGCGGGCCTGCGCGCGTCCGATGTGGACGCCGTGGAGGCGCATGGCTCCGGCACCCGGCTCGGTGACCCGATCGAGGCGCAGGCGTTGTTGGCCACCTACGGGCAGGAGCGGGAGCGGCCGCTGCTGCTCGGCTCGGTGAAGTCGAACATCGGCCACGCGCAGGCCGCCGGCGGCGCCGCCGCGGTGATCAAGGTGATCATGGCGCTGCGCAACGGGTTGCTGCCCAGGACGCTGCACGTGGACGCGCCCTCGCCGCACGTGGACTGGTCGACCGGCGCGGTGGAGCTGCTGACCGAGCCACGGCCATGGGTCGCCAACGGCCGGCCACGCCGGGCGGGCGTGTCCTCGTTCGGCATCAGCGGCACCAACGCACACATGATCATCGAGGAGGCGCCGGCCGAGCCACCGGCGAAGCCGGCCACCCTACCGCCGCTTTCCCTCGTGCCGCTGCCGATCGGGGCGAGCAACGCGGACGCGTTGCGGGCCCAGGCCGGGCACCTGGCCACGCGGCTCGAGTCCGTCGGCCTGCTCGACGTCGGGTACTCGCTGGCGACCGGCCGTGCGGCGCTCGACCACCGCGCGGTGGTCCTGGCCGCCGACTGGGAGTCGGCCGTGCGGGCCCTGTCGGGGCTCGCCACCGGTGACGCCGGCGGGTCGGTGGTGCGCGGCGTGTCGCGTGCCGGTGGGCTGACCGCGTTCCTGTTCTCCGGTCAGGGTTCCCAGCGGGTTGGCATGGGTGCCGAGCTGTGCGCGGCGTTCCCGGAGTTCGCGCGCGCTTTCGACGAGATCTGCGACGCGCTGGACGAGCATCTCGAGGCGCCCCTGCGTGCCGCGCTGGACAACGATTCGGTCGACCAGACCGTGTTCACGCAGGCCGGGTTGTTCGCGGTCGAGGTGGCGTTGTTCCGGTTGCTGGAGTCATGGGGTGTCGCACCGAACTATGTCGCAGGCCATTCGATCGGTGAGCTGGTCGCGGCGCACGTCGCCGGTGTGTTCTCGCTGGCGGACGCTGCCCGGTTGGTGGTCGCACGAGGCCGGTTGATGCAGGCGTTGCCGCCGGGTGGGGCGATGGTGGCGATCGCGGCCGGCGAGGACGAGGTGTCGCCGCTGCTGGGCGACGGTGTGGATCTGGCGGCGGTGAACGGACCCGCGTCCGTGGTCGTCTCCGGGGTCGAGGACGCGGTGGTGGCAGTGGCCGGTCGTTTCGAGAAGTCGAAGCGGTTGCGGGTGTCACATGCGTTCCACTCGGTGTTGATGGAGCCGATGCTGGCCCAGTTCCGGGCGGTCGCGGAGTCCGTGTCGTACCGCCGGCCCGAGATCCCGGTGGTGTCCAACCTGACCGGCAAGCCGATCACCGAGTACAGCGCCGAGTACTGGGTCGAGCACGTCCGCCGCACGGTGCGGTTCGCCGACGCCGTGCGCTCGCTGGTCCTGGCCGGCGTGACCCGGATGATCGAGCTGGGACCGGATTCCGTGCTGTCCGGCATGGCCCGCGAGTGCGTGGACGGGTCCGCGGACACCGTCACGGTGGTCCCGACACTGCGGCGGGGCAGGGAAGAGGTCCGCTCGCTGTTGTCCTCTGTGGCCGAACTGCACGTGCTCGGCGTGCCCGTCGACTGGCCGGCGCTCTTCGCCGGTCGCGGCGCCCGCCGGGTCGACCTGCCGACGTATGCCTTCCAGCGCAAGACCTACTGGCTCGACGCCACCCGCTCTACGGGTGACGTGACCGCGGCCGGAATGGACGCGGTCGGGCACCCGCTGCTCGGCGCGGCGGTCGAACTGCCGGACACCGGCGGCGTCGTGCTGACCGGCGCGCTGTCCCTCGAACGGCAGCCGTGGTTGGCCGAGCACCGGATCATGGGCACGACCCTGTTGCCCGGCACCGCGTTCGTCGAGCTGGCCGTGCGTGCCGGGGACCAGGTCGGGTGCGCCGTGGTCGAAGAGCTGACCCAGCACGCTCCGCTCGTGCTGCCCGAGAAGGGTGGCGTCAGCGTCCGGGTGGTGCTCGGCCCGGACGAGTCGGGACGTCGAAACCTGGCGGTGTACTCCCGCCCGGCCGAGGCAAGCGGTGCCTGGACATTGCACGCCGGGGGCACACTCCTCCGGGACGCGCAGGTGACACCGGTCGAGCTGCGGGCATGGCCGCCTGAGGGCGCGCACCCCGTCGACCTCACCGGGGTCTACGACGACCTCGCCGAGAACGGCTACGGCTACGGCCCCACATTCCAGTGCCTGCGGGCCGTGTGGCGACGCGGCGACGAGGTGTTCGCCGAGGTCGCGCTGCCCGAGCCGACCGTCGCGGACGCCTTCGGACTGCACCCCGCGCTGCTCGACTCGGCGCTCGGCGCCATGGACTTCCTGGTGGACGGCGGACCGAAGGCGATCACCGAGACCACGATCCCGTTCGCCTGGAACCGCGTGTCGCTGTTCGCCACCGGGGCGGCCGCGCTGCGGGTGTGGGCCCGGCCGGCCGCCGGCGACAACACCGTCCGGCTCGCCCTCGCCGACAGCACGGGCGCACCGGTGGCGTTCGTCGACTCACTCGTGACCCGACCGGTGTCCGCCGGGCAACTCGGCGCGGGGGCACCGGAGTCGCTGCTGCGGATCGACTGGCAGCCAGGTCCACAGTCGACTCCGATGCCCGCACCGGCCGGGTGGGTCGTGCTCGGCACGGCGCTGCCCGGCCTGGCCGTACCGTCCGAGGCGGACATACCGGCGGCGCTGGCGACCACACCGGACGTGGTGGTCCTGCCGGTCCCGTCCGGCACGGGCAGCGTGCCGTCGGCCGTCCACGACGCCGTCCACGGCACGCTGGCCCGCTTGCGCGAATGGCTGGCCGAACCGAGGAGCGCCACACTGGTCGTGCTGACGACGGGTGGACCGGAGCTGACGCAGGCCCCGGTGTGGGGGCTGGTTCGCGCGGCGCAGGCGGAGCACCCCGGGCGGCTGGTACTGGTCGATGTGGACGGTCCGCCGTCACTGCCGGCACTCGCCTCGGTGGTCGCGTCCGGTGAACCGGAAGCCGCGGTTCGCGATGGCGAGATCCTGCTGCCACGGCTGGCGCGGACATCCACATTGGACGAACCGGTGCGCTGGAGGCCCGACGGCACCGTGCTGATCACCGGCGGCACCGGTCTGCTCGGTGGTCAGCTGGCCCGACACCTGCTGATCGAGCACGGTGTGCGGCATCTGCTGCTCACCAGCCGACGGGGCATGGACGCCCCGGGCGCCGCGCGGCTGTGCGCGGAGCTGATCGAACTGGGCGCGTCGGTGTCGGTCGTCGCCTGCGACGTCGCCGACCGGTTCGCGCTGGCCGCCGTGCTGGCCGCGATCCCCGCCGAACACCCGCTGACCGCGGTCGTGCACGCCGCCGGGCTGATGGACAGCGCGGTGCTGGATGCGCTGACGCCGGCACAGGTCGACACCGTGTTGCGGGCCAAAGTGGACGCGGCCTGGCACCTGCACGAGCTGACCGCCGGCCTCGACCTCGCCGCGTTCGTGCTGTACTCCTCGGCCGGTGGTCTCGTGCTCGCCGCGGGGCAGGCGAACTACGCCGCGGCGAACGTGTTCCTCGACGCACTGGCCACCTATCGATCCGCCCGTGGCCTTCCAGCGAAGTCGCTGGCCTGGGGTCCGTGGGCAGGCACGGACGGGCAGGTCGACCTGGACTGGATCGGTCGCTCGGGCATCGCGGAACTGCCGGCCGCGGAAGGACTTTCGCTGTTCGACGCGGCCATGCGAACCCCGGAACCCGTGCTGGCGCCCATCAAGCTGCTGTCCGGGGCGACGCCCGCCGCGCCGCCAGCCTTGCTGCGTGGGCTGGTTCGGGCCCCCGCCCGGCGGACGGTGGTGGCCACCGCCGCGGAACCGGCAACGTGGACGGACCGGCTCGCTGAACTGTCCCATGAGGAGCGTGAGCGAGAGGTGCTGGAACTGGTGCGCGGCCACGCCGCCGCCGTCCTCGGCTACGACGACGCCGGCGCGGTCGACCCGGAGAAGGGTTTCACCGACCTCGGGCTCGACTCGCTGGCGGCACTGGAACTGCGCAACCGGCTCGGCGCGGCCACCGACCTGCGACTGCCGGCCACGCTGATCTTCGACTACCCCAGCGCGGTCCCGCTGGCCCGGCACCTGCTGACCGAACTGTTCCCCGACGAGGATCCCGCCACGGCCCCGGACGGTTCCGCGATCGAGACCATGGGCGTGGCGGACCTGGTCCGCGCCGCACTCGGACGATCCAACACAGGAGGTGAGCCGGCGTGACCGGGGTTCCGTCCACGGACGAGATCGTCAGCGCTCTGCGCCAGTCGATGCTCGAGAACGAGCGGCTACGGCGCGAGAACGAGCAGCTCGCCGCGGGAGGTGGCGGTGAACCCGTTGCCATCGTGGGCATGGGTTGCCGCTACCCGGGTGGAGTCACCTCACCCGAGGGCCTGTGGCGACTGGTCCGCGCGGGCACCGACGCGATCACGACGTTCCCGGTGGATCGCGGCTGGGACCTCGACGCGCTGTACCGGCCGGAACCCGGCACTCCCGGCACGAGCTACTCCCGCAACGGCGGCTTCCTCCACGACGCGGCGGACTTCGACGCCGAGTTCTTCGGGATCAGCCCACGCGAGGCGTTGACAATGGACCCGCAGCAGCGGCTGCTGCTCGAGACCTCCTGGGAGGCGCTGGAACGAGCCGGAATCGTGCCCGGCTCGTTGCGGGGCAGCCGAACCGGGGTGTTCGCCGGCGTGATGTACCACGACTACGGCGCGGGCACCAGCGATGGAAGCCTGGTCTCGGGACGGGTCGCGTACACCCTCGGGCTCGAAGGCCCGGCGATCACGGTGGACACCGCGTGCTCGTCCTCGCTGGTGGCCATCCACCTCGCCGCGCACGCGCTGCGCCGCGACGAGTGCACGCTCGCCCTGGCGGGCGGGGTCACGGTGATGGCCGCGCCCGACATGTTCGTCTACTTCAGCGAGCAGCGTGGGCTGGCCCCGGACGGCCGGTGCAAGGCCTTCGCCGCCGGCGCCGACGGTGTCGGATGTTCGGAGGGTGCCGGAGTCGTCGTGCTGGAGCGGTTGTCGGACGCGCTGCGCAACGGCCACGAGGTGCTCGCCGTTGTGCGTGGCTCCGCGGTGAACTCCGACGGCGCGAGCAGCGGCATGACCGTCCCGAACGGACCGTCCCAGCAGCGCGTGATCCTCTCGGCGCTGTCCGCGGCCGATCTGTCCACCTCGGACGTCGACGTGGTCGAGGGGCACGGCACGGGCACCACGCTCGGCGATCCGATCGAGGCACAGGCCTTGCTGGCCACCTACGGGAAAGGACGGCCCGCGGACTGTCCACTGTGGCTCGGCTCGCTCAAGTCCAACCTCGGCCACACCCAGGCCGCCGCCGGGGTCGCGGGCGTGATCAAGATGGTGCAGGCGATCCGCCATGGTGTCGTGCCGAAGACACTGCACGTGGACGAACCCACGCCACAGGTGGACTGGTCGGCCGGCGCCGTCGAGCTGCTGACCGAGGAGCGGTCCTGGCCGGAGTGTGATCGGCCGCGCCGGGGTGGCGTGTCCTCGTTCGGGATCAGCGGCACCAACGCGCACGTGATCGTCGAGCAGGCACCGGCGGTCTCCTCCACCGACCCTCCATCACAGCCATCCCGCAAGGTGCCATGGATCCTGTCCGCTCGCGATGCCGACGCGTTGCCGGCTCAGGCCGCGCGGTTGCTGTCCTTTCTGGACTCGAATGACCACGGACTCGACGACGTCGGCTACTCGCTGGCCACCACCAGATCACTGTTCCCGCACCGCGCCGCTGTCTTCGGCGCGGACCTGGACGAGATCCGGCGCGGCTTGCGTGCCCTGGCCGACGGGCGCGAGTCGCCGTCGGTCGTCCGGGGGAGTGCCCGTGGCGGGTCGACCGCGTTCCTGTTCACCGGACAGGGCGCCCAGCGGCCGGGCATGGGGCGGGAGCTGCACGACGAGCATCCGGTGTTCGCCCAGGTATTCGACGCGGCCTGCGCGGAGTTCGACCAGCACCTGGACCGCCCGTTGCGAGAGCTGGTGTTCGGGGCGGATGCGGAGGTGCTGGCCGAGACGGGCTACACCCAGGCCGCCATGTTCACGCTGCAGATGGCCCTGTTCCGATTGCTGGAGTCCTGGGGCGTGCGGCCGGATTACGTCATGGGCCACTCGATCGGTGAGCTGGCCGCCGCCCACGTGGCCGGTGTCTGGTCGCTTGCCGACGCGTGTGCCCTCGTCGCGGCCCGGGGCCGGTTGATGCAGGCGTTGCCCGCCGGCGGGGCCATGGTGGCCATCGAGGCCACAGAGGACGAGGTAAGTCCACTTCTGACGTCCACAGTGGACATAGCCGCGATCAACGGTCCACGCGCGGTGGTGGTCTCCGGCGCGGTCGAGGCCGTGACCGACCTGGAAGCGGCGTTCACCGAGCAGGGTCGGCGAACCCGCCGGCTACGGGTCTCGCACGCGTTCCACTCCCCGCTCATGGCGCCCATGCTGGACGAGTTCCGTGCCGTGGCCGAACGGCTGACCTACTCGGCACCGCGGCTCGCCGTGGTGTCCTCCGTGACTGGTGCGCGGGCCGAGGAGCTGTGCTCGCCGGAGTACTGGGTGGGGCACGCGCGGGCGGCGGTGCGGTTCGCCGACGGCATCCGGTTCCTGGAGCGGGCGGGCGTTCGACGGTACCTCGAGCTCGGCCCGGACGGGGTCCTGTGCGCGATGGCGGAGGAATGCCTCGCCGGCGACACGCCCGCCCTGGCCGTCCCGGTCCTGCGTCGGGACCGCCAGGAGTCCGCCGAGTTCACGCGGGCGGTCGCGCACGCTCACGTCCACGGCGCGGACGTCGACTGGGCCGCGGTCTGTGCCGGCGCCCGGCGCGTCGACCTGCCCACGTACGCGTTCCAGCGTCGGCGGTACTGGATGGACGTGCCGACCCCGACCGGTGTGGATCATCCACTGCTCGATGCGGTGGTGCCCGCCCCGGACACCGGCGGCGTCACGCTGACCGGGCGACTGTCGCCGCGACGGCACCCGTGGCTCGCCGACCACGTGGTGCGGGGCTCGATCCTGTTTCCCGGCACGGGTTTCGTGGAGCTGGCGCTGAGGGCGGGCGACGAGGTCGGCTGTGGACGGATCGAGGAGCTGACGCTCGAAGCGCCGCTGGTCCTGCCGGCGGAGGGCGACGTCAGCACGCAGGTCGTGGTTGGCGGGGCCGATCCCGCCGGTCACCGGCCGATCGCGATGTACTCGCGGGTGGGCGACGCGCAGTGGACCCGACACGCCACCGGCTTGCTTTCCTCCGCGCACGAGCCGGCCGACCTGCCGGCGGAATGGCCACCGGCGGGTGTGGCCGAGGTCGACGTGTCCGGCCGGTACGAGGACCTGGCCGCACAGGGTTTCGACTACGGCGTGGCGTTCCGTGGTTTGCGCCGCGCGTGGACCCGCGGCGAGGAGATCTTCGCCGACGTGGCGGTCGAGGAGTCCGACGTGGACCGGTTCGGGCTGCACCCCGCGCTGTTCGACTCCGCACTGCACACGATCGGCCTGGCCGGGCCGATCGCCGACCGGGCGGTGCTGCCGTTCGCGTGGGCCGGGCTGGAGTTGCACGCCACCGGCGCACAGAGCCTACGGGTGCGGGTCGCACCCGTAGGGGAAAACGCGGTGTCGCTGACGGCAACCGATTCGGCGGGCCGACCGGTGATCTCGGTGGAGTCGTTGTCGTTACGGCCGGTGGGTTCTGAAGCACCCGGCCTCGACTCGTTGTACCGCGTCGATTGGGTGCCGGTACCGGACAGCGCGGGCCCGGTCGCCGAGTGCGCGGTGCTGGTCGCTGACGATGTCGGGCTGGTCGCGGATGATGCTGGGTTGGTTGCCGGCGATGTCGGGCTGGTTGCGGGTGATGTCGGGCTGGTTGCGGGTGATGTCGGGTTGGTTGCGGCGATCGAGGCCAGCGGTGTGCGGGTCCGGCGCCACGCCGACCTCGAGTCGCTGGCCGCCGCGCCGGTGGGCACCGTGTTCCTGCTGTGTGCCCGGCGGCCTCCGGCCCCCGACATCCAGCCTACCGGCGAGCACCGACAGTTCCAGGCGCCCGATGGGCAACCGGCGAACGGTTCACCCGCCCAACCCGAGCGAAAGTCCCACTCGTGCGCCGGGGGGCCCCCCGATTTCCAGCTTACCGGCCAGCACCGACAAGAACGGGTGTCCGCGGGTGGGGCTGTGGACAAGGCCGCGCGGGCCGCGGTGAACCGGGTGTTGGGGCTGATCCAGTCCTGGACGGCCGACGAGCGGTTCGCCTCCTGTCGGCTGGTGTTGGTCACCCGCCGCGCGGTGGCGACCGGGCCGGATGAGGACGTGCTCGATCTGGAGCATGCCGCGGTGTGGGGGCTGGTGCGCACCGCGCAGATCGAGTATCCCGGCCGTCTGGTGATGCTCGATGTGGACGGACCTGACGTGCCGGCCGCCGCCGTTCGCGCCGTCGCTGGGGCCGACGAGCCCGGACTCGCTGTCCGAAGTGGACGTGTGCTCGCGCCCCGGCTGGCCCCGGTGACCGCGCGGCAACCCGCCCGGCTCGACGCCGGCGGCACCGTGCTCGTCACGGGCGGCACGGGCGTTCTCGGCGCCGTGATCGCGCGGCATCTGGTGACGGGGCACGGGGTGCGCCGCATGGTGCTGACCAGCCGGCGGGGCATGGCCGCGCCCGGGGCCGCCGAGTTGATCGCTGAACTGACCGGGCTCGGTGCGGACATCACCGTGGCCGCGTGTGACGTCGCCGACCGGGACGCGTTGCGTCGGCTGCTCGACGCGGAGCCCGTGACGGCGGTCGTGCACACCGCGGGGGTTGTGGACGACGGTGTCGTGTCCGCGCTGACCCCGTCGCGGATGGACGCGGTGCTGCGGCCCAAGGTGGACGCCGCATGGAACCTGCACGAGCTGACCGCTGACCGGGAGCTGTCGGCGTTCGTGCTGTTCGCCTCCGCCGGCGGCACGCTCGGCGCCGCGGGGCAGGCGAACTACGCGGCGGCGAACGTGTTCCTCGACGCACTGGCACAGCACCGCCGAGCCCAGGGACTGCCGGCGGTCTCGCTGGCCTGGGGGCTGTGGGCCGATGGCGGCATGTCCGGTGACCTCCCGGAGACCGACCTGCTGCGGATGGCTCGCTCCGGGGTGCTCGGGCTGTCCATCGCGGAGGGTTTGGCCCTGTTCGACGCGGCACTCGGTATGCCAGAGCCGGCGCTCGTGCCGGTGCGGCTGGATCTTTCCCCGCTGCGGAACGGGACCGAGGATGTGCCGGCGATGCTGCGTGGACTGGTCGGTCCGGCCCGCGGCGTGACCCGCCGTCGGGTGGACACCGACCGCGCCGACGAGCGGTGGGCGAAGCTCGTCGGTCTGGCGCCGGAGGAACGGGACCGGGAACTGCGGGAGCTGGTCTGTGCCACCGCCGCGGCGGTGCTCGGTCATGACGGCGCCGCAGCGATCGACCCGGAGCGCGGCTTCCTGGAGCTGGGGTTCGACTCGTTGACCGCCATCGAGTTCCGCAACCGGTTGGTGGCCATCACCGGTCTGCGCCTGCCAGCCACGCTGATCTTCGACCACCCGTCGCCCTCGGCACTCGCCGCGCGACTCGGCACCGGGCTGACACCGCCGGACCAACTGGACTCCCACCTGGCGGCGTTGGAGTCCGCCCTGGCCGCCGCGGATCCGGACGACGCGGAGCACGCGACGATCGCGGCACGGCTGCGGTCCCTGGTCACGGGCTGGAGTGAGCGCCGCCGCACCGGCGACGAGGCGGACCTGGACGGGGTCTCGGCCGAGGAGCTCATCCACATCCTCGACTCGGAGTTGGAGTCCTCGACATGATTGGGGTGCCCCTGTGACGGTGACGAGTGTCGGCTCCTGGGTCCGGCGGTTCCACACCGCGCCGGAGGACGCGGTCCGGCTGGTCTGCTTCCCACACGCGGGAGGCGCCGCCACCTGGTACTTCCCCCTGTCCCGTGCGCTGATGCCGGCGGCCGGGGTACTGGCCATCCAGTACCCCGGCCGCCAGGACCGCCGAGCGGAACGCTGTGTCGACGACCTCGGTGAGCTGGCCGACCTGGTCGCGCGGGAGCTGGCCGCCTGGACCGATCGGCCGTTCGCTCTGTTCGGCCACAGCATGGGCGCCACCGTCGCCTACGAGGTGGGCCGCCGCCTGGAACGTGCGGGTGTGATGCCGCTGGGCCTGTTCGCGTCCGCCGGTCGCGCCCCCACCCGCTGGCGCCCGGAAATGCTCCACCGACGCGACGACGAAGGTCTCGTCGCCGCGTTGCGCTCGCTCAGCGGCACCGACACGAGCCTGCTGGGTGACGAGGAGCTGATGCGCATGGTGCTCCCCGCGATCCGGGCCGACTACCGTGCCGTCGAAACCTACCGGCACACCGGCACCCAGCGCCTGACCTGCCCGATCCACGTGCTGGCCGGCGACTCCGACGAGGTGACCACCCTCGACGAGGCCCGCGCGTGGCACAACCACACCACCGCCCCCTGCGAGGTCTCCACCTTCGCCGGCGGTCACTTCTACCTCACCGAGCACCTGCCCGCCGTCACCAGCACGATCACCGAGCAACTGACCGGCTGGCTCAGGACCAACCGACCCACGGCCCATGGGACGACGCGGTTCGACGCTTGACGTGCTGCTCGCTCAGCACCAGCACCGGGGTGATCCCCGGTGCTGCCCGGTTTGCGGCCATCGCGGCCGCGCCGGGAGTGGAGCCGGCGGCGATCGCCCTGCCGTCGTGAAGCGCGACGTAACGGGCCGGGGCGTTGCCCGGGGCGAGCAGTGCCAGTGCGGCGGCCAGGTCGGCGACCGGCGATGTTGGGTGCGGGGCCGCGGGCCGACGCGGCGGAGACCGCGTTGTCCAACAGGATCAGGGCGTTCCTGCCCGCGAGCAGCTGCCGGTACCGCGCGGCACGGCCGGGCGGCGGGTCGTCCGGCCGTGCCGCGGGCGGCCCGGGCACGGATCACCTCGCGGTGGATCGCCCGGTAGGACATCCACCGCGACTTCCCATCGAGTCACGCCCCCATCAGGTCCACGTGTCCACCGGAACCCGGTGTGACCTCACTCCGGGGTCGGTGTGCGGCGGTAACGTGCACGCGAACCGAAAGGAGTGGCATGATCTTCATTACCGCCAAGTTCCGTGTGCTGCCGGAACATGCGGACGACTGGCCCGAGATCACCGACGAGTTCACGCGGGCGACCCGCGCCGAGCCTGGGTGTCTGTGGTTCGACTGGTCGCGCAGCCTCGCCGACCCCACCGAGTTCGTGCTGGTGGAGGCCTTCCGCGACGACGAGGCCGGCGCGGCGCACGTTCAGTCCGAGCACTTCAGGGCGGCGCAACGGACGCTGCCGCCGCACCTCGCGGAGACGCCGCGGATCGTCAACGCGACCATTCCCCAGGACGACTGGTCCCGCCTCGGCGAGATGGCCGTGCCGTCGGAGAAGTGAGGGAGGTCAGGTCGCCGGGCGGCGGTCCTTGATGACCGCGCGGATGATGTCCTCGAGGGTGTGGTGGGGTCGGAAGCCGACCCGGTCGCGGGCCTTGGTGCAGTCGGGCACGCGGCGCTGCATGTCCTCGTAGCCGTCGCCATAGGCCTCGGTGTAGGGGATCTTCACGATCTCGCTGTGGGAGCCGGTCGCTTCGATGATCTTGCCGGCGAGCGCGGAGATCGTGATCTGCTCGGCGTTGCCGAGGTTGTAGACGGCGCCGTGGGCGGTCTCGTCCGCCAGCAGGGCCACCAGGGCGGGGACGACGTCGAGGACGTGGCAGAAACAGCGCACCTGCTGCCCGTCGCCGAAGACGGTGACCGGCGCGCCGGTGAGGGCCTGCTGTACGAAGCGGGGGATGACCATGCCGTACCGGCCGGTCTGCCGAGGGCCGACCGTGTTGAACAGGCGGACGATCACCGTCGGGATGCCGTGCTCGACGTGGTACAGGTACGCCAGGGTCTCGTCCAGTGCCTTGGCCTCGGCGTAGGACCAGCGGCTCTTCAGCGGAGAGCCGACGATCCGGTCGTCCTCTTCGGACAGACCGGCGGTCGTGTTCTTGCCGTACACCTCGCTGGTCGAGGCGACGAGGATCGGCACGTCGTGGCGGCGGGCGGCCTCCAGCACCGTCTCGGTGCCGGCCAGGTTGGTGCGCAGGCTCTCGAGCGGCTTGTCGAGGATGGTGAACACGCCGACCGCGGCGGCCAGGTGGTAGACCGCCGTCACCCCGTCCATGCAGCGCTCGACGGCGTCGGGATCGCACACCGAGCCGCGGACGAAGCGCAGTCGCGGGTCGTCGCGGACGGTGGCCAGGTTGTGCTCGCTGCCGGTGCTGAGGTCGTCCAGGACGACGACCTCGTGCCCGAGGCCCAGCAGGTGCTCGGTGAGGTGTGAGCCGATGAAGCCGGCTCCGCCCGTGATCAGGCTACGCATGGCCACTGTCCTTTGCCGGCGCCCGTGTCGAAGCGGTACGTCGTGTCGATCACCATGGGGCAGCCGGACAGCCAGCTGTAGTCGTGTCCGGTGTGGACGGTGTGGATCAGTGCCACGTCCCAGTCCGCGCCGTTCGGCTGCACGGAGCTCTTCATGTTGCTGTCGTCGTGCAGGGTCACCTGCGGCACCAGCGGGTCGAAGTAGTCGACCACGGCGCCCTCGTCGAGAAGATAGGCGATGATGTCCAGCGCGGACGAGGCCCGTACGTCCTGCACGCCGGGCTTGTAGCTCACGCCGACGACCACCACCCGCCGGCCAGCGATTCCCTTTCCGTCCCGGGACAGCGTGTTGATCAACCGGTCGACGACCTGCCTGGGGCGTTCGGCGATGGCGTTCATGGCCTGGTTCACCAGTGGCGCCGGGGTGCGGGTCGCCCGCAGCTGCCAGAGCAGGTAGTGCGGGTCGCAGGGGATGCAGTGGCCGCCGACACCGGGCCCCGGGTAGAAGGCCATGAACCCGTACGGTTTCGTCGCGGCCGCCGCCGTGATCTCCATCGGGTCGAGGCGAAGGCCGGCACAGATGTCGGCGAACTCGTTGGCCAGCGCGATGTTCACCGCGCGGAAGGTGTTCTCGTACAGCTTGGTCAGCTCGGCCGCCTCCGCCGACCGTACCGTGTGGACGGTCGCGGTGAGCACGCTGAACAGGCCGACCGCCCTGGCGGTGCAGGCCTCGGTGACGCCGCCGACCACCCGGGGTACCTCGCGCTGGGTCGGCGTGCTGCGGCCCGGGTCGATCCGCTCAGGGCTGGACGCGACGAAGATGTCCTCCCCGACCGTGAAGCCGTTGGCCGTCAACGGATCCACGAGCAGGGTCGCGGTCGTGCCGACGGAGCTGGTCGAGGTCAGGACGATGGTCTGGCCGGGCCGGGCGTGCCGCACCAGCGTGTCACAGGCGTCCCGCAGCGCCGTCAGGTCCGGCAGCTGGTGGCGGTCGACCGGCGTCGGCACGCACACCATGACCGCGTCCGCCTCGGCGACCCGGGAGGAGTCCGATGTGAGCTCGAAACCGTCCGTCCCCAACGCCGACTCCAGTCGGCGCCGGTCGGCCTCGATGAGGTCGATGTCACGCGAGGAGATGGCGGCCAGGCGTTGTGGGGCGGAGTCGATCCCGAGCACGCGTAAGCCACCGGCGTGCAGTGCGAGCGCGGTCGGCAACCCGACGTAGCCCATCCCGACGACGGCGACCGACGAGATGGGCCGCGTTGCGACAGATTCTGGCATTTCTCACTCAATTCCTGTCGATGTCTACCGGACGATCCGGATGAGCTCGAACGCCTCCGCGAGTGGCACGGCGACCTGCGATCCCCGGTACTCGGCCAGGGCACGCACGGCGCGAACGCTGCGCGGGTTCGGCCACTCCTCGAGCTCCTCGCCGTAGGCCCGCAGCGCCGACAGCTTGCGTTCGAGGTGGTCCTCGTCCAGCGTTTCCCAGTAGTTCGGGCGAAAGCCCGGGGAGATGCCGGCGGCCTCGCCGGTGTCCGTTGCGGACCGGACCTCGAACGCGCGGATCTCCCGGACGCCGCTGCGTCCCGACCGGCCGGCCACACGGGCCGCCCGGCTGACCAGTTGGTGATCATGGCTCAGGTCGGACAGTGCCGTGGTGAACATGGCGTCCGGCTCGAAGTCCCGGACTTCGCGCTCCACCACCCGGTTCAGCTCCAGCTGACCGACGGTGTCCAGCCGGTTGTCGCCGAACTCGTTGACCTGGACCCGTTCGATGCCGAGAATCTTCGCGGCGGTCTCGATCGCGGAACCGCGGTTCGTGACGCCTTTCCTGACGCCGGCCCGGGATCCGTCGTCGTTCGTCAGCACGCACAGGCCGATCGTCACGCCCTCGTCGGCAAGTCTCGCGATCGTGCCGCCCGCACCGAGCGTCTCGTCGTCCCCGTGGGCCGCGACGACCAGTAGGCGGTTCATCGTTGAATGCATAGGAATCCTGCCTGGGAGGGGCGGACCTGCTCGAGCCTTCGATTTCCGCTCGAATGTGACCGATGCGGCGTCCGGCGAACAACCCCTAACGTTGTGGACGGTCGATCTTCGCTCGCGTGGGATCGCCGGCGACCACCTTTAGGGGCCTGCTAGGGGTGGGACCGCGTGGTTTCCGCTCATACGGTGTCGGAGATATTCGGTAGTTCTGTGCGACGTGACGCCGGTGAAAAGAGGCCGTGTGAACACCTCCGAAGACAAACTGCTCCGTGCTCTCCGCACGTCGTTGAAGGAGACCGAACGGCTGCGTGGGCAGAACAAGAAGCTCACCGACGCCGGCCGGGAACCCATCGCCATCGTCGGCATGGCGTGCCGGTACCCGGGCGGGGTGACCACGCCAGAGGAGCTGTGGGACCTCCTCGCCGGTGGCGGGGACGGGGTCGGCCCGTTCCCCACCGACCGGGGCTGGGACCTCGCCCGGCTCTGGGACCCGACAGGGGAGCGGCCGGGCACGAGCTACGTCCGCGACGGCGGTTTCCTGCACCAGGCACCGGAGTTCGACGCCGACTTCTTCGGCATCAGCCCGCGTGAGGCGCTGTTGATGTGCCCGCAGCAACGGTTGCTGCTGGAGACCTCGTGGGAGGCGCTGGAGCGGGCCGGAATCCCCCCGCACACCGTCCGGGGGCGGCCGGTCGGGGTGTTCACCGGCGTGATGTACCACAACTACCCGGGCAGCTACGGTTCCTCCGGCGTGGTGTCCGGCCGGCTGTCCTACACGTTCGGTCTGGAAGGACCGGCGGTCACCGTGGACACCGCGTGCTCCTCCTCGCTGGTGACACTGCACCTGGCGGTGCAGGCACTGCGGCAGGGGGAGTGCTCGCTGGCGCTCGCCGGTGGCGTCACGGTGATGGCCACGCCCCGGACCTTCGTCGAGTTCAGCATGGACGGCACGCTGTCCAGTGACGGCCGCTGCCGCGCGTTCGCGCAGTCCGCGGACGGCACCGGCTGGTCGGAGGGCGCCGGCATGCTCCTGCTGGAGCGGCTGTCCGACGCCCGGCGCAACGGCCACCGGGTGCTCGCGGTCGTCCGCGGCACCGCGGTCAACCAGGACGGCGCCTCGAACGGGATGACCGCACCCAACGGTCCGGCGCAGGAGCGGGTGATCCGCCAGGCCCTGGCGAACGCCCGGCTGTCCGCCGACGCGGTGGACGCCGTCGAGGCACACGGCACGGCCACGACGCTCGGCGACCCGATCGAGGCACAGGCACTGATCGCCACCTACGGCCAGGACCGACCGGCACAGCGGCCGCTGTTGCTGGGTTCGGTCAAGTCCAACCTGGGGCACACCCAGGCCGCCGCCGGGGTCGCGGGAATCATCAAGATGGTGCTCGCGCTGCGCAACGAGCTGCTGCCGAGGACCCTGCACGTGGACGAGCCGACCCGGCACGTCGACTGGTCGGCCGGCCGGGTGGAGTTGCTCACCGAACCGGTCACCTGGCCCCGGGAGGACGGTCGCCCCCGCCGGGCCGGGGTGTCCTCGTTCGGTATGAGCGGCACCAACGCCCACGTGATCCTCGAGGAGGCGCCTGCGCACAGCGAGCCGGGCACGGAGTCCACACCGGGCCCGGTTCCCTGGGTGCTGTCCGCCCGGACCAGGCCGGCGCTACGCGCGCAGGCGGCCCAGCTGGTGGACCACCTCGACCAGCGGCCGGACCTCGATCCCCTCGGGATCGGCGCCACGCTGGCGACCCGCCGGTCGCCGTTCGAGCACCGGGCCGTGGTCACGGGAACCGACAGTGCCGAGCTGATGCGGGGTCTGCACGCCATGGCGGCCGGCGAGGACGCCCCCGGGCTGATCACCGGATCCGCCGCGGGTGAGTCGTCGACGGCGTTCCTGTTCTCCGGCCAGGGATCGCAGCGGCAGGGGATGGGCACCGGGCTCGCCGCGGCGCACCCGGTGTTCGCCGCCGCGTTCGACGAGGTCCTCGCCGAGCTGGACAAGCACCTGGACCGCCCGTTGCGTTCGGTGCTCGACGACGACGCACTCGACCAGACCGGGTACACGCAGGCCGCGCTGTTCGCGCTCCAGGTCGCGCAGTACCGGCTGCTGGAGTCCTGGGGGATCATCCCGGACTTCGTCGCAGGGCACTCGATCGGCGAGCTCGCCGCCGCGCACGTGGCCGGGGTGCTGTCCCTGACCGACGCCGCCGAGCTGGTCGCCGCTCGGGGCACGCTGATGCAGAAGCTGCCGGCCGGTGGGGCCATGGTGGCCGTCGCCGCCACCGAGGACGAGGTCCGGCCGCTGCTGGACGAGCGGGTCGCCATCGCCGCGGTCAACGGCCCGGCCGCCGTCGTGGTCTCCGGCTACGAGGACACGGTCGTCGCACTGGCGGCCACGCTGGAGAGCAGGGGTCGCCGGACCAGGCGGCTGCGGGTGAGCCACGCCTTCCACTCGCCGCTGATGGAGCCGATGCTGGCGGACTTCAGGAAGGTCGCCGAACGGCTCACCTACACCCCGCCGAACCTGCCGGTGATCTCCGCGGTCACCGGCCGGCCGGCCGTGGACGCGGACCTCTGCTCCGCCGACCACTGGGTCCGCCACGTGCGTGACACGGTGCGGTTCAGCGACGCGGTGCGTGCGCTCGAAGCCGATGGCGTGAACCGCTGGGTCGAGCTCGGGCCGGACGCCGTGCTCTCCGCGATGGTGCCGGACTGCCTGACCGGGCCGCCGGAGCGCCTGGCCCGCCACGTCGGGATCTCCCTGCTACGCAAGGACATGCCGGAGGACCTCGCACTGGTCACCGCGCTCGGCCGGCTGCACGCCGGTGGCGTGGTGCCGGACTGGACGGCCTGGTTCGGCCAGCTCGGCGCGCGGCCGGTCGACCTGCCGACCTACGCCTTCCAGCGGGAGCGCTACTGGCTCACCGCGTCCAGCGGCGACCCGGCCTCCCTCGGGCTGGAGCCGGTGGACCACCCCCTGCTCAACGCCGCCACTCTCCTCGCCGACGTCGACGGGCTGGTGCTGTCCGGCCGGCTCTCCGTCGGCACCCACCCCTGGCTCGCCGAGCACGAGGTCGGCGGCTCGGTCCTGTTGCCGGGCACGGCCTTCGTGGAGCTCGCGGTCTGTGCGGGGGACCGGACCGGCTGTCCCAGGGTCGACGAGCTGACGCTGCACCTCCCGCTGGTGCTGCCCACCAACGGCGCGGTCCAGGTCCAGGTCAGCGTGGGTCCGCCGGACGAGCACGGCGCGCGCCCGATGAGCATCCACTCCCGCGCCGACGACCTGGTCGGCTCGAACCGGTGGACGCGACACGCCACCGGCCGGCTCACGGGTCCGGCGACCAGACCGGTCGAGCAGGAAGCCTGGCCACCCGCCGGCGCCGAGCCGGTGGACCTCACCGGGATCTACCCGCTGCTCGCTGGTCGGGGACTGGTCTACGGGCCGCTGTTCCAGGGCCTGCGTGCGGCATGGCGGCTGGGTGAGGAGATCTGCGCGGAGGTGAGCCTGCCCGAGCACGCGCACGCCGCCGCCGAGCGGTTCGGCCTGCACCCCGCGGTGTTCGACGCGGTGCTGCACGCGGCCGGGCTCAGCGGCGCGGGCGATTCGGGCATGGCGCTGCCCTATGCCTGGTCCGGGGTGGAACTGCACGCCACCGGGGCCGCCGCGGTCCGGGTTCGTGTACGGCCGGCCGGCGAGCGCACGGTGTCCCTCGAGCTCACCGACGTGTCCGGGCAGCCGGTCGCGTCGGTGGAGTCGTTGACGCTGCGGGAGATCACCGGCGAGCAACTGGCCGCGGCCTCCCAGGAGGGCATCGCAGGGGAGGCGCTCTTCCGGACGGAATGGACACGGATCGCCCTGCCCACGGCCGCCGAGCTGTCGGTGGGTGAGTACGGAGCCACCGGCGCCGTCCCCGACGTGGTCGTGCTCCGGGTCGCCGGTGGGATGGACGCCGACGCGGCACGCACGGCCACCCACAGCACTCTGGACGGGGTGCAGCGCTGGCTCGCCGACGAGCGGTTCGGTTCGTCCCGGCTGGTCGTGCTCACCGGTGACGACCTGGCTGGGGCGGCGGTGCGTGGCCTGATCAGGTCCGCGCAGTCGGAGAACCCTGGGCGGATCGTGCTCGTGTCCGCTGACGGCCAGGACGTGCTCGACCGGCTGCCGGCGATCGTGTCGGCCGACGAACCCGAGGTCGCGGTGCGGGACGAGTCCGTCCTGGTGCCCCGCCTGGCCAGGGTGAGCGTGCCGGCAGAGGCCCACTCGTCGGCGATCGGTGCGAGCCAATCCACCGTCCTCGTGACGGGTGGGACCGGTGCGCTCGGCCGGCTGGTGGCGCGGCATCTCGTGGCGCGGCACGGCGTGCGGCGGCTGCTGCTCGTCAGCCGGCAGGGCCCGCGTGCCGCCGAGGTGGACACGCTGGTCGCCGAGCTGTCCGAACTGGGCGCCGAGGTCGAGGTGGCGGCCTGCGACCTGGCCGATCGGGCGGCGGCCGCCGCCCTCCTGACCGGCCGGGAGCTGGGCGCGGTCGTGCATGCCGCGGGTGTGCTGGACGACGGCGTGTTCTCCGCGATGACGCCCGAACGGCTCGACACGGTGCTGCGGCCCAAGATGGACGCCGCGTGGCACCTGCACGAGCTGGTCACCGAGACGGCCGCCTTCGTGCTGTTCTCGTCCGCGGCCGGGGTGTTCGGCGCGCCCGGTCAGGCGAACTACGCCGCGGCCAACGCGTTCCTGGACGCCCTGGCCGAGCACCGCCGCGCCCGAGGACTGCCGGCCCAGTCGTTGGCCTGGGGGCAGTGGGCGCACAACGACGGCATGGCCGGATCAGCCGGCACCGTGGGTAGGCCCGGACTACCGGCCATGTCGGTGGTGGAGGGCCTGGAGCTGTTCGACGCCGCGCTGTCCACTCCGGAACCGGCGCTGGTCCCGGTCAAGCTGGATCTCGACGCGTTCCGCCGGGACCCCGACGCGATGCCCGACGTCCTGCGCGGGCTGGTGCCCGTGCGGCGGGCGGCCGCTGCCGACGCCGGGCGGGCCGAGTCGCTGGTCGACCGCCTCGTCCGGCTACCGGCCGCCGAGCGGATGACCGGACTGACCGACATGCTGCGCGGCCATGTCGCCGCGGTCCTCGGACACGGCTCCGCCGACCTCGTCGACGCCGAGCGGGCGTTCAAGGACCTCGGCTTCGACTCCATGCTCGCCGTCGAGCTGCGCAACCGGCTCGCCACCGTCACCGGCCTGCGGCTGCCGTCCACTTTGGTCTTCGACTACCCGACCATCGCGGACCTGGCCGAGTACCTGTTCCAGACGCTGCTCGGCGATCTGGAGGAGGCGGTCGAGGTCGCGGCGCCGACCATCGCGGTGTCCGACGAGCCCATCGCGATCGTGGGCATGGCCTGCCGCTACCCCGGTGGGATCGCGAGCCCGGAGGACCTGTGGCGCCTGGTGTCCACCGGCGCGGACGGCTTCACGCCGTTCCCCACCGACCGCGCGTGGGACCTGGACCACTGGGTCGGCATGATCGAGGCCGCGGGCAAGAAGGCCGAGGGCGGGTTCGTGTCCGACGCCACCGACTTCGACGCCGCGTTCTTCGGGATCAGCCCGAACGAGGCGGTGATGATGGACCCGCAGCAGCGGATGCTGCTGGAGGCGTGCTGGGAGGCACTGGAACGCGCGGGGATCGACCCGCCGTCCCTGCGGGGCAGTGACACCGGTGTCTACGTCGGCGTCATGCAGACCGACTACGACCCCGGTCCACTGGGCAGGCTGGAGCACAACGGCCTGTTCCGTGGCTCCGGCGGCCTGCGCAGCGTGACGTCCGGCCGGGTCGCGTACCTGTTCGGCCTCGAGGGGCCCGCCGTGTCGATCGACACCGCGTGCTCGTCGTCCCTGGTGGCACTGCATCTCGCCGGCCAGGCGCTGCGCCAGGGTGACTGCTCGCTGGCGCTGGCCGGCGGTGTCGCCGTGCTCGCCTCGCCGGAACCGTTCGCCCACTTCGACGGCAGCGGCACCTCCTCTGACGGCCGGTCCAAGGCGTTCTCCTCGGCAGCGGACGGCGTCGGCTGGGGCGAGGGCGTCGGCGTGCTGGTCGTGGAACGGCTGTCCGACGCGCTGCGCAACGGCCACGAGGTGCTGGCAGTCGTGCGCTCGTCCGCGGTCAACGCCGACGGCGCGTCCAACGGGCTGACCGCGCCCAACGGTCCGGCGCAGGAACGGGTGATCCGCAGGGCCCTCGCCGTCGCCGGCCTCGAACCGTCCGATGTGGACGCGGTGGAGGGGCACGGCACCGGCACCGAGCTCGGCGACCCGATCGAGCTGAACGCCCTGCTGTCCACCTACGGCCAGAGCCGCGCGGCGGACCGGCCGCTGTGGCTGGGGTCGATCAAGTCGAACATCGGGCACACCCAGGCCGCCGCCGGCGTCGCGGGAGTCATCAAGATGGTCATGGCCATGCGGCACGGCCGGCTACCGATGACGCGGTACGCGGAGCACCCGACCCCGCACGTGGACTGGTCGTCCGGCGGCGTCAGGCTGCTCGCCGAGACCATCGACTGGCCGGAGCACGACCGCCCGCGCCGCGCAGGCGTGTCCTCGTTCGGCTACAGCGGAACCAACGCGCACCTGATCATCGAGGACGGGGCGCCGTACCGGGTCGCGGAGCCGGCACGGGCCGGGGAGCGCTCCGGCGGGTCGGCGTTGTGGCTGCTGTCCGCGCGGACCGAGCAGGCCCTGCCCGCGCAGGCCGAAAGACTGCACGCGCACGTCACAGCCCATCCCGAGCTGGACCCGGCGGACATCGGGTACTCACTGGCCATCCGGCGCCCCGCCGGCCAGCACCGCGCGGCCGTGGCAGGCGACCGCGAGGAGCTCCTCGCCGGACTGGCCGCGCTCGCGAAGGGGGAGGCGGCGCCGCGACACGTGGTGGTCGGCACCTCGCTCACCTCGTCGAGGGCCGGAACGACCGCGTTCCTGTTCCCCGGCCAGGGCACCCAGCGCCCCGGCATGGGACGGGACCTCTATGCCGCCTTCCCGGCGTTCGCGCAGGCCCTCGACGAGGTGAGCGCGGCGTTCGACGGCCACCTCGGGTGGTCGCTGCGCCAGGTGATGTTCGCCAGGGAGGGCTCGGTGGCCTCGCGGTCACTGGACCAGACCAGCTACACCCAGGCCGCCGTGTTCGCGATGGGGGTGGCGCTGTACCGGCTGCTCCAGTCGTGGGGCATGCGGCCGGACCACGTCATGGGCCACTCGGTCGGCGAGATCGCCGCCGCGCACGTGGCCGGGGTCCTGTCGCTGAAGGACGCGGTCAAGCTCGTCGCGCACCGAGGGCAGCTGATGCAGGAGCTGCCCGGCGGTGCGGTGGTCGCCATCGAGGCGACCGAGGACGAGGTGGCGGCGATGCTCACCGGACGCACGAGCATCGCGGCCGTCAACGGCCCGCGGTCGGTCGTGGTGTCGGGCGAGGAGGAGCCGGTGACCGCGCTCGCGGCGCACTGGGCCGGGCTCGGCCGCCGGACCAGGCGTCTCGCCATCCGGCAGGCGATCCACTCGCCGGTCATGGACGAGATCCTGGACGAGCTCCGGGAGATCGCCGAGGAGCTGACCTACGAGCGGCCCGATCTTCGGGTCGTGTCGACCGTCACCGGCGCCGCCGCGGCTGACGAGTTGACCGACCCCGAGCACTGGGTGGCCAACTGCCGCCAACCGGTCCGGTTCGCGGACGCCGCGCGTGCCCTCGAAGACGCGGGGGTCGACCGGTTCGTCGAGCTCGGCACGGACGGCACGCTCTCGGCGTTGACCCGCGCCTGCCTGGCCGGTGCCGAGGGCGCCCTCGTGGTGCCGTTGCTGCGCCGGGAACGACCCGAGGTCGTCGCTGTGCAGCTCGCGGCGGGGCAGCTGTACGCGGCCGGCATGGCGATCGACGGCGCGCGGCTGTTCCTCGGCCGCGACGCCGTGCGGGTCCCGGTGCCGACCTACGCGTTCGACCGGAAGCGGTACTGGTCGGACGTCGACATGAAGGCGCAGCGTGGTGCCGGCGCACCGGCCGCGTCGGGGCTGGACGCCACGGACCACCCCCTGGTCGGCGCGTCGGTGTCGCTCGCCGGCTCCGACCACGTGACCCTGACCGGCGTGGTGTCGACCGCCACCCACCCGTGGCTGGCCGAGCACACCGTCGGCGGGGTGAGCGTGTTCCCCGGCGCGGCGTTCGTCGAACTCGCGTTGCTGGCCGGCGACCACGCCGGCTGCCGAGAGCTGGCGGAGCTGACCCTGCAGGCGCCGCTGACACTGCCAGAGCGGGGCAAGGTGCGGCTGCAGGTCACGGTCGGCTCGCCGGACGAGTCGGGTCTGCGCCCGCTGACCGTGCATTCCCGAAGCGACGTCGACGACGCGCCATGGGCCCAGCACGCCACCGGGTTGTTGGCGCCCGAGGCCGGGCCGGAGCCGGGCGGGCTGACCGAGTGGCCGCCTGCGGGGGCCGAACCACTCGCGGTGGACGGGTTGTACGACGGGCTGGCCGAGGCAGGCTTCGGCTACGGGCCGACCTTCCGCGGACTGCGGGCCGCGTGGCGCGGGGACGGCGAGGTGTTCGCCGAGGTGAGCATGGACGGTGTGCCGGACGGCCGGTTCGGGTTGCACCCTGCCGCGCTCGACGCCGCGCTGCACGCGGTCGGCCTGTGCGAGGACGTGACCGTGGCCGCCGGGTTGCCGTTCGCGTGGACCGGGGTCGCGCTGTACGCGACCGGCGCGACCAGGCTTCGGGTACGGGTGCGTCCACTCGGCGCCGACACCGTGTCGATCATGCTCGCCGACGCGGCCGGCCGGCCTGTCGCATCGGTGGCGTCCCTGGTGCTGCGTGCCGTTGACGTGCCGGCGGCACGCGGCGCGGCGCACGAGAACCTGTACGGCCTGCGTTGGTCGCCGGTCACGATCGGCTCGGCGCCCGCACCCGGTCGCGTCGCCACGGTCGGGTCGCACGCCGACCTGGTCGCGTTGGTCGCCGCCGGCGGTTTGCCGCCGGAGGTGATCGTGGTCGACCGTACCGGCGCGACGAGTCGCACGGCAGCGGGAATCCACGCCGCTGCCGGAGATCTGCTCGCCCTGCTCCAGGAGTGGGCCGGCGCCGAGTTCCTCGCCGACACACGGCTCGTCGTGCAGACCAGCGGCGCCGCGGGGCTGCCCGGCGAGGACGTGCCGGACCTGGCGGGCGCCGCCCTGTGGGGCCTGGCGCGGTCGGCCCAGGCGGAGCACCCCGGCCGGATCGCGCTGGTCGACGTGGACTCCGACCCGGCCCGGTCTCTGCCCGCGGCGCTGGCCTGCGGCGAGCCCCAGGTCGTCGTGCGTGACGGCGTCGTCCACGGCGCCCGGCTGGTCCGCGGAAGCGGCGCCGGCGAGCCGGCGAGCGTGTTCGACCCGAACGGGACCACGCTGGTCACCGGCGCGACCGGTGCCATCGGCCGGGTGCTTGCCCGCCACCTCGTGGCGGAGCGAGGGGTCCGGCACCTGGTTCTGGTGAGCCGAGGCGGCGACGCGTCCGATCTCGTGGCGGAGCTGACCGAGCTGGGCGCGACGGTCACCCTGGCGGCCTGCGACGTGTCCGACCGGGACACGTTGGCCGGCGTGCTCGCCGCGATTCCCGCCGAACGTCCGCTGACCGCGGTCGTGCACCTGGCCGCCGTGCTCGACGACGGCACGCTCAGCACGCTCACGCGGGAGAGACTGGCCGCGGTGTTGCGTCCGAAGGTGGACGGCGCGCTGGCACTGCACGAACTGACCGAGGGCGCGGACCTGTCGGCGTTCGTGCTGTTCTCCTCCGCCGCCGGCCTGCTCGGCAACGCGGGCCAGGCCAACTACGCGGCCGCCAACGCCGTGCTGGACGCGCTGACCGCGCACCGTCACGCGCATGGCCTGCCGGCTCAGTCGCTGGCCTGGGGTCTGTGGGCCGGGGGCGGCATGGCCGCGCGGACGGACCGGACGCGGATGACCCGCAACGGGATGCTCGCGATGTCCGACGAGGAGGGCCTCGCGCTCTTCGACGCGGCCACCGCACGTCCCGAGGCACTGCTGGCACCCATGTCGATCGACAAGGCCGCGCCAACCGGCGCAGTCCCGCATCTGTTCCGGGCACTGGTGGCGCCGACCCGACGCAGCGCTGCCCGCTCGACCGGAACCGACCCGGCCGACCTGCGGGAGCGCCTGGCGGGGCTCCCGGCCCGGAGCCGTGAACGGGCGCTGACCACGCTCGTCCTCGAACACGCCGCCGAGTTGCTCGGGTACGCCGGTGCGGACGCGATCGACGAGAACCGGCACTTCCTCGAGTCGGGCTTCGACTCGCTGACGGCGGTGGAGCTACGCAACAGCCTCAACGCGGCCACCGGACTGCGGCTGCCGGCCACGGTCGTCTTCGACCACCAGACCCCGGCCGGGCTGGCCGAACGGCTGGCCGACGAGCTGGACCGGAGGCCGGCGCCGGCCGTGGCCGCCACCGAGGACTCCCTGCGCGGACTGTTCCAGGAGGCCGTGCGGGCCGGGAAGGTGCGCGACGGCCTTTCGCTGCTCGGCTCGGCGGCGAACCTGCGACCCTCCTTCGAGTCGCTGGCCGACCTCGGCGCCGCACCGCCCGCCGTCACGCTCGCCGAGGGCGGCACACCGCGACTGCTGTGCTTCGCGACCCCGGTCGCGCTGGGCGGCGCCTACCAGTACGCCCGGCTGGCCAGGCACTTCCGGGACGAGCGTGCGCTGTCGGTGCTGCCGATGCCCGGCTTCGCCGCCGGCGAGCCGCTGCCCGGTTCCGCCGGGGCGGCGATCGAGGTGCTGGCGGCGGGCGTGCGCCATGCCGCGGGCGACGAGCCGTACGCCCTGCTCGGCTACTCCTCGGCCGGGATCCTCGCGTACGCCGTCGCCGGTCTGCTCGCCCGGTCGGGCCGTGCGCCGGCCGGGGTCGTCCTGCTGGACACCTATGCCGTCGGCGAGTCGGCGGCCGGGGAGCAGGCCGCGCTGGACCAGGTCATGATCGATCTGGCGGCCGGGATGCTGGAGCACGAGTCGGAGCACGCGCCGTTCGACCGGACCAAGCTGACCGCGATGGCCAGGTACCTCAACCTCCTGCCGGACGTCGAGGTGTCCGACATCGAGGTGCCGACGCTGCTGGTCCGGCCACAGGAGCGGTTCGGCGACGCCGAGCCGTCGACGGCCTGGCAGACCACCTGGAGCCACGCGGACACCGTGGTGACCGTCCCCGGTGACCACTTCAGCCTGGTCGAGGCCAACGCGGCGGAGACCGCCGCGGCCATCCAGGACTGGCTCGGCTCATCGCCGGCCCGGAAGCGGAAGCGGGCGCGGCGGTGACCCGGTCAGGAGACGGTCGCGGTGGCCTGCCTGGCGGTGACCAGCGCCTCGATCCCGTCGAGCAGCCGGTCGAGGCCGAAGCCGATGTCGTCGTCGATGGTCGACGGGCCGTCCTGGTAGCTCCCACCGGCCAGCATGCCGGCGAGCACGGGATAGCCGTGCTCACGCAGCAGCGGTTGCAGGGATCCCGTCACGGACGCGGACTGCACCGGCGGCCCGCTGCTGCCGGACAGGTCGCGGAACAGCGACGCTGTGCTGCGGGCGTAGCCGTCCAGCAGCATCGCGCAGCCGAGCAGCTCCTGGTCGGCCGGCCCGGAGCCGGCCATGGCCGCCAGGAGAACTTCCAGCCAGCGCAACAGGTTGGGGGTCACCGGCGCGCCGTGGACCGGGATGTCCAGCAGCCACGGGCGTTCGCGGTAGCGGCCGATGACCGCGCGGGTCCAGACGGCGGCCGCGTCCCGCCAGCTCGTGGCCTCGGCCACGGAGTCGGGCGGGGGACCCCAGGCGGTGTCGGCGACCAGGACCAGCAGTTCGTCCTTGGAGCTGACGTAGCGGTAGAGCGCGTTGGCGGTGAGGCCGAGTTCCTTGGCGATACGCGACATGGACAGCGCGGCGGAGTCCTCCACGTCGGCGAGCCGGATGGCCGTCTCGACGATCTGGTCGACGCTGTGCGCGGGCTTGGGCCCCCGCTTGGACGCCGACGTCGGGGTGAGCCCCCAGGCGAGTGCGAAACCGGGGGGCAGACCGTCGTTGATCGCCGCCATACTTCCTCTCCTCTCCGAAAACCGATAAACTGTTCATGGCACACACTATTTTCCAGCCTAACCGGTGCGGGCGACCGAGGAGAGCCGTGATCGACCGATCAAGCGGAGCGCCCGCCTGGCTCGACCAGCTGTCGCGACCCGAACTGGCGCCCGTCTCCGAGGTCGAGCGCATGCTGGCCGCACGGCGGATCGCGCAGGCCAGGGACGAGGGGCGGATCGTCGTTCCGCAGGCCGAGGCCCGGCTCTCCCGGGCCGCTGCGGCGCGAACGCGGGCCCAGCTCACCGCCTCGGTGAGCGGCGTGCCCGACGTCGCCGTCCCACCTCCGCTGCTTGTCCTCAGCCGGGTCGCCATCGCCCTCTGGGTCGTGGCGACCGTCGCGCAGGTGATCGTCTGGTTGATGATCGGCCTGTTCAGCGGCGACTTGGACGAGTGGTGGTGGATCTGGACGCCGATCGGTGGGTTGCCGGTGGCCGCCGCGCTGTACTGGACGTTCGAGTGGAACCACGCCGCCGGCTCGCGCGTGGACCTGGGGAAGGGGGCCTCGGAATGAGTGAGGAACGAGACGAGAACTCACTGTTCGGCCGCTTGTCGTGGCCAGAGGAGCAGCAGGCCCCGGAAGCGGCGAAGGAGCAGGCGAACCTCGAGAAGGAGCAGGCGCGGGCCGCGCGGACGAAGGCGAAGACCGACGGCGTGCCGGTCGGTCTGCTGACCACGCGCCGCGTGATCGCCGTGGTCTGGGCGACCGTGTGCGGCATCCAGATCCTCATCTGGGGGCTGGTCAGCATCATCGGCGGGGACCTCGCCTTCCCGTGGTGGCTGTGGACGGTCGGCGGCGGTGGCCTCGTCGTCGGCGGCCTCTGGCTGGCCATCGGCTCGGCGGCCCGCAAGCGGAGGCAGGCTGAGTGAGCACTCCAGACGCGCCGGTCCGCCTGGAGTCGGTCCGCAAGGTCTACGGCAGCGGCGACAGCGCGGTGACCGCTCTCGACGGGGTCACGGTCGACTTCCCCGCCGGGTCCTTCACCGCGGTCATGGGTCCGTCCGGCTCCGGCAAGAGCACGCTGCTGCACTGCGCGGCCGGCCTCGACCAGCCGACGTCGGGCTCGGTCACGCTGGTCGGCAACGAGCTGGTCGGCAAGGGCGAGACCGAGCTGACCCTGTTGCGCCGCAAGCACATCGCGTTCATCTTCCAGTCGTTCAACCTGATGCCCGCGCTCAACGTGTGGGAGAACGTCACCCTGCCGACGGTGCTGGCCGAGCAGAAGCCGGACGAGCAGTGGGTGGCCAAGGTCATCGAGCTGGTCGGCCTCGGCGACCGGGTCAAGCACCGGCCCGGCGAGCTGTCCGGTGGTCAGCAGCAGCGGGTGGCGATCGCCCGCGCTCTCGTGAGCCGGGCGCGGGTGACGTTCGCCGACGAGCCGACCGGCGCGCTCGACACGCAGACCGCGGCCGACGTGCTCGCCCTCGTGCGTGAGCTGGCGAAGGCCGGGCAGACGGTCGTCATGGTGACGCACGACCCCGTCGCCGCGTCCTACGCCGACAACGTGCTGTTCCTGGTGGACGGACAGATCGTGTCCCGCCTCGCCGAGCCGACGCCAGAGGCCGTGGCCGCCGCGCTGGCCGGGCTGAGCTCGCGGGCCGGCAAGCCCGACGGTCTGGTCCAGGGCCGGCGATGATCAAGCTCGCGCTGGCCAGTCTTCGCTACCGGACCGCGGCAGCCATCGCGACGTTTCTCGCGGTCATGCTGGGTTCCGCGATCCTGATCGCCTGCGGCGGGCTCTTCGAGTCCGGCCTGCGGCTCGACTCGCTGCCCCAGCGGTTCGCCGGCGCCCCGGTGGTGCTCGGCGGGCCGGAGCCCGAGGTCGGCGGCTACGGCGAGCGGTCCGGCATCGGCGCCGACGTGGTCGGCGAGGTCGCCGCCGTGGACGGGGTCGAGCGGGCGGTGGCGGACGTGTCGTTCCCCGCCGTTCTCGTCGCCGACCCTCGGCCCACCGACGGCGGCGCCTACCTCGCCGGACACGACTGGACCTCCGCCAGCCTGACCCCGTACACGGTGCGGGGCGACGAGCCGGGCGCCGGTGAGGTCGTGCTGGACGCCGTGTCCGCCGAGCACGCCGGGGTGAAGCCCGGTGACCGCGTGGAGATCGTGGTCGCGGGTGAGCCGGAGAGTTTCGTCGTCTCCGGGGTCGCCACGGCGCGGCACCAGGTCGACGCGCCCGCCCTGTTCTTCGCCGAGGACGACGTGCGCCGGTTCTCCGCGCACCCGGACACGGTCGACGCGATCGGCGTGTTCCCCGCCGCCGGCACCTCGGCGGACGACCTCGCCGAAAGGCTGGCCGCGCGGTTCGGTGACCTGACCGTGTTCACCGGCGACGACCGCGGCACGGTCGAGTTCGCCGGCATCGGCACGAGCTTCTTCCCGCTGATCCTGCTGTCGAGCATCTTCGGCGGCATGGTGATGGTGGTGATGGGGATCGTGGTGGCTGCCACGATCGGCCTGACCGTCCGGCAACGGGAACGGGAGCTCGCCCTGCTGCGGGCCAGCGGCGCCACCCCCGCGCAGGTGCGGAAGATGGTGCTCGCCGAGACCATGGTGGTCGCGGGGCTCGCCGTCCTCTGCGGCCTCGCGCTCGGCAGGTTCATGGGCCTCTGGCTCTTCGCGCTGATCACCGACCGGGGCGTGGTGCCCGCGAAGCTCGAGTTCCAGCAGGGGCCCGTCCCGTTCGCCGCCGGTATCGTGCTCGGGCTCGCGGCGCCCTACCTCGCGGCCCGGTTGGCCGCCCGCCGCGCCGCCGACACCCGGCCGATCCAGGCACTCGTCGAGGCGGCCATCCCGCCGGCGGAGGTCGGCATGGTGCGCCGGTACCTCGCCAGGGTGTTCGCCGCCGCCACGGTCGGGCTCGCCGTCACCACCCCGTTCCTCGGCGCGGAGACCGCGGCGGCGACCGGCGGTCCGGCGGTCCTGACCGGGGCCATCGCCGTCGCGCTGCTCGGCCCCGAGATCATCGACCGGCTGGTGGGCCGGGCGGCCGGGCTCATCCGGCGGGTCGGCGGCACCAACGGCCACCTCGCGGTGATCAACACCCGCACGCGGGCCGTGCAGTTCGCCGCGGTGCTGATGCCGATCACGCTGGGCACCGCCATCGCGCTCGGCAACGTCTACTCCCAGACCACGGAGAGCGCCGCCCGCGAGGCCGGGTACGCCCAACAGCTCCAGGCCGACGCCGTGGTCACCTCGACCTTCGGCGCCGTCACGCCCGGCATGCTCGCCGACGTCCTCGGCACCCCGGGCGTGGCGGACGCCTCCGCGCTGGTGTCGAGCTCGGGGGCGATCGAGCAGCCCGAGGACACCTTTCACGGTGAGGAGGGCTGGCCACTGCTGGGGGTCGACGCCCAGGAACGCGACCCGGTGATCGCGATGCCGGTCACCGCCGGCTCACTCGCCGACCTCGACGGGAACACGGTCGCGGTGCCGAGGGACGCCGCCGAGGACCTCGGGTTCGGCGTCGGCGATGAGATCTCCGTGCGGCTCGGCGACGGCGTCCTCGTCGACGTCCGCGTCGTCGCACTGCTGGACAGTCCGTGGAACTACCCGAGCCTGGTGCTTCCCGCCGGCCTGCTCGCCCCGCACACGACCGCCGAGCTGCCGTCACAGATCCTGGTCCGGGCCGAGTCCGGGCAGGATCCGGCCGCGCTCGTCGGCACGCTCCGGGAGCGGGTCGCGGGCTGGCCGGGCACCGAGGTCGGCGGCGAGGACGCGTTGCTGGCCAACTTCTCGTCCGGCCTCGGCATGCAGGCGTGGATCAACTACCTGCTCGCCTTTCTGGCCATCGCCTACGCGGCCATCGCGACGATCAACACCCTGGCGGTGTCGGTGCTGGCCCGCCGCCGGGAGTTCGGGGTGCAGCGGCTCAACGGGGCGACCCGGCGCCAGGTGATGCGGATGCTGTTCCTCGAAGGCTCCGTCATCGCCACCGCCGGCATCGCGCTCGGCGCGGTCGTCTCGCTGTTCACCGTCATCCCGATGGCCATCGCGGTGAGCCACACCGTGGTCCCGTCCGGCCCGGTCTGGGTGTTCCTCGCCGTCGTGCTCGCGGCGTACCTGCTGGTGCTGCCGGTCACCTACATCGCGTCCCGGCTGGCGATGAAACACACCGCCGCGGAGGCGGTCAGCCTGCCGGACGCCTGACCTCTCTGGGAGCTTCCCATGCGCGTCCTCATGACCGTCCCAGCCGTGCCCGAGCGCCTGCATCACCTGGTGCCGCTGGCGTGGGCCCTGCGCACCGCCGGACACCTCGTCCGGGTGGCCGGCCCGCCGGAGTTCACCGAGACGATCAACCTGACCGGGCTGGTCGCTGTCGCGGACGACCTGGTGGACCACGCCGACCTGTGGCGACCCGACCTGGTCGTCTGGGACGACGGGGCGCCCGATGGCGCGCTGGCGGCCCGGGCCGTCGCCGCGACGAGCGTCCGGGTGGTGGGCCTGCCCGGCGGGACCAGTGCGGCCGAGGCCGACCTGACACTGGACTCCCGGCCGCCGTCACTGCGTGACCCCGAGGACGCCGGGCACCGGTCGATGCGTTTCGTCCCCTATGCGGGCCCGGCCGTCGTTCCCGTCTGGCTGCGCCGGAAACCGCGCCGGCGGCGCGTGTGCGTGACCGCGGGCGCTGCCGCTCTCGTCGCGGGGTTCGGCGGGGTGGACGCCGAGGTGGTCTGCGCCGCCGACCAGGTCCCGCCGGACGTGGGCGTGCCGGGCAACGTCCGCCTGGTCGAGGAACTGCCGGTGACCGCCGTGCTGCCGACGTGCTCGGCCGTGGTGCACGACGGCATGGCACACCCGGTGGCGGCGGCGCTCGCGCATGGGCTGCCCCAGCTCGGGCCGGCCACCGACGTCTTCCGCCGCGTGGTGGACCAGGGGGCGGGCCTGATGGCCGACCCCGAATCGCTCGGTACTCAGCTCACCCGCCTGCTCACCGATCCGGAGCCCCGGGGCCATGCCGAGCGCCTGCGTGGTGAGCTGGACGCCATGCCGAGCCCGCACGATCTCGTGCCGGAGCTCGCGCGACTCGCCACCGCCACCCGTACCTGAATTGTGGGGGCGGCGACGCCCCGATAGGGGTTGGGGCGAGCTTTCTCGACTCGTAACGTGCGGTACAGCACCGCAATTACGCTGGAGTCGAGAGGACTCGAATGACCGGCGACGAAAAGCTGCTGAGTTATCTCAAACGGGCCACCACGGATCTCCGTGAGGCACGTCGTCAGTTGCGTGAGGTCGAACAGCGAAATGACGAGCCGATCGCGATCGTGGGAATGGCGTGCCGATATCCGGGCGGCATTTTCTCGCCTGAGGATCTGTGGGCGCTCGTCTCGTCCGGGCGTGACGGAATCAGTGGTTTTCCGGTCGACCGGGGATGGGATCTGGGCCGGCTGTACGACCCGACCCGGGAGCGGCCCGGCACCAGCTATGTGCGGCACGGCGGCTTTCTCCACGACGCGCCGGCGTTCGACGCCGGGTTCTTCGGGGTCAGCCCGCGCGAGGCGCTCACGATCGACCCGCAGCAGCGGCTGCTGCTGGAGATCTCGTGGGAGGCGCTGGAGCGGGCCGGGATCCCACCCACGTCGCTGAAGGGCAGCCAGACCGGGGTGTTCGCGGGCGTGATGTACCACGACTACCCGGGCAACCACCAGGTCGGCAGTGTGGTGTCCGGCCGGGTCGCGTACACGCTCGGGCTGGAAGGACCCGCGGTGAGCGTGGACACGGCGTGCTCGTCGGCGCTGGTCGCGCTGCACTGGGCCATCCAGGCGCTGCGGCGTGGTGACTGCCCGCTGGCGTTGGTCGGCGGGGTCACGGTCATGGCGACGCCGGACACCTTCGTGGACTTCAGCTCCCAGCGCGGACTGGCGCCGGACGGGCGGTGCAAGTCGTTCGCCGACGCGGCCGACGGGACCGGTTGGGGCGAGGGTGTCGGCGTCCTCGTCGTCGAGCGGTTGTCCGACGCGCGCCGCAACGGGCACGACGTGCTGGCGGTCGTGCGGGGTTCCTCGGTGAACTCCGACGGCGCGTCGAGCGGGTTGACCGCGCCGAACGGGCCGTCCCAGCAGCGGGTCATCGAACAGGCGTTGCGGTCGGCCGGACTGTCCGCTGTGGACGTCGATGTCGTTGAGGGGCACGGGACCGGGACCACGTTGGGTGACCCGATCGAGGCGCAGGCGCTGCTGGCGACCTACGGCCAGAACCGCCCCGTGGACCGGCCGCTGTGGTTGGGCTCGATCAAGTCGAACATCGGTCACACGCAGGCCGCCGCGGGGGTGGCCGGTGTGATCAAGATGGTCCTGGCCATGCGGCATCGAGTGCTGCCGGCGACGTTGCACGTCGACAAACCGTCATCCACTGTGGACTGGTCGGCCGGCTCGGTGGAGTTGTTGGCACAGGCTCGGGAGTGGCCGGCGGGTGACCGGCCGCGTCGGGCCGGGGTGTCCTCGTTCGGGATCAGCGGCACCAACGCTCACGTGATCATCGAGGAGGCGCCCGCCGAGGAGCGTGAACCACGTGACGCGCCGACCGGTCAGCGGGCGGTGCCGTTGCTCGTGTCGGCTCGTGGTGCGGATGCCCTGCCGGCCCAGGCATTGCGCCTGCTGTCGCATGTGGACGGAGAGCCGGTGGACGTGGCCTACTCGCTGGCCACCACGCGTTCGTCGCTGGAGCACCGGGCTGTGGTGGTCGGTGCCAGTCCTGACGAACTGCGCCGCGGTCTGCGTGCGCTGGCCGACGGTTCGGCGGCCCCCGGCGTGTTCCTCGGGGTCGCACGGTCGGCCGGGCGCACCGCGTTCCTGTTCTCGGGTCAGGGTGCCCAGCGCGTGGGGATGGGTGCCGAGTTGTCCTCGGCGTTCCCGGTGTTCGCGCGTGCGTTCGACGAGGTGTGCGCGGCACTGGGCGAGTCGGTGTCGGAGGCGCTGAACACCGAGCTGGTTCACCAGACGAAGTACACACAGGCCGGGTTGTTCGCGTTCGAGGTGGCGTTGTACCGGTTGTTGCGGGACTGGGGTGTGCGCCCGGACTTCCTGCTGGGGCACTCCGTCGGTGAGCTGGTCGCGGCGTATGTGGCCGGTGTGTTCTCGCTGGCGGACGCGGCACGGCTGGTGAGCGCGCGGGGCCGGTTGATGCAGGCGTTGCCGCCTGGTGGGGCGATGGTCGCGGTGGCCGCGTCCGAGGAGCAGGTCAGGGCGGCACTGGTCGACGGGGTGGACATCGCGGCGGTCAACGGCCAGGACGCGGTGGTGATCTCGGGGGTCGAGGATGCCGTGTCGGCGGTGGCGGCGCGTTTCGCGAAGTCGAAGCGGTTGCGGGTGTCGCACGCGTTCCATTCGGTGTTGATGGAGCCGATGCTGGCGGAGTTCCGGGCGGTCGCGGAGTCCGTGTCGTATCGGCGGCCGGAGATCCCGGTGGTGTCGAACCTGACGGGGGAGTTGGTCTCCGAGTACAGCGCCGAGTATTGGGTGGAGCACGTTCGTCGTGCGGTGCGGTTCGCTGACGGTATTGGGGCTCTGCGTTCTGCCGGGGTGGCCTCTTTTGTGGAGGTGGGTCCCGATGCGGTGTTGTCGGCGCTGGATGAGGAGTTCGTGGCCACGTCTCGGCGGGGTCGGGACGAGGTCGTGACGGTGACGTCCGCGCTGGCCGAGTTGCATGTGCGTGGTGTCCCGGTCGACTGGCCCGCGTACTTCGCCGGAACCGGCGCGCGTCGCGTCGACCTCCCCACGTATGCCTTCCAACACCAAAGGTTCTGGCTGTCGCCCGCCACGGACTCACTCGTGAGTGCGGCGGTGGAGCTGCCCGAGTCGGGTGGGGTGGTGCTGACCGGCCGGCTGTCCGTGGACACCCGGCCGTGGCTTGCCGATCACATGGTGCTGGGGCAGATGATGTTTCCCGGTACCGGGTTCGTCGAGCTGGCACTGCGGGCGGCCGAGGAGGTGGGCTGTGACCAGGTCGCCGAGCTGACCCTGCAGGCGCCGCTCGTGGTGCCCGAGCACGGTGGGGTCACCGTCCAGGTCACGGTCGAGGGCGACCACCGGTTCACCGTCTACTCGCGACAGGAGGAGGACGAGTGGATCCGGCACGCCACCGGAGTACTCGCCACGGGTGACCAACCGTCCTTCGACCTCACCGAATGGCCACCCGCGCACGCCGAGGAGATCGACCTCGACGGCCTGTACGAGCGGCTGGACTCCGAAGGCTTCCACTACGGTCGAGCGTTTCGCGGTCTGCGCAGGGCGTGGCGGCGGGGCGAGGACATGTTCGCCGAGGTCGCCCTCCCGCAGGAGATGCGCGGCGACGCGGAGTCCTATCGCCTGCATCCGGCATTGCTGGACGCCACACTGCACGCCGCGGCCCTCCTCGACTCGTCCGGTCCAGGGCTTCCCTTCCACTGGAACGGAATCACGCGATGGGGCGGCGGGGTGGCCGAGGTGCGGGTGCGGCTGTCCCGCACCGGCTCCGACGCCGTGACCATCGACCTGGCCGACGTGACCGGAACACCGGTCGCCACCGTGGAGTCCCTGTCGACCCGCCCGGCGTCGGCGGACCGCCTCGGCACCCCGCTCCGCCGTTCACTGTTCCAGTTGGACTGGGTCGCCGTGCCGGCGGCCGAGGCGCGACAGGCGGACGACACCGTCGTCCGGTGGGTGACCGCGGACTCTACTGTGGACACCGCGCGGGCGGCACGGGCGGCCACGCGTCGGCTGCTCGACGAGCTTCAGGACTTTCTGGCGGACGAGCAGTCCTCCGCGCGGCTGGCGGTGGTGACGCGTGGGGCGGTGGCGACGTCCGACGCGGACGACGTCGACCTCACCTCGGCGCCGCTGTGGGGACTGGTCCGGTCCGCGCAGGCCGAGCACCCGGGCCGGATCGTGGTGATCGACGTCGACGACCACGAGGCGTCCCGGCAGGCCGTGCCCCTCGCACTGACGACGGACGAGCCGGAGCTGGCCGTGCGCGAGGGCCGTCTGCTCGCACCCCGGCTCGCACGCACAGCGACATCGGGCCGGGACACGTCCTGGGATCCGGACGGCACCGTGCTGATCACCGGCGGCACCGGCGGGTTGGGTGCGGTGCTGGCCCGACACCTGGTGACCGAGCACGGCGTGCGCAGCCTGGTTCTGGCGAGCCGCCGAGGCCCGGACTCACCCGGCGCCGAGGATCTGGTGCGTGAGCTGACCGAACGCGGCGCCGCGGCGTCGGTGGTCGCCTGCGACGTCGCCGACCGGGACGCGCTCGCCGCCGTCCTGGCCGGCATTCCCGCCACCCACCCGCTGACCGCCGTCATCCACGCCGCCGGCGTGCTGGACGACGGCCTGATCGCCGCGCTGACCGGCGAACGGCTCGACCGGGTGCTGCGCCCGAAGGTCGACGCCGCGTGGCACCTGCACGAACTCACCGCCGGCCACGACCTCGCGGCGTTCGTGCTGTTCTCCTCGGCATCCGGCACCCTCGGCGCGGCCGGGCAGGGCAACTACGCCGCGGCCAACACCTTCCTCGACGCGCTGGCCTCCCACCGGCAGGCACGAGGGCTGCCCGCCGTCTCCCTGGCCTGGGGGCTGTGGGACAACGGCCTAGCCACCGCGTTGAGCGACACCGACGCCCGGCGCATCGGCCGGTCCGGCATCGCCGCGCTGCCCGAACGAGAGGGCCTCGACCTCTTCGACGCCGCCTGCGGCCTGGACCGGGCCGTGCTGTACCCCATGCGGTTCGACCCCGCCGCCGTGCGGGACCACGACGTGCCGGCAGTCCTCCGTGGACTCGTCCGCGCCACCCGGCCGACCCCGACCCGCACCGGTGACCGGGCACTCGCCGACCGCCTGACCGGTATGTCCACATCGGATCGCGAACGGCATCTCCTGGACCTGGTGCGTGCCCACATCGCGATCGTGCTCGGACACACCGCCGGGGACGCCGTCGAGGCGGACCGGCCGTTCACCGACCTGGGCTTCGACTCGCTGTCGGCACTCGAACTCCGTAACCGGCTCTGCACGGTGACCGGGACGCGGCTGCCGGCGACGCTGGTCTTCGACCACCCCACGGCGGTCGCGGTGGCCCGCCTCATCGACACCGAGCTGACCGGCACCGGGACCGGGACCGGCACCGGGACCGGCACCGGGACCGGGACCGGGACCGGGACCGGGACCGGCACCGGGACCGGCCCGGCCACGGCGGTCCCGGTGGTCAGGGAGAACGAGGACGATCCCATCGCCATCATCGGCATGAGCTGCCGCTACCCCGGTGGCGTCACGTCGCCGGAGGCGTTGTGGGAGCTGGTGATCGACGGTGCCGACGGCATCGGTCCGTTCCCCGGCGACCGCGGCTGGGACCTTTCCGCGTTGTACGACCCCGACAGCGGCCGGGTGGGCACCAGCTACGTGCGCGAGGGCGGCTTCCTGCGTGACGCCGACCGGTTCGACCCGGCCTTCTTCCGGATCGGCCCGCGTGAGGCACTGGCCATGGACCCGCAACAGCGGGTGTTCCTCGAGGCGTCCTGGGAGCTGTTCGAGCGGGCCGGGATCGACCCGACGACCGTCCGCGGCAGCCAGACCGGCGTCTTCGCCGGGGTGATGTACCACGACTGGGGCCGGCAGACCCAGGTGCCGGAGGACATCGCCGGCTACCTCGCGAACGGAAGCATGGGCAGCGTGGTGTCCGGCCGGGTCGCGTACACCTTCGGTCTGGAAGGGCCCGCGGTCACCGTGGACACGGCGTGCTCGTCGTCGCTGGTGGCCTTGCACTGGGCCGCCCAGGCCCTGCGTCGTGGCGAGTGCACGCTGGCCATTGCCGGCGGGGTCACCGTGATGGCCACGCCTGACTCCTTTGTGGACTTCAGCCGGCAGCGTGGGTTGGCGCCGGACGGGCGGTGCAAGTCGTTCGCCGAGGCCGCCGACGGCACCAGCTGGGGTGAGGGCGTCGGGGTTCTGCTGCTGGAGCGGCTGTCCGACGCGCGCCGCAACGGCCACGAGGTGCTGGCAGTGGTAAGGGGTTCCGCGGTCAACCAGGACGGCGCGTCCAACGGGCTGACCGCCCCCAACGGGCCGTCACAGCAGCGGGTGATCACCCAGGCGTTGCGGTCCGCCGGACTGTCGCATGTGGACGTGGACGTCGTGGAGGGACACGGGACCGGAACCACGCTAGGTGACCCGATCGAGGCGCAGGCCCTCCTGGCCACCTACGGCCAGGAGCGGGAGCGGCCGCTGCTGCTCGGGTCCATCAAGTCGAACATCGGTCACACACAGGCCGCGGCTGGCGTCGCGGGTGTGATCAAGATGGTCCTCGCCATGCGGCACGGGATGGTGCCGGCCACGCTCCACGCGGACACACCGTCGTCGAAGGTGGACTGGTCGGCCGGCTCGGTCGAGTTGCTGACCGAGACCCGGGACTGGCCGACGCGTGACCGGCCGCGTCGGGCTGCCGTGTCCTCGTTCGGGATCAGCGGCACCAACGCCCACGTGATCCTCGAACAGGCCCCCGCGACCCCGGCACCCTCGCCCCGTGAGGAGACCGTCGCGGTCCAACCGTGGATCCTGTCCGGACAGAGCACCGAAGCACTGCGAGACCAGGCGGTCCGGCTACGGTCCCACCTCGACCGGCACGCGTCGCTCGAACCAGTGGACGTGGCCTACTCGCTCGCCACCACTCGTGCCGCGCTGGAACACCGCGCCGCGGTCGTCGGCGCCGGCCGCGACGAACTGATCGGCGGGCTCACCGCCATCGCCGAGGGCGACGGCATCCACGGCCAGGCAACCGAACAGCAACTCGCGTTCCTGTTCTCCGGTCAGGGTTCCCAACGCCCGGGGATGGGTGCCGAGCTGTCCTCGGCGTTCCCGGTGTTCGCGCGTGCGTTCGACGAGGTGTGTGCCGCGCTGGGTGAATCGGTGCGGGATGCGTTGGGTAGCGAACTCGTCCATCAGACGAGGTATACGCAGGCCGGTCTGTTCGCGTTCGAGGTGGCGTTGTTCCGGTTGCTGGAGTCATGGGGTGTCGCGCCGCGATATGTGGCTGGGCATTCGATTGGTGAGTTGGTCGCGGCGTATGTGGCCGGTGTGTTCTCGCTGGCGGATGCGGCGCGGCTGGTGAGCGCGCGGGGTCGGTTGATGCAGGCGCTGCCCGCTGCCGGGGCGATGGTCGCCATCGCCGCCACCGAGGACGACGTGCTGCCGTTGCTGGGTGATGGCGTCGACCTCGCCGCGGTCAACGGACCCAGCTCGGTCGTGATCTCGGGGGTCGAGGACGCCGTGTCGGCGGTGGCGGCCCGGTTCACGAAGACGAAGCGGTTGCGGGTGTCGCACGCGTTCCACTCTGGACTGATGGAGCCGATGCTGGCGGAGTTCCGGTCGGTCGCGGAGTCGGTGGCCTACCACCGGCCCACCATCCCCGTGGTGTCCAACGTGACCGGAGAGCTGGTCACCGAGTACAGCGCCGAGTACTGGGTGGAGCACGTTCGTCGGACGGTGCGGTTCGCCGACGGGATTCAGGCTCTGCGTTCTGCCGGGGTGGCCTCTTTTGTGGAGGTGGGTCCCGATGCGGTGTTGTCGGCGCTGGATGAGGAGTTCGTGCCCTCGTGCCGGCGGGGTCGGGACGAGGTCGTGATGGTGACGTCCGCGCTGGCTGAGTTGCACGTGCGTGGTGTCCCCGTCGACTGGGCCGCGTTCTACGCCGCCCGCGACGCCCGACGAGTCGACCTGCCCACGTATGCCTTCCAGCACCAACGGTTCTGGCTGTCACCGGCGCCGGAGCCGTTGGTGGACACGGCAGTCGAGCTGCCGGAGACCGGCGGCGCGGTCCTGACCGGTCGCCTCTCCACCACCACCCACCCCTGGCTCGCGGACCACGTGGTCCTGGGCCAGGTGTTGTTGCCAGGCACAGGATTCGTGGAGCTGGCGCTGCGTGCCGCCGCCGAGGTCGGCTGCGACCAGGTCGCCGAACTGACCCTGCAAGCACCACTCGTGCTGCCCGAGCACGGTGCCGTCACCGTGCAGGTCCTGGTGGACGGCGACCACCGCCTGTCGATCCATTCCCGACACGACGACCACGAGTGGACCCGTCACGCCACCGGAGTGCTCGCCGCCGGCGACCAACCATCGTTCGACCTCACCGAATGGCCACCCCCACACGCCGACGAAGTCGACCTCGACGGCTGCTACCACACGCTCTCCGACCGGGGCTACGACTACGGTCCCGCGTTCCGGGGACTGCGCCGGGCCTGGCGCCGAGGTGAGGAGATCTTCGCCGAGGTGCAGGCGTCCGACGTGGACGGTGGTCCGTTCGGGCTGCACCCGGCATTGCTGGACGCCGCGTTGCATCCTCTCCTCCTGACGGGGGACGGCCCACCGGTGGTCCCGTTCCTGTGGAGCGGGGTGACACTCCTGTCCGCCGGCGCGTCCTCGTTGCGGGTGCGGATCACGCCTGCCGGGCCGGAGGCGCTCGCCCTGGAGATCGCCGACACCGCGGGCAAACCACTCGCCACGATCGACTCGCTGCTGGCCCGACCCATCAGCCATGAGCACCTCGCCCAGAACCACATGTACCGCGTGGTGTGGGACTCCGTGACCGGTGCTCCGACGCGTGCCCGGGACGTCGACGTCCTCACCGTGCCGCCCGGCGACCACGACGTCCCGGGTTCGGTCCGCTCGGTGCTCGGCGAGGTAGCCGACCGGGTACGGACGTGGCTCACCGACGAACGCCACACGGACTCCCGGCTGGCCGTCGTGACCACCAACGCCGTCCAGGTGCGGGACGCGCATGACATCAACCTCGCCCACGCGCCGGTGTGGGGCCTCGTCAGAGCAGCGGAAGCGGAGAACCCCGGCCGGTTCGTACTGGTCGATGTGGACGGTCAGGAGCCGGCACCGAACCGGGTGCGCGAGGCCGCGGCCAGTGGAGAGCCCGAACTGGCCATCCGGAACGGGGAACTGCTGGCGCCCCGGCTCGTCCGCACGGTGGCACCGGCCAGGGACAGCTCATGGAATCCGGCCGGCACCGTGCTGATCACCGGCGGCACAGGCGGACTGGGCGCGGTACTGGCTCGCAACCTGGTGTCGACGCACGGCGTGCGGCGGTTGCTGCTCACGAGCCGGAGCGGGCCGAACGCGGCGAGCGCAAGGGAACTCCAGCAGGAGCTGACCGGGCTCGGCGCCGAGGTGCGAATCACCAGCTGCGACATCGCCGACGGTGCCGCGATGGCCGCGTTGCTCGCCACGATCCCACCCGAGCACCCGCTGACCGCCGTCGTGCACGCGGCCGGCGTGGTGGACAACGGCGTCGTCGAGTCACTCAGCCCGGACCAGTGGGACCGTGTGCTGCGCCCCAAGGTGGACGGTGGCTGGCACCTGCACGAGCTGACCGCGGGCCACGACCTCGCGGCGTTCGTGATGTTGTCCTCCGCCGCCGGGGTCGTGCTCGGCGCGGGACAGGCCAACTACGCCGCCGCCAACACGTTCCTCGACGCGCTCGCCACCCACCGACACTGGTTGGGGCTGCCGGCGGTGGCCTTGGCCTACGGCGCCTGGGCGGAGGACGGCGGCATGGCCGGCCTGCTCGACGAGGCAGCACTGCGTCGCCTGGACCGGCTCGGGCTACCCCCGCTGTCCACCGAGGAAGGTCTTGCCCTGTTCGACGCGGCGCTCGGCCTCGACGAACCGGCGCTCGTGCCAGTGAAGATCAACCTGCCGGCCTTGCGGGCCCGAGGCGGTGAGACACCGGCCGTGCTGCGCGGACTGGTCCGGCCGCCCCGACGCCCCGGCCCGGCCCCCGAACGTCCACAGGAGACACTGGCGGTCCGGCTGGCCGCGCTTCCCGAGTCCGAACGGGACGGTCTGGTACTCGAACTGGTGTCCCACCATGTCGCCGCGGTGCTGGGACACGCGTCCCCGGCCGCCGTCCAGCCGAGGCGAGCGTTCCAGGAGATGGGCTTCGACTCGCTGGCCGCGGTCGAGCTGCGCAACCGGCTCGGTGCGGCGGCCGAGGTGAGCCTGCCGGCCACGGTGGTGTTCGACCACCCGACGCCGGCGGCGCTGGCCGCCCACCTGCTGACACTGATCGATCCAGGGCAGACCGATCCCGCAGGGCCGCTGCTGGCCGAACTGGACCGCCTCGAAACAACCCTGACCGCGGCGGGGCCACGAGACGACCGTGGCGCGGCGAAGATCACCGCCCGGCTGCAGGCCCTCCTCCGCGCGTGGCAGCGGGCCGGCGGCGAAACGGGTAGCGACCTCGCGAGCGCCACCGACGAGGAGCTTTTCCACGTGCTGGACGAAGAACTGGGCATCTCGTGAACGGGCGGGCGATGGCGGACGACGACAGACTGCGCGACTACCTCAAGCGTGCGACGGCGGACCTTCGGCAGGCCAAGCGCCGGGTGCGGGAACTCGAGGCCGAACCGATCGCGATCATCGGGATGAGCTGCCGGTACCCGGGCGGGATCGACTCGCCGGAAGCACTCTGGCGGTTCGTCGACGAAGGCCGCGACGCGATCGGCGAGTTCCCGGCCGACCGCGGCTGGGACGTCGAGGCGCTGTACGACCCCGAACCCGACCAGCCGGGCAAGACCTACGTCCGGCGCGGCGGGTTCCTGTACGACGCGGCCGAGTTCGACGCGTCCTTCTTCGGGATCAGCCCGAACGAGGCACGCCGGGCCGACCCACAGCAGCGGCTTCTCCTCGAAGCCTCCTGGGAGGCCATCGAACGCGCGGGTCTGGACCCCGAGTCCCTGCACGGCAGCCCCACCGGAGTCTTCGCCGGCCTGATGTACCACGACTACGGCGGAGGCGGCAGCCCCGGCGGGAGCCTGGTCTCCGGCCAGGTCGCCTACAGCCTCGGACTGGAGGGCCCGGCCGTCACAGTCGACACGGCGTGCTCCTCCTCGCTGGTCGCGATGCACCTGGCGACGCGTGCCCTGCGTGCCGGCGACTGCACGCTGGCCCTCGCCGGCGGTGTCGCCGTGATGGGCACACCGGAGCTGTTCGTCGACTTCAGCCGCCAGCGTGGACTCGCGCCGGACGGGCGCTGCAAGTCGTTCTCCGACGACGCCGACGGAACGGCGTGGTCCGAGGGCGTCGGCGTGCTCGTGCTGGAACGGCTGTCCGACGCGGAACGCAACGGGCACCGGATACTCGCCGTCGTGCGTGGCTCCGCGGTGAACTCCGACGGCGCCAGCAACGGCATCACCGCACCCAACGGCCCGTCCCAGGTCCGGGTGATCGAACAGGCGCTCGCCACGGCCGGCCTCACACCGTCCGATGTGGACGCCGTGGACGCACACGGCACCGGCACCGCGCTCGGCGACCCGATCGAGGCACAGGCCCTGCTGTCCACCTACGGCCGGCGCACGGCGGACCACCCGCTCTGGCTGGGCTCGATCAAGTCGAACCTGGGTCACCCACAGGCCGCGGCAGGTGTCGCCGGCGTGATCAAGATGGTGCAGGCCGTCCAGCACGGCACGCTACCCAGGACACTGCATGTGGACCGGCCCACGAGCAAGGTGGACTGGTCGGCCGGTGCGGTACGGCTCCTGACCGAGGCGCGGGACTGGCCGGAGGTCGACCGGCCGCGCCGGGCCGCCGTGTCCTCGTTCGGGATCAGCGGCACCAACGCACACGTGATCATCGAGCAGGCGCCGGCGCGGCCCGCGAGCGAGGCGGACCGGCCGGACACCGCCGTTCCGCTCGTGCTGTCCGCGAAAAGCCCCGAAGCGCTGCGGGAGTCCGCGGCCCGCCTCGCGGAACGGTGTGACGGGCAGCCGGTCGACATGGCGTTCTCCCTGGCCACCAGCCGGTCGACCTTCGCGCACCGGGCGGTCGTGATCGGCCGGGACCCCGCTGAGCTGCGCACCCGCCTGCGAAGCCTGGCCGAGGGGGACACCGCGCCCGGTGTGGTGACCGGCCTGGCCGATCTCCGCGGCCGAACGGCGTTCGTCTTCCCCGGCCAGGGGTCCCAGTGGGCTGGGATGGCCACCGCGCTGCGGACCGAGTCCACCGTGTTCGCCGAAAGCCTCGCCGACTGCGAGAAAGCTCTGGCGCCCTTTGTGGACTGGTCGCTCGCCGCGGTACTGCGGGAGGCGCCCGACGTGCTGTCCGTGGACGTCATACAACCGGTGCTGTGGGCGATGATGGTGTCGCTGGCGGCACACTGGTGTGCCCACGGCGTTCATCCGGACGCGGTGATCGGGCACTCCCAGGGGGAGATCGCCGCCGCGTGCGTCGCGGGTGTGCTGTCGCTCGACGACGGCGCGCGGGTCGTCGCCCTGCGCAGCAAGGCGATCCGCGAGGTGCTCGGCGGCCGGGGCGGCGGCATGCTGGCCGTGGGGCTGCCGGCAGACCGGGTGGCCGGGCGGCTGCCCACGGGTGTCTCGATCGCGGCCGACAACGGCGCCCGCTCGGTCGTGGTGTCCGGCGACGGCGACGCACTCGACGACCTGGCCACACTGCTCGCCGCCGAGGACGTTCGAGTCAAGCGGGTGCCGGTGGACTACGCCTCGCACTCGGCCCATGTGGACGACCTGCGCGACCGCTTGCTCGTCGACCTGGCGCCGATCATGCCCCGCGACGGTGCGGTGCCGATGCTGTCGTCGGTGACCGGCGCCTGGGTGTCCGGCGGCGAGATGGACGCCCGGTACTGGTTCGAGAACCTCCGGCGGACCGTCCGGTTCGCACCCGTCGTCCGGGACCTGACGGCCCGGGGCTACGCGGCGTTCGTCGAGGTGAGCCCACATCCCGTCGTGGCCATGAGCATCCAGGAGACGCTGGACGAGGCCGGGCACGAGGCGGTGGTCGTCGGGACCCTGCGTCGCGACGAAGGCGGCATGGACCGGTTCGTCGCCTCGGCCGCCGAGCTGCACGTGCGGGGTGTCTCCCCGGACTGGACGGCCTTCTGCGCCGGCGGCACGCTGGTCGACCTGCCCACCTATCCCTTCCAGCGCAAGCGGTTCTGGCTCGACCGCCCACCCGAGGCCGTTGTCGGGGACCCGGCGGACCGGGACTTCTGGGCGGACGTCGAGCGCGGGGACGTCGAGGCGCTGGCGAGGCGGCTGGGTGTTGACGACGCGCCGTTGCGGGAGATCGTGCCCGCGCTGTCGACCTGGCGCGGCGAGCGGACCCGGATGACCACTGTGGACTCCTGGCGGTACCGGGTGACCTGGGTGCCGCTGACCGGCGTGCCGGCGGGCCGGCTGACCGGCACCTGGCTGGTCGCCATGCCACCGAACTCGACCGCGGCCGTCACGGTCGCGGCGGGTCTCGCCGAGCGTGGCGCCGACGTGCACCTGGTCGAGGTGGACGGCACGGACCGGGCCGAACTCACGGACACCCTGCGCGACCTGTCCTCGGGTCTCACCGGCGTGGTTTCCCTGCTGGCACTGGACGAACGCGCCCAGTCCGAGACCGACTCACCAGCCATCGCCGGCACGGTCACCCTTGTGCAGGCGGCACACGACGCCGGGATCAGCGCGCCGCTCTGGTGCGTCACCCGCGGCGCGGTCGCGGTCGATCGGTTCGAGGACGTCGACCCGATCTCCGGCTCGCTGTGGGGGACGGGCACCGTGCTCGCGCTCGACCACCCGGACACCTGGGGCGGCATGGTCGACCTGGCCGATGCCACCGACCCCGGCACACTCGATCGCCTGTGCGCTCTGCTGTCCGGGGTGGACGGTGAGGACCAGGTGGCGGTCCGGCCCTCCGGCGTGTTCGCCCGGCGCATGGTGCGTGCCGCGGCCCGGTCGCACACTCCCTGGCGACCGCGCGGTACCGTGCTGGTCACCGGCGGCACGGGCGCGGTCGGCGCCCACGTCGCACGCTGGCTGGCCAGGGCCGGGGCCGAACACATCCTGCTGACCAGCCGCAGTGGCCGGGACGCGCTCGGGGCCGACGAACTGGCGGCAGAGTTGGCCGACGCCGGTGCCCGAGTGACGATCGAGTCCTGCGACATGTCCGACGCGGCGGCGCTGCGCCGCGTCCTCGACACGGTCCCGCCCGAACTGCCACTGACAGCGGTCGTGCATGCCGCGGGTGAGCTGCCCGACGGGAAACCGCTGACCGAGACCACGATGGCGGAGTTCGCGGCCGCCACACGGGCCAAGGTCACCGGTGCGGCACACCTCGATCGCCTGCTTGCCGAGACACCACTGGACGCCTTCGTGCTGTTCTCCTCGGGCGCCTCGGTGTGGGGCACGGCGGGCCGGGCGGCCTACGCCACCGCCAACGCCTACCTGGACGCCCTCGCCCAGCACCGCCGGGCCCGGGGACTGACCGCCACCGCGATCGCCTGGGGCGCATGGGGTGGCGGCGGCATGGCCGGCGGCGAGGCGGGCGCGGCCCTGCGCAGGCTCGGACTGTCCGACATGGACCCGGCACTCGCCGTCGAGGCACTCGGTCAGGCACTCGCGAACGACGAGAGCCACCTCGTGGTGGCGGACATCGAATGGGCCCGGTTCACGCCGGTGTACACGCTCGCCAGGACCCGCCCGTTGCTGCGGGCACTACCCGAGGCCGTCCCGCCTGCCGAGGAGACCGAAACGCTCTTGGCCAGCGGAATCACGGCCCAGCTCGCCGAGCTGACCGAGGCCGAGCAGCGCCGTCTCCTGCTGGACCTGGTGCGCACGCACGTCGCCGCCGTGCTCGGCTACGACGAGGCCGCCGCGGTCGAGACAGGCCGTGCGTTCAAGGAGCTCGGGTTCGACTCGGTGACCGCCGTCGACCTGCGCAACCGGCTCGCCACGGCGACCGGGCTGAAACTGGTGGCCACGGTGGTGTTCGACCACGCCACCGCCACCGCCCTCGCCGGGCACCTGTGGACCCGGCTCTGCGCGGACGCGGACACCGCCGTGCCGCTCGCCGCCGAGCTGGACCGGCTGCACGCCCGCCTTTCCGCGCTGCCGCGGGCGGAGATCGAGAGCGGCAGGGTGGCCGCCCGGCTGCGTGCCCTGCTGTCCACAGTGGACGAGAGGCTCGGGACGACGACGGTGACCGACCAGCTGCGAACGGCCTCGGCCGAGGATCTCTTCAACCTGATCGACAACGAGCTGACCAGAGGCTGAATGATGGCGAACGAAGAAAAGCTCGTCGAGTACCTCCGGCGCGTCACCGCGGATCTGCACCAGACCCGGGAGCGGCTGCGCGAGGCCGAGCAACGCGATGATGAGCCGGTCGCCATCGTGGCGATGGGCTGCCGCTACCCCGGCGGCGTCCGCACACCCGAGGACCTGTGGGACCTGGTGGCCGGCGAGGTGGACGCGGTCGGTCCGTTCCCGACCAACCGCGGCTGGGACATCGACACGCGCTTCGACGCCGACCCGGACAACCCCGGCACCACGTTCGTGCGTGAGGGTGGGTTCCTGCACGACGCGGGGGAGTTCGACGCCGCGTTCTTCCACGTCTCGCCACGCGAGGCGCTGACCATGGACCCCCAGCAGCGGCTGGTGCTGGAGCTGGCCTGGGAGACCTTCGAGCGGGCCGGGATCGCGCCGCACACCATGCGCGAGAAGCAGGTCGGGGTGTTCATCGGCAGCGGGGGACAGGACTACTACGACGACCTGCCGCCCTCTGTCGCGTCCGGGGTGGTCGAGGACTACCTCAGCACGGGCAACGCCGGCTCGGTCATCTCCGGCCGCGTGGCCTACGCGCTCGGCCTCGAGGGACCGGCGGTCACCATCGACTCGGCGTGCTCATCCTCGCTCGTCGCGCTCCACCTGGCCGTCCAGGCCGTGCGGCGGGGCGAGTGCGCGATGGCTCTCGCCGGCGGCGTGATGGTGATGTCGCGGCCGGGCCCGTTCCTGGCGTTCCACCGCCAGCGCGGCCTCGCGTCCGACGGCCGGTGCAAGGCGTTCTCCTCGGCGGCGGACGGCACCGGCTGGGCCGAGGGCGCCGGCACGGTCCTCGTCGAGCGGCTCTCCGACGCCCGGCGCAACGGCCACCCGGTGCTCGCGGTCGTGCGCGGCTCCGCGATCAACTCCGACGGCGCGTCCAACGGCCTGACCGCCCCGAACGGCCTGTCGCAGCAGCGCGTGATCTGGCATGCCCTCGCCGACGCCGGGCTCGCCGCTGCCGAGGTCGACGCCGTCGAAGGGCACGGGACCGGCACCACGCTCGGCGACCCGATCGAGGCGTCCGCTCTCATCGCCACCTACGGCCAGGAACGTGACCGTCCACTGTGGCTCGGCTCGTTCAAGTCGAACATCGGTCACGCCCAGGCCGCCGCCGGGATCGGCGGTGTGATCAAGATGGTGCAGGCCATCCGGCACGGCCTGCTGCCCAAAACGCTGCACGTGACCGAACCGACCACGGAGGTCGACTGGACGGCCGGCGACGTCCGGCTGCTGACCGACGCCCGGCCCTGGCCGGAAACCGGCCATCCGCGCCGCGCCGGGGTGTCCTCGTTCGGCGTCAGCGGCACCAACGCGCACGTGATCATCGAACAGGCCGAACCGGCGCCGGTCGACCCCGCCGGGGAACCGGACTGGTCATGCACTGTCCCGCTGCCGATCGCCGCCAAGGATCCGCGTGCGTTACGTGCGCTGGCCGGTGACCTCAAGTCCGCTGTGGACGGATCGGTGCTCGATCTCGGTTACTCGCTCGCCACGACCCGGTCGCCGCTACCGGAACGGGCGGTGGTGCTGGCGGACGGTCCCGAGTCCGCCGCCGTGGGACTGGACACGCTCCACGCCGGTGTCGACGATCCGAGCGTGCTGCTCGGGTCCGCCGCCGAGGGGCTGACCGCGTTCCTGTTCTCCGGCCAGGGTTCGCAGCGCGCCGGCATGGGCCAGGAGTTGTGCGCCGCGTTCCCGGTCTTCGCCGAGGCGTTCGACGCCGTGTGCGCCCGGTTCGACGGCCGGCTCGACCGTCCACTCAAGGCAGTCTGCTTCGGTGAGCCCGCGCTGTTGGACCGCACCGCCTACGCGCAGCCGGCGCTGTTCGCCGTCGAGGTCGCGTTGTTCCGGTTGCTGGAGTCCTGGGGCGTGCGGCCGGACCTGCTGCTGGGCCACTCCATCGGCGAACTCGTCGCCGCACACGTCGCCGGCGTGCTGTCGCTGGACGACGCCTGCACCCTCGTCGCCGCCCGCGCCACGCTGATGGACGCGCTGCCGGACGGCGGGGCGATGGTCGCCGTACAGGCCACCGAGGAGGACGTGCGCCCGCTGCTGGGTGAACGGGTCGACATCGCCGCGGTCAACGGCCCCACGTCGGTCGTGCTGTCCGGCGACGAGGACGCCGTGCTCGCGCTCGCGGCCCGCTTCCCGAAGGCCACGCGGCTGCGGGTCTCGCACGCCTTCCACTCGCACCGCATGGACGACATGCTCGCCGAGTTCGAGCGCGTCGCGAAGGAACTGACCTACCACGAGCCCAGCGTTCCCATTCTGTCCAATGTGACCGGTGGACCCGCTCGGGGCCTGTGCGGCGCCGAGTACTGGGTCCGGCACGTTCGTGAGGCGGTGCGCTTCCACGATGGACTGACGGCGCTGCACGAGGCCGGGGCGACCCGGTTCGTCGAGGTCGGTCCTGGCGCCGTGCTGGCCGGGCTGACCCGCCAGTACCTCGCGGACGGACCGACCGTGGTTTCCTTGCTTCCCAAGGAGAGGCCCGAACCCCGGTCGGTGATCACCGCGCTGGCGCGGCTGTATGTCAGCGGTGTCGACCCGGACTGGGCCGGCGTGTTCGCGGGACGGGGTGCTCGCCGCGTGCCGCTGCCGACCTACCCGTTCCAGCGCCGGACCTACTGGCTGCCGCGTCAGCCGGGACAGGACGGGGTGCGTGCCGCCGGCCTGGACTCCGCCGGACATCCGTTGCTGGGCGCGGCCGTCACGCTGGCCGAGTCCGATCACGTCGTGCTCACCGGCCGGCTCTCGGTCGCGCAGCAGCCATGGCTCGCCGACCACCGGCTCGGCGACACGGTGGTGGTGCCGGGAACCGCGTTCGTCGAGCTGGCGATCCAGGCCGGCATGCAGGCCGGCTGTCCCCGCCTGCACGAGCTGACCCTGGCGAGCCCACTCGTCCTGCCCGAGCACAGCGGGGTGCGGGTGCAGGTCACGGTGGGTGCCGCGGACTCCGCCGGTGGGCGTGCGGTCACCGTGCACTCGAAGCCGGAGGACGACCCGGACGCCGAGTGGACCCGACACGCGACCGCGTCCGTGGTGAGCGGGTCGGGCCGGGCCGGGATCGACCTCGCCGAGTGGCCGCCGCCCGGCGCCGAGCCGGTTCCGGTGGACGGGCTGTACGAGGAGTTCGCCGACACCGGCCTGACCTACGGCCCCGCTTTCCGTGCGCTGCGAGCGGTGTGGCGGCGCGGCGGTGACGACAATGCCGAGATCTTCGCCGAGGTGCGCCTGCCGGACGACGTACCGCACGAGGCCGACCGGTTCGGCCTGCACCCGGCGGCTCTGGACGCCGCCACCCACGCCCTGCGTGTTGGCGCGGGCGGCGTCGGACGCGTGCCGTTCACCTGGTCCGGTGTGGAGCTGCGAGCCGGCGGGGCGGCGGCGCTGCGGGTGCGGCTGGCCCCGTCCGGTGCCGACGGCTACACGCTCGACCTCGCCGACGCCGCCGGCGCCCCGGTGGCCTCCATCGAGTCGGCGGTGTTCCGCCCGTTCACACCCCCGGCGGGAGTCGCCGCGCCGCTGTACCGGCTGGAGTGGCGTCCCATCCCGGCCGGGCCGGCGGACCCCGCGCCCGCGGACGTGCTGACCTGCCCGGGCGGCACCGACTCCGCCGCGGTCCGGGCGGCCACGCACCAGGTGCTGGACGCGATGCAGACCCGGTTGTCGACCGACACCACGACCCGACTCGTGATCGTGACCCGTGGCGCGGTCGGCGAGCACGTGACCGACCTCGCCGGGGCGGCCGTGTGGGGCCTGGTGCGCTCGGCACAGACCGAGCACCCCGACCGGTTCGTGCTGCTGGACATCAACGAGGACACCGACGAGGACACCGACGTGGCCGCGGTGTTGCCCGCGGTGCTCGCCTCAGGCGAACCGCAGGTCGTGGTGCGTGGCGGTGTCCCGCACGCCGCCCGGCTCGCCCGGTACGCCGCCGCGGAGCCGGCCCCGGCTCTCGATCCCGAGGGCACCGTGCTGATCACCGGCGCGTCCGGCGCGCTCGGCGGTGTGCTGGCCCGGCACCTGGTGACCGCCCACGGCGTCAGGAACCTGCTGCTGCTCAGCCGCGGTGGACGCAGGAGCGTCGACAGGCTCGCCCGTGAGCTGACCCGGCTCGGCGCGAAGGTCCGCGCCACGGCCTGTGACGTGGCCAACCGCTACGCGCTGGCCAGGGCGCTGTCCGCGATCCCGGCCCGGCACCCGCTGACCGCCGTGGTGCACGCCGCGGGTGTCCTGGACGACGGCGTGCTGACCGCGCTCACCCCCGAACGGCTCGACACCGTGCTGTGCCCCAAGGTCGACGGCGCGCTGAACCTGCACGAGCTGACCCGCGACGCCGACCTCGCCGCGTTCGTGCTGTTCTCCTCGGTCTCCGGCGTGCTCGGTGCACCGGGACAGGGCAACTACGCCGCGGCCAACGCCTTCCTCGACGCCCTCGCCACGCACCGGCGCGGCCTCGGCTTGCCCGCCCTGTCCGTCGCGTGGGGACTGTGGGGCGAGGCCGGCGGGATGGGCGGCCGGCTGGACGAGGCCGACGTCGCCCGCATCGCCGCCACCGGCCTCGTGCCGCTGACCACCGAGGAGGGCCTGGCCCGGTTCGACGCCGCGCTCGGCTCGCCGGAACCCGTCGTGGTCGGCGTCCGTGTCGACGCGGGCGCGCTACGAAAGGACCCCGCCGGCGTGCCCCGGCCACTGCTCGCGCTCGCCGGCACCACACCGTCCCGCGTCCCGGAGCCTGCCAGCGGGTTCCTGGCCGGCGTGCCGGAGGCGGAGCGTCGGGCCGCCGTGCTGGACGTGGTGCGCACGCACGCCGCGGCGGTGCTGGGCTACGGCTCGGCCGAGGAGATCGGTCCGGCCGTGGAGTTCCAGCAACTCGGCTTCGACTCGCTGACCGCGGTCGAGCTGCGCAACCGGCTCGGCGCCGCCACCGGGCTCCGACTGCCGACCACCACGATCTTCGACTACCCGACCTCGGCGGCGCTCGCCGACCACGTGCTCGCCGAACTGGCCGGCACCGCCAATGCAGAGCCCGTGGTCCGGGCCACCGGTGGCGACGAGCCGATCGCGATCGTGGGCATGGCCTGCCGCCTGCCCGGCGGTGTCCGCTCGCCCGAGGATCTCTGGCGGCTGGTCGCCGACGGGACCGACGCGATCGGCGAGTTCCCCACCGACCGCGGCTGGGACGTGGCCGGGATGTTCGACGCGACCGGCACGCGGCCGGGCACCACCTACGTCCGCGAGGGCGGGTTCCTGTACGACGCTGGCGAGTTCGACCCCGCCTTCTTCGGCGTCTCGCCCAAGGAGGCACCGCTGATCGACCCGCAGCAGCGGCTGCTGCTGGAGACCTCCTGGGAGGCGCTGGAACGGGCCGGGATCGACCCGCTGTCGTTGAAGGGCAGCCCGACCGCGGTGTACGCCGGCGTGCAGTACCACGACTACGTCGCCGCCAGCAGCGCCGGATCGATCGTCACCGGGCGCGTGGCGTACAGCCTCGGCCTGGAGGGACCGGCCGTCAGCGTGGACACCGCGTGCTCCTCCTCGCTGGTGGCCATCCACTGGGCGGCCAACGCGTTGCGGCAGGGCGACTGCACGCTCGCGCTCGCCGGCGGGGTGACCGTGATGGCCACCCCGGAGACGTTCGTGGAGTTCAGCCGACAGCGCGGTCTCGCCCCGGACGGCCGCTGCAAGGCGTTCTCCGCCGACGCCGACGGGACCGCGTGGTCCGAGGGCGTCGGGATGGTCGTCCTCGAACGGCTGTCGGACGCGCGGCGCAACGGGCACCGGGTGCTCGCGGTGCTGCGGGGCAGCGCGATCAACCAGGACGGCACCTCGAACGGCCTCACCGCGCCGAACGGACCCGCCCAACAGCGGGTGATCCGGCAGGCACTGGCCAACGCGGGCCTCGACGTGTCCGATGTGGACGCCGTGGAGGCACACGGCACCGGCACGAGGCTCGGTGACCCGATCGAGGCGCAGGCGCTCATGGCCACCTACGGTCAGGCCGATCGTCCACTGTGGATCGGTTCGCTCAAGTCCAACCTCGGTCACACCCAGGCCGCGGCCGGCGTCGCCGGCGTGATCAAGATGGTGCAGGCCATGCGCCACGGCGAGCTGCCGCGCACCCTGCACGTCGACCAGCCGTCGACCGAGACCGACTGGTCGGCCGGCACCGTGCGGCTACTGACGGAGGCGCGGCCCTGGCCGGACACCGGCCACCCGCGCCGCGCCGGGGTGTCCTCGTTCGGCGTCAGCGGCACCAACGCACACGTGGTGCTGGAGTTGCCGGCGCAGACCGAACCGGAACCCGACCCCGAGCCTGCCGGCGGCCCTGTCCCGTGGCTGATCTCCGGACGCGGCCGGGCGGCCCTCGCCGCCCAGGCCGAACGGCTGATGTCCTACATGGACGACGAACCCCACGGGCTCGAGGACGTCGGTGTCTCGCTGGCGACGTCCCGGGCGCGGCTCGAACACCGTGCGATCGTGATCGGCGCCCGCTGGCCGGAGATGCTGCGTGGGCTGGCGGCCCTGGTCGACGGCGAGGACGTGCCCGGTCTGGTGACGGGCGTCGCTCGGACCGGCGGGCGGACCGCGTTCCTGTTCTCCGGTCAGGGCGCGCAACGGGTCGGCATGGGAACCGAGCTGTACCAGCGGTATCCCGCGTTCGCCTTGGCGTTCGACGAGGTGTGCGCCGAGCTGGACCGCCACCTCGACAGACCGATCCGTGAGGTGATCGGCGGGGCCGAGCTGGACCAGACCCAGTACACCCAGCCGGCGCTGTTCGCCGTCGAGGTGGCGTTGTTCCGGTTGCTGGCGTCCTGGCGCGTCGTGCCCGACTTCCTTGCCGGCCACTCGATCGGTGAGCTGGCCGCGGCCCACGTCGCCGGTGTGCTGTCCCTTTCGGACGCGTGTGTGCTGGTGGCGGCGCGGGGCCGGTTGATACAGGCGTTGCCCGCCGGTGGGGCCATGGTGGCGATCGCCGCGGGCGAGAACGAGGTTCGGCCGTTGTTGGACGGGCGTGTGGACGTCGCCGCGGTGAACGGTCCGGAGTCGGTGGTGGTCTCCGGCGACGAGGACGCGGTGCTCGCGGTCGCCGCCCGTTTCGTGAGGACGAAGCGGTTGCGGGTGTCGCACGCGTTCCACTCCCCACTGATGGAGCCGATGCTCGCCGAGTTCCGTGCCGTGGCGTCGGGTTTGACCTACCACGCCCCACACATCCCGATCGTGTCCACAGTGACCGGTGACCGGTCCGCGGAGCTGACCTCGCCGGAGTACTGGGTCCGCCACGTCCGTGCGGCGGTCCGCTTCCACGACGCGGTCGAGGACCTCGACGGCGAGGGCGTGACCCGGTTCGTCGAGGTGGGCCCGGACGCGACGCTGACCGCGCTGGCGCAGGAGTGCCTGGCCGAGCGGGCGGGCGCCGCCGTGCTGACCCCGGTGCTGCGCAAGGACGTGCCTGAGGACCGCGCGCTGCTGACCGCGCTCGCCCGGCTGCACGTCGACGGCGCGTCGCCGGACTGGGACGCGGTGCTCGCCGGGAGCGGCGGGCGGATCGTGGACCTGCCCACCTACGCGTTCCAGCGCCAGCGGTACTGGCTGGAGAGCGCCGGCCCGGGCGCCGCCGCCGAGCACCCGCTGCTCGGCGCGGCTACCGAACTCGCCGACGCCGGCGGACTGCTGTTCACTGGCCGGTTCTCCGTCGGAACACACCCGTGGCTCGCCGACCACGTCGTCGGTGGCGCGGCACTGTTCCCCGGCACCGGGTTCGTGGAGATGGCCGTTCGTGCCGGCGACCAGGTGGGCTGTCCGCGTGTCGAGGAGCTGACCATCGAGGCGCCGCTGGTCCTGCCCCCGCGTGACGGGGTGCGGGTGCAGCTCGCGGTGAGCGCGCCGGACGAGCACGGCACCCGCCGCTTCACCGTGCACTCGCACGTCGAGGGCACAGCCCCGTGGATCCGGCACGCGACCGGCGTGCTGGCCCCCGGCCCTCAGCGGAACACGCCGTTCGACCTGACCGAGTGGCCGCCCGCCGGCGCTGAAACCGTGTCGCTGGACGGCATGTACGCCGACCTCGCCGAGGAAGGACTGCGTTACGGACCGGCCTTCCGCGGGATGCGGACACTGTGGACACGGGCCGGGGAGACCTTCGCCGAGGTGGACCTGCCGCAGGAGGCACGGGCGGACGTGGACGGGTTCGGCATCCATCCCGCGCTCCTGGACGCCGCGCTCCACGCGATCGGGCTCAGCGGCGCCGCCGGCGAGGAGCGGGCGCTGCCGTTCTCCTGGGAAGGCGTGGAACTGCACGCCCACGGCGCGACCGGGCTGCGTGTGCACGTCCGGCCCACCGGGGTCGGGGTGGTCGCGCTGGATGTCGCCGACGCGACCGGACGGCCGGTCGTGTCGGTCGACTCACTGGTGCTGCGGCCGATGTCCGCGGTGACCCGGCCGGCCACCGCCCCGGCCGCCACCGACGCGTTGTTCCGGGTCGACTGGCAGCAGTCCGACATGGACGCTGAGAAACCCGCCGGTGAGTGGGCCGTGCTAGGGGACCGCTGGGGGCTGGCCGAAACGCTCGGCGCCCGGGTCGTCCACGAGGTCGAGCCGGGCGACACGCTGGTCGTGCCGACCGGCGGCCCGGTACGCGAGGAGATCCACCGGGTGCTCGACATCCTGCGGTCCTGGCTCGCCGACGAACGGTTCGCCGAAAGCCGGCTGGTCGTCGTGACCAGAGGAGCGGTCTCGTGCGCCGGCGAGGACCCGCGTGACCTCGCCGGGGCGGCGGTGTCCGGGCTGGTGCGTTCGGCCCAGGCCGAGCACCCGGACCGCATCACCCTGGTCGATCTGGATCCCGACGACCCAACGCCGGCCCTCCTGCCGGCCGTGGTGCGCTCCGGTGAGCCGCACGCCGCGCTGCGGGCGGGCGTCGTCCGGGTGCCGCGGCTGGTCCGAGTCCCGCCCACTCCCGCTGCGGCGCCGTGGGAACCGGACGGCACCGTGCTCATCACCGGCGGCACCGGAGCGCTCGGCAGCTCGGTCGCCCGCCACCTCGCCGGCCAGCACGGCGTGCGGCACGTGCTGCTGGCGAGCCGGCGGGGCGCCGACGCACCGGGCGCGGCCGCGCTGCGCGACGAGCTGGTCGAGCTGGGTGCTTCGGTGTCACTGGTGGCCTGCGACCTGGCCGACCGGGACGCGGTCGCCGCGATGCTGGCGGCGATCCCGCGGGACCGGCCGTTGCGCGCGGTGGTGCACGCCGCCGGGGTGCTCGACGACGGGGTGATCACCTCGCTGACCCCGGACCGGGTCGACGCCGTGCTGCGATCCAAAGTGGACGCCGCGCTGAACCTGCACGAGCTGACCGCCGGTGCCGAACTGTCCGCGTTCGTGCTGTTCTCCTCGGCCGCCGGTGTGCTCGGCGCGCCAGGCCAGGGTGCCTACGCGGCCGCGAACGCGTTCCTCGACGCGTTGGCAGGGCACCGGCGGGCCGCCGGACTGGTCGGGACCTCCCTGGCCTGGGGTATGTGGGCGGGCGACGGGATGGCCGGCGCGCTCGGCGCCGCCGACACCAAGCGGATCGCCGACACCGGCGTCGGCGCGCTGTCCACCGGTGAGGGCCTCGGACTGCTCGACGCGGCGTCCGGTCGCGGCGACGCGCTGCTGGTGCCGATCCGGCTGGACATCAGGACCATGGAGGCCCTCGAGGCCGGCGGTGACCTGCACCCGCTGTTCCGCGCGCTGGTCCGAACCGCCGCACGCCGGGCGGACCAGGAGGAGTCCGGGTCGCTGCTGGAGCGACTGACCGGTCTGCCGCCGCGTCGCCGGGTGCCGGCGCTGCTCGACCTGGTACGTACCCAGGCCGCCGCCCTGCTGGGCTTCGCGGGTCCGGACGAGATCGAGCCGGACCGGTCGTTCAGCGAGGTGGGCTTCGACTCGCTGTCGGCCATGGGCCTGCGCAACAAGCTGACCCTGCTCACCGGCCTGAAGCTGCCGGCGAGCCTGATCTTCGACTACCCGAGTCCCCGGGTGCTCGCCGACCACCTCGCCGCCGAGCTGTTCCCGGCGAGCGAGGACGGCGGCGCCGAGGAGGTCGCAGGCGAGGACGAGATGCGTGCCGCCATCGGGTCGATCCCGCTGTCACGACTGCGGGAGGCGGGGCTGCTGGACCACCTGCTCGAACTGGCCGGTGTGCACGCGACCCCACTGTCCGATTCGGACGGTGAAGAAGAGGAACGGGAGTCGATCGACTCGATGGACCCCGACGAACTGATCAAGATGGCGATTGGTGGTGTTTCATGACTGGCTGTGCGATTGAGGCGTCGGGGGTGCGCAAGTCCTTCGGCGACACGGTGGTCCTGGCCGGGGTGGACCTGCGTGTCGAGCGCGGGACCGTGCTGGCGCTGCTCGGCCCGAACGGTGCCGGCAAGACCACGCTGGTGCGGATCCTGAGCACGCTGCTCACCGCGGACGGCGGCACCGTGCAGGTCGACGGGCACGACGTCGCCCGCGACCCCAGGGCGGTCCGGGGTGCGATCGGCCTCACCGGACAGGACACGGCGGTCGACGAGCTGCTGACCGGGCGGGAGAACCTGGTGATGATGGCCAGGCTGTTCCACCTGGGCAAGGCTGAGGCGCGGCAACGCGCCGAGGGGCTGCTCGACCAGTTCGATCTGGTGGAGCCGGCGGACCGCCAGGTCCGCACCTACTCGGGTGGCATGCGGCGCCGGCTGGACATCGCGGCCAGCCTGATCACCGCGCCGCCGGTGCTGTTCCTGGACGAACCGACGACCGGGCTCGACCCGACCAGCCGGACGGCCATGTGGGAGCTCATCCGCAAACTGGTCGCGGACGGCACCACCATCCTGCTCACCACGCAGTACCTCGACGAGGCCGACAGCCTCGCCAACCGGGTCGCGGTCATCAACGGCGGGCGGATCGTGGCCGAGGGCGCCCCGGACGAGCTCAAGCAGCAGGTCGGCAGCGAACGGCTGACGCTGACCTTCACCGACGAGATCGACGTGCGCCGCGCCGGCGAGCTGTTGGGCGGCGACGTCGACGACGTCACCCTCAGCCTCCCGATCGGCGCGGTCGACGACGTACGTGCGGTGCTCGAACGCACCGCGCAGGCCGGCATCCCGGTCCACAGCATGGCCATCACCCAGCCCACGCTCGACGACGTGTTCCGCACCCTGACCTCCGGAGAAACCCGATGACCCAGACCCTCGCACCGCGGACCGGAACGCGGTCCGCTCCCGTGCTCGCGCTGAACGACTGCCTGGTGCTGATCGGCCGCAACCTGCGGCACGTCCTGCGCAACCCGGACCAGGTCATCCAGGTCCTCGCCCTGCCGGTGATCCTGCTGCTGCTGTTCCGCTACCTGTTCGGTGGCGCCATCAACACCGGTGACGTCGTCTACGTGAACTACCTCATCGCCGGGCTCCTGGTGATCAGCGTCGCGTTCAACTCCACGTCGACCGCCGTCGGCGTGGCGGCCGACCTGCAGAACGGCATCGTCGAACGGTTCCGGTCCATGCCGATGCTCGGCCAGGCCGTCCTGATCGGACACATGGTCGCCGGCGTGCTGCGAAACCTGCTGTCCACGGTGATTCTCGTCGGTCTGGGCCTCGTGGTCGGCTTCCGCCCCACCGCGGGCATCGGCGGATGGCTGGGTGCGCTCGGCCTGCTGCTGCTGTTCATGGTCGGGATCTCCTGGCTGGCGGTCCTGTTGGGCATCGTGGCCGGCAGCGTCGAAGGGGCGAGCGGCCTCAGCATGATCATGGTTTTCCTGCCCTACGCCAGCAGCGCCCTGGTGCCCGCGGACAGCATGCCGGCGGGACTGCGGTTCTTCGTCGAGAACCAGCCGGTGACCCCGGTCATCGACGCGGTCCGCGCACTGCTCCTCGACCTGCCGGTCGGCGACAGCGCCTGGATCGCCCTGGCCTGGTGGCTGGCCTTCACCGCGCTCGCCGCGACACTGGCCGCCCGCACCTTCCGCCGCCGCTCATCCCGCTGACCGGGTCCAGACTCGCAGTTCGACACACCCGCAGGGTGCCGCGTCGCGAAGGACGCGTTGGGGGCATAACCGGTGTCCTGAAAGACGCGATCGGGGCGTTCAACGACATGAGCGCGTCTTTCGAGACATTGCCCGCATGTGGACGCGCCATTCGTGCGTGGCATGGCTGCCGGCCGAAACCGCGCGGCGAGTCCACCGGGCCGCACCCCGAGCCACCAAGACCATCGGTGGGTCTGGGTTCAACGACATCAGCACGTCTTTCGAGACATCCGCGGCGCCCTGAACGCATCCGTGAAGCGCCGTCGGTCATCCATTGTGTACAGTCTACAAAGGAGTAGCCATGAGACGTCCTCACGCATCCAGAACGCTGGCCGCCGCGCTGGCCGGCCTGCTCCTGACCGGTGTCACGGTCGCGTTGGCACCCGCGGCGGCCGCCGCGGGAACCTGCGGGTACGCCAACACCCTGTGCCTGTGGGAGGAGCAGCGATACGGCGGCGCGAGTCTCACCGCCAGCCCGCTCGGCTCGGGCGGGGTCTGCGTGGACCTGGTCCAGCACGGCTGGGGCGAACGCGCCCGTTCCGTGATCAACACCAGCAGGCACACCGCCAGCCTGTTCGCGAGCGCCGACTGCACGGGCCGGCCCTACCCGGTCGACGGGAACACCAGCGTCCCCACCCTGTCCTTCCTCGCCAACAGCGTGTACGTCGCCAAGTGACCAGAAGTAGGCCCCCTTCGAATTCTCGAAGGGGGCCTACTTCTGTGTCGACCGGTTATCGGCGTCGCACCGTGATCCCCGTGATGTCGCCGGTGACTTCCTTGGTCGGGACGAAGTCGTGGGACAGCACCTCGAGCAGGAAGTCCAGCTCGCTCTGCTCCTGGAGTGGTTGGTGTGGGAGCTTGGCGTCGACGGTGTGGACGAGCAACACGGTCCGCGCGGCGCGCGTCGCGTCGCGGAGGAAGGCGCAGAACTCCTCCCACTGCAGGCATCGCCAGAAGTCGACACTCACCACCACGTCGAGCGCGGCGTCCTGTGTGGGTATCTCCGTGCCGATGAGATGGAAGTTCGTTGCCGACGGCGGTGCCTCGTGGTCGAAGGTCAGGGTGCCGTCGGGCAACGGGATCTCGTTCGTGCCCATACCGATGAACAAGGCGCGGCCGCCTTCCTCGGCGAGTCTGGGTTCGACCCAGGTCCACACCGGCGCGAGCCGGCATGCCTTGGCCTCGACGCAGTCCCGAATGACCTCCCGGTAGTAACGGATCTTCGCCGCGACGGTGACCGGGATCCGCAGGGAGTTCAGTTCGAAGTCGTAGTGCGGGTAGAGCCGCTTGACCGCGGCCTGGTTGTCGAAGAAGTCCAGGTACTCCCGCCGCGGGTCCCGGTACTTGGGCAGGTGGAAGCAGACCGCCTCGGTGTCCGTCTGGAACGCGCGGTCGTCCCCGCCCAGTTGCTGGTAGACACGGTAGAAGATCTCCGTGTCCTCCCAGCCCCACTTCGTGCCGAACTCCTCGTTGAACCCACCGATCTCGGCCAGCGTCTCGGCCGGCACGGAGACGTTGTTGCTGTGCGCGAACAACCACGGCGTTTCCATGCACTTCGCGAGGTCGGTCTCCAGGACGCCGAGGAACCTGGTCCCCTCACGCACTTGGGTGAGCAGTTCGTCCGGGACCGGCTCGTCGCGGTGGACGAAGCCCAACTGCACGAAGTCGAGCTCGTGCCGCACGCCCAACAACACCCGGGGTGTCGACTGTCCTTCGTGGAACGCCACGTGGCGGCTCAGCAACTCCGGATGCGCGTAGCAGTCGCTGTCGAGGAAGAGCACGGTCTGGCCGACGGCTTCGGCGAGCCCGGCGTTACGTGCCGCCGACCGGCCCCTGCGTCGCGGCAATACGGTGATCTGTAAGTCGATTCCTTGCGCGTACTCCTCGATGCCCTCGTACCCCTCGCCGGGGCCGTCGCAGATGAGCACGACTTCGAACTGGTCGGCCGGCAGGGTCTGCCGGCTCAGCGACCGCAGCGTGTACTTGACGCTGTGGGCATCCTTGTAGGTTGGCATGACGATGCTCAACACGGGACCGGTCAACGTGATCTCCCACTCGATTGGGAATGATGAATGTGCCCCCGCTCAGCATGTCGTTCCCGTGCTGGAGTCTCGATCAAGTCCCGGTGGAACGGCGAGGTCAGTCGGCGACCGCCGGCTCCGCCGCCGCGGTCACGCGGGCGAACAGGCCGATGCCCACCAACGGCACCAGCAGACACGCCAGTGCGGCGGTCAACCCCATCGCCCCCGACAGCCAGCCGACGATGGCCGGCCCGGCGAGCACCCCGCCATAGCTCATGGTCGTGTAGTGGGCGATCGCCGCGCCCGCCGTGTCTGCGGAACCCGTGTCCTGCACGCTTCCGTGCCCCACGGCGCTGAACACGATCGGGTTCAGCACCGCCAGGCCCGCACCGAGCAGACCGAAGCCCACGATGGCCAACCACACGATGTCCGATGGGGAACCCAGTAGCACCAAGGCGAGCCCGGCGATGGCCAGTGCCACCGACACCCGAACCACCGGCACTGGCCCGACCCGGCGGCGCACGCCGTCACCCACGAGCCGGGTCGCCGTTTCGACGACGGTGAACACCGAGTAGCCCAGCGAGGCGACGGCGGCGGTCGCGGCCAGCTCGTCGTGCAGGAACACCGCGCTCCAGTTGGAGATCGCACCCTCGCAGAGCATCGCGGCGCCGCCGAGCAGGCCGAGTGCGAGCACCCGGCGGGTCCAACCGGTACGCCACGACGTCCGTTTCGGACTCTCCCGGTCGGTCTGGCTGCGGTCGACGCCGGCCGGGAGCAGCTGGCTGCCGGCCACGAGCGCGAGCACGACCGTGACGGCGGCCATCACCGCGAAGTGTTGCAGGACGGTCAGTCCGGTGGCGATGGCGGCGCCGCCGGACAGGGCACCGATGATGGCACCGATGCCCCAGGCGGCGTGCATGCCGGACAGGACGGGACGGCGCAGTTGACGTTCCACCGCCACGCCCTGTGCGTTGGCTGCGACGTCGGCGATCCCGTCGACGACGCCGAAGACCAGCAGTCCGACGAACGCGGTCACCAGGTCGCCGGACGCGGCCGGGATGAGCAGCGCGGCGGGCGCGAGGACGATGGTGACACGGGCGATCGGTGCGCTGCCGTAGCGGGCGGTGAGTCTGCCGGCGAACTGCATGCCCGTCAGCGCGCCGACGGTCGGCGCGAGCAGCGCGACGGTCAGTTCCGCGTCGGAGAGCGACAACCCCGTCTTGAACTGCGGAATGCGGGTGAACCACGTGCTGATGACGATGCCGACGATGAAGAACAGTCCCGCTACCGCCCACCGGGCTCTGGCGGGGTCGTGTCGCTCGTCCATCAGTACACGCCTTCGGTCGCTTCGGCTTCGTCGTCGACGTACGGCCTGACCTCGGCCACGCCGTCCCAGGGGAACCACTCGTGCGGACCAACCCGGAGCACGCTGTCCCGCTCGAGCAGGTTGGGGATGAACAGGTCTTCCAACAGCGTGTTCACCAGCACGCGGCCACGTTCGCCATGGGCGACCCGCCGTTCCGGCGCCGCCGGGTCCACCACCTCGATGAAGGCGAGCGGGGGCGGGAGGTGGTAGGTGTGCGTGCCGCCGGTGCTCTCAGCGCTGTCCGCCTGCAGAGCGTGTCCCATCAACGTGTTGCCGTAGGTGTCGATCCACGCCACTCCGTCGAGGTGCTCCTCGCGCAGGTACCGAACCTCCTCCGGCGAGCAGGACGTGCCGCCGGTGCACACGGCGCGGACTCCGTAGTGGGCAAGGGGTTTCGGCAGCTCGGCGGCGAGTTCCAGAAGCAGCCGGGACGTGGTGAACAGCAGGTCGGGCTGTTCCGCGGCGAGTAACACCGTGGTCTGGTCGATCAGGTGTGCCACGTAGTCGTGCGCGTTCCCGGTGGCGAGCAACGACTTCTTCACCCAGCGCGGGTCGAAGTCGATGAAGTGCACGGCGCCGGCCCAGCTGTCGGCGAGGCGCGCGACGAAGTGTCCGTAGGCGTGCGGTCCGCTCGGCGTCATGGCCAGCATGTCGCCGCCCTCCAGCCCGCGTGCCCGCAGCATCACCCGGTACATCGCCACGTCGTACGGGCCCCTGGTCACGTCCACGACGCGGCATGGCGCGCCGGTGGTGCCGCCGGTCTCCACGACCCGGAACGGCCGGCCGGCGAACCCTTTCGGCAACAGGTCCCGCGCCCGCGCCGCACGCAGCGCCGTCTTGTCGAAGTAGCCGAACAGTTCCAGCGCGGCGTACTCGGTCACGTCGCGGATCGGGTCGAACGGCAGCTCGGTCTTCCGGCGTAACCAGAACGGGGAACCGGTCTCGTCCGAGAAATGCCAGCGCATCATGCGGCGCGTCCACTCGTCACGGTCGTGACGCATGGGCGCCACCTGCTCCCGCATGGCGTCCACAAGCGATATGACGGTCATGCTGTGACTCCCGCGGTGTAGACGAACCGGGACCGGGCCATGAGCTGCCGGGCCGCCGGCTCGTCGACGGCGACCACGGACGCGAACGGGAACGGCAGTTCGCAGCCGACCAGCGGATGCCCGGCCGGCGACGGCAATCGCACCAAGGTGGGGGAGAGGAAGGTACGGCCGCCCTCGCTGACGACCAGCTCGCGCGAGGTCACAAAGGTGTCGTCGGCCGCGACGCGTTCCGTCACGAACTCCGCCGTGCGGGCGGCGGTTCGCTCGTCCACCCAGCCCACCGGCCAGCGCTGGTCGGCCGGTGTCAGCTCGATGCCGTCCAGCAGCTCACCGAGCCGGCCGGCGACGGGCGCCGGGTCGCCGAGACACGCCACCGTGCACACGTTGGTGCAGAACCGGCCCGAGTCCGCCGCGACCAGGCCGGCCAGCCAGGCGGCCGTGTCGTCCGGGTCGGCGTCCGGCGCGATGACCGCGCAGGCCCGTCCGGGTCCACGCAGGTCCACAGTGGACATGTGGCCGACGGCGGCGGCGACGGCCTCACCGCCGTAGACGATCTGCCGGTCGGTGACCCGAAGCAGCGTGTCCAGCGCTCCGGTCCGGGTGGGGCAGAAGCGAATCCGGTGGGACGGCCAGCCGGCTTCGAGCAGCGCGGCGACGAACCGGGCGGCGGACAGCGGCTCCCGGGTGCTCGGCCGCACGACCAGGACCGAACCACGCAGCACAGCCTCGGCCACCGCCACCAGACAGGTGAACGTGTTGCCGGGCAGCCAGACCAGCGTGCTGTGCCGGTCGGGTGCCGCGTCGGCCAACTCCTCGATCGACGTGGCCAGCAGGTCGCACCACCGCCACACGAGCGGCTCCGGCAGGCCGGCGATCTCTCCGAGCGACGCGGCGAAGGTGTCCGGGTCCTGCGCCCCGATCCCGCCGACCTCGGGCGCGCCGGTACGGAACGACGACACCGCCCGGCGGAGGATGTCCCGCCGGGCGGTGCCTGGCATGTCCAACTCGGTGGCCGGGGCCTTCCGCGCGTCGTCCCGCAGCATGATCTCCGGCGTCAGGCAGATCCGTAAGCCGTCGGCGACCTCCGCGGTGTCCAGCGACTCGTACCACCGGCCGCCACGGAAGGCTTGTATGAGCTGGCTCATGAAAGCTCCGCGCGCAGCGCGTCCACCACGGTCTGTTGCTGGCGTTCGGTCATGCCGTTGAACAGCGGCAGGCAGATGTGGTGGCGCGCGAACCGGGACGCGTGTTCGAACACGCGGCCGGCGAAGGCGTCCGCGAAGTACGGCTGTTCGGACAGCAGCGTGTCGTACACCTCGCCGGCGAGCGCCACCCGGTACCGCTCACGAAGTCGCCGCTTCAGCTCGGGACGGGACACGTCGGTGTCCAGCAAGGCCACGTACTTGTAGTAGTTGGTGCGCACGCCGTCCGGGACCGGGTGGGGCCGGACGCGGGGCACGGACGGCAGGTGCTCGTCGTACCAGGCGGCCAGGCGCCGGCGCTCGTCGAGCATCTGGTCGAGCCGTTCCAGGTGGGCGATGCCGATCGCCGCGTGTGGCTCGCTCATCCGCCAGTTGCTGCCGAGGCTGCCGTGCACGTTGGTCTCGAAGGAGAGCTTGCCCTGGTCCCGGTACCGGCGCGCATCCTCGAGATCCGCGCCCTCCGCGCAGGCGAGCAGCCCGCCCTCCCCGCTGGTGACCACTTTGGTGGGGTACAGCGAGAACGCGGCGAGCCGGCCGAACGCGCCTGCGGGACGGCCGTCGAGCGTGCTGCCGATCGCGTGGGCCGCGTCCTCGATCACCGTGATCCCGCGTGACGCGCAGGTGTCCAGCACGTCACGCAGTGCCGGCGACACCACGCCGGCGATGTGCACCGGCACGACCGCCGCCACATCGTCCCGTGTGGACAGTGCGACGTCGAGGGCGACGGGGTCCATGCCCAGCCCGTCCGGCTCCATGTCCACGAAGTCGACCGTGGCGCCGGCCCGCACCGCGGACGCCGCGGTGGCGAAGAACGTGTTGACCGGCACCAGAACCGTCCGGCCCGTCACCCCGACGATCCGGAACGCGATCTCGAGCGCGGACGAGCCGGACGAGACCGCGGCGGTCGCGCGGCCGGTCCACGGCTCGGCGAGTTCCTCCAATCGCCGACCGTACGAGCCAAGCGTCAGCGCGCCGGAAGCGAGCGCACGGTCGATCCGGTCCGTGATCTCCACGCGGGCCGCCGGGTCGAAGACGATCCGGGCCGCGGGCACCGCGACGGGCCGCGCCTCGTCGGCGAAGGCGCGGGCGAAGAACTCGGCGGCCTGCGTGGTCCCGGTGCCGTGACCCATGGGCAGGGCAAGCACCTCGACCTGGTCTGCCGCCTCGACCTCGGCGTAGCGTTTGCGGACCGTCTCGCCCGCCGCGGCCGCGTCCTCGCGGTCGAGACGGGAGTCCTCGGTGCCGTACTGGATCTGCAGCCGCGCCGGAGCTAGCGCGCCGTACAGGTCGGCGAGGTCGGCGTGGCGCAGGATGCCGGGCAGTGCGGTGCCTTCGCCCAGCGACAGCAGTCGGCCGAAGAGGGTCGCGTAACCGCCGAGATGGCTCGCCGTGCACACGGGAAGCGGGCGGTCGCGCACCAGTGCGGTGTGCAGTGCCACCGCGGCCCCGAGGCTGTGCCCGAACAGTCCAATGTGGTCACTCTGGACGCCCGGTTGCCGTGCCAGCCAGTCGAGTCCGGCGACGGCGTCCTCGACGAGCACGCCGAGCAGCGATCGCCCGGACAGTTCCAGTGCCTGGTTGAGCACCACGGCCTCGTCGCGGCCACCCAGCCGTTCGGCGGGCAGACCGCCGTCCAGCCCGTAGTCCAGTGTCAGCGTGACGAAACCGGCACGGGCCAGTCGCTCGGCGACATTGCGGTCGGGATAGTCGGGTGGTTCCTCGCCGGTGACGTGTTCGAACCGCGCGTTGCGGCCCTGGCACACCAGGATCGCCGGCCGCGCGCCGGTGCCGGGCGGGCGCAGAAGGGTGGCACGGACCGAGCTCCGGTGCTCGTGCCGCAGTTCGTACCGCTCGCGGATCAGGTCGCCTGTCTGTCCTGTGTGGACATTCAGTGTGGTGAGACGGGCCGGGCGCACCGAGGCGATCCGCGCCACCACCGCTCGCAACGCGGCCCCCTGCGCACGCTCGGCCGGGCGAGCGGCGAGCAACCCGTCGAGTCGGTCACGCTGCACCGCGAAAACCCCCATGTCGTCCGAAGGATTAGCCCATGTCACCACGGTTTCGTCAAGCATCGGAAGACCTTGTCGGCTCGATTCAGCCGGTGCTACCGTGCCGCAATGCACTGGCGCAACGAGCCGAAGCAGTGGACGTACAGTGAGGGTCTGCTCGAAGCGACGGCCGATGGGGACACCGACTTCTGGCACACGACCGGTTACGGCTACGTGCGGGACAGCGGGCACATCTACGGGGAGACGGTGCCGGGCGACGTCACGGTCTCGGCCCGTGTCGAAGGGAACTACCGCGACCAGTACGACCAGGCCGGTGTCATGGCCTGGGTGGACGCCGAGCACTGGCTCAAGGCCGGCGTCGAACTTTTCGACGGACAGCTGCGGCTGAGCACGGTCGTGACCATCGGCCACTCCAGCTGGGCGTTCGCCACCATGCCCAAGGGCACGTCGACGATCTGGCTGCGCATGCACCGCAAGAGCGAAGCCGTCGAGGTGCACTACTCACTGGACGGCCGACAGTACGAGCTGGCGTCGCTCGTGTACCTGCCGGCGGGCCAGGAGGCACTCGTCGGCGTGATGTGCGCGGCACCGGAAGGAAGCGGCTTCCCCGTGTCGTTCGACGACCTGACGATCGAACCGGCGTAACCATGGCGGATGGCTTAGAGGAGCTCGCAGAACGCCTGGTTCGGTACGTCGTGCTGGCCTACGACCCGGCCGTGGCCGACATCGCGGTCGACTACTGGGAGGAAAGCCGGCCGTACTACCTTGGCGTGATCGGCCAGATAGGTGATCTGGTCGCCGGAACAGCCGCGGAGCCGGCCCTGCAGCGGCTCACGGAACGGCCGTGGGACATCACCGCCGAGGAGCCGCTGCGGCGCGAGCTGGCGGTCCTGCTGGCGGCACACCAGGACCGGCACGCCGCGATCCACGCCGCGCTGGACCGGGCCGCGCCCGCGATCCGCATCGACTACCACCACGGTCGCGGATACCGGCCCGACGTCGAGCCGGTCGACCTGGCACTGGTGCGGGAATGGGCGGCGGACCGCCCGCTCCGGCCGGCCGACGACCCGGACGTGCTCGTGGTGATCTCCTTGCGCGACAACGTCGGCGGGCACCGGGTGCGCAACCTCGTGACCTGCCTGCTGGCACTGCGGGACCAGACCTGGCCGGTCGCGGTCACCGTGGTCGAGACCGACGAGCGGCCGCGCTGGCGCGAGGTGGTCGAACCACTCGTGGACCAGTACTTCTTCCTGCCGGACGACGGGCCGTTCAACAAGTCGTGGGCGATCAACGTTGGCGTGGCGCACAGTGCCGGCCGCGCCAGGAACCTGTGCGTGTTCGACGCCGACATCCTCGCCGACCGCGAGTTCGTCGCGCGTAACCGTGAACGTCTGCTGGCCGATCCCTACGCGGCGCACCTGCCGTACGTCGACATGTTCTCGCTGGACGCCGCCGCTAGCCACCGGGCGATCCGGGACCGCATCGCAGCCGGTGAGCCGGACGTGCCGTTCGACGTGCTGCGTGGCCTGCTGCTGAAGCGCCCGCCCGGCGCCTGCCTGTGGCTCACGCGGGACGCGTTCGACCGGGTCGGCGGCCTGGACGAGCGGTACGCCGGCTGGGGCGGTGAGGACGACGACATGCTGGCCCGGCTCGAGCTGCTCGGTCCCGTCCCGCGTCACACCGATGCGTTCCTGCATTTGGACCACCCACGCCCGCGCATGGTCAACGACAGCGGCGCGCCGTTCAACGCCCACCTGGAACCGTTGAGCTGGCGTGCGGACCACGGATACGGGCGGCTGTCCGGGCCGTGGCGAGCGGACCGCGAGCCGTCCCGATGACGGTGCTCGCCCACGCCAGCGACACCTCCGTGCGTCAGGGCGACACTCTCGCCTTCCACCTGCCGCCCGGCCGGTTCCCGGTGTCCGTCCGCGATGTCGTGACGGGACACGAGGTGTACACCGGCGTTGCCGAGGGCCCGGTGTGGAGCATCCAGGCGCCGTGGCGCAGTTCGCTGTACCGCGCCGAGTTCGGCGACGGCGGCGACGAGCGGAGCAGGCCCCACTTCGTGGTCCGCCCGGCGGATCCGGGCGCGAGCTCAGCGATCCTGGTGTCGGTGCCGTTCCCGACCTGGGAGGCGTACAACCACCTCGGCGTGCCGGGTGAGGGGATGTACCTGACCGAACAGCCGGACCGGGCGGTGCGCGTGCGACTGGACCGCCCCGGCGGCGGCCCGGAGAACGCCGGCGACTGGGAGATGCCGTTCTACCGCTGGCTTTCGGACACCGGCCGCACGGTCGAGTACTGCTCGGCCCTTGACCTGCACACCGGCGCCGCCGGGCTCGACCGCTACCGGCTGCTGATCTGCGCCGGCCACGACGAGTACTGGTCGTGGGAGATGCGGGACAACGTCGAGGCGTTCGTCGACACCGGCGGCAACCTGGCGTTCTTCACCGGCAACACGTGCTGGTGGCAGGTGCGGTTCGAAGACGACCTGCGCACGATGGTCTGCTACCGCGACGCGGCCGGCGACCCCATGTCCGCGGTCGACCCGCGTCGCGTCACCGTCGAATGGTCCAGCGCACCGGTCAACCGCCCCGAGAACAGCCTCACCGGCGTGAGCTTCCGGCGCGGCGCAGGCTGCTGGGAGGACATGTCCCTGGTCGAGAAGGCCGGCTACACGGCCAGGTTCGCGCAGCACTGGGTGTTCGATGGCACCGGGCTGCGCGACGGGGAGGAGTTCGCCACCGGCGCGGTCGGCTACGAGACCGACGCCGCGGACTTCGAGGAGATCGACGGTGTCCCACGGGTGACCGGCCGGGACGGCACCCCACCCGAGTTCGTCGTGCTGGCCACGGCCGACCTGCGGCACTGGCGCGGTTACGGGCAGGGCGGCCACGCCACGATGGGCATCTTCCGACGTGGTCTCGGCACCGTGTTCAACGCCGCCACCGTGAACTGGGTGAACCGGCTGACGGACGTGACGGTGGCCCGGATCACCGCCAACGTCGTGGACCGGCTCTCGGCGCCGCGGGGTGTCGAGGAGTGGGAGGACATCGGCTCCAGCGTGGGTATCCGCTCGGTCGCGGCCTGCGAGCACCGGTTGTTCGGCGTGACCGAACACGGCAAACTGTCCACAAGGGACATCAGTGCGCAGAACCTCGCCTGGCGCACCGTCGACGACGCACCCGGCCTGCTGGCACTCGCCGCGCCACGGGAGACCAACGTGGGCCGCACGGTCGGCCTGTACGGCCTCTTCGCCGACCGTACGGTGGCCTTCCGTGAGCCACTGCCCGGGCCGGCGCACTGGGACCCGCTCTGCCGCGCACCGGAGGGCACCCGCGATCTCGCGGTGTGCTTCGAGAGCCTGTTCGCCGTGACCGAGGACGGCGCGCTGTGGGCGCTTCCCCTCGCCACGCTGTGGGACGAGCGGGCGTGGCGGCGCATCGGCGAGGCGGCCGAGGTGGTCGCCATGACCGGGCTGAGTGGCCGGTTGTACGCGGCCACCGCGAATGGGACGGTGAAGAGCCGATTATGTGATGACGGGTCCGGCTGGGTGGACGGCGGGCACGCGCCGGGGGTGACGGCGCTCGCCGGGTACGCCGGCTGGTTGATCTGCTGTTGCGCCGACGGCCGATTACGTCGCCGCGCGGGGGCGGGATGGGGGAGATGATGCGTAGGTACGAACTGACGGGCCGCCACGAGATCCGGCTCGACGACGCGGCGCCGGTGCCCGTTCCCGGCCCCGGCGAGGTTCTTGTCCAGGTACGCGCGAACACTCTGTGCAACCGCAGCGATCTGGCCTACTACCACTACTTCGGGTTGCGCGATCACTGCGCCACCGGCTGCTTCGGCCACGAGGTCGCCGGCACCGTCCACGAGCTGGGTGCGGGTGTCACCGGGTTCTCCGTGGGGGAGCGGGTGTTCGTGCGGACCCCGCTGACCTCCGGGTTCGCCGACTTCGCGCTGGCCAGGCAGATCGCGCTCGGCCGGCTGCCGGAGCGGATCCCGTTCGAGCAGGGCGCGATCCTCCAGCTGCTTCCGCTGGCCGTGCACGCCACCAGAGGGGTGCGCCTCGGCGACCGTGTCGTGATCATCGGCCAGGGCCCGGTCGGACTCATGGCACTGCAGGCGGCCGCACTGCGTGGCGCGGCCGAGATCGTGGTGGCCGACCTCGACCCCTGGCGGTTGGCGGTCTCCGGGCAGCTCGGCGCCCACCGGACCGAGCACGTGGACGGCGGTCTGGCCGCGTTGCGTGCGATCGGCGCCGACTTCGACGTGGCCATCGAGGCCGTCGGCACCCCCATCACCGCCAACGCGTGCGTGGACCTGGTGCGGCAGAACGGGTTGGTGGTCTTCCTCGGCACACACCACGTCGACACGCACGTCACGTTCGACATGGTCGCGTGGGAGAAGAAGGGCCTGCGGCTGCACACCGCGGCCGAACCCACCGACCAGGCACGGGTGGAGAGCATGGCGATCGCCCAACGGCTCGTCGACCACGACCGGATCCGGCTCGCCGAACTGCTGACCGACACCTACCCGCTGGAGAAGCTGCCGGACGCGATCGACCGCTTGTCGGCCAACCGAACGCTCGCCCCGGAGGGGGAGGAGGTGTACTCCGGCCCGCCGCCGAACGTGCTCAAGGTCGCGATCTGCCCGTGAGCGGAGCTTGCGGAGCGAACCAGCGACATTCAGGACACGACGGCACTTGCGGAGGGCGCCGGTGGAGCGGAGCCTGCGGAGCGTTCCGGTGCCACGGAGCGAGTGAGGGCGTGTCGTGAGGTGGGCGGTCGCCGGGTATGGGGACGTGGTGGTCCGCCGGGTGCTGCCGGCGCTGCGGGAGGCTGGCGAGGAGGTCGTCGGCATCTGGGGCCGTGACCAGCGGCGTGCCGACGAGGTCGCCACCCAGCACGGGATCCCGGTCGCCACAACGGAACTCGCCACGCTGCTCGCCAAGGTGGACGCGGTCTATGTCGCCACACCGGTGGTCACGCACGTGCCACTGGCACTGGCCGCGGTCGACGCCGGCCGGCACGTGTTGGTGGAGAAACCACTCGGGGGAGCGCTGCGGACCGAGGCGGAGGCACTCGCCGCGCTGGCCGTCGAGCGTGGCGTGACGGCCGGGGTCGCCTACTACCGCCGGCTCAACCCGGCACTCGCGCAGCTGCGCGAAACCCTTGCCACGCAGAAGGTTCGCCGGGTGTCGATCGACTTCCGGTCCCCGTTCGAACCCGCGCCTGATCACCCGATGCGTTGGCGTACCGAGTTCTCCGTCTCCGGCGGCGGGGTGCTCGCCGACGCCGGCAGCCACCGGCTGGACCTGCTGTGCTGGCTGTTCGGCCCACCGGAAGCGGTCGTGGGGCTATCCGCCGACCTGTTTCCGGGCGGCGCCGAGCGAACCGCGGTGGTGCGGTTGCACTGGCCGGCCGGCCCGACCGCGAGCTGCCGGTTCACGTGGGGTGCCGGGCCTTCCGTGGACCGGATGACGATCACCACCGCCGGCGGGACGATCGTGCTCGATCCGTTGGACGCCGGTCTCGCGCCGAACCCGCACACCCCACTGGTGGTCGACTTCGCCCGCGCCGCAAGAGAAGGCACCACGCCGGCGTGCCCGCTCGGCGACGCGTCCCTTGTGGACGCTCTCATCGCGAGGGCGTTACGCCGCTGACATCGGCAGCCAGGTCCGCCACGTGCTGCGCACCATGTCCAGCAGCCCGTTCCTGGCTTCCCACAACAGTTCCTGGCCGATCTTCGCCACCCCGGCGACGACCTCCGGCGCGTCGCCGGGCCGCCGTGGCAGCACCCGGCACCGGACCGGCATGCCTGTCACCTCACGCACCGCCGCGAGCACCTCCAGCACCGAGTGCCCACGTCCGGTGCCGACGTTGTACACCTCGGCCGCCGCGCACCGGTCCAGCCGCCGGATCGCCGCGAGGTGCGCGTCGGCGACGTCCGCGACGTGCACGTAGTCCCGAACCCCCGTGCCGTCCCTGGTCGGGTAGTCCGACCCGGTTACCAGCACCGGCCGCCCGGCGGCGATCTGGCCGAACACCAAGGGAAAGAGGTTCGTCCCGCCACGGTCGGCGAGCACCTCGTCCTCGGAGCCCACCACGTTGAAGTAACGCAGGGCGATCCACGAGATCCCGTACGCGGCGCCTGCCGAGCGCAGCAGCCACTCGGACAGCAGCTTGGTCTCCCCGTACGGGTTGATCGGCCGGGTCGGGGACTCCTCGGTCACCAGGCGGTGTTGCGGCACCCCGTACACCGCCGCGCTGGACGAGAGCACCATCCTGCTGACGCCAAGCTCGACCATCGCACCGATCAGCACCTGGAGCGCGGCCAGGTTCTGTTGGTAGTACCGCAGCGGATCCGTCACCGACTCCGGCGCCGACTTGGCGCCGGCCAGATGGATCACGCCGTCGACACCGTGCTCGACCAGCACCGCGCGCACCGCGTGCGGGTCGAGCACGGAAGCGATCGTCAGCGGCACCTCGGGCGGCACCCGTGCCTGGATGCCGGTCGACAGGTCGTCGAGCACCACCACCCGCCGGCCCGCCGCGCACAGTCGCCGGACCACGTGCGCGCCGATGTAGCCGGCCCCGCCGACCACCAGCCAGGTCACCACGACCCGCCGTCAGGCGCCGTCATCGGCGGACCACGGCCGGGTCCAGCGCTTGTCGACCCGCGCGCCGTCGCGGAGGAACCGGACGTCGACCGACACCCGCGCGGTCGGGGTGGTCGTGTCCAGCGCCGCGTGCACCAGGTGTGGCGTGTGGATCGCGACGTCTCCGGCGCGGTAGTCGGTCCACAGCCAGCGCCGGCCGAGCTTGCGTGCCACCCAGCCGAGGTCATGGCTCAACGGCCGGGAATCGTGTGTCCGGTCGGTCACCGCGCGCAGCTCGGCGAGGCGTTCGGGCTCGATGTCGCACGAACCGTCCAGGTACACCAGACCGCCGCCCTGTGGCGTGCAGTCCCCGGCGGGGAGCCACATGGTGATCAGGTCGTCCGAACCCTGGTCCATGTAGTCGAAGTCGGTGTGTGCCCGCGACGACTGCCTGGTGCCACCGTGGAAGTGGCGCAGGATGGCACGGGGCAGGCGGTGAGCCGGACCGTCCAGCAGCGTCGCGGCGAGGTCCGCGAGCGCCTGCTGGTCGACGAACTCAGCGAACTCCGCCGAACGCACGAAGTCGTGGGCAGGATGGCCCGCCACCCCATACGCGGGCAGTGGTTCACTGTCCGCCGGGAACGTGTCCAAATAGGACTGCCGGAGCCGGAGCACGGCGGCCCGGTCGAGCACCCCGCGCAGCAACAGGTAACCGTCCGCGCGCAGCCGTGCGCGCAACGCGGCCGGATCGGCCACGAGTGCGGTGCTGTCCCGCATCGGCGCGAACAACTCGGCGGTGAACGGCAGTTCGGCGCCGTTCGAGCTGACAGTGCTCGTCAACATGTCGATGCTCATGCCCGCGCCCTCAGACGAAGTCGGCGTGCAGCGTCCGGGGGATTTCGACGCGGTAGCTAGCCAGTGCGTCGTCGAGTGAGATCTGGCCCCGGCGCAGCCATTCGAGCAACTCGTTCTGCGGCCGGTAGAAACAGGACTTGCACAGGTCGGTCCGCCGGGGGTTGGACGCCTCCCACTCGGCGCGGGGGCCGCCCTCGAGCACCTGCTCGTAGCCCTCCTCCAACACGTTCCCGATGCGGTAGCGGCTGTTGAGGTGCACCTGCGGGCACGGGTAAAGGTGACCGTCGGCGCCGACCGCCGTCACGAACCGGCTGTAGTGGCAGTGCTCGAAGTCGCCTTCCACCGCCTCGGTCTCGTCCATCGGGCCTCGGTCGAGCTTGGGCACCGACACCTCGAAGTCCGGTGTCGACAGCTGTGCGACCTCGGTGAGCGCGTCGGACACCTGGGACATCACGGATTCGACCGTCTCGTGTCCCAACGCGCTGTAGAACTCGGGCTCGAACCGGATGTAGTGCGCGTCGGCCTGTTTGGCCAGTGCCGCCGCTTGTCTGATCTCCTTGTAGTTCTGCTGGGTGATCACGAAGTTGAAGCCGACCCGGAAGTCCGGGTCACGTGCTTCCGCACGCAGCCGGGGCACCGCGGTGACGAAGCGGGAGAAGGTGTGCTCCCGGTCCCGCGTGATCTCGTTGAACGTCTCCTCGGCGCCGGCGTTCATGCCGATCCGCACCCATGTGTGTGTTTCCGTCACACAGCTGGCCAACTCGTCGGTGTGCAGGCGGGATCCGTTGGTGATCAACCCGAGCCGCAACCCGGCTTCGTGCGCGTCCCCGCAGATCCTGGTGTAGCCGGGGTGGATCGTGCACTCGCCACTGCCACAGAACGTGACTGCCCGGCCACCCGTGCCGGCGAACTCCCGCAGCAGCTTGATCGCCTTGTCGGTGTGGATCAGGTCCTTGAAGGAGAAAAGGTCGTAGAAGTTCTCTTCGTTGGGGGAGTGGAAGTTGCAGAAGTTGCAGCGCATGTTGCACGCGCCCATGATCCCGATCCGCATGTGGACCGGCTGGATCTCCTGGCCCTCGATGAACTTCCGCAGCATGTCCTCGTGCGCGAGCACCTTGTTGGGCGCGTGCGCCTCGTCCAGCGAAACGATCGGCAACTCGCGGCGGTTGCTGGGTAAGGCGGCGTTGTGGGTTCCCGTAGTCTTTGTGGTCATTGGGATTTCCCCCTAGGCGAAGGCGTCGGCATCCTCAGGACACTGACGATTACGCGTCACTCAGATGACGCATTCTGCGTGGCGTGGCGGGGTCCCCTTAGTCCGCGAACGCTAACAGAATCGGTTGAGCGACGCAATGAGACCAATTGTGATCACACATATTTCGTGAGACCCGCCAATTGATCATTTGTCCCGCGATCGTACTGGCGGACGATCCCCGTGAGGTCCAAACGGACGAACGCTTTGTAGTGCGATCCGGGCGATCGGTTAATTCTCTATTGTGGACCTTCCGGCTTGCCGGTGATCATGCAGCCCGCGCGCGGTTCTGCGGATCCGACGGGCAAAGCCCGCTGCGCGGGCGGCTTCCGCATCGCGAGGGAAGCCCCGTGCCGCGAACGGCGTGCTTGTGCCACCGGCGCTGTCCTGAACGACGCTTTCGGGTCGTTGACCGTCATCAGCGGGTCTTTCGAGACATCGGCGATGCCCTGGACGAGACTTTCGGGACCCAGCGGATGCGCTGCTGTGCGCCCGGCAGCCGCGAAGCGGCCCGGTCAGCCCGCACCCTTCTCTCGCCGTACGAACACCCTGACAAGATCATCGGTGGATTTGGGTTTCCACGATCAGGTCGATGAAGGGTCGTCGGCAATTCCGGTCATGCGTTCCACGGCGACGGTGACCGCGGTGGGGTCGTGGGGTTCGGTGTCCAGGGCGCGGTGGATGGTGAGGCCTTCGATGAGGGCGTCGAGCAGGCGGGCGGTGACGGGGTCGAAGTGTCGTTCCAGGGCGTGGCGGCTGCGGGCCATCCAGGCGTTGGTGATGTCGCGGTAGGCGGGCTCGCGGGCGGCGAGGGTGTAGAGCTCGTGGGTGAGGACGAGGTCGCGCTGGTCGCCGAAGACGTCGCGGGTGATGATGTCCACGACGGCCTGGCGGGCGGAGGCGGGGTCGGTCGCGGCGGTCATGCGTCGTTCGAACTGGTCGTTGACGGTGCGGGCGAAGCGGTCGAAGGCCTCGTGGAGGAGTTCGTCCATGCCGGTGAAGTGGTAGGTCATCGAGCCGAGCGGCACGTCGGCCACGGCGGCGATCCTGCGGTGGGAGGCGCCTGCGACGCCGCTGTCGGCGATGACGTCGAGGCAGGCGTCGATGATCCGGTTTCGTCTGTCCGGGTCGTAGCGGCGGCCCGTGCCGCGCGAGTCGGTCACGACGGGCTCAGATCTCGCGGGTGACGCGGGCGGGGTTGCCGACGGCGACGACGCCCGAGGGGATGTCGCGGGTGACCACCGCGCCGGCGCCGATGACGCTGTCGTCCCCGATGGTCACGCCGGGGCAGACGATGACCCCGCCGCCGAGCCAGACGTTGTCGCCGATGGTGATCGGCCTGGCCGCTTCCAGCTTGTCGCGGCGTGGTCGCGGTTCGACGGGGTGGGTCGGGGTGAGCAGTTGGACACCGGGGCCGATCTGGCAGTCCTCGCCGATGGTGATCGTGGCGACGTCCAGCGCGGTGAGGTTGCAGTTGACGAAGGTGCGGGCGCCGATGTGGATGTTCTCGCCGTAGTCGACGTACAGCGGCGGTCTGATCACGGCGTCCTCGCCCAGCGTGCCCAGCACCTCCGCCAGGGTTCGGCGGGCGGCGTCCGCTCGCCCGGCCACCATGTCGAGTCGGTAGGCCTCCAGCAGCTGTACCGCCCGTTGTGCGATGCGGGCGCTCTCCGGGTCGTCGGCGACGTAGAGGTCACCGGCAAGCATCCGCTCCCGGTTCGTGCGGGGGTCACCGGCGAAGTAGTCCGTCATGCGTACGATCGTACGCATGAGTGGTGAGACGGCCGTCCACCCAGAGCAGGCCGCGCGGGTGGCCGTGGCGGTGCTGTTCCTGACGAACGGGGCGTTGTTCGCCAACCTCGTGCCGCGTTACCCGCAGATCAAGGCCGACCTCGGGATCGGCAACGCCGCCTACGGGCTCGCGGTCGCCGCGTTCCCGGCCGGTGCGATCGTGGCCGGCCTGGCGGCCGGGGTGCTGGTCCGCCGGTTCGGCTCCGCGCGGGTGGCGGTGGCCGGCACCCTGGTCACCGGCGTGGCCACGCTGGCCGCGGGAGTGGCGCCGTCCACGGTCGCCCTCGCCGCCGCGTTGTTCCTCGGCGGCGCGATGGACGCCATCACCGACGTCGCGCAGAACGCGCACGGGCTGCGGGTGCAGCGCCGCTACGGGCGTTCGATCATCAACTCCTTCCACGCGGTGTGGTCCATCGGCGCGGTCACCGGCGGGGCGATGGCCGCTGGCGCGATCGCCGTCGGCCTGTCCCGCGGCGTTCACCTGACCGCATCCGCGGTCCTGTTCGCGGTGGTCGCGCTCGTGGCCCTGCGCTACTGCCTACCCGGCCCCGACGCCGCGGACCGGACCGCCGCCGAGGAGGAGGTGCCGACGACGGTCGCGCGCTCGGCCGGGTCACGCACCATGTTCGTGCTCGGCGCGCTGGTACTGATCGCGATGGGAGGCACGATCGTGGAGGATGCCGGCAGTTCCTGGGCGGCGGTGTACCTGTCCGGGTCCTTGCAGGCGCCCGGCGCGCTCGCGGCGTTCGGGTTCATCGCGCTGGTCGGCACCCAGTTCGTCGGGCGTATGGTCGGGGACCGCCTGGTCGACCGGTTCGGCCAGCGAACCGTGGCCCGTGCGGGCGGTGTCATCACCGCGGGCGGAATGGGGATCGCGCTGGCGTTTCCCACCGTGCCAGGGACCATCGCCGGTTTCGCGGCCGCCGGTCTTGGCATCGCGACGCTCGTGCCCGCCGCGATGCACGAAGCCGACGAGCTGCCCGGTCTCCGGCCGGGCACGGGCCTGACCGTGGTCTCCTGGCTGATGCGCCTTGGCTTCCTGCTCTCGCCACCCCTGGTCGGACTGGTAGCCGACGCGTCCAGCCTGCGCCTCGGTCTGCTGCTGGTACCCGCGGCCGGACTGCTCGTCGTCGCGCTCGCCGGCACACTCCAGCCGCGCCGCCGCGATGCCTGATCACCCGGCCGGTGGCTGCCAGACCTGGGTGGCCACCCGCCGGAAGTTGCCGCCGGCGATCGCGGCCACGTGCTCGGGCGCGTAGCCGCGGTCGGCGAGGGCGGATTCCAGCAGCAGCAACGTCTCCGGCTCGATCAGTTGGACCAGGCCCCAACGGGTCATCGACTCCGGGAACAGGTGCGGGTTGCGCGCGATCTCGGCGTTGATGTCGTCGGCGTCGAAGGCGAAGTCGGAGCCGATGCCGACGTGGTCGATGCCGACCAGGGACACGGCGTGGTCGATGTGAGCGACCATGGCGTCCACGGTGGCCGTGTTGGGCCCGAGGAAGATGCCCACGCCGGGAATGCCGATCACCCCGCCGGTCTCGGCGACGGCGACGGCCTGCTCGTCGGTGATGTTGCGGGGGTGGTCCCACACCGCCCGCAGACCGCTGTGGGAGTAGATGACCGGGTCGGTCGACGCCGCACACAGGTCCAGCGCGGTGCGGATGCCGCAGTGCGAGCCGTCGACGAGCATGCCCACCTCGTTCATCCTGGCGACCAGGTCGCGGCCGTAGCGGGTGAGGCCATCGTCGTGGGTGTCGAGGCAGCCAGAACCGGCGGCGTTGCGGAGGTTGTAGGTCGGCAGGAGCGAGCGGACGCCGGCGGCGTAGAACTCCGCCACGAGGTCGAGGTCGCCCTCGAGCGGGCCGGCGTCCTCGAGGTCGAACGCGACGGCGATCCGGTCGTCGGCGTGTGCCGCGTCGACGTCGTCGACGGTCGCGGCGAGCATCAGGTGGTCGTCCCGCTCGATCCCCGCGCGGAAGTGGTTCAGCAGGGCACGCGTCTGCGCGGCGGTCGTCGGCGCGTAGCCCACGTTCACGCAGATGTAGGCGCCGCCCGGCCTGGCGTAGCGGAGCAGCTCGCCGACCTCCGCGCTCGTGGAGTGCGGGAGGCAGACGTGTTGTTCCCAGAAGAGCGCGTCGGACACGGGGATCAGCCTTCGTCGACGACGGATCCGCTCGTCTGTCTCCCGTCGACGGGTGACAGCCTCAGCACGCCACCCTCGGCGTTGGCGCAGATGTGCAGCGTCCCGTCCGGCTCCACGGCGAGGCCGGCGAACGGGCGCGGCACACCCGGCATGCCGTGGGTGAAGAGCGCCGGGTCGGTCCGGGTCACGCCCGGTGGCAACCCGACCGCCAGGTTGTCCGCCTCTACCCGGGTTTCGCCCGTAGGCGGGTTGATCGCCAGCAGCCGCCGCTCACCGGTCTCCACGACGAGCACCTCGCCATCGCGGATCGCGAGACCCTGCGGCGCCGACAGTCCTTCCACGACAGGCGATCCGTCGTCGAGTCGCAGCACCGCGCCGCGCTCCTCGTCGCTGACGTAGCCCGTGTCCCCGTCGAAGGCGACGTCGACGGGACACGCCAACCCCTCCGCGAGCACGGTGACGGCGTCGTCCCCGTCAACGGCCACGACCCGGCCGGCGCCCGCCTCCGCGACCACCAGCACGCCGTCCTCGCGCACCGCGAGGCCGACCGGCCGGTTCAACCCGCTCGCCCGCATCCGCACCGACCCGTCGGCCAGGTCGTAGGTGCGTACGTCGCCGTACTGCGACGCCGTGTGCAGGAACCCGTCCGCCGCGGCGACACCGTGGACGAAGACGAACATCTCGCGCTTGTCCCCGTTCACCAAGGTGTAGTGGTCGGCCACGTGCACCCGGCCGCCACTCACCGCCACCCCGTAGGGCCCGACCCGACTCTGCGCCACGATCTGCCGCGTACGGCCGTCCGGGTGCAGCTCGGCGATCCCACCGCTGGCGAAGCTGGAGACGAACATGCGGTTCTCGTTGTCGAACGCCGCGTTGTCCAGCCCCAGCACTCCACTCCGGACGATCGTGCGCTCTCCGCCGGCGAGGTCGATGCGGGTCACGAAACCCGCGTCGCCACGTGACAGCACCATCAGCACACCGCCCCGGTCGAAGCGGACCGCGACCGGCTCGTGCACGTTCTCGGCCACGAGTTCCGGCGCCCCGCCGTCGAGCGGCACCCGGAACACCTGTCCGGTGAGCATGTGCGGGTAGTACAGACAACCGTCCGGACCCAGTTGCATCGCGTTGCCCATCATGAGCCCGTCGGCGAGCACCCTCGGGTCACCGCCGTCGGGGAACAGCTCGAGCACGCGGCCGTCGAGCTTCATCTCGTTGACGAACAACCGGTCGCCGACGGTCGCGATGCCGTTGGGCACCGCGACCTGGTCCGACACCAGCGAGTACTCACCGGCCGGGCTGCGTCGCCACACCCACCCCGGCACCAGGTCGGTGATGTACATCGAACCGTCGGAACCGAACGCGAGGTCGTCCGGCGACTGCACCGGACCGCCCTGTGGCACGACCACCTCGACGTCACCGGTCGCGACGTCCACGGCGCTGATCTGCCCGGCGAGGAACTGGGCGACGTACAACCGACCGTCCGGCCCGAACGCGATGCCGTTGGAGCCCCATAACCTCTTCATGCACTCACCACCAGAACGTCGTTCATACCGCCGTTCGCACGCCACTGCCGGAGCAGTTCGTGGAACGCCACGGGCCCGTCACCGAAGGAGAAGTTCACCATCGACGGCATCCCCTCGTTGTTGTAGTAGCCGGGGGTGCATTCTGCCTGGAACCTGTATGTGTCCGCCGCCTTCTCGTTGATCGTCGCGAGCCAGGCGTCCACGGCCGCCGCGCTCGGTTCGACGTAGCGAGCACCTCTGGCGCGGGCCTCGGCGACGACCGCGCCGATGTGTGTCGCCTGCTCGTCGAGAACGTGCACGAAGTTCACCGACGAGGCGTTCTGCAACGGCCCGAGGTGGAACAGGTTCGGGAAGCCGTCGCAGTAGAAGCCGTGGAGCGACCTCGGGCCTGCCGCCCAGTGCTCCAGCAGCCGCACGCCGTCCCTGCCGTACACGGGAAGGAGGCCGGAGAGGACACCGGAGACGCCGACCTCGAAACCGGTCGCGAAGATCACGCAGTCGACCTCGTGGGAGGTGTCGCCGACCACGACAGCGTGCTCGGTCATGCGGGTGACGCCGCCGTGGTCCGCGGTGTCGACCAGCGTGACGTTGGGGCGGTTGAACGTGTCCAGGTAGTGGTCGCTGAACGTGGGCCGCTTGCACGTGTAGCGGTACCAGGGCTTGAGTTTCTCCGCAATCTCCTGGTCCGTGACGACGGCGTCCACGCGGGCACGGACCTCGTTCATCTTCTGGAAGTCGACGATTTCGTCTACATACTCCCGGTTCCGCGGATCGAGGTCGCTGTAGACGTTGGTGCGCACGAGGTTGTGCAGCAGGTGCGCGCTGCGGGTCCAGGCGTCGGCCACCATGTCCTCGTCGGTGTGGCCGTCGTGCACGACCGAGAGGAAGTTCTCCATGCGGCGCCGCTGCCAGCCCGGGGTCAGCGAACGTGTCCACTCCGGATCGGTCGGCCGGTTGTCCCGAACATCCACAGAGGACGGCGTGCGCTGGAACACGTACAGGTGCTGGGCATCGCGTCCGAGATGCGGCACGACCTGGATGGCGCTCGCGCCGGTGCCGACGAGCGCGACGCGCTTGTCGGCCAGCTTGTCGAGGCCGCCGTTCGCGTCACCGCCGGTGTAGCCGTAGTCCCAGCGGCTCGTGTGGAACGTGTGCCCGGCGAAGTTCTCGATGCCCGGGATGCCGGGGAGCTTGGGCTGGCTGAGCGTCCCGCTCGACACCACGACGTACGTGGCCCGCATCCGGTCGCCGCGGTCGGTGCTCACGAGCCATTCGGCGTGCTCCTCGTCCCAGCGCAGCTCGGTGACCTGCGTCTGGAAGCAGGCGTCGCGGTAGAGGTCGAACGTCTCACCGATCGCGCGCGCGTGCTGCCAGATCTCCTCGCCGGGCGCGTACTTCCACTTCGGGACGTAGCCGACCTCCTCCAGCAACGGCAGGTAGATGTAGGACTCGATGTCGCAGTGGATGCCGGGATAGCGGTTCCAGTACCAGGTGCCGCCGAAGTCGCCGGCCTTGTCGATCACCCGGATGTCGCGAAGACCGGCCTGGCGCAGCCGTGCGGCGGCGAGCAGCCCGCCGAACCCGCCGCCGACGATCACGGCGTCCATCCGGTCGGTGAGGGGGTCCCGCGTGATGGTCGAGTCCGCGTACGGGTCGTCGACGTAGGAGCTGAACTCGCCGTCGGTTCGGACGTACTGCGTGCTGCCGTCGGGCCGGACGCGGCGGTCGCGCTCGGCGCGGTACTTCGCGCGGAGCGCGTCCGGGTCAAAACCCAGCTCGTCCGGAACCAGGTCATGGTCGGGAGACGGGACACGGAGAGTGGTCATAACGACACAACTAGCGAACATCCCGAATTGAGTCAAGCGACTGACTTAATTGTGGATCAAGGTCACGCCAGCGTGCGGTTGGCTACCGAGTCGCGAGGTAGGCGTCCTCCGCGGCGTAGTCGAGCATCGGCGCGAAATAGTCGTGCTCGAACGTCGGGGGCAGCTGCTGGGTGGAGACCAGCCAGTCCAGCTCGGCGGTCACGGTGGTGGCGTAGTCGCCGGCCGGTCGGTAGCCCAGTTGCGCGGCCGCGCTCATGTCCAGCCGGATCGCCGGTATCCGAGCCCAGGGATGCAGGCCGAGTCCAGGGGGCGCGTGCTCGTCGAGGAGTACTTCCCGCCACTGGTGGCCGAGATGCGCGGCGACGGTTCGCGAGATCTCCAGCGCGCTGGGCCCGTCGGGGTCCGCGCTGTTGAGGATCCGCGCGCCGGGATCATTGGCGACGACCTCGATCAGCGCGGCGATGTTGGCCGCGGCGCTCGTCTGGTCGGCGCCGCGTCCGCCGTGGGACAGGAGGAGAACCCCGCGCCGGTCGAGCACCCGCTTGACGAACACCCATTCGTCGGGCTTCGACGCACCCTCGCCGTGCACCCTGGACGGCCGCAGCACCGTCACCGGGTGCCCACTGTCGAGCAGGACCCGTTCGGCGGCCACCTTGTTGGCGCCGTAGCCATCGCCACTGCGGTAGTCGATGTCCTCCCGCGGGGCCACGGTCGGCTGCGACTCGCGGATCGGGCCGGCGAAGTTCGGTGGGTTGGCCGAGTTCACGTGGTTTCCCTCGGCGTCGACGTACACGGCCTTGGTGGAGATCATCACCGTGGACCCGACATCGTCCAGCAGCGGCAGCAGACCCCGCGCGTGCGCGGCGGTGAAGCACAGGCAGTCGACCAGCAGATCGGCTCCCGCGCCAAGGGTCGCCGCGAGTTCGCCGGCCTCGTCGCGGTCCGCGGCGACGAACCGTCCTCCCGCCGCCGCGACATCCTCTGGCACGCGAGACCGATCTCGGCCAACGACGTCCACATCCCAACCAGAGGCCAGCAACCGCCGCGCGGCGGCGCGGCCGATCACCCCGGTACCACCCAGAATCACCGCACGAGACATTGATCAACAGTAGCGCGACCCGAAAGCTGCCTAGGAGGGTTCCCTGGACGCGAGAAGCGCTTCCGCCCCGCGCACGAACACGTCGACGCTGAACTCCAGTTGTGCCCGGTCGTACGTGTCGACCGGGTTGGCGCTGATGCGGGCGAGGTTCTCGTACTGGTCGGCGTCACGCGCCCGCAGCGCCGTCCGCAGGATGCGGGGCCGGGGTCGCTCGGCCTCCTGAGCCGCCTGCAGCACATCGCGTGCGAAAGCCGTGCAGATGGCGGTCAGCAGCACGAGCGCCCGTTGCGCGGTGCCCTGGTCGAAGCCCGCCTTGACCAGCTTGGCCAGCAGAGCCTCCGTCGGATCGAGGAAGCGGGTCACGACCGGGTCCGCCAACGGCAGGTACTCGACGAGCCCGCCCGTGGCGATCAGGCTGTCGGCCAGGCCCGCGGCGTAGGCCCGGCAGGCGTCCTCCCACCGGCCTCGGGTGGCGATCTCCACCGCGGAGAAGTTCGCCGAGAAGGTGTCGAGGGCGACGAGACGCAGGAGGTTCTCCCGGTTGCCGACGTGGTGGTTGAGCGCCTTGCGGTCGACGCCCAGCCGGTCCGCCACGGCCTGCATGGTCACCTCGGTGGGCCCGAGTGACCGGGCCACCGCGACGATCCGGCCGAGATCCAGCCCCGCCCGGCTGCCGCGCGACCGGGCTTCTCGCGGGCGGAGGGGAGCCGTGGTGTCCCGGCCTTGACCAGCCATGGCAGGGAGCCTACTGTCCCAGTTAATTCCCGCCCGGGAATTCACTCGTCTCCGACGAAGGAGTGGTCGTGACGACCGAGACCGTCGCCGATCGAGTCGTCACGAAGGAGCGCCTGCTCGGCTCCGTCCGGCGATGGCGCCGCTTCGGGGAGCCGGTGCCGGCCGGCGGGTCGGTACGCGAGGACGGTTCCCCCGACCACGGCATCTTCGGGCCCGGCTCGGTGGTGTGGGAGGTGCTGCTGCACCCCGCCACGATCGTGTTCCAGTTCGCGGCACAGGGTCTGCTGCAGGCGACGTACAAGCCGATCGTCGCGGGAGTCCGGGACCGCGACCCGCTCGCCCGCAATGCCCGCAAGGGGACGTTGACCGTGTTCGACCTCTTCGAACGCGGCCAGCGCAACTCGGGGATGCACGCGCCGATGTGGCTCGGCGACACCGAAACCGCCCGGCGCATGGCACGGCACCTGCACAACATCCACCAGAAGGTCGCCGGGGACGTCATCGACGTCGGCCGTCCCGAGCTGGGCGGGTACGCCGCGAGCGAGCCGCGCGACGCGATGTGGGCCGCGCTGACCGAGATGCACTCCATGCTGTGGCTCTACGAGTCGTTCGCGTTCCGGGACGGCAGGACGCCGCACCGGCTCTCCCCGGAAAAACGGGACCGCTACATCGCCGAGGTGGCCGAGTACTGCCGGCTCGTGGGCGCCCGCGAGGACGAGATCCCGACCACGACCGCCGAACTGGCCGCCCTGTACGCGAAGTACGACGACCTTTTCGGACACAGCGCCACACTGACGGTCTTTCCCGACACCGGCGGCGACTTCGCCACACTGGTGGGGGAGAACATGAAGAAGAACTTCCACCGGTCCCAGCTGGCCGCTGCGTTCTACGCCCTCGTCCTCGACCACGGCCTGTTCCGGCAGCTCCTGGCGGGCGCGGTCTCGGGACGGACACGACGGTCGATCGGCATGTCCCCACTGCGTGGCCGCATCGCCGTCGCGATCACCAAGCTGTCCCTGCCGTTGATCTGGCTTCTGCAGCAGAAGCCGTTCGAGCGCCACTACATGCGCCTGATGTGGGGACCGGACGGCGTCATGCTGATCGAGTCCGCACGCCGGCTGCTCAGCCGCCGAGTGCTCGCGCGACGGTGAGGCTGTCCTCGTAGACGTGGTAGCTCGGGCTCGCCGTCAGCGAGGCGACCGAGGAACTCGGCCTTCTTCCGTGAAGATCATGACCGGCACGCTAGACGGAGCCTCCTGACACCCGTTGTCAGTAGAGTTCGGCTGACTTCTGGACACGCGTGGGAGGAGGAGGCGTGACAGTGGCGCGAGTACTGGTGATCGGCCTCGATCCGGCCAAGCTCGAGGGTTGGGACCCCGAGCCGGTTCAGGCGGAGATCGCGGCCGGTCGGGCCCGATTCGTCGAGCGCGGTGTGGAGTCCGACTGGTGCCTGGTGGCGCCCGACGAGCACCCAGAAGAGGCGATCGTGGCGGCGTTGACCGGTGACGACTACGGCTGCGTGGTGATCGGGGGCGGCATTCGCAAGTCCGAGTCGTTGCTCGAGCTCTTCGAGAAGGTGGTCAACCTGGTCCGGCAGCACGCCCCCGACGCGGCCATCGCATTCAACAACCGCCCAACGGACTGCCTCGACGCCGCTCTGCGCTGGCTGCGCTAGCTCAGGAAGGCCCGCTCAGCGGACGCCGACGGTCTGTCGCTCGGGTTCGATCACGACGACGATGCGTTCGAGGCTCCGGTCGTAGGGCACGCCGATGTACTTCGTGGACAGCTGGTCGATGATCTCCCACGCCGGGTCGCCCTCGAGCCATTCGACGACGCGCCCACGGACGACGACGGGTTCGAACGGGTTGTCGGCGGGTGCGATGGACAGCGCCACCCGAGGGTCGCGGCGCAGGTTGCGTGCTTTGCGCGAGCCCGGACCGGTGAGGAAGACGACGCGATCGCCGTGAGTGCCGACCCACACGGGGACGGTGTGGGGCGAGCCGTCCGGCAGGACGGTCGCGAGGTGAGCGATCGAGGTGCCGTCGAGTACGCTGCGCACGTCGGGGTCGAGCATGGGTCTCCTTCAGAGTGGGTTGGTGGCGCGCCACACGACATGGTCGGCGACCACCGTGGCGACGTCGAAGGCCGGTGCGAAGCCGGTGTCGCGGGTGAGCCGGGTGATGTCAATGTAGGGGCCGGAGCCCCGCGAGGAAGTGTCCCGGTCGGTGACGAGGATCATCGGACCACCTCCGTAGCGCAGGTGGGGCACGCCGGGCGCGGGGATGGTCTCCAGCAGCCGTGGGCGCTGAACACCTTGCTCATGCTCACCTTCAGATGGCTTGGGGGAAGTCGAAGAACCGCTGTGGGTCATAGGCGTTCTTGACCGTTGCCAGCCGGGGGTGGTTGCCAGCGTGGTACGCCACGGCCCAGTCGTCGAGCGCGGGATCGGGGAAGTTGAGGTAGACACGTCCCGACCCGTCGGCGTGGGCGGTCGCCCAGGAACGGTCGACCCACGGGTCGGCCGCGTGCGCGACGTGGTCGAGCAGGAAACGCTCACCGCGGTGGGCGAACGCGGTGGCGTCCTCGGCGACCCTGTTGTACGCCCCGCCCATCGCGGTGAAGGTGATCTCCCGTCGGCCTGTGGATCTCGGCTCGCCGAGCTGGGTCAGGAGCGATGCGAGGGTGTGGTCGGACATCGCGTGGGAGAAGAACTCCGCCCGGCTCCTCGATGCGCGCACGGGTACCTCCCTCGGGTCGGCGAAGGTCTTCTTCAGGTGGTGGTAGGGCAGGCCGGCGCGCAACTCGACCGACCGATCGGTGAACTCCCGCAGCAGCGCACGGGTCGATCCCTCGTCGAGGGTGGCGGCACCGAAGAGGGTGGCCTGGACTGGTGCGCCGGGCTCGGACACCACGGTGAGGTTGACCGTGAGTTCGTCCGGGGCGTCCGGTGCCCAGGTCTGCCAGGCAGAGACCAGTTCCTCGAGCGCGATGCCGGACCAGCGCGCCTCGACACGCGTGGTCGACGGCTCCGGGACGGTGTCGAACCGCAGCGCCGTGACCACCCCGAACTGCCCGCCGCCCGCGCCGCGCAGGGCCCAGAACAGGCCTGGTTCGCGCTCGTGGTCGCAGTCCACGACGCTGCCGTCCGCGAGCACGACCTGTGCGCCGACGAGGCGATCGCACGTCAGCCCGTGCTCGCGCCCGAGCAGACCGATCCCGCCACCGAGGGTGAGCCCGGTGATGCCGACGGTGGGACCACACCCGGCCGGCAGTGTCCGGCCATACGTGGCGAGCGCCGCGTACACCTGTTGGAGACGGGCGCCTGGGCCGATCGTGGCGACCCGGTCATCCGCCATGTCGATGTCGTCGATGCCGGACAGGTCGAGCACGATCCCGTCGGTCGACGAGCGACCCGCGAAGCAGTGCCCGCCGCCTCGAGGAACGATGCGGTCCTCGGTGGTCGCGGCGTACGCGATGGCGCGGGCGACGTCCGAGACCGAGCGGCTCAGAACCACCAGCCGCGGCCGCACCTCCCGGTAGGCGGGGTTGACCGGGCGGCGGACCGCGTCGTAGCCCGGCGAGTCAGGGCTGAACACCTCGCCGTCGAGTGAGGCGCGGAACGTCGCGAGGTCGGGCACAAGATCGAAACCTAGGGGGCGGCGTGCCGTCCGGTCTTGAACGAATCGCGCAGGGTCAGGCTCGTAGTGGTGGCCGGCCGCGGGTGGCGAGGAAGGGCCGGTAGGACGCGGAGTGCTCATGACCACAGGCGCACCGGTCGAGGTCGCCGCCGAGGAGCTGTCGCGGGGTGAGGCCGGTCAGTCGCAGGCATTCCCGGCTGAGGTGTGCCTGGTCGGCGTACCCCGCGTCCACCGCCAGCCCCGCCGTGCCGTCCGCGCCACGTCGACCCGAGGCCGTGGCGCCGGCCTGGGCCAGGGCGAGAAATCCCTGGAACCGCAACGTGCGCTGGAGAACCTTGGGGCTCGTCCCCACCGCGTGCAGGCAGCGGCGGCGCAGCTGGCTCGCGGAGAGTGCCAGGTGGGTGGCCAGTGTGTCGATGTCGACCGGATGCCAGGGCATGAGCGCCCGCACGGCTTCGCGTACCAGGGGATCCACGCGGGCCGCGCTGCGAAACCGCCGCAGGAGGTGGGCCTGCACGAGCATGAGCGCGCGCTCGGGTGTCGCGTCCATCGCCTCCACGAGATGGTCCACCGAACTGCCCCAGAGGTCCGTCAGCCCCAGGCGCTGGTCCACCAGGCCGTCGAGCACCGCCGGAAGGGGCGGCGCGGTCCCTGGCTGGAACCGCACACCCACGATCGTGGTGTGCGCCGGGATGACCTCGATCTCCGGCCCGGTCAGCGGACCAACCAGTTGGGGCGGGCCGCCGATCGGAAAATGGATCTCGACCCCGCCCGTGGGCAGGTGCCGTTGCACGTACGCCGCCGCACCGGTGCGTTGGATCCAGACCGTCCGCACCACTCCCGCCAACTCCGGCGACGGCGGACGTTCGACGTAGGACTCCATCGTGGTGATTCTCGCACTGAAATGCGCCTGAGCACGGCCTCGGTGAGTGAACCCGCCGCACCGTCGGACCGTGTCTGTTCCAGGGCCCGACGAGCGAGCGGAGGGGAGAGTTGCGGGGTGCATCGTGCAGGAGCAGACGTGACGCCGAGTTGTGCGGGCGGTTCGGCCGCCCCCGATCGGTCTGGCGGATGAACCTCCTGATCTGGCAGGTCCTGGTCGTCGTCGCGACGACGCTCGTGTTGTTCCTCCGCTGGCAGCTCTGTTGCCGGCATCATCGCGGCCCGGAACGCCGCGTCGTCGCCGTGCGGCGAGAACAACAGCGCCCACCGATGCCGGAGATCACTCGTGTCGGTGTGCGTTTCATGGCCACCCGCACGGTCGCACTGTCGACTCTGCCGATGCCGATCAAGGGCACGATCGAGCCGGCCCGCTACGTCGGTACCGATGTGGCGCCGAGCCCGTACCCGAGCGACATCCGTTTCGCCCCACCCGACATCGCGCTGATGCGACGAGTCCTCGAGGGTCTCCGTGCCCTCCCGGACAGCCCACGCGAGACGCCGCCCCAGGGATGACCGGGTTCTAGCCGGACTCCCGCGCCGCGGCTTGCCTGCGCAGCTCGGTGCGGGCCAGTGCGTTCTTGTGCACCTCGTCCGGGCCGTCGGCGAAGCGGAGCGTGCGGATGCCCGCGTACGCCGAGGCGAGCGGGAAGTCCTGCGACAGGCCGCCCGCGCCGTGCACCTGGATCGCCTTGTCGAGGATCCACTGCACGGTGGCCGGTGTGGCGATCTTGATCGCCTGGATCTCGGTGTGCGCGCCCTTGTTGCCCACGGTGTCCATCAGCCACGCGGTCTTGAGCACCAGCAGTCGCAGCTGCTCGATCCGCACGCGCGACTCGGCGATCCAGTCACGGACCACGCCCTGCTCGGAGATCTTCTTGCCGAATGCCACCCGCGCGTCCGCGCGTGCGCACATCAGCTCGATCGCGCGCTCGGCGACGCCGATCGAACGCATGCAGTGGTGGATCCGGCCGGGGCCCAACCGGGCCTGGGCGATCGCGAACCCCTCGCCCTCGCCGCCGATCAGGTTGGCCGCCGGCACACGGACGTCGGTGAAGGACAGCTCGGCGTGGCCGCCGTGGTCGCGGTCGTCGTACCCCATGACCTCCATCCCCCGGGTGATCTCGACGCCGGCGGTGGCGCGCGGAACCAGGATCATCGACTGCTGGCGGTGCCGGTCGGCGACCGGGTCGGTCTTGCCCATCACGATGAAGATCCGGGCGTTCGGGTTCATCGCGCCGGTGATCCACCACTTGCGGCCGTTGAGCACGTACTCGTCGCCGTCGCGTTCGATCCGGGTGGCGATGTTGGTGGCGTCGGAGGAGGCGACGTCTGGCTCGGTCATCGCGAACGAGGAGCGGATCTCGCCGTGCAGCAACGGTTCGAGCCATTCCTTGCGCTGCGCCTCGTTGCCGAAGAGGGCGAGCACCTCCATGTTCCCGGTGTCGGGAGCGGAGCAGTTGAGCGCGGCCGGCGCGAGGTGGCCGCTTCGGCCGGTGATCTCCGCGAGCGGGGCGTACTGCAGGTTGGTCAGGCCCGCGCCGTGCTCACCGGGCAGGAAGAGGTTCCACAGACCGCGGCGGCGTGCTTCGGCGCGCAGCTCAGCGAGCACGGGCACCGAGTCCCATGCCCACTTGTTCTCGAGCTGCCCGATCTGGGCGTGGAACACCGGCTCGGCCGGGTAGACGTGGCTGTCCATGAAGTCCAGGAGCGAGGCACGCAGTTCCTCGGTCTTCCCGTCGTATGCGAAGTCCATCAGCGGTTCTCCTCGAGTCGCTCGACGCCCTGCTGGAGCTTGTTCATGCCCCCCAGCCAGCGGTCGGTGTCGGCCGCGCGGTGGCGGTAGTAGTCGGCGACCTCGGGGTGCGGCAGCACCAGGAACCGGTCGTCGGTGAAGGCCTGGACCACGGCGTCCGCCACGTCCTCTGGCTCGAGCGTGGCGTCGCGGGTGAGCAGGTCCTTGAGCGGGCCCGATTCCTCGAGCATCCGGGTTCGGACCCCCTGAGGGCAGATCGCGTGGACCACGATGCCTCGATGCCGGTAGGTCGCCGACAGCCACTCGGCGAACGCCACCGCGCCGTGCTTGGTGACCGAGTACACCGGGCTGCCGAGCATCGTGAGCAGTCCGGCCGCCGAGGCCGTGACCACGAACCGGCCCGCGCCCCGCTCGACCCAGTCCGGGACGAGCAGGCGGGCGGCACGCACGTGGGCCAGCAGGTTGACGTCCAGCGCGGCGGCCCAGTCGGCCTCGGGCGCGTCCAGGCCGTGCCCTCGGTCGATGCCGGCGTTGGCGAACCAGACGTCGATCTGGCCGAGGTGCTCGCGGGCCGCGTCGACCAGCGCCTCGACACCCTGCTCCCAGGCCGCGTCACCCGGCACGGCGAACCCGCCGATCTCGGCGGCGACCGTCTTCGCCGCCTCGGCGTCGAGGTCGTTGACGACCACACGGGCGCCTTCGGCGGCCATGCGGGTGGCGAGGGCCCGGCCGATGCCGTGTCCGGCCCCGGTCACGACGACGCCCCGGCCCGTGATCTGAGAGTTGCTCACTCGGCACCTCCGGTGAGTGTCACGCCGCCGTCGACCACGATCAGCTGTCCGGTCAGCCAGGCCGCGTCCTCGGAGAGCAGGAACGCGACCACGCCGCTGATGTCCTCGGGCTCCCCGAGCCGCTTGAGCGGGTACGCGGCGGCCACCCGCTCCTCGCGGCCCACGTACAACGCCGTGGCGAACCGGGTCTTCACCACCGCCGGAGCCACCGCGTTGACCCGGATCCGAGGGCCCAGCTCGACGGCGAGCTCCTGGGTGAGGTAGGTCAGCATCGCCTTGCTCGCGCCGTACATGCCGATCCCTGGCGCGGGTTTCACCCCGGCGACGGAGGAGACGTTGACCACCGCGCCGCCGTGCTCGGACATCCACGCCTGGTGCACCTGCTGTGTCCAGGAGAGCGCGGCGAGGCAGTTGACGTCCACGATCTTGCGGGCGACCTCGAGGTCCAGGCCGATCATCGGCCCGAAGGTGGGGTTGATGCCGGTGTTGTTCACCAGCAGGTCCGCGCTGCCGAAGGCGTCGAGGGTCTTCTTCACGACCTCGCGCTGATGGTCGACGTCGTCGGCGTGGCCGGCGATGCCCAGCGCGCGTTCCGGTCCGCCCAGCCGAGTGACGGCCTCGTCGAGGGCTTCCTGCTTGCGCGCGGTGACGACCACACTGGCGCCCTCGGCCACCAGTCGTTCGGCGATGGCGAGCCCGATGCCCCGACTGGCGCCGGTGACAATCGCCGTACGTCCTGCGAACCGGGTGCTCATGAAACTCCTCGGGATGACTAAGCGCTTGCTTAGCAAAGGGTGGCCCCAACTGTGCCCAAGGGCGCGCGGAACGTCAACCGGCCAGCGGGCAGAATCGTAATTGACGATGAAGTCAGGTTCGATTACGGTTCCGCTCCAGTCAACGGCGACGGAGGCATCGATGGGTTCTGTGGAGACGGTTCGTGGTCCGGTGTCGGTCGATGCCCTCGGCGTGACCCTCATGCATGAGCACGTGTTCGTACTCAGCGAGGAGATCCGGCGGAACTACCCGCGGCTCTGGGACGAGGAGCAGCGGGTGGCGGACGCCGTCGACCGGCTGCGGTCCGTGGCCGGGCGCGGCGTGCGGACGATCGTCGATCCGACGGTGCTGGGCCTTGGCCGCGACGTCGCGCGCGTGGCACGGATCAACGCCGAGGTGGACATCAACATCATCGTGGCCACCGGGCTGTACACCTACCGGGACGTGCCCTTCTTCTTCCACTACCACGGTCCTGGCACGATGTTCGGCGGTCCGGAGCCGATGGTCGACATGTTCGTCCAGGACATCACCGAGGGCATCGCCGACACCGGGATCAAGGCCGCGTTCCTCAAGTGCGCCATCGAGACCGAGCTCTCTCCCGACGTCGAACGCGTGATGAACGCCGTCGCGGAGACCCACAAGCGCACCGGGGCCCCGATCACCGTGCACACCAGCGCTCCGCACCGGACCGGCCTCGTCGCCCAGGAGATCTTCCGCCGCGAGGGGGTGGACCTGGGCCGGGTCGTGATCGGCCACAGCGGGGACACGGCCGACGTGGACCATCTCCGCGAGCTGATCGACAACGGCTCGGTGCTGGGCATGGACCGGTTCGGTCTCGACGTGCTGCTCCCGGGGGACCAGCGGGTCGCCACGATCGCGACGCTGGCGGCCGAGGGGTACGCGGACCGGATGGTGCTGGCGCAGGACGCCTCCTGCCACATCGACTGGTTCCCGCCCGGGTTTCGTGAGCAGGTCGCGCCGAACTGGCACTTCAACCACATCCACGACGACGTGCTGCCCGCCCTGCGCGCGGCCGGCGTGACCGAGCCGCAGATCACCACGATGCTCGTGGACAACCCCCGTCGGTACTTCGACTCGACGGACCGGTGACGGCGATGGAACCCGTGCCGCGGCCGGCGCGCTATCCCTTCTCCACGAACGGGATCCGGCGGGACAGTGACGGCATCGCCCGCTACGAGGACCTGCCGCGCTCGCTGGTGGCGGTCCTTCGCCACTGGGCCGAGACGACACCGGGGTCCGAGGCCGTGATCGAGGTCGGCGGTCCTCGCCTGACGTACCGCGAGCTGTACGAGCAGGCCTCCCGGGTGGCCGGCGGACTGCGGGCCGAGGGTCTGTCCTCGGGCGACCGCGTGGCGCTGCGATATCCGGCGGGAGTCCAGTGGGTACTTGCCTTCTGGGGCACGCTTCTGGCCGGGGGCATCCCGGTCGCGGTCAACACCCGGTTCACCGAGCACGAGGTGTCGTTCGTGCTCGGTGACGCCGATGTGACGATCGACCTGGGGCCCGACACGGTGTTGCCGGACGGCGAACCGACCGCCCCGTCCGACCCCTCGTCAGGTGACGTGGCCGCGATCTTCTACACCTCCGGGACGACCGGCCATCCCAAGGGAGTGCCGACCACCCACGAGGCGTTCCTTTCCAACGCCGAGACGATGATCCGCTGCCTCGGCGAGACCAGGGAGATCGGTGCGCGGCTGCGCACGCTGATCAGCGTGCCGCTGTTCCACGTGACCGGCTGCAACTCCCAGTTGCTGACCGCCGCGTACGCCGGTGGCGCGTCGATCGTCCTGCCGGCCCTGGATCTCCAGGTACTGCTGGACACCATCCAGCGGGAGCGGATCACGTTCCTCGTGACCGTGCCCGCGGTGTACGCGTTGTTGTTGCGTCATCCCGGTTTCGCCGGCGCCGACACCTCCTCGGTGCGGTGGGTGGGCTACGGCGGAGCCCCGATCGCGGCCTCCCTGGTCCACGCGTTGCGGGACGCGTTTCCCCGCTGCCAGGTGTTCAACGGCTACGGGATGACCGAGACCGCGTCCCTGATGACGGTCCTGCCCAACGACGAGGCCGCCGAGCACGCCGACTCCGTTGGCTACTCCGTGCCCGTCGTCGACCTGGCCGTCGCGCCGCTCGACCAGCCGAACCGGGGCGAGCTGCTTGCCCGAGGCCCCAACGTGATGACCGGGTACTGGCGCCGGCCCGACGCGAACGCGGAGGCACTGGCGGGCGGTTGGCTGCACACGGGGGACATCGTCGAGGTGGACGCCGACGGCAGGGTGGTCATCGTGGACCGGTTGAAGGACATCATCAACAGGGGCGGTGAGAACATCTCCAGCGTCGAGGTGGAGAACGCGCTGTCGGACGCGCCCGGCGTGGCCGAGGTGACCGCCGTGGGCGTGCCGGACGACGTGATGGGGGAGAAGGTCGGGGTCGTTCTGGTCCCCACGGACCCCGCACGCCTTGACGTGGACGCGGTCCTGGCCCACGCCAGGGTCCGGCTCGCCGACTACAAGCTGCCGGAGTACGTGTGCGTCCTCGACAGCCCGCTGCCGCGCAACGCCGGGGGCAAGGTGCGCAAGAACGAGGTCCGCCAGATGGCCGTGTGGAGGTCCACCACATCATGACCGGCGCGGACGCTGTGCGGGACGCGCTTGTGGCGGCCGCCAGGAAGCTGTTCGCCAGCAAGGGATACAGCGGCACGCACATCGCGGACATCGCGAGCGCGGCCGGGACGTCCGTATCGACGTTCTATGCCCGGCTCGGCTCCAAGGAGGAGGCGCACCGTGCCGCGATGGGCGCTCCGCCGCCGGCCGCCGGGGAGAACGAGCCCGAGCTGGGCGCCAGGGCGCAGCGCAGCCGACAGGCGCTGCTGCGCGCGGCGCGGGTGTGCATCGAACGGGACGGCTACTCGGCGGCACGCATCAGCGATATCGCCGCCGAGGCCGGGGTCTCGGTCGGCACGTTCTACACCTACTTCGCGTCGAAGCTGGAGATCTTCACCGAGGTGCTGCACAAGGGCCTGCTGGTGGAGCTCGACCGCACCCGGGTGAACGCGCTGCACGAACCTCTCGCGGCACCGACCACCGCCGAAGCACGAGCGGAGGCCCGGGAGCGGGTCCGGTTCGCGGTCGAGCGTTACATCTCCGGCTACTCGCGGCACGCGCTGCTGATGCTCCGCGTGGACGAGGCGATCGGCGTGCATCCGGAACTCGTCCCGCTGCGGCTGGAACTGCACGCCGGCTACGCAGAACAGATCGCCGCGAGCCTGCGTCAGTGGCAGGCACTCGGCATCGTCCACGCCGACCTCGACGCCGAGCACACCGCCGACGCGGTGGCGGCCATGGTCGGGCACACCACCCGCGTGTGGATCACCTACGGACAAGACCACGACCAGGAAACCGCGATCACCACGCTCACCCGACTGTGGGTCGAGGGCATCGGCCTTGGCACGGCCGAACAATCCACCTGAGGAGAAATCTGTGCAGCTCATCAACCGCCAGTGCCGGCTGGCCGCCCGTCCCGTCGGCCTTCCCCAGCCGTCGGACTGGACGTTCGCGGACGAGGCGGTGGCCGACATCGGCGACGGCGAGTTCCTCGTCGCGGTCGAGTACGTGTCCATCGACCCGGCCATGCGCGGCTGGATGAACGCCGCCCGCTCCTACATCCCGCCCGTCGAGATCGGCGCGGTCATGCGCGCAGCCGCCATCGGTCGCGTCGAACGGTCGAACCACCCCGACTTCCCGGTCGGCGACCACGTCAGCGGAGCGTTCGGCGTGCAGCGGTACGCCGTGTCCGACGGCCGGGGAGTGACCAAGGTGGACCTCGACCTCGCGTCGCCCGCCGCACACCTCGGCGTGCTCGGGCTCAGTGGCCTCACCGCGTACTTCGGGCTGCTCGACATCGGCAAGCCGCGGCCGGGCCAGACCGTGGTGGTGTCCGGGGCGGCCGGCGCGGTCGGCAGCATCGCGGGACAGATCGCCAGGGTGCACGGGTGCCGGACCATCGGCATCGCAGGCGGAAAAGCCAAGTGCGACTGGCTGGTCGGCGACCTGGGCTTCGACGCGGCGATCGACTACAAGACCGAGGACGTGCGCCGAAGGCTGCGCGATCTGGCGCCCGACGGGGTGGACGTCTTCTTCGACAACGTGGGCGGCGACATCCTCGACGCGGTCCTGGTCCGGCTGGCCACACACGCCCGCGTCGTGATCAGCGGCGCGATCTCGCAGTACAACGCCACCGAGCCGGTGAAAGGGCCGGCCAACTACCTGCAGCTGCTCGTCGCCAGGGCGTCCATGACCGGCTTCGTCATCTTCGACTACGCCAAGCGCTACGCAGAGGGAATCGACAAGCTGTCGGAGTGGTTGGGTTCGGGCGACGTGCGCTCCCAGGAGGACGTCGTCGAAGCCACGATCGACGACTTCCCCGACGTGCTACTGCGACTGTTCCGCGGCGAGAACACCGGCAAGCTCGTGCTGGCCTTGCCGCGCTGACCGCGGTCACGGCTGTTCTGTCGTGCGGCGCAGGAGCCAGTCGGGGTCGGTGTGGATGAGCGCGTACCGCACGGCTTCCTGCCTGCCGTGCAGTGTGAACAGGATCCGGCGTTCCGTGCGGTCGTGCTCTTCCCACCAGCCGATGTCGGCGATCGTCTTGTGTTCGTCGGTGTAGGTGAGGTGTTCGAGCTCGTGGTCGGGTACCGCGATCGCGAGGCGGTTCTCGCCCGCCTTGGTCGGCAGGCCGCGCGGGACCGCCCACGAGCGCAGCACGCCGCTCTCCTCGAGGCGGAGGTCGAAGTGGTGCCGTGGGCGGTGGTGCTCGTGCAGTACGAACGCCGGCTGCGCGCCCACCATGAGTCAGCCCTCCGTCATCGTCTCCGGTCAGGAGTCTGCCAGCCACGCCAGCAAACGGCCCCGCGACCAGCAGCGGCCGACGGCCTCGGCGTGCAGGGCCGGCCGTTCGAACACCGCCAGGCCGACGATGCTGTGGCCGGAAGCCCGGCGATCGCCCAGGGTCGGTATCTCCGGCGCGACCCCGACCCCCTCCGCTGACACCCACGCGACCGCCCGGCCGGCCGACGCTTCGCGGAGGCGGTCCAGGAAGCGCAGGCGGCGCTCGACCGGGAACGTCGACAGCGCCCACGTCGTGGTGACCACTGGCAGTGCGTCCGCTGGCACACGGGCGAAGGCGTCGGGCAGCACCTCGACGGGATCACCGCGCAGTAGCAGCGGAGGGGTTGTCGCGGACAGGGCTAGCTCCGCGTCGAGCCGCGCGGCCAGCTCCGGCTGGTCCGGCGCCAGGCAGGCACGCAACCATCGGGCGTCGTCCGTGTCGGCCACGTCGACCGGGTCGCGGTCGACGACGATACGGGCGACAACCTCGGGGATGGCCTTTGTCGGGATGGGTCGGTCTCCGACGACCCCGCACGACAGCCGAACAGGAGATGACGGGTCGCCCAGCGACTGTCCGTTGCTGTAGGTGATGCCGACGCGATCGACGTTGAGGTTGAGCCCGGCCGGACTGCCCACGTCGATCAGCCCGACCGCGTTCGCGCCGACCCGCCGTGCCGCCTCGGCAATGGCCGGATACAGCACCGCGCAGCGTCCGGTCTCGCCTGTCCGCGTCTGCCGACGCACGGCGACGGCCACGACCGCCTCGGTCATGCGCAGCAGCGTGTCGATCGCCGCGGCCGCGGCGGCGTCGCCGTCCGAAGCGGCATAGGCCTTGGCAAGCGCCGGTGCGCGTCCGGCGATGGCGAGGTCGTGCAGTGCGGCGAGGATGACCTTCGGGTGCCGCTTGCGTGCCGGCGCCTTCTCGGCGGCGCGCAACGCCTCGTCGGATTCGCTCAGGGCAACGGCGACGCGCTCGTACAGCGGCGACGTTCCGGCGGCGTCGACCTCGCCGAAGTGCCGGTACACCTGCGCGAGTGTGCGGGCCCTACCCGTGCGCTTGGCCCGTTGATCCGGCCCAAGCACTACGTGAGCCTGGTCTTGATGTCCGTCTTCAGGACCTTCCCGACCTTGGATCTGGGTAGGTCCGGCCAGATCTCGATCTGCTTGGGTGCCTTCACGCCGCCGATCCGTTGTTTGACGAACGACCGCAGTTCCTCGGGTTCGACGGTGGCGCCGGCACGCAGTTGCAGTACGGCGGTGACGCGTTCGCCCCATTTGTCGTCCGGCAGGCCCACGACCGCGCAGTCCTGCACCGCCGGGTGTTGCATGATCGTCTGCTCGACCTCGGTGGAGTAGACGTTGAACCCACCGGTGATGACCATGTCCTTCGCGCGGTCGACGATGAACAGGAAGTTGTCCTCGTCGAGGTAGCCGATGTCGCCGGTGTGGTGCCATCCGTGGGCGGACGCCGCCGCGGTGGCCGCGGGGTCACGGTGGTAGCCGCGCATCACCAGGGAGCCGCGCACGACGATCTCTCCGGTCTGACGGCGTGGCTTCAGGGAACCGTCCTCTCCCATGATGGCCACCGTCACGAGCGGAGTCGGCCGGCCGGCTGACGACAGCCGTTCGGTGGCGATCGAGCCGTCGGGGCGGAAGTGGTCGCGGGGGGCCATGGTGGAGATCATCATGGGCGCCTCGGTCTGGCCGAACAGCTGCGCCATCACCGGACCGATCCGCACCAGCGCCTCCGCCAGCCGGGCCGCCGACATCGGCGCGGCGCCGTACCAGAAGCACCGCAGCGAGGACAGGTCCTCCTCGTCGAGGCCCTCGTTGGCGAGCACGAGGTAGATGAGAGTGGGCGGCAGGAAGGTGTGCGTCACCCGGTGCCGCCGTACGAGGGTGAGGAACGCGTCGATGTCGGGGCTGCGCATGACGACGATCTCGCCGCCGAGCGCCAGCACGGGGAAGCACAGGACGCCGGCGGCATGGGTGAGCGGCGCGAGGGCGAGGTAGACCGGCCTGCCGTCGAACGGGTAGCTCATCAGCGTGATGGCGGTCATCGTCTCGATGTTCGTCCCGGTCAGCTCGACGCCCTTGGGACGGCCGGTCGTGCCGCCGGTGCCGACGATCATCGCGAGGTCGTCGAGCGCCGGTTCGTCGACGCCCTCCGTGCCGAGGGCGAGGAAGTCGTCCCAGCCGAGCGCGCCGTCGACGGTGCCGTCGAGACACACGAGCGTGGTCAGGCCGGGCAGGTCGTCGCGGATCCGTGTCACGAGCGGCGTGAACTGGTCGGCGAAGATCAGGACGGTGCAGCCGAACAGGTCGAGTAGCTCCCGGTTCTCCGCAGCCTCGTTGCGCGGGTTGATCGGGCACCAGACGGCGCCGGCGCGGCTGATGCCGAAGACACAGGTGAACGCGGTCGGGTCGTTCGCCGACAGGATGGCGACCCGGTCGCCGGGGCAAACGCCCCGGGCGGCCAGGGACGCCGCGACGCGCAGGCTGAGCTCCCGCACCTCGGCGTAGGAGCGGCTCTGCCCGTCGGTGGTCAGGCAGGGCGCGTCGCCGTCGAGCGACGCGCCCTTGTCGAGGTAGTCGACCAGCCGCATGTCAGCCCTCGACCGTGACGACCGGTTCACGGACGAGCCCGAAGCCGCTCAGCACGCCGAGCAGCTCGCGGTGCCCGAACGCCTGGCAGGCGGACGCGAAGCCGGCCTGGCGAGGTGGTCGCTGGAGCAGCGAGTACGCCGCGTATGCCTGCAACAGCCCGGTTTGCTTGTAGTTGGAGTTGCCGTGGATCACGCAGTGCGCCCGGCCGAGCGGCCCGGAGGCGTGCACGGAGTCCAGGGACTTGTTGAGCCGCGGGTTCTCCCTCGGTGGCATCTGGTTCATCACCTGCGACGCGGTGGCGGTGAGCGCGGCGTACTGCTCGTCGGGCGGCAGGTCCTTCGTCGCCTCAACAGCCGCTGCCACGATCTGCGGCACGCCCATCATCAACGGCTTGTTGAACACCCCGCCCAGCACCTTGACGTTGGCGACCCGGGGATCCTTGCGGTACCAGACCGGATGCGACGTGCCGCCCCACGGCAGGGCCAGCGCCAGCTCGTGCTGGCCTGGGATGGCCAGCTGGTAGAGCCCGGCGTCGGGATCCCACGGGACGTAACGGTTCTGCTCCAGGTAGAAGGCGCCGGACAGCGCCGCGTTGACCAGGATCGTCAGCGTCGAGGCGATGGTCGGGCTGCCGCCCCAGAACACCGCGATGTCCAATGTGTCCAGTCCCGGCTTCTCGAGGCACAGCTCGGCCGCGATCTCGCCGGTGGTGTACATCTGGGCGATACCGGGGGACAGCAGCAGCCCGGCGGCGGCGAAGTCCGCGCCGTACTTCTCGTCGCAGGTGATGAGCCAGTCCTGCTCACCGGTCGTGTCGATGTAGTGCGTCCCGGCGGCCAGACACGCCTCGACGACCTCGGGGCCGAGCTTGGCGAACGGCCCGACGGTGTTGCACACCACCGAAGCGCCGGCGAACAACGACGTCAGTGACTCGACGTCGTGCGTGACCTCGACGATCTCGTAGTCGGCCGTCTCGATGCCGGGCACGTGCGATTCCATCGACGTCTTGATGGTTCCGGCGCTGCGGCCGGCGGCGACGAACGGGACGTTGTACTCGCGCAGGTACTCGCAGATGAGCCGTCCGGTGTAGCCGGAGGCGCCGTAGACGACGACGGGCTTGTCGGTGTTCGGCATGGTCACATCCCCATTCCGCCGTCGACCGGCAGGCCGACGCCGTTGATGAACGAGGCCGCGTCCGAGGCCAGGAAGACCACGGCGGCGGCCATGTCGGCGACCTCACCGAGCCGGCCGGACGGGGTCAGCCCGATCACCGCGCCGACCGCCTCCTCCGGCGAGCCGAACAGACCGATCTCGGCGACGTCGTTGGCCAACCCGGCGCCCATCGCGGTCGGCACCAGACCCGGGTAGACGCAGTTCACCCGCACGCCGTAGCCCAGCTTGCCCGACTCGGCCGCGCCAATTCGGGTCAGCCGGTCCACACCGGACTTGGTGGCCGAGTACACCCCGATGCCGGGGAAGGCGATGGTCGCCGCGACGGACGCGACGTTGATGACGACGCCCCCGTTCCCCGCGGGCCCGCCAGGGCGCATCGCGCGGAACGCGTGCTTGAGGCCCAGTGCGGTGCCGAGCAGGTTCACCTCCATCTGCTTGCGGGCCGCCGCCGCGTCGAGGTCGACCAGCAGGCTCGTGATCTCCACACCGGCGTTGTTGACCAGGATGTCGAGGCCGCCGAGCAGGCCGGTGGCCTCGGCAACGGCCGTCTCCCACCCCGCGTCGTCCGTGACGTCGAGGTGCACGAAGCCGTGTCCCTCGCCGAGCGACTCGGCCACCTTGCCGCCGAGGTCGTCCTGAACATCCGCGACGACGACCGTCGCGCCGGCGGCGGCGAGGGCATGGGCCATGCCCTCGCCCAGTCCCTGGGCCGCGCCCGTGACAAGTGCTTTGCGTCCGTTGAGATCAAGCGAGGCCATGGGAACTCCTGTGTCCAGCGGCGACGGTGGGACCCCCATCACAGTCCACCGTCTTGACGCATGTCAAGAGATTCCTGGTCGGACGTCAAGAAATATCTGGACAGCTGTCAAATCCGGTGCCGAACTCCTCTAGGATGCGAGCGTGGCTACCTCGAAGAACACGGCGCGCCGCGGCGGGGTGCGACCGGTCGACAAGTTCGACGCGCGCCGCGACCAGCTGGCCGAGTCGGCACTGAAGACCCTCGGCGACCTCGGTTACGCGCGCACCACCCTGCGGGAGATCGCGAACAACTCGACGTTCAGCCACGGCGTCGTCCACTACTACTTCCAGGACAAGCTGGCGCTGGTGATCCACAGCGTGCGCTACTACAAGGCACGCTGCGTGACCCGGTACGACTCGGTCGTCGCGGACTCGACAACCGCCGACGGCCTCCTCGACGCCTTCGCGGACAAGCTCGCGGAAACGATCCGCGAGGAGGCCCCGATGCACCGCCTCTGGTACGACCTACGGGCGCAGAGCATGTTCGAGGAACAGCTCCGGGCGGACGTCACCATGATCGACAAAACACTGGAAGAGATGATCTGGCGCGTCGTCACCCGCTACGCCCAACTCGACGGCCGGCCCGTGTCGCTGGAGCCACCGGTCGCCTACGGCATGCTCGACGGGTTGTTCCAGCAGGCGCTGTTGGCCTACGTCGGCGGCAACACCGCCGTCCTGGACATCCTCGTCGCACAGGTGCGCACCGTGCTGCCCCTCATGCTCACACCCGTTGCCACGACCGGCTGATCTTCCTGGCCGGACCGCGTGTTGCCAGTTACCCAACCTGCCTTGATCAGGCGCACAATGTTCACATGCCGGTCGGCAGGGTCCGCGAGCTGGCGGAGTTACTCGGCGCGCTGAACGGGGCGCTCGACGGTGCCGGCGGCCTCGTGCTGATCAGCGGTGCACCGGGGATCGGCAAGACCTGGTTGGTGGACGCGGTCGACCGCCGGGCTCGAGAGGCCGGTGCCCAGGTGCTCTGCGGCCGGTGCTGGGAAGTCGGTGGCGCGCCGCCGTTCTGGCCGTGGGTGCAGGCCCTGGGCAGCCACCTGCGCGGGCGCGACCAGGGCCGGCTGACGGAGTTGTCCGAGCTCGTGCCCGAGCTGCGGTCGGCGCCAGCCGAACCCGACAGCGCCCGGTTCCGGCTGTTCGACGCGGTCGCGACATACCTGTTCCGCGCGGCCGACACCACGCCGATCGTGGTGCTGCTCGACGACCTGCACGCCGCGGACACCCCGTCGTTGCTCCTGCTGCGATTCCTGGCCGAGCGGTTGGCCGGTGGGCGGGTACTGGTCGTGGGCACGTACCGGGACATCGAGGTCGGCCCGGAGCACCCACTGGCCGGATCGCTCGCCGCGCTCACCCGCGCGCCGGCGACCAGGCAGATCACGCTCGGTGGGTTGAACCGGGCCGAGGTCGCCGCCTACGTCCAGGAGACGGCCGGCTTCCGGCCGGCCGATGTCGGTCTCGCGGTGCTGCACGGCAAGACCGACGGCAATCCGCTGTTCCTCGGCGAGGTGGTCCGGCTGCTGCTGGCCGAGGGCCGGTTGGGAGATCCACCGGAGGGCTGGCGGTTCGCCCTCCCACAGACGATCCGGGAGGCGATCGCCCGGCGGCTTTCCCATCTGTCACCCGGTTGCCGCGAACTGCTGGCCGTCGCCTCGGTGGCCGGGCGCGAGGTCGACCTGAGCGTGCTGGCCGGCGTGACCGAGGCACCGGACGAGGTGGTGCGTGCCGGGCTGGACGAGGCGTTGCGGGCACAGGTGGTGATCGAGATGACCGGCCCGTGCCCACGGCTGCGGTTCACCCACGCGCTGATCCGCGAGGCGCTGTACGACGAACTGCCGACCTGGCGTCGATTACACCTGCACCGGCGGACCGGGGAGGCGCTGGAGTCCCGCTACGCGGCCAACCTGGAGCCGAACCTCACCGAGCTCGCGCACCACTTCTTCATCGCGGCGCCCAGTGGTGATCCTCGCTGGGCGGTGTTCTACTGCCGGCTGGCCGCCGAGCGGGCCATCCGAGGGTTGGCCTTCGAGGAGGCCGGGCGGCTGTCCCGGATGGCTCTTGAAGCACTCGACCTCGACGTCGGGTCCGATGTGGACGCCCGGTGCGAGCTGCTCCTCACCCTCGGCGAGGCGCAGACCAGAGCAGGGGACCGGCCGGCGGCGAAACGCGCGTTCCTCGAGGCGGCGAGCGCGGCAAGGGCGATGGGCCGGTCGTCCGCGCTGGCAAGGGCGGCGCTGGGGTACGGCGGTCGGTTCGTCTGGGAGGCCGATCGCGGCGACCCGCACCTGGTGCCGTTGCTGGAGGAAGGGCTGCGGGTCGTGCCGGCACAGGACCCGGCGCTGCGCGCGCGGCTACTTGCCCGGCTGGCCGGCGGTCCGCTGCGCGACGAGGTGGACCGGGAGCGCAGGGACCGGCTGAGCCGCGAGGCACTCGATCTGGCCAGGGAACTGGGCGATCCGGCGGTGTTGGCCTGGGCGCTCGACGGCCGGCACGCGGCGGTGTGGTGGCCGGAGAACCTCGAAGACCGCCTGGCGATCGCGGACGAGCTGGTCGACGTGGCGACCGCGGCGGGCGAGCAGGAACGGGTGTTCCAGGGGCACCACTACCGGTTCGTCGCACTGCTGGAGCAGGGCGACATCGCGGCCGCTCACGCCGCCCACTCGGTACAGGCGCACCTGGCGGCGGAGCTGGGCCAGCCCGCGCAACTCGGCTACGTGGCGGCCAGCGCGGCCACCCTGGCGACGCTGGAGGGGCGGTTGGCCGAGGCCGAGGCGCACGCACAGGAGGCGTACGACCTGCTGCACGCCCACGGTTCGCTGCCACGGCTGTGGCGCCGGGTGCAGCTCTACGCGGTGCGCCGGGCGCAGGGCCGGCTGGCCGAGATCGCCGAGGACATCGCGGCCGCGGTCAACGAACTGCCCACCTACGGGGTGTTCCGGTGCATCCAGGCCCACGTCGCCGCCGAGTCGGGGCGGGAAGGCCAGGCCAGGGAGATCCTCGCCGGCCTGGCCGCGGACGACTTCGTGATCGCCCCGACCGAGCAGCTGGTGTACGGGCTGTGCCTGCTCGCCGACGTGGCCGGGTCCCTGGCCGACCGGGACGCGGCCGAGCGGCTGTACGTGCGGTTGCTCCCGTTCGCGGATCGGGCCGGGGTGAGCGCGCCGGACGACTGCATCGGCTCGGTCGCACGCAGCCTCGGTGTGCTCGCGCTGGTCCTGGATCGCTTCGACGATGCCGAGAACCACTTCCAGGCGGCGTTGGCGATGAACGCCAGGATGCGGGCCAGGCCGTGGCATGCCCAGACCCTCGCCGACTACGTCAAACTGCTGATGCGGCGCGGGGACCGGGAGCCCGCGGCCGTGTTGCTGGCCCAGGCGCGGGTGGCGGCCGAGGAACTGTGCCTGGCCGGCGTGCTGGCCAAACTCGACACCGTGATGCGCACGCCGCCCGAGGAGTGCCGGTTCCGGTGCGAGGGCGACTTCTACGCGATCAGCTACAAGGGCCGGTCGTGCCGGCTGCACGCCACGAAGGGCCTGGCGTATCTCGCGCGGCTCCTCGCCGCCCCCGGCCGGTCCTATCACGTGCTGGACCTCGCACTGGCCGGCGCCGGGCGGGCGCGGCTGGTCGTGGAAGGCGCGCGGACGGAGGTACTCGACGCGACCGCGCGGGCCGCCTACACCGCCCGGCTCGGCGTGCTGGAGGAAGAGATCGCCGAGGCCGACGCGTGGCACGACGACGAGCGGGTCGCCCGAGCCCGCAGCGAGAAGGACTTCATCGCCGCCGAACTGTCCGCCGCGCTCGGTCTCGGCGGCCGGGCCCGGCACACCACCACCTCTGCCGAGCGGGCACGGCAGAGCGTCACCAAGGCGATCAAGGCGGCGATGGCCGCGATCGCCAGGCATGACCCGCGGCTCGCCGGTCATCTCAACGCGACGGTGCACACCGGCGCGTTCTGCCGATACCTGCCCGATCCACGTAATCCGGTCATCTGGCACACCGCTTCACATCCGTGACGGCCTTCTTCACGCCCACCTAACGAGGGGCATGAAGGGAGCCAGCTATGAAACCACGTTCCGGTGCTGTTCTCGCGGCCGTCGTCACGATGATCGCCGCGCTGTCGCCGGGCACCACGGAAGCCGCGACCGCCTATCCCCGCCGGCTTCTCTACAGCACCAACAGCGGCATGCTCGTCCCCGGCGGCACCAACGACGGTCGGCACGACACCACGACGTTCGCGATCCAGCCGAGCGGGACACTGACCCCGTACGGGGCGCCAGCTCCCGGGGTCGTCTCGCCGCGCGGCATCGTGTTCGCCGACGACGGGCGTACCGCCTACGTCGCGGACAGCGGAGGCGACACGGTCGCGCCGTTCCGAGTCGAGCCGGACGGCACGCTGGTGCCGCTGTCCGACCCGGTGCCCAGCGGCGACCTCCCGTTCGGCATCGCGGTGGCACCCAACGGCCGCGGCGTCTACGTGGCGCACTTCAACAGTGCGGACGTGACGGCGTTCCGGGTCGACGAGGACGGTGGGCTGCACCAGTTCGGTCCGCCGGTGCACACGGGCCAGAGTCACGGCAAGGGCGTCGCCGTCACCCCGGACAGCCGGTTCGTGTACGTGGCCACCGGCACGCCGATCGACCAGGTGCCGGACGCGATCGTGCGGTTCGACCTGAACCCGGACGGGTCGATCCGCGCCAGGGGCCCGGCCACACCGATCGGGGTATCCGGGTCAGGAATCGTGATCACACCGGACGGACAGTTCGTGTACGTGGCCTGCCAGGGCTCCGACGAGGTGTGGGGGTTCCGGATCGAGCCGGACGGCGCGCTCACCCAGCTGCCCGGTCTCCCGATACTGGCGCCGGACTTCTCCGAGGGCGCGGCGATCGGCCCGGACGGTGAGTTCCTGTACGTGACCGCGCTCGGCGGACAGCAGGCCGACGAGGACGGCGTGTACGTGTTCGCCATCGGGGACGACGGCTCGCTCACCCAGGTCGGCGACCGGATCCCCACCGGTGACGGCCCGGGCGCGGCGACCACCACAGCCGACGGGAAGTTCGTCTACATCAGCAACTTCCGCAGTGACGACATCTCCGCCTACCGGGTGCTGCCGACCGGCAGGCTCGAGGAACTGCCGTCCTCGCCGTACCTCACGGGCGGGGACGGGCCGGCCTTTGGCGCGGTCCAGCTGCCGCCGGACGAGGGCCCGACGGCGAGGTTCTCGGCCGTCGCGAACGGACGAACCGTCCAGTTCGACGCCTCCGGCTCGACCGACCCGGACGGGCGCGTGGCGCGTTATGACTGGGACTTCGGCGATGGCACGGTCCTGCAGGGCGGCACGGCGAGGCCGCGCCACGTCTTCCGGCAGTCGGGCACCTACTCGGTGACGGTCACGGTCACCGACGACGAAGGCTGCTCGACACGACGGGTGTCCTTCGGCCAGTCCGCGAGCTGCGCCGGCTCCCCCCGGGCGACCCACACGAAGACCGTCGCCGTCGAATAGCCCGGCCGCCCGAAAGACGCGTTCGGGGCATCGCTGATGTCTCGAAAGACGCGCTGATGACGGTCAACGACCCGAAAGCGTCTTTCGGGACTGTGCCGGTGGCACAGACACGCCGTTCGCGGCACTGGGCGTCCCGGGCGATGTGGTGATGGATGCCTTCCTCACCCTGGGCGTGAGGAAGGCATCCATCTGCGCGTGGAAACCGCCCGCGAAGCGGGCTTCGCCCGCCGAATCCACAGAACCACGCGCGGGGCAGCAGCATGATCATCGGTGGATCTGGGCTGAGCATGTGGTGAAGGACGCCATCCTCACCCTGGCGGTGATGAAGGACGCCTTCCCCGCATGCCGCCGAAACCGCGCTGCGGGACCGATTCCTGTGGCGGGCCCGGCGGGTCCGGACCCGCCACAGGAATCGGATCAGCTCAGCGGCTGGAGCCAGATGTTCCGGAACTGGACCGCGTTCCCGTGGTCCTGCAACCGGATCGCGCCCGTCGACGGGCTTTCCGGGATGCTGCCTCCTGTCACGCCCGGGATGGCGAAGTCGCGGTGCACGACCTTGCCGTTCCACACCACCGTCACCCGCGCGTCCTCGATCTTGGTCCCCGTCGCGTCGTGGCGGGCGGCGCGGAACCAGATGTCGTAGGTCTGCCAGGTTTCCGGCGGCTTGGCCGCGTTGATGTCCGGCGCCTTTCTCGTGTAGATCGCGCCGGCCTCGTTGTCGGCGAGTGTGGTGTCGCCGTACGAGTCGAGGATCTGGACCTCGTAGCGCTCCTGCAGGTAGACGCCGCTGTTACCGCGGTCCTGGCCGGTGACCTCCGGCGGCAGCTGCGGCACCTTGAACTCGACGTGTAGCCGGTAGTCGCCGAACGCCTGCTTGGTGCGCAGGTCGCCGCCGCGGACCTGCATCGCGTCGCCGCCGACCAGCGGCCAGCCCGCGACCCGACCGTCGGTGTGCCGCCACTCGTCGGTGTTCTTGCCGTCGAACAGGACGATCCGCTCACCCGGTTCGCGGACCGAGATCAGGTCGAGGTTGACGTGCCCGGTGTCGCCCTCGTCCACTTTGTACTGGATGGTGTTGAGCCCGCGCCGTAACGACAGCGACTCGGTCCTGGTGGCCCAGTCCTCCCACGTCACCGTCGTGGGCAGCACGGTCTGCTTCACCTTCGTGCCGTTGACGTACACGCTCACGGACTTGTCGCCCGAGAACGGGTTCGGGCCGTTGGAGTAGCGCAGCCCGACGTCGTAGGTGCCTGGTCGGTCCACGGTGACGTGCATCGTGGTGGACGCGCCCTGGTTGCCGAACCGGTCGACGAACCCGATGCCGGTGTAGCCGCGGTGGTCGGTGTTCACCCCGGCGCCGCCCTCGCGGTTGCCCTCCTCGGCCTCGTAGAACACCTGGCGCTCGTGCTTTCCCGGCACGGCGTTGAGCGTGTACCAGGCCTCGGTGCTCAGGAGCTCCTCGCCGTTGGCCGCGGCGAAGGGGCGTGGCGAGCGCAGGTACACGACGTGGTCGGTCTTGAGGCCCGTTACCTTCAGCGTCACCGTCCTGCGGTCACGCGACACCTGGGCGGAAGTGACCGTCAGAGTCTCCTCGTCCACCTTCGGACCGCCGTACTGCTCGGTCGCGGCGTAGCGCCACTGCTGGACCTGGTAGGCCTTGCCGGCGTCCGAGGCGAGCTTCGCGACGGTCTCGTCCGACAGCGGCTGCGTGTAGGTGATCTTGAAGCCGTCCCCGGTGGCGCTCATCGACTTCATGTCGAAGGTGTTGGCGCCGTTCGGGGTCAGCTTCTGCAGGCCGAACGTCAGCTTCCCTTCCTGCCCCCAGTTGCCGCCCGCGCCGAGCCCCGCGACGTAGATCGCGCCGTCTGGCCCGATCGTGGTCTCGGTGAGGCCGGACTCCAGGCCCTGCGTGTGCCGGAACACCGCGCCCTGGTACTCGCCGTTCACCTTCTCCAGGTACGCACGCTGCAGACCGCCGTAGGTGACGTCACCGATCAGCAGCTGGCCCTTGAACGGCCCTGACTTCAGCGTCACCGGCATGGCAGGCGAGTTCGCGATCTCGTTCTGCGGCAACCACAACACGGGCTTGGTCACCGGGTTCGTGTCGAACGGGCCGTCGGGGTTGGTGTAGTGGTTGAAGAACCGGTCCTTCTTGATGTGCACGAGCTTCGACGCGGGCTGCCAGCCGCCCTGGTTGTCGGTCACGAAGATCTCGTCGTTCGGTCCCCAGCCGATGCCGTGCGGGGTGCGCAGGCCGCCCGCCACGTAGGTGATCTTCCCGGTCTTCCGGTTCACCATGATGCTCGTGCCCCGGTTGGGCGCTGGCTGCGGGTCGGTCGTCGCGCCGCCGTAGTTGATCGCGACCGACAGGTTCAGGTAGAAGTTGCCGTCCCGGTAGAGAAGGCCGAACGCGAACTCGTGGAAGTTCCCGCCGAACGGCCAGGTCGCGACGGTTCGCTGTGTGTCGATGACGTCGTCGCGGTTGGTGTCGCGCAGCTCGGTCAGCTCGTGCTTCTGGGAGACGTAGATCATCCCGTCGACGACCTTGAGGCCCATCGGCTCACGCAGCCCGCTCGCCACCTTCTTGTAGGTGACCTTGGACGGGTCGGTCTGCCCGGTGACGTTGTCCAGGATGTAGACCTCGCCCAGGGTGTTCTCGCTGCCGCCCCAGGTGGCGATGACGAGCCTGCCGTCCCTGGTCCAGTCCATTGCTGACACCTGCGGCTCGAACCCCGCCGGGCGCAGGTTCGTCAGCGTGTAGTTCGGGTTCACCGCGTCGAGCGGCAGGCCGTCGCCGGGGGAGTCGTTGTCGCCCTCGCACGCCTTGCGTCCTGGCGCGGTCACGCGCACCACGCCGGCGTCGGTGGACAGCACGGAGTTGGGCACGACGGCGAAGTCGGCGGCACCCGGCGGTTGCCAGGCCAGCCGGAGGACCTGTTCGCCGCCCGCCTCGAAGAACTCGGTCCGCAGCGAGTGGTAGCCGGCGGTGAGGGTGACCGTGCCGTCCTTGGACGTCTCGCCGTGGAGCCCGTCGTGGTCGACGACGACCTGGTCGTCGATGTAGAGCCGCGAACCGTCGTCGCTCGTCAGGCGGAACGTGTAGTTGCCGGCCTCCGCGATGTTGATGTTGCCGATGGCGTGGGTGATGAAGTTGCTCTCGAGGCCGAAGTCGGCCGAGGTGGTCCAGTCGATCGTCGGCATGAGCTTGTCGACGTTGGGGGTCTGGCCGGTCTTGAGGGTGCAGATCGCGCTCAGCGGTGCCTGCATGTCGTAGGTGCGCAGTGTGACACCGGGTTCCTGCGGCGGCAGTTCCGCGGGGGCTGCCGCGGCGGTAGGCGCCGTGAGCGCGGCGATCGAGCCGATGACACTGGCACAGAGAAGACCGGCCAGGCCTCTCCTGCGACGACGTCGCGATGGTAAGCGCATTCTTCCTCCTTGAAGATCACCCGAGCCGGGCGTAGCGCCCACCGAGGATCTTTCAGCCAATCAGGCAAAAGTGGAAGGCGCTTTCGCTGATTTCTGACCTTCTTTTGCGCACTATGACCCAAAGTGCTACGAAATGTGGTTTCCTCTTACCGAGGGTGAGGTTCGTGCGCTGGCGTCGCGGTGTGCCGATGCGATGGCCCGTGCCAGCTCGGCCGGTTGGGACAGGAACGGCGAGTGCGACGTGGCGAGTTCCCGCACGGTGGTGGGTCGGTCCGAAACGGCGTCGATCTCCGCGACGAAGCCGCGCTGCAGCGCGACCGGAAAAGCGTTGTCCCGCAAGCAGATCAGGTAGGTGTGCGGCACGGTTCCGTACCGTTCTGCCGTCACGGTGAGCGTCTCCGCGGGAATGCCGATCGGGCCGTCGGAGGTGAGCAGCGAGATCGCGGCGGCCGCGGTGGCGTCGTCGACGTCGTTGTAGAACGTGTCCTGGATGGCGCGGTGCCGTTCGGGGTCGCCGGGGTCGATGCGCAACGCGCCGGTTTCCAGGAAATCGCCGACCAGGAGGCGGAGCACCGCGTCGCCGGACTCGGGCAGGGTGAAGTAGTCGCTGGTGGGCTTGCCGCTGACCGGGGCGTACGCCGACAGGTAGACGAGCTCGCTGACGAGTTCGGGGGCCTGCTCCGCGGCGGCGGTCGCCACGACGCCACCCATGCTGTGCGCCACGAGCACGCACGGCCGCCCGTTGCCGATCCGACGCAGCTGGCCGACCAGCGTCGCCGCCGCGGAGGAGGCGGTGACATCCGCGACCGGCGAAAGCTCGGCGGCGTACGCGTCCTGGTCGAACGGCCGGCTCCAGCGCGACAGCGGCGACGGGCCCTTCAGCCCGTGACCGTCCAGGTCCACGGCCACCGCCGGCACGCCGAGGCCGGCCAGGTGTTCGGTGACGAGGCTCCAGCACCAGCTCCCGTGCCAGGAACCGTGTACGAGGACGACCGGGGGAACGGATTCCATACTCACCTTCGATCCGAGTGCTTCAGGGGTTTCGCCCGAAAACGCTACGGTCGGCCGGTGGGCTCAACCACGGTCTGTCAGTACGTGGATATCGCCGTCGGGTGGGAGTTCCATGAGCCTGACGAACCGCTCCTGGGTGGACGTGCCGCGGACGGCGTGCAGCGTGTGCAGGCGCTGACGTGACTGCGAGCTCACCATCAGGGCGTAGTCGAAGTCGAGGCGGCCGACGCGACTGTCGCGCACGCTCACCGTCGAGGAATAGGACCTGGAGACTCGGTGGTCGTCCCACATCTGCGAGAACTCGGCGCTCGCCGCGCGAAGGTCGGCGACGAGTGCCACCGCGGCCGCGTCGTAGCCGCGCTGCGCGACGATGACACGCAGGTACGCGACATAGGCCCGGCCGATGGCCTCCTGCTCAGCCGGTGGGTTCAGCACGGCCCGCCGCCACCGGCCCGACCCGAACCAGCACCAGAACATGTTCGCCTCCCAGCCGGGAGGCCGGTGACGTGACCGAACAGCGTGGTGTGCAACTCGTTCTGGGCCACGACGGTCGCGAGGTCGTCCGCGATGAACGCCGGCGAGGTCGCGGCAACCGCCCGCATGACCGACAGCAGCCGAGGATCGACGAAGCCGTCCGGTTTCGCCTCCGCGGGCGCGGCGTGCCCGGCCAGCCGGTACAGGTAGCCACGCTCGTCGGGGTCCAGCCGCAACGCGCGGGTCAACCCGGCGAGGATGGCGGCCGACGGCTGCGGACCACGGCCCTGCTCCAGCCGTTCGTAGTAGTTCGTCGACATGTTCGCCAGGCGCGCCACCTCGTCCCGGCGCAGTCCCGGCGTGCGGCGCCGCCGATCGACCCGCAGCCCGACCGTGTGAGGTGACAGGGCGTCTCGTCGCCGGCGGAGGAAGTCGGCCAACTCCTCCCGCATGGTGTGCTCCGGCATCGTCCCCATCGTGCCACGCCGTGGGCGATGAGTCCGCCATCGTGCGCGATCAGGCATTGTCCAGAAGACTTTCGGGCACCCACGACCACAGTCCACAGTGGAACATGGGGAGAGAGGAACAATTGGTGCGTGTCCGGCGCTGGACACGGTCACGATAGATCGGCGGCTACCTCGGTTCATCCGCGACAACGTGGCCGACGAGGTGACGACATTCCTTGCCAGACAGGGGCCTTCGTTGCCGGACATCACCGCGTGGGTATGTCACTGTTGATGGTGACCCGCCGGCCCGAGGCGCGTGGCGGAACCTGCCCCGCGTCCCGCTCGTCGTCGGCGCACTGGCGGTGGTCGCGCTCGCCTGGGCCATCCCCCTGCTCGGATGGAGTCTGCTGGCCTTCCTGGTCATCGACGCGGTCACCGGCCAGGTCAGTCGGCGGCGCGCACCTGACCGACGAGTGCCGCCTCTCTCGCCTCGATGACGGGGGTGATCGCGCCCGCGGCGGCGAGTGCGCGGTGGAGAGCGAGTTCCGCGGTGGGTCCTTCGGCGAGAAGGATGCCCGTGCAGCCGCGTTGGTCGTCGATGTGGCGGAGGTGATCGCCGGGGCTCGCGGTGGGGTACCACTCGGGTGCGCCGGGGAAGTCGGCGAGCCGGTCGAGTCCGGTCCAGCCGGCCAGTGTGCCCGGCTGGGTGGGGTAGAGCAGGACGAAGCCGATGCCGTGGCCGGGACGAAGGGACTGGGTCAACAGCGCGGGTTCCTGACCGGCGGCGGCGGCGATCATGGCGGTGTGGACGTTGGTGTCCAGTGCTCGACAGAGGGCTTCGCCGACGAGAGCGCCGCCGATCCTGGCGTTCACCTCGACGACCTCCGGGCCGTCGGTCGTGAGGATGAACTCGGTGTGCGCGAAGCCCTGGTGTCCCAGCGTGTCGAGCACACGCGCGATCCACTTGGCGAGGTCGGCGTGCTCGATCGCGGGGAGGGTGACCGGGAAGGCGGCGGCCTCCTCGCGGCGCCGGGGTTCGGGGGAGACCTGTCGGCTGAACACGCCGAGCAGCCGGGTGCGGCCTTGCCAGGTGATGGTCTCGGCGCTGTAGAGCGGGCCGGCGAAGTAGGGCTCGGCGACCAGATGTCCTTTGAGCGGGGCGGATTCCGCTTCCCGCAGCGCGTTGTCGACCTCGGTGCGGGTGCGGGCGAGCCACACGGCTCGGGAGGAGGTGCCGGCGGAGTCCTTGATGATCACCGGTAGTGGCAGTTCGTCGATCGCGTCGACCGGGACCGCGGGGGCGCGGCTCAGCCCGTGCTTGTACAGCATGGCCCGGACTTTTCCTTTGTCGCGCAGCAGTCGGGCGGTGTCGAGGTCGGGACCCGGCAGGCCGAGCCGTGCGGCCAGCTCGGCGCCGGGGATCGCCCAGGTGTCGGTGGAGTTGATGAGACCGGCCAGGTCCGGCATCGCGCGCAGTACGTCCTCGCACGCGTTGAGGTCGGTGGTGTCGATGTCGATCACGTCGAGCTGGCCGGGGTCGAGCCGGGACAGCTCGTGGGTGTAGATGGAGCGGTCGCCGGTGAGCAGGCAGAGGCGATGCCCGGCCTCGGTGGCCGCGTCCACCAGCCGGCCCAGACCGAACGAGAGGGCCTCCAGCAGGGCGATGGTCACGGGACGCGGTCCTTTCTCCGTAACTGTGGGGGAATCGCGGGGGCCGCGCCGAACCGGCGCCTACTCCAGTCCATCGTGGACCATGGCGGTGCGAGGTCGTCGAGGGAGCTGATCTCCACCGGGGTCAGGCCGGTCGGGTCGAGGGCCTCACGGTGACGGGCGAAGACGCGGGTGGTGTAGCGGTGTCCGGTGTCGGCGCCGATGACGAGGTGGGTGCGGTGAGGCGCGTGCCGGATTTCCCAGCGGGCGGCGAGGTGGGCGGCGCCGGTTGACAGGCCGGCGAAGACGGCGTGGTCGCGCATCAGGCCGACGGTGGCGGCCATGGCGTGGGTGAAGTTGACCCAGTGGATCCGGTCGTAGAGTTCGTGGTGGACGTTGTCGAACGGGATGGCGCTGCCGATGCCGGCGATGATGGCCTCGGGGTCGGGTAGATGGTCGCTGCCGAACGTGACACTGCCGAACGGCTGCACACCCACCAGGCGTACGTCGGGATCGTGCTCGCGTAACGCGCGGACCAGTCCTCCAGTGGAGGAGCCGGTGCCGACGCTGCCGACCACCGTCAGTGATCCGCGTGGCAGCGTGGTGCGCAGCAGGTCGGCCAGTGCGGTGTAGCCGAGATAGTGGATCGGGTCGTGGTACTGGCGCATCCAGTGCATGTCCGGGCGGTGCGCGAGCAGGTCGCGTACCCGGGTGACGCGGCGTTGTTGGTCGAGGCACAGGTCGTCGGAGGGCGGCATCTGGTCGACGGTGGCGCCGAGGATCTCCAGCTGTGCGCGGATGGTGGCGTCGACGGTCGTGGAGGCGACGATGTGGCACCGCAGGCCGTAGCGGTGGCAGGCCATCGCCAACGCCAGCGCGTAGATGCCGCTGGACGAGTCCACAAGGGTATGTCCTCTGTGGATCCTCCCGGTGTCGAGCAGGTGGCGCACGGCGCCGAGCGCGGCGTAGACCTTGAGGGTCTCGAAGCGGACCAGCACCACGTTCGGTGCAAGACGGACGAGCGTGGGTGTCCTGATGGCGTCCGTGACGTGCTCGTGGATCTCCAGTCGCTCACCCACGGACACCTCGCACGATGAGCCGGCGCGCGTGGTTGTCGTACGGGCCGGCGTCGAAGCCGCCGAAGCACTCGACGTCGGTGAACCCCGCCTGCTCGAACAGTGCCCGCAGTTCGGCCGCGCTGTAGAGCACACACATGATCGATGCCTGTCGCACCTCGTCGCCGCGGACGTGGGTCCAGTCGGTGCGCAGCCGGGTCCAGTCGTCCAGGATGGTGTCACGCATGAACACCGTGCCGCCGCCCAGTTCCGGGTCGACGTCGACGGCTTGCGGCCGGCCGACCCAGGAGGCGAGAACTTCCTTGCCCAGTACGTCGATGAGCAGTGTGCCGCCGGGCGCGAGGCTCGCGTGGGCGTTGCGCAGCACGGCCAGGTTGTCGCCGGGATCGGTGAAGTAGCCGAACGACGTGTACATGTTGATCACCAGGTCGTAGGCGCCCGGCTCGACGTACTCCCGCATGTCCGCACGCGCCAACCGGGCGGCCACACCGGCCCGCGCGCACGCCTCGCCAGCACGGACCAGCATCGTCTCGCTGAGGTCGACGCCGGTGACCTCAGCGCCCCGCGCCGCCAGCGGTACGACGTGCACTCCCGGCCCGCAGGCGAGGTCCAGGACCCGCGTCCCGCGCACGACCTTCAGCAGCGGTGACGTCGCGACCAGTTCGGCCGCCTCCCGTTCGCGCCGCTCGGGGAACATCACGCACGCGAAGTCGACCCACAACTTCTCGTCCTCGTACCACGTCATGCCGCTCCACTCGTTCGTGTTCGGTGGAAGTCGTTCTGGCGTTGGTAGTCGGACCGGACATCACACCGGTTCCCGACAATCGGTGACTCGACGGTTCAGGCGGCCCGGTGGCGGCCCGCCGGTCGCAGATGCCGGTGACGTTTCCCGTTCCCCGCGGCGGTGTCCGGTTGCGGTTGATCGGCTTCGGCGGCGGGGCCACCGGGCAGGTCGTCGCGTGTGTCGTCGAGTGACTGGCCGGGTTGAGGTGCCGGGTCGTTGTAACAGCGGTTGATCACGACCAGCAGGCCGAAGCCGACCAGCAGCAGGCCGTGTCCGATCACCCGGGCAACCGGCGCGGCCCCGGTGACGAGGTCGTAGGTGGAGTAGATCCCCAGGAGCAGCACGAACCCGCCGAGCACGGGGATCAGCCCGGAGGTGGCCCGGGAACGGAACGCCGTCCACAACAGACCGATGCCGAGTGCCAGGTTCCAGGCGGTGCTCTCGTTGAAGAAGTGGTCGGCGATCGGCACGCCGGCGTGTTCGGCGTTGTGGGGTGCGCCGACTCCGAGCATCTGGGAGAGGGCGAGGCTGAGCTGTGCGGCCGCGACGGCGATCAGCGCGATGCGTGCCCACCAGCCCCGCGTGTTGGACGGTGGCACGGCCATGTCCAGGATGGCGGCGCTGAGGTCGGGCACGTCCGGTGCCTGCCGGACTCGCAGCAGGCGGGAGGTCGCGGTGACCCGCGCCTGCCAGGCCCGGCAGTCCGCGCACGATGCCAGGTGTTCGTCGGTGTGCTCGGCTGGCACCGGTTCGGCCTCACCGTCCAGGCGAGCCGACACCGCTTCTCGACATGTCAGGCAGTCCACATCAGTCATGGTCGCGCACCGGCCGGAAAAAGTTCCCGGAGGATATTTCCCTTTTGGGCGGCGGGGTCGTTATCCTTTCGTGTTGTGCCGATCCCGCAGGTTCGTGACGAGTTGACCGTGTTGGCGTTGGCCGCGGGAGCCGGTGACCAGTCCGCTCTCGAGCAGTTCGTCCGCGCCTCCCAGCGGGAGGTGTGGCGGCTGGTCGCCCACCTGGCGAACGTCGGGGTGGCTGATGACCTCACACAGGAAACCTACCTCCGCGCGATCCCCAGCCTCGCCCGGTTCGCAGGACGCTCCTCCGCGCGGACCTGGTTGCTGTCCATCGCCCGGCGTGTCGTGGTCGACCATATTCGCGCGATCCAGGCCCGACCAAGGAAAGCCGCGTCCGTCGACTAGGCCCAGGCCGCCGACCGGCGCCAGGCCGCCGCGCACGGAAACGCCGTCGGGTTCGAGGACATCGTCGAACTCACCGTGCTGCTCGACGCGCTCGAACCCGAACGACGTGAGGCGCTGGTACTGACCCAGGTCCTCGGCCTTTCCTACGCCGAGGCTGGCGACATCTGTGGCTGCCCGGTCGGCACCATCCGCTCCCGCGTCGCCCGAGCCCGCGACGACCTCGAACGTGCAGTCTCCTCGGGGCAGTTGGGCGCCGAGGGGAACGAGGCGATCGGACACTGACGCGGGTCGGACCGGTCGACGAGGAGAAGAGCCGCCGGTCCCAGCGCGCGCTGCTCCTTTTCGGACTCCTCGTCAACATCGGCACGTTCGCGGTCTACCCGTACCTGGCCGTCCTGTTGCGTGAGCGGCTGGACGCCGGGATGGCGCAGGTCGGCGCGGTGCTCGGGGCGGCCACGCTGGTGCAGTTCGCGAGCGCGCCGTTCACCGCCGCTTTCGCCGAACGTGTCGGGTTGAAACGGGCACTGTTGCTCGCCACGTTCCTGTACTGCGTCGGTGCGGTGACCTACCTGAATGGGGCGGGCAACGCCGGGCTGACGGTGCTGGCTCTCTTTCTGAGCTGTGGCGCGGGTGCGCTGTACTCACCCGCGTACCGCGGCTACCTGACGCAGTCGGCGACCGCCGAGCAGCGCCCGAGACTGGTGTCCTCCGGCAACGCCGCCAGCAACCTCGGCATCGCACTCGGCCCGGTGGTCGGGGCGTGGTTCCTGCATGATCCGAGCCGGTTGTTCGCCGCGACCACCGGGCTCTACGCCGTCCTGGCGGTCGGCCACGCTTTGCTGCGCCGGGAACGGCCGGTGGAGAACGGACCGCGCGTCGAGCCGTTCTGGCGGGTGCTCCGCGGCCTGGCCGTGCTGCCGTTCGCGGTGACGGTGCTCACCCACTACCTCTACATGCAGTTCTACCAGTATCTGTCGGTGTTCACGGACGGTCGCCTGCCCACGGCCGTCTACGGCGTGATCATGATGGGTTACTCCCTCGGCTTGGCCGTGGTCCAACCATTGGCGGCGCGCTGGATCGGACGAATCGGCTATCCGGCGGCTGCCGCGGTCGGCTTTTCCTTGATGGCGGTGGGCATGGCGGCGTTCGCCGGTGGCACGCCGGTCGCCGTCGCCGCCGGTGCGGCGGCGATGAGCGTCGGTACCGCGGTCCTGTTCCTCAAGAACGACCTGGAGGCACTGGCGCGGTCCAGACGGTCGGACACGGTGACCTTCGGCCAGCAGCGGCTGGCAGCCGGCGTCGGCTCGTTGCTCAGTGGTGTGCTCGGTGGCAGCGTGTACGGTCTGCTCGAGCAGGCGGACCAGCTGGCGGGATTCTGGCTCGTCGTCGCCGCGCAGTGTGCGCTGCTGCCGCTGGTTCTGTTGGTCAGACAGGCTTTTCGTAGACGGTGACGTAGTTTCCCTCGGCGCGGAACGGTTCACCGCGCCAGCCGCCCCACCGGTGACGACGTTCGAGACCGGCCAGCCGGGCCATCAGGTCGAGTTCGGTCGGCCATGCGTACCGCATGGACGCGGGCGCCAACCTGATCCCGTTGTTGGAGATCAGCACGTGGTGCCCGTCGAAGCGCTGCTCGACCGGGTCGTGGCGGACCGCGACGAGCCGTACCTGACCAAGGCCCATCTCGTGCACCTCGACGGTCTGGTTCCGTTGGTAGCGCGCCACATCCGGCATCGGGCACTCGAGCACGAACCGGCCGCCCGGCACGAGTCTCTCGGCGACGCCGCCGAAGCAACGCACCTGGTCCTCCTGGGTCATCAGGAAGAAGAACGTGGAGAACACGACGAACACCATCGCGAACCGCTCGTCGGTGTCGGGTTCGACGTCGGCCATGTCGCCGATGGTGACGGGGATCCGGTCGCCGCCGGGCTTGGCGCGCATGCGTGCCACCATCGCCTCGGACGCGTCGATGCCCCGTACGTCGAAACCCTGCTCCGCCAACGGAATCGTCACCCTGCCGGTGCCCACCGCGAGTTCGAGCACTGGCCCGGCCGGTCCCTCCCTGATGAGTTCGGCCAGGCCCCGCACCGCTTCCGTGGGGTCGAGCGCGGCGTGCCACTCGTCGTAGACGTCGGCGTTCAGCTCGCCGTAGGTCTCCGGCCCGTAGTTCTCCATGGCACAACAGGTCGGCCCGCCGACCGCGAAAGTTCCCAGCCACGATCCCGCGGGAACTTCACCCCGACCGGAGCCGACCTTCCAACGTGATGGGCGGTCCGCGTCGAGCGGAGGGAGAACACCAGGGTGTCGGTGAGTGACACGGACGTCGAGGAGGTTCCCGCACCGTCGCGCGAGTCAACACCGCGTCGACGCACCGGGTACGTGGCAGGGCTGTTCGTGCTGCTCGTCCTCCTGCTCCTGAGCGCCGTCGTGGTCCTGATCGCGCAGGGCTCGATCGCCATCCCGATCGGCGAGGTGCTGCGGATCCTCACGGGGCAGGGCACCGAGTCCGAGATCAACCAGACCATCGTCATGGACGCCCGACTGCCCAAGGTCGTCGCCGGGTTGCTGGCCGGCGCCGCGCTCGCGGTCAGTGGGGTCCAGATGCAGACCCTGTTCCGCAACCCGCTGGCCGAGCCGTTCGTGCTCGGGGTCAACTCCGGCGCCATCCTGGGCGCCGCCATCGTCATCCTGGGCACCAGCGGTGTCGGCTGGCTGGCCGGACTCGGCGTGGTCAGCCAACTCGGGGTCACCGGTGCCGCCGTCGCCGGTGCCGCCGTGGTCCTGCTCATCACGCTCGGCATCTCCCGCCGCGTAGGCAACCCGGTCGTGGTCCTCGTCATCGGCGTCATGCTCGGCTACCTGGCCGAAGCCGGCGTCGACATGCTCGTCTACTACACCGACCCGGACCGCTTGCAGGCGCTGACGACCTTCCGCCGCGGCTCGGTGCGGAACGTGACCTGGAACGAGCTACAGATCGTCGGCATCACCTGCGGCGCCGTCCTCGGCGTGTCGATTCTCCTTGCCCAGCCGCTGAACGCTCTGCTGCTCGGCGAACGGTATGCCGCCAGCCTGGGGATCAACGTCCGGCGCGTCCACTTCCTCTCCCTCGCCAGCGTCGCCGGACTCGCCGGCATCATCACCGCCTACTGCGGGGAAATCGCCTTCATCGGCCTCGCCGCGCCCCACCTGGCCCGCGGACTCCTGCGCACCGCCGATCACCGGCTGGTCCTCCCGGCCAGTGCGCTCACCGGGGCGATCATCGTGCTCGTCGCCGAGTTCATCGCCGGTGGTAACGGGATCACCAGCACGTCACTGCCGCTCACGTCGGTGACCGCGTTCGTCGGCGCACCGGTGATCCTCTGGGTGCTCATGTCCGGTAGGGCACGAAGGGGGACACAGTGACCGAGGAAACCCGACCGGCATTGCAGACCCTCGCACTGAGCGCGGGCTACCGGAAGCGCCGCCGACATCCGGGCGTCACCGTGCTGCACGACGTCGAGCTGGTCGCCCGACCCGGCGAGCTGATCACGTTGATCGGCCCCAACGGCGCCGGCAAGTCCACCTTGCTGCGCACCCTCGTCGGAGCGCAGCCCCCGCTGGCCGGCCGGGTACTGCTGGACGGACAGGACCTCGCGACCCTCTCACCCCGGCACCGAGCCCAACGGCTCGCGGTCGTGCTGACCGAGCCCGTCGACGTGGGACTGATGAGCGTCGAGGCGGTGGTGAATCTCGGCCGGCTGCCGTACCGGTCGTGGGTCGGCGGTGAGAAGGAACAGGACCGCGCCGCCGTCGACCGGGCCCTCGCCGACGCCGACGTCGCGGAACTGCGTGACCGCATGCTGACCGACCTGTCCGACGGCGAACGGCAACGGGTGATGGTCGCCAGAGCCCTCGCCCAGGAGCCGGCGGTGCTGGTACTCGACGAGCCCACCGCCTTCCTGGACGTCGCCCGCCGGATCGAGCTCGCGGCGATGCTGACCCGGCTCACCACGACAACCGGTGCGGCGATCATCCTGTCGACCCACGACCTCGGGTTCGCGCTCCGCCGCGCCGACCAGGTGTGGCTGGTCGGTCCTGATGCGACGGTCACGGCCAGTGCCCCGGAGGACCTCGCCTACAGCGGCGCCATCACCCGGACCTTCGCCGGGGCCAACATGTCCTTCGACGACGCCGCCGCCACGATCGTCGTCGCCGACGCCGACGGAGACCCGGGCGCCACCGTGCACGTGGCCGCCGACGGGCGGCTGCGGCAGTGGGCCGAACACGCCGTGCGGCGCGCAGGCTGGACATCCACAGAGGACATCTCCGGCCCCGTCCTGAAGGTCATGCACGGCACCCCGTGCCTCTGGCAGCTCGACGGGACGGAAGGGCTCGGCTTCGAATCCCTCGTCATCCATCTGACAAGCAGGAGAGCACCACAGTGAAGAAGGTCATCCGCTCCGCTGTCGCACTACTGGTGCTGCCCATCGCCCTGGCCGGGTGCGGAGGCTCCGACGCGTCGAGCGACACCGGGAGCACGGCGGGTTGTGTCACCGACTACGCGGAGGGCAAGGACTACTTCCCCGACAAGAGCACGGTGGAGGAGTCGGAGCTGTGGGACATCAGCTACCACGGCTCCTACAAGACCATCACGTTGACCGACACCGAGAACGCCGAGGGGGACAAGCTGACGTACGTGCTCTACCAGTGCGGCACGCCACGACCCGAGGCCGCCGGCGACGCGCTGTTCGTCGAGGTCCCGGTCACCAACGTGTCGGTCACCTCGTTCAACGCACTGGCCATGGTGGACCGGCTGGGCAAGAACGACACCATCAAGGGCCTGTCCGGCGAGCTTCTGGGCTGGGCGGAGAAGGACGACTGGTACGCCGGTGTGGTGTCCGACGCGGGCACGCCGATGTCCATCGGCGAGTACACCGACCTCAACCGGGAGGCGATCCTCGGCCTCGAGAACCAGGTCATCCTGATGTCCGGGTTCGGTCAGGGCTTCGACGACGTCTCAGGCGCCCGCGCCGCCGGGCTGCCCGGGGTGAGCGTGTCCAACCGGATGGAGCGACACGCGCTGGCCTCAGCGGAGTGGATCAAGATGATCGCCGCCTTCTACAACGCCGAAGCCGCCGCGAACACCGAGTTCGACGCGATCAGGTCCAGGTTCGACGACGTCGTCGCCACGATCTCGGGCAAGGTGGACGACCGCGAGGTCGGCTACCTGTGCATCAACGCGGAACGAGGCTGCGAGTTCGTCTACGCACACGGCGACGAGACCCTCGTCGGCCGCCTCTTCACGGAACTCGGCGTGAGCAACGTCTTCGCCGGCGACAACCCAGCCCCCAACGGCAAACCGTACGACTTCGAGGAGAGCATCGGCGCCGGGGCGGGCGCCGACTTCTTCGTGGTCTACGACCCCATGACCATGGCCCAGGACACGCTGAGAACCGACCCGCGCATGAGCCAGTTCCGGCCGTTCAAGGAAGGCGACTTCATCGCCGGGGTCGACGAGAACTTCGACGAGTGCCGCGCCAAGACCTACCTCGACGTGGACGTGCTCATCCGCGACGTCGCGATCGGCCTCGCCCCCGACCTGTTCCCGGACGCGAAGGGCACCTGCTTCGCCCGCTCAACGTGACCGACGGGCGCGCGCTGACCCCTCAGTGCCCCCGTCGTTCCTGGTGGACCGCGACACCGCAGGCGATCAGCGCGATGCCGGTCAGCTCCTGGAGGGTGGGGACCTGGGCGAGCACAGTGATCCCGATCGCCGTCGCGACCGCCGGCAGGATGCTCAGCATCAGCGCGAAGGTGTTCCGTCGTAGCCGGGCCATCGCGAGTTGGTCGGTCACATAGGGGATGACCGACGAGCAGATGCCGACTCCGGCACCGGCCAGCAGTGCGGCCGGGTCGGTGAGGGCCGGGGCGGCGCCGACGCAGAACGGTGTCGCGGCCACCGTGGCGATCAGCATCGCGGCACCGAGCTGGTCGATCCCGGAGAGACCGGCGCCGGTGTTGGCGATCCGGTGGCCGAGGATCACGTACAGCGTGAACAGCGCGCAGTTGGCGAACGCGAAGACGAACCCGAGCGGCTGGCCGGCGAGCTGGATGTCGGTCAACGCGGCCACCCCACCCACGGCCAGCACGAGGGCGATCGCGTTGCGGCCGCTCCGCACACCGATGGCGGCGAGGACGATCGTGCCGAGGAACTCGATCGCGCCGACGGTGGCCAGCGGCAGCCGGGCGATGGCCAGGTAGAACGTCGCGTTCATGGCCGCCAGCACCACGCCGAGCCCGAGCAGCACCCGTCGTTGTTCCCGTGTGAGATGCCGGACCAGCCGCCACGGTCTGCGCCACACCGCGAACACCACCGCGGCGCTGGCGATCCGCAGCCAGGCCACGCCGAGGACGTCCACCTGGGCGAACAGCAACACGGCGAAGGCCGGCCCGAGATAGTGGAAGACCGCGCTGATGCCGAAGTAGGCCGGCGCCGGCACCCGCCTGGACAGTGTGGTCACCCGGAGTATCTTCCAAAGTGGAACCCACACCCGGAATGGCACTAACCAGGAAGACGGCGTGAGTTGTCTGGAAACTCAAGGTCAAATGGCCAAGGCACCTTCACTGATCGATCGCAGCTGCTGGACGAGGTGAACGTGCGGCTGCTGAACGAGCTGCACGGCGATCCGCGACTGTCCATGTCGGCGCTCGCCCGCCGCGTCGGCATGTCGGCGCCCGCGGTCACCGAGCGGGTACAGCGCCTGGAACGGGCCGGCGTGATCACCGCCTTCCGGATGGAGGTCGACCCGGCCGCCCTCGGCATGCCGGTGACCGCTCTGGTACGCATCCGGCCCGGCCCCGGCCAGCTGCCCAAGATCGTGGCGGCGGCACAGGACACGCCGCAGGTCGTCGAGTGCTACCGGATCACCGGCGAGGACTGCTTCCTGCTCAAGGTGCACGGTCCGTCGATCAGTCAGCTCGAGGAGGTGCTCGACCGGTTCCTGATGTTCGGCCAGACCACCACGTCGATCGTGGTGTCCGAGCCCGTCCCGCGACGGCCACTGCCCGTGTCCTTCCCGGACAAGCCACGCTAATTCAGGGGTCCCGGCCCGCCGATCGTTGCTACTGTCCTCGGGCCGGCCGTGGGACTTCGGCGCGACTTCCGGAACTCGTCTCTGAAGCGGTGATTCGCTGCTCGCGCCCTCATTCCCCGGCCGGCGCCACCGTTCGTCTGCCCGGAGGAGTGATGGACACCCTTGCCGCGTCGGATCTGCTGCTGTTCGTGAACGCGGCGATCACCGCTACTGGTCAGCGGGAGTTCCGCGGCGACGCCGGGCACCAGCGGCTGTCGCTGGACTTCCTGCACAGCTACATCGTCGGCAACTACCGCGACCTGTACGCCGCGACGCTCGCACTGGACATCAACGACCACAACGCCGTGCTGATCGTAGCGAACCTGCTGGATTCGCCCGGTGAGGTGAGCCCCGACGAGCGCCGCCTGGAGGGCCGGCTGATCGCCGCGCGCCTGGCTCTGTTGCCGCCGCAGCGGGTCTACGACCTGTTCCGGACGTTGCGGCGGTCGCGGGTCAACAACCGGCTGACCCGGGCGATCATCCGCGACTGGCTGGCCGCCCGGCCGGATCCGGCGTTCGACGCGGTGAAGTACCGCGGCGCGGTCAAGGAGGCGACACGGCACGCGCACCTGGCCCCACCGGGCGAGCTCGGCCCGTTCCTGTTCGCCCGGCGCCACAACCGTTACAGCACGGCGATCCTGGACTCCTGGCGGCGCGCGCACTACGAGAAGGCCGCGGTCTACGAGCTGCCGTTCACGGTCGCCGAGGGCTTCGCCGCCCGGCACGGGATCGACCGCGCCCTGTTCCTGGAGCGCGCCACGCCGACGATGACGCGGCTGGAGCGGCTGCGACTGCAGGGAGTGGCTGACCGGGCCGGGATCGACGTGGCCGTTGACCTGACCGCGATGCCGCTGACCAGGCTGGCGTCCTACGTGCTGTCGCTGTCCCTTGACGACCGGGCGGCCCGGCGGACCGAGCTCACCGGCGTTCTGCGTGCCGCCGCGCGTCGCGTCGCCGGCCGGCACGCCGGACGCTGGGGCCGGGTGGTCGCGGTGCTCGACGACAGCTTCTCGTCGATCGGTTCGACGCAGAAGCGGCGTCGCCCCCTGGCCGTGGCGCTGGCCGCGCACTTCCTGCTGGAGGCGCTGGCGACCACCTACGTTCCACTGTGGACCTCGGGGCGGACCGACGCGCTGCTGCTCTACCCGTACGGTGCGACGCCCCTGGGTGAGCGCGTGCTCGACGGGCTCGAGCACGCGCCGGAACGGCTGCTGATCGTGTCCGACGGCTGGGACAACGCCCCGCCCGGGCTGGCCGCCGAGGTGCTGCGGGTGTGGCGGGCGCGGCTGGACCCGGAGCGTCGCACCGCGGTGGTGCACCTCAACCCGGTGTACGACGCCGACGACTTCGACGTACACCGGCTGTCGGCCGACGTGCCCACCGTCGGTGTGCGAGACGCCGAGGACATCCCGGCACTGGTCGAGTTCGCCCAGTTCGCATCGGGCGCCGGCGAGCTGGACGTGTTGCGGTCCTATCTCACCCAGCGCACCGCGCTGTTCCTCGGGGAGTCGGTATGACGAGGCTGAGCCTCGATGGGCTGACCGTGCTGCCGGCACAGGTGTGGGGCGGCGTGCGGCTGGTGCCGCTGGTCCGTGACCGACCGATCACCGGACTGCGGCTGCACAACCAGGTCTACGAGATCGAGTCGGCGGTGGTCGCGCTGAACGCCAGGTCCTCCTACGTCAGCTACATACCGCACGGATTCGTGGCCACGTGGAACGGAGACGGCACGCCCGCCGCCGCCTACGGCACCCAGCTGACCAAGGACGGCACCACCACGTCCGTGGGCTGCATGCCGCTGCGCACGCACCGACGGATGGCCAAGCGAGTGGACAAGAACCGGCTGCGGTTCATGCCGCTGCACCTTGCCCTGGAGGGTTACCTCGCGCTGCACTTCGGCGGTCCGACGATCGTCTGGGACGAGTGGTCCCAGCGGGCCGTCGCCCGCGGGCTGTCCCCACGCGAGGAGCAGGCCTACCGAGGCGCGAACGTCGCGGGCCTTGCCGACGCGCTGCGGGTGTTCGAGATCCACCCTGGACAGTGCGGTGTGCTCTGCTACGTGGCCGACGCGCTGGCGGCGGCGTTCGTGGTGCCGCACCCCGACGACTACCGCGCGCTGCACCCGACGCTGCTGCTCGACCTGTACGGCGAGATGATCTACCACTACGCGATGCTCGCCCTGCCCGTGCCGCGGTTCCACGCGGCGATCAGCGACACACAGGTGCGCACGCTGGCCGACCTGCGTGCCGCGGCCGGGCGGCAGCGCGCGGACTGGGCGGCGTTCCACGACTCGACGATGGCCGCCGGACTGCTCGAACCCAGCTACGACATCCGGCGCGTGTACCGGCTCGGCGACTTCACGCTGTCGCGGTTCCTGCCGGGGTTCCGGCCCGGCGAGCCCAACCACATCGGTGAGCTGATCACCGACCGGCGTGGCACCACCGCCTACCTCAAGACGTTCCGCCTGTCCGAGAAGCAGGTACGACGCGGCCACCTGCTGACCCAACTCGCCACCAACGACTGGCATCTGGCCGACACCGCGACCGCCATGAACGTGTCGGAGGCGCAGCTCGGCATGCGGATCCAGTCAGCCGGTTTCGGCGCCCTCCTGCGCCAGGACGTGCTGGACCACTATCGCGCGCAACTTCGGAAGGGGACCGGTCCCGTCACGGGGTGAGTACCTGGTCGGCGACCGTCGTCGTCACACCGGGTTGCACTGAAACGGGGGTCGCCGTGGCCGGCGAGGTCGCGGCCAGATACCAGCCCTGAGCTCCGGTGCTCATGTCCCGGTAGAAGATCTTCACGGTGGTCGCACCGAGATTGCCGAGCACGAAGTCGGGTGCGCCGAACGCGCTGGGGCCGACATAGTCACCGGTGGTGGCGTCGTAGGCGATCACGGAGACGTCCGAGAACTCCACGTCCGCGACCGTGACCAGCCCGGTGATGGCGCCGGCGGGCCGCAGCCGCTCGTCGGCGGTCACCTCCTGGCCCGCGACGACCGTGACCGCTGTGGCGGCCAGCCGGTTGGCGGCGCCACCTGACCACTGCCACCCGTAGGTGTCCGAGGTGTCCGCGTACTCCAGCGGCCAGTCGTACGGTCCGAGCCCGGTCATGCGGTACCGACCGTCCAGCCCGGTGCAGAAGTCGCCGTAGCCCCAGTCGGTCGCGTACGGGAAAACACAGACGCCCCGCACCGGCGCGTCGGTCTGTTCGTCACGCACGATGCCGGTGACGGTGCCGGCCGGGTCCAGGTGGATGTCGGGCAGCGTTGTCAGCGTGCCGGGATTGCCGGTCACCTGTGTCGCCTGCTCCTGGTCGCCCGTTCCGCCGTTGGGCCCGACCCATTGCATGCCGTGGGCGCCGTCGCCGGGGATGGCCAGCAACCGGTAGGTCGATGGCCGCAACGGTCCGATCGTGACTTCGCCGTTCGCGTCGCTGCAGCCCTCGTCATCGTCCCACGTGCCGATGCCGGGAGCGCCGATCTCGAGGGTCTGGAGGCAGGTCCCGGCCACCGGGTCGCCTGTCTCGGCGTCCCGGACCGTGGTGTGCACGGCCAGGCCCGGCTCGGCGACAGCGGTGACGACGGTGGTCGCGTTCGGGGTGACGACCACGTTCCCGACGTTGGTGCCGAAGTACTCGGGGCTGCCGTTGAACGCCAGGGAGTACCTACCCCGAGCCAGCTCGAGCCGCAGTAGGCCGGTGGTCGTGCACGGCCGTTGGTTGAGGCCGCTTCCTGGGGCCACCACACAGAATCGTTGCACCGGAGCGCCGGTCTTCGCGTCGGTCATCGTGGCCTCGACCGTGCCGGGTGGGATCAGCTCCTCGTCGACCACGGTGGCCGGCCCGTCGGTGACCACGACCGGCTCGGCGTCGGAGAGGCTCTCCTTCTGGTGGTAGTACTGCACGAGCGGGGTGTTGCTGTACTGCAGCATGTAGTGTCCGACCCACAGTCCCGAGAACGAGTACCGGCCATCCGCGTCGGTACGGACCGACTGGTTCCCCCAGTGGTTGCCGTCGACGTCGACGTAGGAGACCGAGTAGCCGGCCACGGGAGCGCCGCGGTCGGTCAGGCGGCCACTGATCGTACCGACACCCGCCGGCCGCAGACCGAGGTTGAGCTGTCGCGGCAGGTGTACTGGGTCGGCGGAAGCGAAGTCCCGCGCGTCGACGCCGGAATGCACCGCGTACCAGGTGTCGGCGTATCCGGTGGCCGAGGTCCTGACGCGGTACGAGCCCGCGGGCGTGTCGTCGAACCGGTAGTCGCCGACGCCGTCCGCGCAGGTGTGGGCGACCTCGGTGGCCGTGTCGTCGAACAGTGAGACGCAGGCCCCGGGCACCGGCACCCCGGTGAACCGCGCGAGGACCTTACCCTGCAGCATGATTGTCTGCGCTGACGCGGGTGCGCCGGCGAGACCCAGTGCGGCGGCGACCGCCACGACGCACGCCAGTACCGACAGAACACGCCGCCTCATCATGATCCCCCAGTAGATCACCCCGACGCATCACCGACAGGAAGAACTGTAGTGATCGCGGCCGCCGGACGACGAGGTCCGTTCAGCCGCAGGCGATCCCATCACCCCGCTCAGACCTTATGTCCTATGTGGACAGCCAGGTGTGGTGTGCCGCCGCCGTGGTGAACTCGCGCAGGTGAAGGGCGGCGGTCAGCCAGGCGCGGGGGAAGTCGTCGGTGTGGTCGTCGGTGGTGCGGCCGAAGGCGTCGCGGTGGCGGGCGTGCGTGGTGGCGCTCAGGGTGGAGAGCACGGCCGCGGTGGTGGTGAGGCCGTTCGCGGTCAGGGACTGGACGTTCCGGTCCGACGAGGTGGCGGTGGCGACCGAGCGGCCGGCGAGGGCGATGCGGTGCACGAGGTTGCGCAGCGGGTGCAGCGGCGGCGGGACGCGGTGCTCGGGCGGCCGGCGCCCCGGGAGGTCGCGGGGGTCGCCCGCCGGGACATGGGAACGCTGGAGTTGGTCGAAGGCAAGGTGGACGGTGCCGTTCAGCGCCTTGGGCAAGGTGAGGGCATCGCCCTGGACGGCGAGGGCGGTGGCGGTGCCGGGCTGGTGGGGGAGGAGGCGGGCGATCACGCGCAGCCGGGTGCCGGTGGCGGCGGCCAGGACACGCAGGTTCTGGCGGGTGCGGTCGGTGTCGCCGGTCAGGTCGATCTCGGTGCCCCCTGCCGCCACCCGCAGGGCAGGGCCCGCGGCGCCGAGCAACTCCGCGTCGAGGAAGAGCAGGTCCGCACCCGCCGGGCGGTCGGGCTCGGGGAGTGCGTGGGCGGCGAACGCCCTGGCGACCTGGTCGGTCAACGGTTCCTGCCACAGGTGCGCCACCGGCGGTTCGTTCCAGGCGACGCCCTTCGCCGCGACGGCACGCACCTTCTGGCCGGCACCGAGGCGGCGGTCAGGGGACGCGGTGCCGCCGGACAGTACCAGCCCGGCCCGGCCGAGTGCCCGGTGGGTAAGCCCGGACTCGCCGACCGCCACCGGCCCGTTCGCGGCGGCCGGCACCCGTTCCGCACCGCCCGGCATGATCGCGGGAATAGTCCACAGTAGACCGTCCGTGTCGACCAGGTGGGTCACGACGCCGCCATAACCGTTGTTGGCGATGACGGCTTCGGTGCACAACCCGTACAGCCGAAGCGACCCAACCGGGCGGTACTCGCGTCGAGCGGTGCCGCGCAGCTGGTCTGGGTTGCCGGTGCCTGCGCGCAGGTCGTGGCAGAGCAGGAGAAGGTCGAGCAGGTCGTCGGTCAGCACGGCACGGTCGAAGGACGCGTCATTGCTCCGAGCGGCGGCCAGCGCCGCGGCGACCCGCAGCCCACTCGCGGCCGCGCGGTGCAGACCCGCGACACGAGCTTGGTGCACCGCCCGCAGCAACTCGGCCCGCACCACCGTGCCGCTGCCCGAGGCACCGGCACGCAGCACGGTCGCCGCGGCGGCCCACAGCCCG
>NZ_DASUVO010000023.1:0-88596 GCF_036378875.1 Actinophytocola sp.
GCGGCTCACCTCGCGGCGGGCGGGGTCCAGCCGGATGCCGGCGCGGTTCAGCACCGGCGGCGTCGCGGGCCGGGCGCGGCGCAGCAACGCGTGCACCCGCGCGGACAGCTCGACGAACGCGAACGGCTTGGGCAGGTAGTCGTCGGCGCCGAGCGCGAGCCCGGCCACCCGGTCCCGCACGGCGGCCGCCGCGGTCAGCATGAGGACCCTGGTGTCCGCGCCGGACTCGACGACGGCCCGGCAGACCTCGTCGCCGTGCACCACCGGGATGTCCCTGTCGAGCACCAGGACGTCGTAGTCGTTGACGCCCAACCGTTCCAGCGCGGCGTCCCCGTCACCGACCACGTCGACGGCGAACGCCTCGCGGCGCAGCCACTCCGCGATGGCGTCCGCCAGGATCCGCTCGTCCTCCACCACCAGTATCCGCACGTGCCCATCATCGACCGGGTGGTCATAACGTCGACGTAAACGGTTACGCCGTGGTTATGGGCCCGTCCGTGGACTGAGCGCCATGAACCGACTACGAATCACGGCGTTCGCGGCGCTCGTGGCGCTCGCGCTCGCCGGCTGTTCGTCGGGCCAGAGCGAGGAGATCCCGTCCGCGGGTGGCGCCGCCACCACGTCGAACACCAAGCAGGCCAGCGACGAGGAGCAGGCGCAGGAGTTCGTCGACTGCATGCGGGACAACGGGATCGACCTGCCCGACCCCGAACCGGACGGCAACGGCGGCTTCGACTTCGGCATGGCCGACGCCGACGTCGACCGCACCTCCCCCGCGTTCCGGGAGGCCATCCAGGCGTGCCGTGACAAGCTCCCCGGCGGTGGCGACCTCGACCTGGACGATCCCGAACTGCAGGAACAGCTGCGGGAGTTCGCCCAGTGCATGCGGGACAACGGCGTCGACGTGCCCGACCCGGAACCGGGCGGCGGGTTCGGCGGGTTCGCCGACATCGACCCCAACGACCCGGCGGTCCGTGCCGCGCTGGAGGCGTGTCAGGACAAGCTGCCGCAACGGGGTGGCCAGTGACGCTGAACAGACGCGCCTTCGTGCTCGGCACCGGCGCGGTGGCCGTGGTGGGTGGTGCCGGCGCGGCGGCCGCGTTCGGCTTCGGCGGGACAGCGGAACCCGCACCGCGGTCCAGCACGCTGCCACCGGCCACCGCGAAGGCCACGCGGACGACGCTGACCGCGACCGAGAAGGTGTCCGGCACGCTCGGCTACGGCACCGCCACCACGTTGACCGGGCACGGCAAGGGCACGCTGACCTGGCTGCCCGCGCCGGGCACGGTGGTCGGCCGCGGCCAACCCATCTACTCCGTCGACCTCCAACCGGTGGCGGTACTGCACGGCACCATTCCGCCGTACCGGGCACTCGCGCCAGGCGTCACCGGGGAGGACGTCCGGCAGCTCGAGGAGAACCTCACCGCACTCGGCTACGGCGGGTTCACCGTCGACGACGAGTACACCGAGGCCACCGCGGACGCGGTGGCGGCCTGGCAGTCCGACCTTTCGCGGGCGGACACCGGCGTCGTCGAACCGGCCGACGTGGTGGTGTTCGCGGGTGACGTGCGGGTCGCGAGCATCCTCGCCGTGCCAGGTGACCCGGCCGGAGCGCCGCTGCTGACCCACACGGGCGTCACCCGTGCCGTCACCGTCGACCTCGACGTGGCGAAGCAGCACCTCGTGCGGGTGGGCATCGAGGCGACGATCACCTTGCCGGACGGGAAAACCGTCGCCGGCACGGTGACCAGCGTCGGGACCGTCGCCTCCGCGCCGCCGGCGGCCAACAACGGGCCACAGGAGCCCGCCACGATCGAGGTCGTCGTGAGCGTCGCGGACCAGACCGCGCTCGGCGCCCTCGACTCCGCGCCCGTGGACGTGACGCTGGTGTCCGAGCGGCGGGAGAACGTGGTCGCCGTCCCGGTCGGCGCGCTGGTCGCCCTCGCCGAGGGCGGCTACGGCGTGCAGGTCGTCGACGGTGGCCGGACCAGCTACGTGGCCGTGGAGACGGGCCTGTTCGCCGACGGTCTCGTCGAGGTCACCGGTGTCGGGGAAGGCACGGTCGTGGGGGTGCCGACGTGACGCCGGTCGTCGAGCTGGCCGAGGTGGGCAAGACCTATGCCGGCGGGGTCACCGCGCTGCGCGGGGTGACCCTGGCGATCGAGCGGGGTGAGCTGGTCGGCATCGTCGGGCCGTCCGGGTCGGGGAAGTCGACCATGCTGAACATGATCGGCACACTGGACCGGCCGACCGCCGGCACCGTGCGGGTCGACGGCCACGACGTGCACACGCTGTCCGACCGGCAGGTGTCGGCGCTGCGTGGCCGGGTGATCGGGTTCGTGTTCCAGCAGTTCCACCTCGCCGCCGGCGTGTCCGCTGTGGACAATGTGGCGGAAGGGTTGCTGTACATGGGAGTCAGCGTGGGCGAACGGCGTCGGCGGGCAGCCGCGGCGCTGGACCGGGTCGGCCTGGCGCACCGGTACGCGCACCGGCCGCACGAGCTGTCCGGTGGTGAGCGGCAGCGGGTGGCGATCGCGCGGGCCGTGGTCGGCGAGCCGGCGCTGCTGCTCGCCGACGAGCCGACCGGCAACCTGGACTCGCAGTCCGGCGCCGAGGTGCTGAACCTGTTGCGGGAGCTACGTTCCGCCGGCACGACCGTCGTGATCATCACACACGACCGGGAGCTGGCCGCGAGCCTGCCGCGACAGGTGCGCATGCGGGACGGGGAGATCGTCGAGGTGACCCGTGCTGGGTGAACTCAGGCCGTCGCGGCTGCGGGTGCGGGACGTGTTGCGGGTCGGTGGTGCGGGGCTGCGGGCCAGGCCGCTGCGGGTCGTGCTGTCCGCGGTGGGCATCGCGATCGGGATCGCCGCGATGATCGCGGTGGTGGGCATCTCCACGTCCAGCCGGGAGGACCTCGACCGGCAGCTGGCCGCGCTGGGCACGAACCTGCTCACCGTGGGCCCCGGGCAGAGCCTGTTCGGCGAGAACAGCCACCTGCCCGACGAGGCGATCGGGATGATCGACCGGATCGGCCCGGTGGAGTCGGTGACCGCGACCGGGCGGGTGGCGGGGGCCAAGGTGTACCGCAGCGACAGGATCCCGGCGTCGCAGTCGGGTGGGATCGCCGTGCTGGCCAGCAGGACCGACCTGCTGGGCACGGTCGGCGCGACCGTCGAGAGCGGCACGTTCCTCAACACGGCGACGGCCCGGTACCCGGCGGTCGTCCTCGGCGCGGGAGCGGCCGCCCGGCTGGGCGCCGCCACCGGCGAACCCGTGTACCTGGGCGGGCGGTGGTTCAGCGTGGTCGGCGTGCTGCACCCGGTCCCGCTGGCACCGGAACTGGACAGCGCCGCGCTGATCGGCTGGCCGGTCGCCGAGTCCACACTGGACTTCGACGGCTACGCCACGACCGTCTACACGCGAGCGGACGAGCAGTCGGTCGAGGCTGTGCAGGCGGTGCTGGCGCGAACGGCGAACCCGGCGGCGCCGAACGAGGTGGACGTGTCCCGCCCGTCGGACGCGCTGGCCGCCAAGCAGGCGACGGAGACCACCCTGAACGGGCTGCTGCTGGGCCTGGGTGCGGTGGCACTGCTGGTCGGCGGTGTCGGCGTGGCGAACACGATGGTGATCTCGGTCCTGGAGCGCCGCCCGGAGATCGGGCTGCGCCGCTCACTTGGCGCGACCCGAGGCCAGATCCGCACGCAGTTCCTCGCGGAGTCACTGCTGCTGTCCGCACTTGGCGGTGCGGGCGGCGTGGTGCTGGGGGTGGCCGTCACGGCCCTGTACGCGACCTACCAGGGCTGGCCATCGGTGGTACCGCCGTGGGCAACCACAGGCGGCCTCGCCGCGACGATGGTGATCGGCATGGTGGCCGGCCTGTACCCGGCCATCCGCGCGAGCCGCCTCTCCCCCACGGAGGCACTGGCTACCCCGTGAACCTCAGCAGCACCTTGCTGCTGTCCGGTGCCGCCGCCGCGGTGAACGCCTCCGCCGCGGCGGCGATGCCGAACTCGTGGGTGATCAGTGGTTCGACGTCCAGGCCGTCGTGCAGGGCCGACACGGCGTCGGTGATCTCCTCGACGAAGCGGTAGGCGCCGACCCACGTGATCTCGCGGGTCACCAGCGTGCCGAGGACGGCCGGGGCGGCGGCGCCGGGCAGGTTTCCCACCTGCACGAGGGTGCCGCCGCGGGCGGAGGACACCCGTCCGGGAAAGCCTGATCCTGCTGGCGGACGAGGGCCTGGTGCAGGTGTTCCCGCAGATCGGGTCGTTCGTGTCGCGCGTGGACCCCGTGAGGGTGGCCGACGCGCAGTTCGTGCGGGAGGCGGTCGAGCTGGCCTCCCTCGACGACCTACCCGCGGTCCTCGACCCCGACCTGGTCGAGGACCTGCGGGCGAACCTGGACGAACAGCGGCGGGCAGGCATCAGCATCGAGGACTTCTTCAGCCTCGACGAGGACTTCCACCAGGGACTGTTGAAACTGGCCGGCCACGCGAACGCGTGGACGACCGTCGCGTCGGCGAAGGGCCATCTCGACCGTGCGCGACGGCTCGGCCTCTACGACGCGCAGTCCCCGGACGTCTTCGCGGCCCAGCACGTGGAGATCTTCGACGCGGTGACAAGCGGTGACCTCACCTCGGCACGCGCCGCCATGCGAACCCACCTGCGTGCCGTCTTCGCGGACATCGAACGCATCCGTGCCCGCTCCCCCGAACTGTTCTCCAGCGACCCGACGACCGTCCCGACGCGCCGGAACGTGGTCGTCTGGGAGTGATGGTCAGAACACGCTGACGACCGCCTCGGCCCGGTCCCGCTCGGTGTAGAGCCGCCACGCGGTCTCGGCGATCTCGTCGGGGTCGAGCGTCCGCGAGGGCACGCCGCCGAACTTCTCCGGCTGGGACAGCACGAGCTGGTGGATGTCGCCGCGTTCGATGAGACCGCCGATCGTGAGGGTGCCCGCGTAGACACCCGTACCGGTGAGGCCGGCGTTGAGGGTGAGGACGTAGTTGCGCAGGGCGGCCGAGCTGACCGCGAACGCGCCGAGGAAGGGGATCGGCTGTACGGCGCTCAGGCCGCCGGCGAACAGCAGCCCGCCCTCGCCGCGCTCGAGCATGCCGGGCAGCACCTGGTTGACGATGTCCATCGCCGGGTAGACGCCGGTCATCGCCTGCCGCACCTCGTCGGCGGTGGCCTCGGTGATCGACGACCTCGGCGCGTCCAGGTCGGCGGCGCCCGGCCCGTAGTACAGCAGGTCCACAGGCCCGATCGCGTCCAGTGTGGACAGTAGTTGGTCGCGGTTCCCGACGTCCGCGACGAACGCCTCGGCCTTCACCCCGGCGTCTGCCAGCGCGGACACGTAGTCCGCGTGCCGACGGTCCGAGCGGGACACGAGGGCCACGGAGTAGCCCTCGCGCCCGAGGCGGTGTGCGATCGACATGCCGAGGCCTGGACCGACCCCGATGACGGCGGCCGTGCGAGCGGTGGTCATGAAGCAGTGCCTTTCCGTAGATTAAATCGAGGGTGCCCTCGATTTACGGACGCTACCACAAGTCGAGAGTGCCCTCGACTTGGTTAGGATTGCGGTCATGGCGAGTTCCCGGCCGTTGCGTGCCGACGCGGCACGCAACCGCGAGAAGCTGCTGGCCGCGGCCACGCAGCTGTTCGGGGAACGCGGCCTCGACGTGCCGATGGAGCACATCGCGCGCCGGGCGGAGGTCAGCATCGGCACGCTGTACGCCCACTTCCCCACGAAGGAGGCGTTCTTCGGCGCGATCTTCCCGGAACGGCTGGCGGCACTGGACGCGCTCGGGGAGAAGGCACGGGCCGACCCAGATCCGTGGCACGGGTTCGTCGGCTATCTCGAGGGCCTGTTCGCCCAGCACGCGAAGGACCGCGGTCTCAACGACATACTCGCGCGGCAGGTGCCACAGGCCTCAGCGGTCATCGAGTCCTGCCACCGCGGCGCCGGGCACGTGGCGGAACTCATCGACCGGGCCAAGCTGAGCGGGCAACTGCGCGCCGACTTCACGATGACGGACATGACCACACTCACGTGGGCCATGTCCCAGGTGATCCGCGAGTCGGTCGACTCGGCGCCGGACGAGTGGCGCCGGTTCCTGGCGTTCTACGTGGCCGGCCTGCGCGCCGAGAACGGCCCCTGACCGCTGGCTGATACATGTCATGGCGATATCCCGCCATGCTTTTCCCATGGCCGCGTGTCCGGTTCGTCGGTATCAACTTCTCTATGAGACACATCGCGATCGCCATCGCGCTCGTGCTGGGACTGGCCGCACCGGCCGACGCCGAGACGCGTGCACACTGGCAGCCGCCGCGCTGCGGTGTCGTCGACGGCGACGGCGCCATCAGCTTCACCAGGGACGCCGGGCGCACGATCACGCCGACGACGAACGACCCGCGGCCGCTCCAGTACGTGTTCGGCGTGGTGCCACAGGCGAAGGCGAACACGCTGCTTGCCGTCGACAGCCGTGGCACGGTGCAGACCTCGGCGGACGCGGGCTGCTCCTGGCGGGTGCTCGGCCGGGTGACCGGACTCGACGTGCCCCGCCTCACCGCGGGCCCCGGTGCCGAGGCGTACGTATGGGATCAGAACGGGCCCGCGCTGTACCGGGTCGACGGTACGGCCGTCACGGCCCTGCCGCCGGTCGACGACACCGGCGCGGGGGTCGCGGCGCTCGCGGTCGACCCCTACCTCCCCCGCCACGTCCGGGTGGTGCTCACCGACGGCACGGTCCGCGACTCCCACGACGCCGGCCGGTCGTTCCGCACCACGGCCGCCCCGGTCCGCCCCGACCTGTTCGTGTACAGCGCCGCGATCGACCCGCTGAACCCGTGGCACATCACGATCGGCACGATGAGCGAGGGCGTCTACACGACCTGGACCGGCGGCCGGCAGTGGCGGCAGGCATCGCTCGGCGCGCGGGTCAACGCGTTCTCGGTGGCCATGTCGCCCACCAACCCGCTGGTCGTGTGGGTGCAGGGCATCGACCTCGCCGAGAACGCGGCGGGCGTGCCGTCCGAGGGCAGGCACATCTACCGCTCCACCGACGGCGGCCGGACGTTCCGCGTCGCCGTGGACCACAAGCCTGGCCAGGTCACGCTCGTCAACGGCACACTTCTCGCACCGGGCCCGGACCCGAACGTCCTGTACTTCGTCTTCGGCACCTCGTTCGCGAACTACGGCACCGACCTGTTCCGCTACGACGCCCACCGCGACCGGTTGTCGTTGTGGCACAACGACTATGACGGCATCAAGTCGATCGCGTTCAACCCCCGCGACCCTCGGGTGATGTACCTGGGCTTCGCCGTCGAACGCGCAGGAGGGTGAGACACGTGCGTATTCGACCGTTCGTGCCGGATGACCTGGCCCGGCTCATCGAGTTGACCATCGACGCGTTCCGGCCGTTCTACGAGGAGTCCTTCCGTCCCCTGGTAGGTGAGGTCGTGTTCGCCAACCAGCACGGTGACTGGCGCGCCGACTACCACGTTCTGGTCGCCGGGCTGCACGATCCCGCCCAGCACAAGCACGTCGCGGTCGCCGAGACCGGTGACGCCGTCGCCGGCTACGTGGCCTGGAGTGTCGATCCGGCCCGACGGAACGGGACCATCACGATGCTCGCCGTCGACGCCGCTCACCGGCGCCACCACGCCGGAACCGCACTGTGTGAGCACGCCTTCGCACAACTGCGAGCCGAGGGCGCCGAGGTGGTCGAAATAGGCACGGGCGGCGACGCCTTCCACGCACCGGCCCGAGCCCTCTACGAGAGGCTCGGCTGCACCGCGCTCCCGGTCACGGTCTACTACCGGCAGCTCTGACCCAGCTCTGACCGAGGCCTACTGGTAGCCGCGGATCTGGCAGAACGCCCGGCCCAGGTCGCCCTGCCGCGCGTCGAACAGTTCGCCGCCGGTCGTGGACGCCACCATCCGCATCTCCTGTTCGGCCGCCTCGCCGAACAGGATCGGGAACACCCGTACCTGTCGCGGCGCGGTCGGCACGAACGTCGTGAAGTCGTTCAGCGCCCGCCCGGTGTTGCTCTCCCCGTCGGTCATCAACACGATGCTCAGGAACCGGTCCTCCGCGCCACCGAACAACCCGTACGCCGCGACCAGGCTGTCGTACACGGCGGTGTCACCTGCCGTGGCCAACCCGTCGATCGCGGCGCGGATCTGGTCGCGGGACGCCTGCGGGGACTCCGCGGACACGGTGAACGTTCGCGGCGCGCCGGGTTCCGTGCTGAACGGCAGCAGGATCACCTCCTCGCGGCTGCGGAACCGGCAGTACTGCCCGGAAAGCGAGGTGTCGACACCGGTCAACCCCGACAGCGCGGCCTTCAGCGCGGTGAGCCGCTCGCCTTCCATCGAGCCGGACACGTCGAGCACATAGACCGTGCGCGCGGGTTTGCGCAGGCGGTCGAAGTAGGCGGTCAGCAGCGCGTCGATGGCGGCTCGGGTATCCGGGAACGGCAGCTCGACCAGTCCCCTCGGCGCGCGGTCCGGCAGCGGGACGCCGGCCACCGCCGACCGCCGCTGCGTCTTGTCCACAATGGACCGCTGGGTTGCCGGGGTGCGCAGGTGGTCGACCAGCCTGCGGTACCCGGCACGCACGTCCTCGGAGGCGCCCGCGAGCAGGGTGAGTGGGTAGTCGGCGCTGACCACGCCGTCCTTCGGATACACCACGGTCAGTGGTTCGGACAGCCGGCCGGAGCGGTTCAGCGAGCGCAGCGACGCCTCGTAGCTCACCAGCCCGCCGAGCTTCTCGCCCGGTTCGGCGCCGGTGTCGCGGCGGACGAACGCCTCCGTGAGCCAGTCGGTGGAACCGGCGGTCACCTGTTGACCGGAGAAGAAGTCGATCAGCTGGGGCGAGATCCGGTCGATGGCGGCCGCGTCGAGCGCCCGGCCGCTCCCGTCGAGCGCGGCGGCGACCGCGACCAGCGCGGAGAACCCGGTGTTGGAGGCGGCCGGGTCGGTCATGGCGTAGGTGAGCCGGCCGTCCTCGGCCGCCGCCGCGATGTCCGACCAGGCAGGGGCCGTGCGGTCCCACCCCAGCTCCCGGGCGACCGGCGTGCGCACGCCGAGCACCACGGGCGACCCCATGATCCGGGTGGCGGTGCCGAGCCGCCGCTTGGCCTCCGGCACCGTCTGCATGTACCGGGTCGAGGAGAACCACACCGCGTCGAACTGGCCATCGGCCTTGCCGCTCGCCACGGTGTCGGCGCCCTCCAGTGTGCCGGTGAACGTCATGGTCACGGTCACGCCGGTGGCCTTGGCGGCCTCGTCGAGGATCGGCTTCATGTCCGCGAGCTCCGACCCGGCGAGCACCCGCAGGGTCACCGGTGGCCCCTGGACCGCGGGCGTGGTCTCGGGTTCGGCTTCGGTGCAACCGCTCAGCAGCGCCACACCGAGGGCGGCGACGAGTAGACGTCTCACAGCGCGCACCTCCCGGCAGCCGGCGCGAGCGCGGCCAGCATGCTTTCCAGCACCTCGAAGGACGGCGACTCGACCACGTCCACCGGCCGGTCGGCGACCTTCTGCCCGGGCAACGGTTTCTCCGGGCGATAGCCGTGCTCGACGGCGAGCCGCACGAGCTCCGGGTCGTCCCGCAACGCCTTCCCGACCGCGGCACCGTCCGGGGTGAGCGGGATCAGCGTGTGTCGCGAGTAGACGGTCGGGCGCGGGAACAGCATCACGTTGTCGTCGGTGAGCGGCGGTCTCGGCGCGCTGGTCACGTACTGTGCCTCGTACACCAGCGCCATCGGCGTGCGGCCCATGCCCTCGACGAGGTAGTTGTCGAACAGGACCTGGCTGGTCTCGGGCTTCTGCCCCTGGTCGAAGATCAGCCGGCACAGGTCGGGCAGCACCGTGGCCGTCCGCTCCTCTGTGGTGACGATCGCGCCGCCGTTCGCGACCTGCGCGGCGATCGACAGGTACATGATCGCGGAGTTGGAGTCCTGCGGGTCGGTGGTGGACAGCAGGACCGTCTTGTGGGCCGGGTAGACGGTGTTGCCCTCCAGCTCGTCCCAGGTCGTGCCGGCCCTGGCGAGGTCGAGCAGTGCGGCGATGTCGACCACGTCCTTGCCGTTCGCCGCCTTCTGTATGACACCCGCCCGGGTGAGCACGTCGGCGATGGGCCGGAAGGTCGCCACCACCATCGGTGTGGAGAACAGCGGAATCGGGTCACCGACACCGAGGGAGTCCATGATCTTCTGGGCGGCGGGCGTGCTCGACGGGAACGCGAACGCGTAGCCGTGGTCGGAGTTGAGCGTGTCGAGCATGTCCCGCGAGCCACGGGAGTCGACCTCGACCGTGAAACCGAGGCAGGCGAGCCGGCCGGTCACTCGCTGGTCGTCGAAGAACGCCTCCTTCTCCGAGCCGATCACGCCGCGCACGGTGACCGGCGTCGCGCAGCCGTTCGCTTCGCTCTTCCCGCGCTGGGTGACGACGACCGCCGCCACGACGATCAGCACGACCCCGGCGACGAGCGCGATGATCCGCGCGCCCGTCCACCCCGCTTTCGATCTCGCCATCAGTCACCGATGCCCGTCGTCAGAACCTTCAGGTCGTCGGGCAGCAGGGTGCCGGTGTCGACGAGCACCCGCTGCAGGTTCGCCTTGAGCGCCTCGGACGGCGCGGTCTCCCTCGTCAGGCGGTCGATCCCGGCCGCGGTGAGCCGCTGACGGACGCCGTCGACGACGTTCTCCGCCTTGCGGTCGGTCCATCCGCACTGGCCGGGCACGCCGTTCAGCACCTTGGCCGTCTCGTTCCAGGTGAGCGGCAGCGCCTGGTCCTCCCGGGTCAGAACGTCCCGGAACATCGCGACGAGCACCAGCCACTCGCGCCGGGTGAGCGGCAGCCGCAGGTTGCCGGTGTTCGTGTCGGGGCGGACCGTGCCGCGCTGCCGGCACCCGTCGCTGACCAGCAGCTCCACCACGTGCAGCTGAGCACCCTGGATGTAGAGCGGGGTGTAGCCGGCGGGCACGAGCACCTCCTGGGTCCGCAGGATGGGCGCGGTGTCCGGGATCCGGAGCGGCAGCGTGCCCCCATTGCGGAGCAACCACCGGGTTTCGGCGCCGTAGTCGACGCAGCGGAGCGTGGCGTGCTGGCGGCTCACGTAGGCGTCGTCGCGCCCGACGGCGACGTGCACGTCGGGGGTGTTCCGCCCGACGTGCAGCTCCCGCCCGGTGATGGCCGCCGCCGCGTACCCGCCGTCGTCGCCGAGCACGAACAGCGTGCCGGCCGGCGCGGCGGCGCCCGCGAAGAGCGGTTCCTGCCGGACGAGGCTCGGAGTGAGGCGGCCGAGTGGATACATGCCCTGTGTCATGGCGACCTTCTTGTGTGACACCGTTTTCTGATGGTTCCGACGCTACGGGCCGATCGGCGGGAACCCTCCCGGGTTGATGGTCGGGTCGTCGGGACGCACGTGTGCCGGGCGGCGCGGACCCCACACGCCCAGCGCGACCAGCGATCCGCCCAGTGCGAGCAGTGGCAGGAGGATCCAGAACGTCGTCGCGTCGACCACGTTCAGCACGAGGAGCAGCAGGGCGAGCGACATCCCGGCCAACCCGGTGGCGGCGATCCGGGGCCCGTTGGACGCCGGCCCTGGAGACGGTGGCCGGTGGGACGGGCTGAGGTTGAGCAGCGGTGCCGGCAGGGGGGACGTCGACGGCGACGCGAGGGCGTTCCGCGCCGCGGCCCCCATCTCGGCCGCCGACTGCCAGCGGTCGTCGGGGTTCTTCGCCAGGCCCTTCGCCACCACGTCACGCAGCGCGACCGGCAGGTGGTCGGGCAGCGGCGGCGGGTCGCGCAGCACCTGGGCGGTCAGCACCGCCATGTCCTCGCCGTCGAAGGGCTTGCACCCGGCCAGGCACTCGAACAGCACCACGGCCAGTGAGTAGACGTCGGCCCGATGATCCGGGGTGACCTTGTCGCCGAGCCGTTCCGGCGCGATGTACGCGGGGGTGCCGACGAGTTGGTCCAGGCGGGTGACCGGCGACGCGCCGCTGGTGTCGATGGGTTGCGCGATGCCCCAGTCGAACAGCAGCACCTGCTCCTCGTCGCCGTCCGGCTCGACCATGATGTTCGACGGCTTGACGTCGCGGTGGCGGAGTCCCTTCCGGTGTGCCGCGTCGAGCGCCGACGCCACCTGGCGCACAATGTTCACCGCACGTTCAGGTTCAATTGGGCCTTTATTCAGAATTGTCGCGAGGTCGGTGCCGTCCTCGATAAACGGCATGACGATGTACGGCCGCCCCTCGACCGAGAAATCCCACACCGGCAGGATGTGCGGATGCCGGATCTGCCCGGCGAGCTTGCATTCCCGGCGAAACCGTTCCTGCAGCTCAGGGTCGGTGAGCGCCTGCCTGGCCAGCAGTTTGATCGCGACCTCGCGGTCGTTGCGCGTGTCCAGCGCGAGCCACACCTCGCCCATACCGCCGCGCCCGATCAGCTGGGCGAGTTGATATGGGCCAACCAGATCGGTCACCGATCACCTCATCGCATCCCACAGGTCAGGACGCCGAAATGGTACGCACCAGGCCACGGTCCCGGCCCCGGTCGGGAATTTCGGTAGCAATTCTTCATCATCACCGAATTCGACCCTATCGACGTGGCGACGGGAGGGATCCCGCGCCGCGACCAGCGAGGCCGGGAGACTCGGTGGCTGGGTGGGCCTGCTCGGGTCTCGGGACGGTGTCGGCCCCGAGACCCGGGCGTCTCCGGTTTCGTGCGCTAGCTTTTACCGCCGCCGTCTCAACGTCGACCCCGGCAACGGTGTCTTGTAGAGCATCGACACGTTTCTGGCGAAGGAGTCCCTCATGGACCGTCGACTCGTCCGCACCCGGCGGCAGGTGCTCGTCGCGGCGGGCGCCGTTGCGCTGCTCGCGCCGCTGACGGCCGCGGCGGCTCAGGCGGACCAGCCGCCTCCGCCGGGCGTGGCCTGTCAGTCGATCCCGTTGCCGGTGCCCGCCGGGACATCGTCGGAGGTGACCGGCGGTGATCCCACGGGCCGGTACCTGGTCGGCCACGTGCGCGAACCGAACGGGTCAAGCCGGGTCGGCGCGTTGTGGAACAACGGCCAGCACACCGCGATCGACGCCTCGTCGATCCCGAACGCTCAGATGGACTACCACGACGTCAACCGCCACGGTGTCGTCGTCGGCGAACGTATGACGGACCACCAGACCTTCCACACGGACGCGTTCACCTACCGTGACGGGAAGTTCACGTTCCTTCCCGCTCTTCGCCCCGGCGACTCGACCCAGGCGCTGGGCATCAACTCGCGGGGCGACGTGGTCGGCAACAGCAGCGGCGACGGCTGGACCCCGGTCGTGTGGCCGGCGAACCGGCCCGGCACCGTTCGGGTTCTCCCCATGCCCTCGGGACACCAGGGTGACGGCAAAGCCGTGGGTATCGACGAGGACGGCTCCGTGGTCGGCTACCTGTCGCCCTACCCGCCCGGCGCCCCCTACCTGTGGCCCGCCAAGGGCAAGCCCCGCCCGCTGTCGCTGCCGACGGGCAGCATCGGCGGCAACGCGGTCGCCATCCAGGCAGGCATGGTCGCCGGCAACGTCTACGACGCACCGACGTACGCGACCGTGCCGACCCTGTGGAACGCGCGCACCGGGAGCCTCACGCTGCACAAGAACGTGCAGGCCGGCGCCCTGTCGGTCAACCGCGACGGAACCATCGGTGTTGGCGGCGCTCTCGTGCACGCCGACGGCCGCGTGTCGTCCGTCGGCGACGGAGCCATGGTGAACACGGTGGACGACAGGGGCGTCGCGGCCGGCGCGACCGCCCAGTTCAACGGCCAGGCGGTGCGCTGGATCGGCTGCTGACACGGTGCCGCGCGTGTGGCTCGCACCTGGCCACACGCGCCGTCACCTCAGGTGGCCTCGTGGATTTCAGCCGGAAGGATGACCCGCTTGGGGACGTCGCTTCCGCGCCGCATCTTCTGCAGGAAGTCGACGATGCTGACCGCGAGGCGGTGGGTGTCCTGGACGACGGTCGCCCGCAGAGGACTGTCGGCGGTGTCGATCAGTGTCGTGGCTTCCAGCACACCGTCCACACCAACGACCAGCGTCTCCTTCGTGGCGGGAAGCGATGCCGACCTGAGGGCGTCCACGGCCCCCAGGGCCATCTCGTCGTTGGTGCAGAAGATGGCGGCCAAACATTGCCCGGCGTCGAGTTGCCGGACATGAGTGCGCACGGCCGCGTAGGAGCGAGATCGGGTGAACTCGCACCGGTCGTCGATGGTCACCGCCACATTTTCCAGCCCGGCACGCAACGCTTGTTCACAGCGCTCTTGTCGGGCCGCGTGTTCACGACTGGCGACAATGAGGACGCGCGGGTGTTCCCTACCACGTAGCCTTTCGACCAACCATCTGCCGGCCAACTCACCGATTTCTCCGGTGTCATATCCGACGAACGCGGTGTTCGGCGGGTATTCCACCTCCTTCTCGAACGGCTCGCAGTCGGTGAACACGACTGGCAGCCGCGAGCGTCGAGAGAACGTGAGAAGGTCCTCGCGGCTGCGGTTCGCCTCGGTGACGACGACCACCCCGCCGAGGTAGTCGCGGCGCCTGCTCAGAAGCCGGTTCAGGTGGTGGGACTGGGCGGAGGCGTCGTAGTCCCGGTCAGGCACCTTGAGCACGAGGTCGATCCCGTCGCGGTCCAACGCGCTGTGCAGGCGCTGCACGAACGCGGCTATGTGATATTTCTGACTGAAAGCCGAAGTGACCAGGAAAGCTCTGGATTGTTTACGAACACGATAGTATGTCGAGGTCGCGAGCCACGTCGCGGTCGCGCTGCCGGCAAACGTCAGGACCAGCCATAGCAACCCGATGCTGTCGGTGATGCCACCCCGGAACGCATTCAAGATCGCAGCGAGGATCAGGCCGCTGGCCACTGAGGTCGTCACGGTGAACCGCACCGGCGTTCGATCCCGATCAAGCCACGCCATCGACACTCCCTGTGGGATTCTTGGTCATCCTGGACGATATTCAGACGAATATGACACAGGCGGTAGAAGACAGTACAAACTCCTGCCATCCCGCTGACCGGGTATTCGACATCCGACGCGGCCCGGCCAGGCCGTGCGCTGGAGCGGCCGCGCAACCGTGAGAGCCTGTCGGCATGACGTCCGATCCGTTCAACGCCACCGGTGAGCCCGCGCTGACCTCGGGTGCGGGTGGCACCGTGACGCTGCTCGACGGGAGCACGTTCTGCCTGTCCGACTCGACCGGCGACGTCGTGCCCGGCACCGCGCACGGGTTGTTCTTCTCCGACGCGCGGGTGCTGTCGCGGTGGGAGCTGCGGCTCGACGGGAACGTGCCTCACGCACTGTCCACCGCGCACTCGGAGGCGTTCGCCGCGCGGTTCGTGTCGCGGCGACCGCCCGCCGCCGGACAGGGGGACAGCACGCTGCTGCTGGTGCGGGAACGGCACGTCGCCGACGGCATGCGGGAGACCATCACGGTCCACAACCTGGGGCGTGAGGCCACGGTGGTGCGGCTCGACCTGCACGTGGCGGCCGATTTCGCCGACCTGTTCGCGGTCAAGGAGGGTCGCGGTGTGGACGGTGGCGCGCAGGTGTCCGTGGCGGGTGGGGAACTCGTGCTGCGGCACGGCTCGCGAGGTGTCTCGGTCAGCGCGACCGCCGAGCCGACGACGGTTCCGGGTGTGTTGAGCTGGCGGGTCGTGGTGCCCGCTCGACAGCGCTGGAGCACCGAGGTCGTGGTGCGTCCCACCGATCGGGTGGAGCCGACGACGGGCCGCGGGCTCCGGGAGTGGCGGGAGGCCTGCACGGCTGTCACCGCGACCGACCCGGAGCTGACGAGCGTGCTGCGCCAGACCGTGAGCGACCTGGGCGCGCTGCGGCTCGAGGAGGGCGGGTGGCCGTTCGTGGCCGCGGGCGCGCCGTGGTTCATGACGCTGTTCGGCCGCGACAGCCTGCTCACCGCGTGGATGGCGCTGCCGCTCGACGCCGGGCTCGCGCTCGGCACGCTGCGAACCCTCGCCGAGAAACAGGGCCGTTCGGTCGACCCGCTGACCGAGGAGGAACCCGGCCGCGTCATGCACGAGCTGCGCCGCGGCCCGGACAGCGCGGCCGTGCTCGGCGGCAACCACTACTACGGCACGGTCGACGCCACCCCGCTGTTCGTCATGCTGCTGGCCGAGTGCTGGCGCTGGGGCGCGGACGAGGACGTGGTGCGGTCGCTGCTGCCGGCCGCCGACGCCGCGCTGGCCTGGGTGGACGGCTACGGCGACCGCGACGGCGACGGGTTCGTCGAGTACCGGCGGGCCACCGACCGCGGCATCGTCAACCAGGGCTGGAAGGACAGCCTCGACGGGATCAACGACGCGGTCGGCCGGCTCGCGACCCCGCCGGTCGCGCTGTGCGAGGTGCAGGGCTACGTGTACGCCGCGTGGCTGGCCCGTGCCGAGTTGGCCGAGGGGTTCGGCGACGCGGCCACCGCGGCCCGGCTGCTGGAGCGTGCCGACGGGTTTCGGCAGCGGTTCGCCGAGGCGTTCTGGCTGCCCGAGCGCGGCTGGTACGCGGTCGGGCTCGACGCCGAGAAGCGTCCGCTCGACGCGCTCACCAGCAACGCCGCCCACTGTCTGTGGACCGGCATCGCCACCGACGAGCACGCCGCGACACTGGTCGAGCGACTGTCCACACCGGACATGGACACCGGATACGGGCTGCGCACGCTCGCGTCGTCCATGGGCGCCTACAACCCGATGAGCTACCACGACGGCTCGGTGTGGCCGCACGACACGGCCATCGCGGTGGCGGGCCTGCTGCGGTACGCGCACGTGCCCGGCGCCGTGCGACTCGCGCACCGGCTCGCCGACGGCCTGCTCGACGCGGCCACCGCGTTCGGCGGGCGGCTGCCGGAGCTGTACTGCGGCTTTCCCCGGGACGAGTTCAGCCCGCCGGTACCGTTCCCGACGTCGTGCTCGCCGCAGGCGTGGGCGAGCGCCGCGCCGCTGCTGCTGGTCCGTGCGTTCCTCGGTCTGCGGCCGCACGTGCCGGGCCGCACGCTGGTCACCGACCCGCACCTCCCGCACCGGTGGGGCGAGGTCACGCTGTCGGGGCTGAAACTGGGCCCGGTCACGGTGAACCTCACCGCGACAGGCGAGAAGGCCGAGGTGACGGGCCTTCCGGAGGGCTGGACGACCTAAGGTGGCCAGGTGAACGCGGGACTGCTGAGCCTGGTGTGGCCGGGCTCCGGAATGGACACTCTGCTGGCCGACGAGGCGTGGGTCGAGGCCATGTTGTCGGTCGAGGTCGCGCTGGCACGCACGCAGGCCCGGCTCGGCGTGATCCCGGAGACCGCCGCCGGCGCGATCGCCGAGGCCGCGAAGGCGACGCACATCGACGTCGCCGCGCTGGCACGGCGGGCACGCGGCGCGGGGAACCCCGTGGTGGAACTGGTCCGTGCGCTCACCGCGGCGACCGACGAGGGCGCGGCGGACTACGTGCATCGTGGCGGCACGAGCCAGGACATCCTCGACTCGGCCACCATGGTGCTCGCCGCCCGCGCGCTCCGGCACACCGACGCGAGCCTGGCCCGCGTCGCGGACACGCTGGCCACGCTCGCCGACGAGCACCGGCACACCCCCATGGCCGCACGCACCCTCACCCAGCACGCGGTGCCGACGACGTTCGGCCTCAAGGCGGCCGGCTGGCTGACGCTGGTGCTCGACGCGACCGAACGGCTGCGGCGCACCCTCACCGACCTGCCCGTGCAGCTGGGCGGTGCGGCGGGCACGCTGGCGGCGTACGTCGAGTACGCGCGGGCCGCGGGGGTGCCGGCGAGCGGGCACGCGGCCGCGCTGACCGAAGGGGTGGCGGCCGAGCTGGGCCTGCGCGCACCGGCCGTGCCGTGGCACACCCAGCGCACCCCGATCGCCGACCTGGGCTGGGTGTCCGTTGTGGTCACCGGGGCGTTGGGCAAGCTGGCCGTCGACGTGCTCGGGGCGAGCCGCACGGAGGTCGGCGAGGTGGCCGAGGCGTCGGGTGGCGGGTCGTCGGCCATGCCGCAGAAGCAGAACCCGGTCCTCGCCACGTTGATCGTGTCCGCGGCACGGCAGGCGCCCGCGTACGCCGCCATGCTGGGCCAGAGCATGCTGGCCGAGGACGAGCGCTCCCCCGGCGGCTGGCATTCGGAGTGGCAGCCGCTGCGGGAAACGCTTCGGCTGGCGGGCGGCGCGGCGCACACCGCGGCCGAGCTGGTGTCCGGGCTGCGGGTGTTCCCCGAACGGCTCGCCGAGAACCTGGCCATGGGCGGCGGCACGATCGTGTCGGAGCGGCTCGGTGTCGTGCTGGCGCCGGTGCTCGGCAAGGCGGCGGCCAAGGAACTGCTGGGCCGGATCGCGAGGCAGGCGGCGGCCGGGGAAGGCAGGTTCGCCGACCTGGTGCGCGCGGCCCCAGAGCTGACAGACGCGTTGGACCTCGAGGACCTGCTCGCACCGGAGAACTACCTCGGCGCCGCGGACGAACTGGTGGACCGGGTGCTGGCGCGGCACATGACCGTGACACGGGATCGTCCACAATAGACGCTCTGGGTCGACCAGCGCGTTATTCGATCGCGCCACGCGAGGTGCTTCCGGCAGCATGGGGCTCGGCGACGTATCCGGCGTTGCGGAGAGGGGGCGGCCGCGCGTGTCCAGTCGCAAGGCGGCGGTGTTGTTGGCACTGCGCTACTACTGGCGGGAGTTGGCCGACCGCAAGCGATTTTCCGGGCCGGCGCTCATGTTGCCGTCGCTGGGGAACATCAGCCTCCACTACCTCGCACCGCTGGTCGTCGCCGACCTCGCGGGCGCGGTCGCCGGCGGCATGCCGGTCGAGTTCGGGACGGTGCTGCCCTGGGTGCTCACCTTCGCCGGCACGTTGTTGCTCGCCGAGGTGTTGTGGCGGGTCGGCCTGCACTGTCTCAACAGGACGGACGGGTACGGCATCGAGCACCTCTACGAGCTCGGCATGAAAGAGCTGCTGGCCAAGGACGCGGCCTTCTTCCACGACAACTTCGCCGGCTCGCTGACCAAGCGGGTGCTGAGCTTCGCGTCCCGGTTCGAGGAGTTCGTCAACACGATGGCGTTCTCGGTGAGCGCGAACGTCATGCCGCTGATCTTCGCGTCGGTCGTGCTGTGGCGCTACGACCCGGTGCTCGTCCTCGTGCTGCTCGGCCTCATCGCGTTCACCGGGTTCGTCATCGCACCGCTCATCCGCCGCAGGCAGGCGCTGGTCGACGCGCGGGAAGCCGCCATGGCGCGGGTCTCCGGCCACGTCGCCGACAGCCTCAGCAACATGGCGACCATCAGGGCCTTCGCCGCGGAGGAACGTGAGGCGGCCGAGCACCGCAACCGCGTCGGCCACCTGCGCCGGCTCGCGCTCCGCTCGTGGGACTACGGGAACCTCCGCATCGACTTGGTGGTCGCCCCGCTGTCGATCCTCACCAACACACTCGGCCTGCTGATCGCCGTCGGTCTGTCCGGCGGCCGGCTCGGCGTCGAGGCGATCATCGTCTCGTTCACGTACTTCACCAGCGCGACGAAGGTCATGTTCGAGTTCAACCAGATCTACCGCCGCCTGGAGAGCGCGCTCACCGAGGCCGCGCAGTTCACCGAGCTGCTGCTCGACCCGCCGACGGTGCTCGACCCGCCGTCCCCGGAACCGTTGCGACCTTCCTCGAAAGACGTCCGGTTCGAGCACGTGCACTTCGCGCACGCGGGCGCGGCACCGCTGTTCACCGGCCTGGACCTGGTGGTGCGCAGCGGCACGAAGGTGGGTCTCGTCGGCCGGTCCGGCGGCGGCAAGTCCACGATCACCCAGCTGCTGCTGCGGATGATGGACATCCAGTCGGGCACGATCCGCGTCGGGGGCCAGGACATCGCCAGCCTGCGGCAGGCCGACTTACGCAGCCTCATCGCGTACGTCCCGCAGGAGCCGGCGATGTTCCACCGGACACTGCGCGAGAACATCGCGTTCGCCCGCCCCGACGCCACCGACGCGGAGATCATGGCGGCCGCGCGGGCGGCACACGTCACCGAGTTCGCCGAGACCCTGCCGGACGGCTTCGACACCCTCGTCGGCGAACGCGGCGTCAAGCTGTCCGGTGGCCAGCGCCAACGGGTGGCCCTGGCCAGGGCAATCCTGCGGGACGCGCCGATCCTGCTGCTCGACGAGGCGACCAGCGCGCTGGACTCCGAAAGCGAGATCCTTATCCAGCAAGCACTCTGGCGGATCATGGACGGCCGCACCGCGCTGGTCGTGGCACACCGCCTGAGCACGGTCGCCCGCATGGACCAGCTGGTGGTGCTCGACCGAGGCCAGATCGTCGAACAGGGCACGCACGAGGAACTGCTCTCGCGGCACGGCACCTATGCCCGCCTGTGGCAGCACCAGTCGGGCGGCTTCTTCGACGACACAGCCAACACGTCCGAGGGCCGGGTGCCGGCCGACGCGTAGTCGCGACCGGCACCCGGCCTCCGCTCAGCTCACACGCCGTCGCCGTGCTGGCCGTCACTGTGGACGGCCTGCCCTTGGACGTACGGCGGCCGTGCCGTGCGCCCGGCACCCAACCGTCGACGCGGCATTCCGACGCCACCCTCCGTCCGGTCGACGATCCGCTGCGTGCCGCCGGTTGGTGAATACTCCTGCGGTTCCGTCTCTTCCTCGTCCGCGATGAAGCCACGCAGGCTCCTGGCGTCGAATCCCGGCACGCGGACCCACGCCCTGTCCCGGAACTCCTTGATCGCCACGGACACCTCGGCGAACTCGGCCTGGCGAACCAGCGCGGTGTGATCCCCACCGAACACGAGCCGACACGGCTGTCTGTGCCATGATCAGGTCATGGACGAGGTGGTTCTCGCGGTGCTCGATCGGGTGACCGAGGCCGCGGCGCGGCACGACGCCGCCCAGGAGGACAGGCTCGACCGGTGGCGGGTGCTCGAACCGGACGCCGGGCGTTTCGTGTGGTTCCTCGCGCAGGCGGTCGGGGCGCGGAACATCGTGGAGATAGGCACTTCCCGCGGCGTTTCGACACTGTGGCTCGCCGACGCGGCACGGGCGACCGGCGGTCGCGTGCTGAGCTTCGACACCGACCCGGCCGCCCAGGAGGACGCCGCTCGCACCGTCGCCGAGGCCGGGCTGTCCGACCACGTGGAGATGCGTCTCGAGGACGGCGGCGCGGGCCTGGCCGCACTCGACGACGGCACGGTGGACCTGCTCTTCCTCGACGCCGAACGCACCGAGTACCCGTCGTGGTGGCCGCATCCCGTCCGCGTGCTCCGTGCGGGCGGTGTGCTCGTCGCCGACAACGCGCTGTCCCACCCCAAGGAGATCGCGCCACTGCACGACCTCCTCGTCAGGGACCTGACCGCGGTGACGACGATCCCCGTCGGCAAGGGCGAACTCGTCGCCCGCAAGCCCTGAGAAGCGCCCTTCCTACGTGTCGGCCTCCAGGTCGCCTTCCGTCCGCAGGTACAGGGCTCGCAGGGCGTTCAGTGTGTTCTCGTCCGGCGTGGCCCACATCTTGCGTTCTGCCGCCTCGAGGAGGCGTTCTGCGATGCCGTGCATGGCCCACGGGTTGGACTCGGCGAGGAACTTCTGGTTCTCCTCGTCCAGCAGGTAGGTCTGGGCCAGCTGCTCGTACATCCAGTCGGTGACCACACCGGTGGTGGCGTCGTAGCCGAACAAATAGTCCACAGTGGCCGCGAGCTCGAATGCGCCCTTGTAGCCGTGCCGGCGCATGGCGGCGATCCAGCGCGGGTTCACCACCCTCGAACGGAAAACCCTGGCGGTCTCCTCGGTGAGCGACCTGGTGCGTACGGCGTCCGGGCGGGTGCTGTCGCCGATGTAGGCCGCCGGGGTGCGGCCGGTCAGCGCGCGGACGGTCGCGATCATGCCGCCGTGGTACTGGAAGTAGTCGTCGGAGTCGGCGATGTCGTGCTCGCGGGTGTCGGTGTTCTTTGCGGCCACGGCGATTCTGCGGTAGGCGGCCTCCATGTCCTCGCGGGCGGCCCTGCCGTCCAGGCCACGGCCGTACGCGAAACCACCCCACACCGCGTACACCTCGGCGAGATCCTTGTCGTCGCGCCAGTTGTGGCTGTCGATCAGCGGCAGCAGGCCGGCGCCGTACGAGCCTGGCTTCGAGCCGAACACGCGTGTGGTGGCGCGCCGCTCGTCGCCATGTGCCGTCAGATCCGCTCGTACGTGGGCTCGCACGTAGTTGTCCTCTTCGGACTCCTCCAGCGCGGCGACCATCCGCGCCGCGTCGTCCAGCAGGTGCACCACGTGGGGGAACGCGTCCCGGAAGAAGCCGGAGATCCGGACCGTCACGTCGATCCTCGGGCGGCCCAGCTCGTCGAGGGGAACGACGGTCAGGCCGCTCACCCGGCGGGACGCCTCGTCCCAGACCGGCCGAACTCCCAGCAGTGCGAACACTTCCGCGATGTCGTCGCCCGACGTGCGCATCGCCGAGGTGCCCCAGATCGACAGGCCGACGGAGCGTGGCCAGTCACCGGTGTCGGCGCGGTAGCGGGACAGCAGCGAGTCCGCCATGGCCTGGCCCGTCTCCCACGCGAGCCTGCTGGGGATCGCCTTGGGGTCGACGGAGTAGAAGTTCCGCCCGGTCGGCAGCACGTTCACCAGGCCACGCAACGGCGAACCACTCGGGCCTGCCGGGACGTAGCCGCCCGCGAGCGCGTGCAGCACGTGGTCCAACTCGTCGGTCGTGCGGTCGAGCCTCGGCACGATCTCGGTGGCGGCGAACCGAAGCACGTCCCTGACCGCCGACGGCAGGTCCTCGTCCACTGCCTCCGGCCGCCATCCTTGTGACTCCATCGTGGACACCAGAGCCAACGCGGTCTCCTCGATCTCATCCACAGTGGACCGACTGGCGGAGCCGTCCTCCGCGAGGCCCAGCGCTTCACGCAGACCAGGCAGCGCGTTGGCGTCGCCGCCCCACACCTGACGTGCCCGCAGCATCGAGGACACCAGGTTCACCCTGGCCTCGCCGGTCGGCGCGACGCCGAGCACGTGCAGGCCGTCGCGGATCTGCGCGTCCTTCACCTCACACAGCCAACCGTCCACATGCAACAGGAAGTCGTCGAACTCCGCGTCGTGCGGCCGGTCGCCGACGCCGAGGTCGTGGTCGAGCTTGGCGGCCTGGATGAGCGTCCAGATCTGCGCGCGGATGGCCGGCAGCTTCGCGGGGTCCATCGCGGCGATCGAGGCGTGCTCGTCGAGCAGTTGCTCCAGCCTGGCCATGTCGCCGTAGCTCTCCGCTCGCGCCATCGGCGGCACGAGATGGTCGACGAGGGTGGCATGCGCGCGCCGCTTCGCCTGCGTGCCCTCGCCGGGGTCGTTGACCAGGAACGGGTAGATGAGCGGCAGGTCGCCGAGCGCGGCGTCCGTCGCGCAGGAGGCGGACATGCCGAGGTTCTTGCCGGGCAACCACTCCAGGTTGCCGTGCTTGCCGAGGTGGACCATCGCGTGCGCGCCGAAGGTGTCGCGGATCCACCGGTAGGCGGCCAGGTAGTGGTGGCTGGGCGGCAGGTCCGGGTCGTGGTAGATCGCGACCGGGTTCTCGCCGAAACCGCGTGGCGGCTGCACCATCACGACGACGTTGCCGGCGACCAGTGCCGCGAGGACGATCTCGCCGTCCTTGTCGCGGGAACGGTCGACGTACAGCTCACCGGGCGCCGGACCCCAGTGCTGCTCGATGTTCTCGCGAAGGTCGTCCGGGAGGGTCGCGAACCAGGCCCGGTAGTCGGCGGCCGCGATACGCACCGGGTTGCCGGCGAGCTTGTCCTCGGTGAGCCAGTCGGGATCCTGGCCGCCGGCCTCGATGAGGGCGTGGATCAGCGCGTCGCCGTCCCCTGCGTCGAGCCCCGGCAGTTCGTCGACCGTGTATCCGTTGGCGCGCATGGTGTTCAGGAGCCGGACCGCGCTGGCGGGAGTGTCGAGGCCGACGGCGTTGCCGATCCGGGCGTGCTTGGTGGGGTACGCGGACAGTATGACCGCGACCTTGCGCTCCGCCGGCGGCACGTGCCGCAGTCTCGCGTGCCGGACGGCGATGCCGGCGACCCGCGCCGCCCGCTCCGGGTCGGGCACGTACACCGACAGCCCGTCCGCGTCGAGTTCCTTGAAGGAGAAGGGAACCGAGATCAGGCGGCCGTCGAACTCCGGCACCGCCACCTGGGTCGCGGTGTCCAATGGTGACAGTCCCTCGTCGCTGTCCGCCCATACCTCCCGGCTCCAGGTGAGGCACAGTCCCTGGATGATGGGCACGTCGAGAGCCGCCAGCGCGCCGACGTCCCAGGCGCCGTCGTCGCCACCGGCCGACGCCGCGGCCGGGGTGGCGCCACCCGCGGCGAGCACGGTCACCACGAGCGCGTCCGCCTTGCCCAGCAACGAGATGAGGTCGTCCGGCGCGGTACGCAGGGACGCGCAGAACACCGGCATGGCCTGCCCACCGGCGTCCTCGATGGCGTCACACAGGGCCTCGACGAACGTCGTGTTGCCGGCCATGTGGTGCGCCCGGTAGTAGAGCACGGCGACGACCGGCCCGTTCCCGGTGCGGGCACCGCGTTCCAGTTGTCCCCAGACGGGCGTCGCCGCTGGCGGGGCGAAGCCGTTGCCCGTGAGCAGCACGGTGTCGGACAGGAAGTTCGCCAGCTGCTGGAGGTTGTCGCGGCCGCCGTGTGCGAGGTAGGCGTGTGCTTCGGCGACCACTCCACCGGGCACTGTGGACAGCTCCATCAGCTCGGCGTCGGGGGCCTGCTCCCCGCCGAGCACCACGACCGGACGCGGCCCGGCGAGCAACGCGTCGAGCCCGTCCTCCCAGGCTCGCCGGCCACCGAGCAGCCGGACGACGACCAGGTCGACCCCGTCGAGAAGCGCGGGCAGGTCGTCGAGTCCAAGCCGCGCCGGATTGCCGAGCCGGTAGCCCGCGCCGCTGGCGCGTGCCGAGAGAAGGTCCGTGTCGGAGGTGGAGAGCAGCAGGATCACGAGATTCGACTCTATATTCAGTTCGTGCCAACCCGGAACCGTGAGATCGACGCCTGCCCCGGCGTACTCGCCACCCACCAGGCGGCCGACGGCGCGGTGGCCCGAGTCCGCGTGCCGGGCGGCCAGCTGACGGCGGCCGCCTTCGCGACGATCTCGGCGGGCGCCGCCGAGCTGGGCGACGGCACGATCGAGCTGACGTCACGGGCAAACCTGCAGGTCCGCGGCTTGTCGGACGGTGCAGCGCTCAGCACGCGGCTCGGCGACGCGGGCCTGCTGCCGTCGGCAACGCACGAGCGGGTGCGCAACATCCTCGCGTCCCCGCTGACCGGCCGCGACGGCTCCACGGACGTCCGCCCGCTGGTGACCACACTGGACCGAACACTGTGCGCACGCCCGCGGCTGGCCGACCTGCCGGGCCGGTTCCTGTTCGCGATCGACGACGGCCGGGGTGACGTCGCGTGGCTGGGCGCGGACGTGTCTGCCCTGCTGACCAGCGAAGACAGTGCCGCGATCCTGCTTGGCGGGCAGGATCGCGGGCTACGGACACCGCTCGACGGCGTCGTGGACACGATGCTGGCCTGCGCCGAGGCATTTCTCACATTCCGCACCACCGAATGGCGGGTAGCGGAGCTGACGAACGGCCCCGACCGCATCGCCGCGCTGGCCTGTCCTGAAGGGCACCTTCAGGACGTTGAGTGTCCCGAGGGGCACCTTCATGGCATGGGGCCCGGCCGGGTCGGGCAGGCCGACGGGCTTGTGTCGCTCGTCGCCGGTGCGCCGCTGGGATGGCTCGACCGTGCCCAGGCCGCCGCTCTCGTCGACACCGCCGCGCCGCTGGTGGTCACGCCATGGCGCGGCATCGTGGTCGCCGACCTCACGCCGGCGCGCGCCGACGAGATGGCCGGCCGGCTGCGGGAAACCGGGCTGCTGCTCGATCCGGACGCGCCCCTCGCCCGCGTCACCGCCTGCACCGGACGACCCGGGTGCGCGAAGGCACTCGCCGACGTTCGAGCCGACGCCGCACCCGTCCCCGACACCACGTTGCCCGTCCACTGGTCCGGCTGCGCACGTCGGTGCGGACGGCCGCGCGGCAGGGTGGTCGACGTGATCGCGACCGGGAACGGTTACACGACAACGGTGGGAGACTCATGAGCGAAGCTTGCGGAGCGAATCATTGCCATCCAGGACGCCGCCGAGCCCGCGGAGGGCGCCGGTGTAGCGGAGCCTGCGGAACGTTCCGGCGCCACGGAGCGGGAGCGGCGGCGTCATGAGCTACATAAAGGACGGTGCCGCGATCTACCGGCAGTCGTTCGCGACCATCCGTGCCGAGGCCGAACTCGCCGGGCTCGCCCCGGACGTGGAGCGGGTGGCGGTGCGCATGATCCACGCGTGCGGGATGGTTGACCTCGTCGACGATCTCGCCTACTCCCCCGACGTCGTGGCCAAGGCACACGCAGCGCTGGCCGCCGGGGCGCCGGTCCTGTGTGACGCGCAGATGATCGCGTCGGGGGTCACCCGGCGGCGGCTGCCGAAGGACAACGAGGTGCTCTGCACCCTCGCCGACCCGCGCGTGCCGGCGCTCGCGGAGTCCCTCGGCACCACACGCAGCGCGGCCGCGCTCGAACTGTGGGGTGACCGGCTCGCGGGCGCGGTCGTGGCCATCGGCAACGCGCCGACCGCGTTGTTCCGGCTCCTCGAACTGATCGACGCCGGTGCGCCGCGGCCCGCGGCGATTCTCGGGCTCCCGGTGGGTTTCGTGGGTGCCGTGGAGTCCAAAGTGGCCTTGACCGAGACCGACCTGCCGTACCTGGTGGTGCACGGCCGGCGCGGCGGCAGCGCCATGGCCGTCGCCGCCGTCAACGCGATCGCTAGCGAGGTGGAATGAGTACCCTCTACGGGGTTGGGCTCGGGCCAGGGGATCCGGAACTCCTCACCATCAAGGCCGCGCGGCTCATCGGTTCGGCCGATGTGATCGCCTACCACAGCGCGCGGCACGGCCGCAGCATCGCGCGGGGCGTCGCGAAGCCGTACCTGCGGGGTGACCAGATCGAGGAGCCGCTGGTCTATCCGCTGACCGTGGAGACGACCGACCACCCCGGCGGCTACCGCGGCGCGCTGGCCGACTTCTACACCGAGAGCGCCGCGAAGCTGGCCGCCCACCTCGACGCCGGCCGGGACGTCGTGCTGCTGTGCGAGGGTGACCCCCTGTTCTACGGGTCCTACATGCACATGCACACCCGGCTGTCCGGCCGCTACCGGACGGAGGTCGTGCCGGGCGTGACGTCGGTGAGCGCGGCCGCCGCCGTCACCGGGCGTCCGCTCGTCGAAGGGGAGGAGGTCCTGACCGTCCTGCCCGGCACGCTGCCGCCCGAGGAACTGGCGGCACGGCTGGCCGCGACGGACTCCGCCGCCGTGCTCAAGCTGGGTCGCACGTTCGAGAAGGTACGCAAGGCACTCACCGACGCCGGCCGGCTCGACGAGGCACTCTATGTCGAGCGCGCGACGTGGGACACCCAACGGGTCGAGACTCTGTCCGAAGTGGACCCCGACACGGTGCCGTACTTCTCCCTCGCGCTGCTGCCAAGCAGACGTGCGGCGGACACCGCGACCGCCAACGCGACCGGGCCGGAACAACGCCAGGTCACCGGTGAGGTCGTGATCGTGGGTCTTGGGCCAGCAGGCCGGCCATGGTTGACCCCTGAGGCGCAGGAAGCCCTGGCGTGGGCGGACGACCTGGTCGGCTACGGCCCTTACCTGGACCGCGTCCCGCCGAACCCGAGGCAGCGCCGACACCCGTCGGGCAACACGGTGGAGGCCGACCGTGCCGCGCTCGCGCTGGAACTGGCCAGGGCGGGCCGGCGCGTCGCCGTGGTCTCGTCGGGCGACCCGGGCGTGTTCGCCATGGCGAGCGCGGTGCTCGAGGTCGCTCAGGAGTGGACGGACGTGCCGGTCCGGGTGGTGCCGGGACTGACCGCGGCGCAGGCGGTGGCCAGCAAGGCGGGTGCCCCGCTGGGCCACGACTTCTGCACGATGTCGCTGTCCGACCGGCTGAAGCCGTGGGACGTGATCGCGTCCCGGCTGACCGCCGCGGCGGCGGCCGACTTCGTGATCGCGATCTACAACCCGGCGTCGAAGACCCGCCGCACACAGCTCGAGGCGGCGAAGGAACTGCTGCTGTCCCACCGTGCTCCGGACACGCCGGTCGTGGTGGGCCGGGACGTCGGCGGCCCGAACGAGTCGGTGTCCGTGGTGGGGCTCGCCGAGCTTGACGTGTCCACAGTGGACATGCGGTGCCTGCTGATCGTGGGCTCGTCGCGAACGCGGGTGGTGACCCGGCAGGACGGGACCAGGCAGGTGTTCACCCCACGGCACTACCCAGCCAGCTGAGCGCCTCGCCGACGGTCGCGACGATGGCGACGTCGGGTGGATCGGGCCGCCGGACGACCACGACGGGAATCCGCAGTTCCCGCGCCGCCGTGAGCTTCGCCGCGGTGAGCGTGCCGCCGCTGTCCTTGGTGACGAGCACGTCGATCCGGTGTTCGCGCATGAGGGCCAGTTCGCCGTCGAGCGAGTAGGGCCCTCGGTCGAGGAGGAGTCGCATGTGGACGGGGAGCGGCGGCTCGGGTGGATCCACGCACCGGACGAGGAACCATCGGTCTGACGCCGCGAAGGCGGCGAGCCCTTGCCGTCCGGTGGTGAGGAAGACCCGGGTGCCGAGATCCGGCAGGAGTGCGGCGGCCTCGGCGAGGGAGGCCACCCACCGCCAGTCGTCCCCGTCGACGGCTGTCCACCCCGGCCGTCGCAACAGGAGAAGCGGCACCCCGGCGAGCCGCGTGGCCGTGGCGGCGGACGTACTGATCCGCTCGGCGAAGGGGTGGGTGGCGTCGACGACGGCGTCGACGTGCTCGGCCCGCAGCCACTCGGCCATGCGCTCGGGCCCGCCGAACCCACCGACCCGCACCTCACCGGCGGGCAGCCTGGGCTCCCGCACCCGCCCGGCGAGCGTGGAGATCACACGCAGCCCAGGCACGCCGACCAGACGCGCGGCAAGCTCCCGAGCCTCCCCCGTCCCACCGAGAACCACCACGCAGCGCCGACTCCCCCGGCCACGCGCCGTGAGAGGCGCGTTCACCACAGAACCCCGTGCTGCGAACGCCGTGTTCGCGCCACCGGCGATGTCCCGAAAGACGCTTTCGGGTCGTTGAACGTCATCAGCGCGTCTTTCGAGACATCGGGACCCAGCGGCACCGGCATGGCAGGCTGGGGCCGTGAGCGAGAGCCTGCGCCGCGGTTGGACGACCGGCGCCTGTGCCACGGCGGCCACCAAGGCCGCCGTCACCGCGCTGCTCACCGGCGATTTTCCCGATCCCGTCCAGATCACACTGCCCAAGGGACACACGCCCTCCTTCGCGCTCACCCAGACCTCGCTCAGCGCCACCGAGGCCATGGCCGCGATCGTCAAGGACGCCGGGGACGATCCCGACGTCACGCACGGCGCCACCATTCGCTCGACGGTCCGGCGTGGCGAGCCCGGCGCGGGCATCGTCTTCCGCGCCGGACCCGGGGTCGGCACCGTCACCAAGCCGGGGCTGCCGCTCCCCGTCGGCGAGCCCGCCATCAACCCCGTGCCGCGGCAGCTCATGCGGGCGGTGGTCGCGGAGGCCGGTGTCACCGACATCGTGATCGAGATCTCCGTCGACGGCGGCGAGGAACTCGCCCGCCGCACCTGGAACCCGCGCCTCGGCATCCTCGGTGGACTGTCCATTCTGGGCACAACGGGCGTCGTTGTCCCGTATTCCTGTTCCGCGTGGATCGACAGCATCCGCCGCGGCGTGGACGTCGCCCGCGCCGCCGGGCACCGGCACGTCGCCGCCTGCACCGGCAGCACGTCGGAGAAGACCGTCACCGAGCTGTACGGCCTGCCCGACGACGCCCTGCTCGACATGGGTGACTTCGCCGGCGCCGTGCTCAAGTACCTGCGCCGCCACCCCGTCCCACGCCTCACGATCGCGGGTGGTTTCGCCAAGCTGTCCAAGCTCGCCGACGGTCACCTCGACCTCCACTCCGGACGGTCCCAAGTGGACCTCGACAGCCTCGCCAGCCGGGCCGGCATGCCGGAGATCGCCGCCGCCAACACGGCACTCGAGGCTCTGCAGCTGGCAGCGACGGCCGGCGTCCCACTCGCGGACCGGGTCGCCGACGCCGCACGCCGCCAGGCACAGGACGTGCTCGGCACAGCCGAGATCGAGGTCGACGTCCTGGTCATCGACCGGACTGGGCGCCCTGTCGGTCACGCGCCACGGAATACAGGTGACTGTCCGGGAACTCCGACGCCGTGAGCACCGACCCCACGACGATCACCGCCGTGCGCCGCACGCCGGCCTCGTGCACCTGTGCGGCGATCGTCGACAGTGTGCCACGCAGCACCACCTCGTCCGGCCGCGACGCGTACGCCACCACCGCGACCGGGCACTCCGGCCCGTAGTTCGGCAGCAGTTCCTCGACGACCTGGTCGATCCGCTGCACGGCCAGGTGCAGCACCAGCGTGGCGCGCGACCGGCCGAGCGAAGCCAGGTCCTCCCCCTGCGGCATCGGCGTGGCCCGCGCCGACACCCTGGTCAGCACCACCGTCTGCCCCACGCCGGGCACCGTCAGCTCACGTCGCAGCGACGCCGCGGCCGCCGCGAACGCCGGCACCCCGGGCACGATCTCCCACGGCACACCCGCCGCGTCGAGTCGCCGTGACTGCTCGGCCACCGCGCTGAACACCGACGGATCACCCGAGTGCAGCCGCACCACGTCCTGGCCGCGCTCGTGCGCCGCGACCAGTTCCGCGATGATCTCGTCGAGTGTCAGATCCGCGGTGTCCACCAGCCGCGCGTCCGGCGGACACGACGCCAGCAACTCGGTCGGCACCAGGCTCCCGGCATACAGGCACACGGGTGTCGTCTCGATCAACCGCTGCGCCCGCACGGTGATCAGATCGGCCGCTCCCGGCCCAGCACCAACAAAGTGCACCGTCACGTTCGTACAACCTCCCACTGTGTCACCGGCATCATCGGCTTCCATCCTGTGAAGCCGCCGACCGGGGCCGCTCTGCTGACCTCGATCCTGGTGAGTGTGCCGCCCACGCTCGCCTGCCATCGGGTCAACACGGCCTCCGACTCCAAGGTCACCGCGTTCGCGACGAGCCGTCCACCGACCCGCAACGCCGCCCAGCACGCGGCCACCACACCGTCCCCGGACACGCCACCGCCGACGAAGACCGCGTCCGGGGACGGCAGGTCGGCGAGTGCCTCCGGTGCCCGACCGTGCACCACGGTCAGGCCCGGCACCCCGAGCGCCTGGGCGTTCGCCGTGATCCGGGCGGCCCGCTCTGGCCTGGACTCCACCGCCACCGCCGCGCAGCTCGGATGGGTCCGCAGCCACTCGATCGCGACGCTGCCCGAGCCGGCGCCGACATCCCACAGCAACTGCCCGGGCAGCGGGGCCAGGGCGGCCAGGGTGATCGCCCGCACCTCACGCTTGGTGAGCTGTCCGTCGTGGTCGAACGCGTCGTCGGGCAGTCCGGGGGTGCGACCGAGTGGGGTCACACCGGGTGCGGCACGGCAGTCGAGCGCGATCACGTTCAGTGCACCGGCCTGGCCGGACCAGGTCGCGGCCGTGCCGTCGTGGCGCCTCTCCCCCGGCCCGCCGAGATCCTCGAGCACGGTCATCGGGGTGGGGCCGAACCCCCTCGACCGCAACAGTTCCGCCACCTTCGTCGGCGTCTCCGCGCCGGCGCTGAGCACCAGCACCCGCCGGTTCGGCAGCACAAGCAGCGACTCCACGGGCCGGCCGACCAGGCTCACGACCTCGACGTCCTCGACCAGCCAGCCGAGCCGGGCACACGCGAGCGACACCGACGACGGGTGTGGGATCACCCGCAGGGCGCCGGCGCCCAGCAGGCGCGCGAGCGTGCCGCCGACGCCGAAGAACATCGGGTCTCCGCTCGCGAGCACGCACACGTGCCGCCCGTCGTGCTCGGCCATCAGCGGCTCGACGGCCGGCAGCATGGGTGACGGCCACGCCACCCGCGTCGCGTCCGAGTCCGGCAGGAGCCCGAGCTGCCGCGAACTGCCGATCACGACCTCGGCGGCGGACAGTGCCTCCTGGGCGGCGGCGGACAGGCCGCGCCAGCCGTCCGCCCCGATCCCGACCACGGTGATGGTTGCCACGAGACCAGCACGGTAATCGACAGCCGCCCGGATGTCTGACACGATGCCAGAAGACCTTGCAGCAGGGTGCCCGAGGAAACCAGTGTGAATCTGGTGCGGTCCCGCCACTGTGACCTGGAGCGATCCGGGGAAGCCAGACACTTGGCCCCAGCTGATGCACCGACTCGGGCGCGGACCCGGGGAAGGATGGGCGATGTCCGCCGGTTACCCGTTCTCGGCTGTCGTCGGGCATGACGACCTCCGCCTGGCTCTCCTGCTCAACGCCGTCCATCCCACCATCGGTGGGGTTCTCGTACGAGGCGAGAAGGGCACCGCGAAGTCCACTGTGGTTCGTGGGCTCGCCGCGTTGCTGCCCGCCGTTCGGGTGGTGGAGGGCTGCCGGTTCAGCTGCGACCCGGGCGCGCCGGATCCGAACTGTCCGGACGCCCCCCATGATCTCGTCGACAGCACTCGTGCCGCCCGGCTCGTCGAGCTGCCCGTCGGGGCCACTGAGGACCGACTCATCGGTTCCCTTGACCTGGAACGCGCGCTGACCGAAGGAGTGCGTGCCTACCAGCCCGGGCTGCTGTGCGCGGCGCACCGGGGCGTGCTCTACGTCGACGAGGTCAACCTGCTCCACGACCACCTCGTCGACCTCCTGCTGGACGCCGCCGCCATGGGCCGCGCACACGTCGAGCGCGAGGGTGTCTCGGTCTCGCATGCCGCGTCGTTCCTGCTGGTCGGCACGATGAACCCGGAGGAGGGCGAGCTGCGACCGCAGCTGCTCGACCGGTTCGGGCTCACCGTCGAGGTGGCGGCGGCCCGCGATGTGGACGTCCGTACCGAGGTGATCCGCCGGCGGCTCGCGTTCGAGGCCGACCCGGCCGGTTTCGCCGCCGAGTGGGCCGCGGCGGACCGGGAGCTTGCGGACCGGATCGTCGCGGCACAGCGGGCCCTGCCGTCCGTTCGGTTGCCTGACAAGGAGTTGCGCCGGATCGCGGCGCTCTGCGCTTCGTTCGGAGTGGACGGCATGCGCGCGGACCTCGTGGTGGCCCGCACGGCGATGGCGCACGCGGCGTGGCGGGGCGGCGAGGCCGTCGAGGAACAGGACGTCGAGGCGGCCGCCCGGCTGGCGCTACCCCACCGGCGGCGACGCGACCCGTTCGACGAGCCCGGCCTCGACGAGGAGCAGTTGCAGCAGGCGTTGCGGGACGCGGCAGACAGCGCCGAACCGCCACTCCCGGACGACGACCCGGACGGCACCGACGGCCCGGGTGGCGAGCCACCTCCCACCGAGTCCAGTGTGGACGGTAACGGCTCCGGCGGGCAGAGCCAGCCTGCGGCCGTGCCTGATCCGGCGTTCCGGGCGCGACTGCTGGCCGTCGACGGGGTCGGTGAGGGCGCGCCGGGACGTCGCTCCCGTGCCCGCGCCGGCTTCGGCAGGACACTGCGGGCCACGCAGTCGGGTGGGCACGGCGTCCACCTCGTCGGCACGCTCACCGCGGCCGCGCCACACCAGACGACCCGAGGTCGGACGGGCGCCGGGATTCTGTTGCGCCGCACGGACATCCGGCACGCCGTGCGCGAGGGCCGGGAAAGCAACCTGGTGTTGTTCGCGGTGGACGCGTCCGGGTCGATGGCCGCACGCAAGCGGATGTCCGCGGTCACCGGCGCTGTGGTGTCACTGCTGCTCGACGCCTACCAGCGCCGCGACAAGGTCGGGCTGGTCACGTTCCGCGGCACGGCGGCCGATCTGGTGCTCCCACCGACCTCCTCGGTGGAGGCGGCGGTCGCCCGGCTGCGGCGGCTGGGCACGGGCGGTCGGACACCGCTGGCCGAGGGGCTGCTGCGTGCCCACCGAACCCTGACCACAGAACGACTGCGGGACCCACGCCGGCGACCGCTGCTCGTGGTGGTCACCGACGGCCGGGCCACCGTGCCGCTGCGCCATGATCCCGTCGAGGATTCCATGCGGGTGGCGGGTTTGCTGGCCGCGGACGGCGTGGCGAGCGTGGTGGTCGACTGCGAGCGTGGGCCTGTGCGGCTCGGGCTGCCCGCCCGGCTCGCGACGGCGCTCGGTGGCACGTGCGTGCGGCTGGACGAACTGTCGAGCGACGTCGTGACGGGCGTGGTCCGCGCCGCACGGGGCGCTGCCTGATGCCTCAGGGTAAACCGGAGACGGTGCCGGCGGACGGGCTCACCACGCGGCAGCGCCGCAACCGCCCCCTGCTGATCGTCCACACGGGAGAGATGAAGGGCAAGTCGACGGCCGCGTTCGGGTTGGCGCTGCGTGCGTGGAACCAGGGTTGGCCGATCGCGGTGTTCCAGTTCGTGAAGTCCGCGAAGTGGAAGGTCGGCGAGGAGAACGCGTTGCTGGCGCTCGGCGAGACACACGACCGTACAGGCCAGGGCGGCCCGGTCGAGTGGCACAAGATGGGCGCGGGCTGGTCGTGGTCCCGCAAGCAGGGCGACGAGGAGGACCACGCGGAGGCCGCCCGCGAGGGCTGGCGGGAGATCACCCGTCGCCTCGCTGAGGAACGACACACCCTGTACGTGCTCGACGAGTTCACGTACCCGCTGAAATGGGGGTGGATAACCGTGGACGAGGTGGTCACGACGCTCACGTCCCGCCCAGGCCACCAACACGTGGTGATCACCGGCCGCAACGCACCCGAGGAGCTGGTGGCGGCGGCGGACCTGGTGGTGGAGATGACAAAGATCAAACACCCGATGGACACGGGCGCCAAGGGCCAGAAGGGCATCGAGTGGTAACCCCCGCGAGTCGCGCGTTCGGCCCCCGCGAGTCGCGCGTTCAGCCCCCGCGAGTGACGTTTTCGGGAACAGGGGCCGCATGGTAGGCCGCGTCGTCATCGCGGCCCCGGCCTCCGGGAGCGGCAAGACCGTGGTGGCCACCGGGCTCATGGCCGCTCTGCGGCGGGCGGGGCACGTGGTGGCGCCGTTCAAGGTCGGGCCCGACTACATCGATCCCGGATACCACACGCTCGCCGCCGGCCGGCCCGGACGCAACCTCGATCCCGTGCTGGTGGGCGAGTCGCTCGTCGGGCCGCTGTTCGCGCACGGTTGCGCGGGTGCCGACATCGCGGTCGTCGAAGGCGTCATGGGGTTGTTCGACGGCCGCGTGGACAACGGTGTGGGTTCGACCGCCCACGTCGCCGAGCTGCTCGGCGCGCCCGTGCTCCTGGTCGTCGACACACGCGGCCACAGCACCAGCCTCGCCGCGTTGCTCCACGGGTTCCGCACCTGGAAACCGGAAGTCCGCCTCGCCGGGGTGATCCTCAACCAGGTCGGGTCCGACCGGCACGAGGCCGTCCTCAGGAACGCCTGCGCCGACGTCGGTCTCGACGTGGTCGGGGTGTTGCGTCGGCACGCGCCGGTCGAGGTGCCGTCCCGCCATCTCGGGCTGGTCACCGCGGCGGAACACGGCGCCGCCGCGGTGAGAGCGGTCGACGCGATGGCCGAGCTCGTCGCGGGCGGCGTCGATCTCGCGGCGGTCGCGGCACTGGCCAGGGGCGGACCCGAGTTCACGCCGTGGACGCCGGAGCTGACACCGGTGCCCGGCCGTCCGGTCGTGGCGATCGCCGGCGGGCCCGCGTTCACGTTCGGCTACGCGGAACACGCCGAGCTGCTCCGCGCGGCCGGCGCGGCCGTGGTGGTCGTGGATCCGTTGCGGGACACCGTGTTGCCGGCCGACACCGCCGGGATCGTGCTCCCCGGCGGGTTTCCCGAGCAGTACGCGAGCGAGCTGTCCGCCAACACCGAGCTGCGCCAGGCGGTGGCGAACGCCCGCGTGCCCGTGCACGCCGAGTGCGCCGGACTTCTCTACCTGGCACGGTCTCTGGACGGTCACCCGATGTGCGGGGTGCTCGACGCGCACGCCACCATGACCGACCGGCTCACCCTCGGCTACCGGGACGTCGTCGCGACCGCGGACTCAGTGCTGTACCAGGAGGGCACCCGGCTGACGGGGCACGAGTTCCACCGCACGACGATCACCCCGACGCACGGCGAGCCGCCTGCCTGGCGCTGGCGCACCGGCTCGGACGGCTTCGTCACCGACCGCGTCCACGCGTCCTATGTGCACATTCACCCGGCGGCGGCGCCGACCGCCATCGCCCGGTTCGTCGAGCGCTGCAGCAACGCGGCGAACGCGACACCGATCGTCACCCACAACACGGCCTGCGTGCCGAGCGAGGCGAGCCGGAAATCCCACAGCGTCTGAGCGGGAAACCCGTCCGGCACCTCGTGGAAGCTCGGCAACAGCGCTGCGGCACCCGACACGGCCGCCACGTAGGCGACCCCGGCCCCGACCGCGGCGAGCCATCCCGCCCTGGCCAGGTAGACCGCCACGATCGCGAGGAGCACGGAGATCGCCATCATGCCGAAGTACGCGGCCGTGCGGTCACCGATCGTCTCGGCCCGGCCCACGGCGGGCGGGTTCGGCGGATAGACCACGTACGGCACGAGCACCACGGCGACGAACCCGACCGCGGCCACCGTGAACGCGGTGGCCCGAGGCCCCAACGTGCCGAACCGACCGTAGGCGAACGCGAACGCGAGCGCGACGAGACCACCGAGCGCGGCACCGAACGCACACGTCGCGATGGCGAGTCCAAGAGTTCGTTGCACGCCACGGGAAACCGGCTCCGCAGCCTCCTCGTGCTCACCGGTCGCGTGGTCGTGTTCCTCCAACGCGATGGCCGCCTCGACGGGCGGCTCACCGACCACCGACGCGAACCCGAAGGCGAGAACACCGCCGAGCAGACCCGCGAGCAGACCCCACACCAGCAGGGAGCGCATGGACATGGCTCAGTGACAGGGGAAGCCGAGCAGGTGGCGACCGTCGTGCACGAGCTCGTGCACGGACATGCCGTCGAACATCGACAGCGCACCCTGTTCGGTGCTCACGAAGTACATCACCAGGCCGAAGAGCAGCCCGGCGAACACGGCCCACGGCAGGATCTGCCGAATCGGAATGGCCGGAACGTGCAAGGGAGTCGGGGCACTGACAGCGTGCGACATGTCGCCTCCTCGGACTCGTGCGGTCCGGTCGGTGGAGCGGAAGGACGGTTGAGGGTCTGACTCATGCCCCGAGGGACACATACAGCGGCGCGACCGTGCCGGAATCCCACCGGCTTCCTCGTACCATCAGGTCTAGGCAACGTACCATCCGCGGGAGCCGAATGACCAGCCGTCTCGTCCTGATTAGTCACGCCGCCACCTCGGCGACTCGCCGCGCAGCGTTTCCGGCCGACGAACCGATCGAGACAACACCCGACCCGATGCCGTTGCGAGCCAACGGCTACCTGACGGCCCCGGAGACCCGTTGCCGTCAAACAGCGGCCGGGCTGGGCCTGACGGCGGACGTCGAGCCCGCCCTCCGGGACTGCGACCACGGTGCCTGGCGCGGCCGGACGCTGGACGATCTCGACCCGGCGGCGATGACGGCGTGGCTCACCGACCCCGCCGCGGCCCCTCACGGCGGAGAGTCCGTGATGGACCTCATCGACCGAATCGGCGGCTGGCTCGACGGGTTCCCCAAGGATCACCGCAAGATCGTCGCGGTCACCCACGCGGCCGTGGTGAAGGCGGCGGTCGTCCACGCTATCCTCGCGACGCCGCGGTCGTTCTGGCGGATCGACGTGCCGCCGCTGTCGCAGACCGTCCTCTCAGGACATTCCCGTGGCTGGACGCTGCGCACGCTGGCGGCACCCCTCACGCCGGCTCCATGGCACGGATCAGGGGTCCCGTCGCCGCGGTCGTGATGATCGCGACGAGCACCAGGATCGTGAAGCCGAGATCGGTGAGCAGCCCGTGCTGCAGCCCGATCGTCGCGATCACCAGTTCGGTGACGCCCCGGCAGTTCATCAGCGCACCGAGCCGCATCGCCTCCCGGCCCGGGAGGCCGGCCAGCCGGGCAGCACCGCCCGCACCGACGAACTTGGTGCTCGTCGCGACCAGCAACACCAGCAGGAACAGCAGCCAGTTCCCGGCCGACGCGCCCAGCAGACCGACCGACGTGCTCAGGCCCACGCCGGCGAAGAACAGCGGGAGCAGGATCGCGATCGTGAACCCGTGCAGCTGCTCACCCAACCGGGCCACCGCCGGCGCGGACCTCGGCACGGCCACGCCGAACAGGAACGCGCCGATCACCGAGTGCAGCCCGATCAGCTGCGTCAGCCCGGCGTACCCGATGGCACCGACGACCAGGGCGCCGAGCAGCAGCTGCGTCGACGTGACGCGCTCGACCAGCAGCCGCAGCGCCGGCCGCACACACAGCAACGTCGCCACCGTGAGCGCGGCGCCGAGCCCGGCGGTCGTCGCGATGTCACCGGTGCCGGTCGCGCCGGTACCCGCCAGGATCACGGTCAGCACCAGCCACGCGAGCCCGTCACCGACCGCGGCCGACGACAGCGCCGTCGCGCCGAGGCGGGTGTCGCCGAGGCCCAGGTCGACGAGGATCCGTGCCAGGACGGGCATCGCGGTGATCGCCAGTGCCAGCCCGAAGAACAGCACGGACGCGACCGAGCCGACGCCGAGCACCGGCGCGGCCAGCGCGACCCCGACGCCGGCGACGAACGGCAGCCCCATCCCGCCGGCGACGGTGGCACCGACGAGCTTCCGGCCGCCGAGACGGTCCGTCCGCAGCTCACAGCCCAGCAGGAACATGAACACGATCAGTCCCAGCTGCGCAACGTAGCCGAGCGCGTCGAGCACCGGCCGGGGGAACAGCAGCTCCTGGGACGCCGGCCACACGAGCCCGAGCACCGACGGGCCGAGCACCAGCCCGCCGATCACCTCCCCGAGCACGGCAGGCTGCCGGAACCGGCGCAGCAGCGCGCCGAACAGATGACACACGAGCAGGATCACGGCGACCGAGAACAGGAACCGGGCGACCGGGTCGCTCCGCCGGCCGTCGAACAGCTCGGGTCCCCACAACGCGGCGGCGCCGGCCACGACGACGAGCCCGCCCGCGACTCCGAGCCACGACAGCCGGGCCAGTGGCCGATCGATCACGACCGCGCCCTGCGATGTTCCTTTGTCTGAACCACGTTCGACCACCGGTGTCATTATCGTCGACCTCGCGCCGGAGTTCGGCCGAAACGGGCCGACTCAGGCAAGTTTGCGGGGCAGCGACTCGATCCACCCGGTGAACGTCTTCCCGATCCGCTCGACCGTGCGCCGGCCGTGTGCGTAGTAGAGCACCGGCGGGTCGTCGACGACGCCGTCGCGGAGGTCGAACAGCACCTGGTCGCCGTCGGCCTCGAACCAGTACTCACCGAAGCACAGCATGCCCTCGGTGGGCAGCACGACCTTCGTCGACGTGTGGACGAACGGGTGGTCCCTGGTGAGCCGCAGCGTGTCGCCGATGACCAACTCTCTCGTGCGGACAAGGAAGCGGCGATACGCGGCCGGCAGTGCCATGGCCGGCAACTCGGCCTCGCTCGCACCGGGCAGCATGGACTCGACCTCGTCCGGGTTCACGCGCAGAAACCGGGCCATCTTGGGGAAATCCTCAGCGAGCCCATCGATGAGCGGCCTCAGCTCGGCGGCCCGCCGCTTGGTCTCGGCACGACACTCGCGTATCCAGCGGGCCATCGCGGTCTCGAAAGCCTCGCTGTACCGAGGTGACCGCTCGATCGGGAACCCGATCTTGTCCAGCACATAACAAGCGCCGTCCTGGCTCGCCACCACGGCCTGCTCTATCCACAGTGGATCATCGGGCGCGCCGCCGCGTGGGGTCAGCCGGAGGAACCAGCCGCGCGGACACACCGCCTCCACCTCGGCAGCATGCTCGCCCCACCACGCCAGCCAGTCCTGCGGATCGGTGCGCCCTTCCGCGAGTGCCACCAGCGCGTCGGCGAACCTGGTCACGGCGTGCTGTTCCACCGGCGCATTGTGGCACGCGATCAGGCTCGGGTTCGTCCGACGTAGACGTTGCGCGCGCGGTAGATCGTGTCCGAGGTCGGCCCCGGAGAACCGGACGATCCCTCCATCTGCAGGTTGATGATCAACCACAGCGGCCGGTTGACGAAGTTCGCGCCGCGGTGCTGCCCCACCCAGTTCCCGTCGAGGTAGTAGTGGATGTCGACGTCGTTGGCGTTCACCTTCGTGATCCAGGCGCGGTAACCGTGCCAGGCGCCGGGATTCGACACCGAGACGATCGTGTTCGACCACGCGCCGCTCGCGTTCCTGTACGTGTTGAACCAGTTCCTGCCGTCGCCCTTGAACTCCAGGATGTCGCTCTCCGGCGGCCAGCTGTTGACGCCGGTGAGCCAGAAGGCCGGCCAGGTGCCCCGCGCCGACGGCGCCTGGAACTCACCCTTGACCTCCCAGTTGGGAAACTGGTCGTTGACGGTCACGTGCTGCTTCGCGTGGATGGCGCCCGAGTGGTAGCGGATCGGCAGGTACGGGTCGGCCGAACTGTTGCCCTCGTTCCAGGTGATGCGGGTGGCCTTGATCGCCAGCACGCCCGAGCTCTCCAGGTACACGTGGTTGATGTCGGTCGAGCTCGCGTACATCCGCGCGGTGCCGTTGTGGTCGGACCCCCAGGGATACCGGTAGTTCCAGGACGCTTCCAGCGTCTGCCGGTTCGCGAACGAGCCGCTGAGCACCGTCTCCCAGGCGGCGGCCTGCGCACCACCCCACCCGAGAGCGCTCCCAGCGACGCCGGCAGCGCCCGCCACCAGCAGCTTTCTTCGATCGAACCGGCCGGGCGCGCCACGCGATCCGTCGCCGTCACCTGCCCGTGGAGCCATGGGTCGAGGCATCGTTGCCACCCCTCGCTCGAAGCTGAAGAACCTTCACCAGGAAAGCGCTTGCCTTTGCAAGGTAAGGCCGCTGACCATTTCGCGTCAACAGTTGGCAAAACGGGTGATCATGACGCGATCGTTAACCTGAGTTCTGAGAGCGCTCCCATCTGCGGAAACTTGTTAACGTTCACACTCCGGTGGCACACTGCGGTCTCCAGGAAAGCGCTTCCCCGTTGACACGCCTCGCGCTCGGGTGCTAACAATTTGTTCACCCCGGCTGGGAGCGCTCCCAGTCTTGCGCCGGAGCGCGCCTCCCGAATGATCCTCACTGGACATCGAGCGGTCCCCCTCCCACGCCGACCGGCAGTACGCCCTACCCCGGCGGACGATCCCCACAAGGAAGTGGTCGATCATGCGGATCCCCCTCGCCAGCGCTCTGGCGGCCGTGGCGCTCACCGCCGCGACGCTCGTGGCGCCCCACCTCACCGCGGCGCCGGCGCGGGCGGCCGCCCCGGCCGCCGAGACCTACTCGTGGCGCAACGCCGAGATCGCCGGCGGCGGGTTCGTCCCCGGCATCGTCTTCAACCGCACCGAGCCCAACCTGATCTACGCGCGCACCGACATCGGCGGCGCGTACCGGTGGAACCAGTCCACCGGCAGATGGGTGCCGCTGCTGGACTCGTTCGGCTGGGACAGGTGGGGTTATAACGGGGTGGTCAGCCTGGCCAGCGATCCCGTCGACCCGAACCGGGTGTACGTGGCGGCCGGCATGTACACCAACAGCTGGGACCCGAACAACGGCGCGATCCTTCGCTCGACCAACCGCGGCGCGAGCTGGCAGGTCACCACGCTGCCGTTCAAGCTGGGCGGCAACATGCCGGGCCGGGGCATGGGTGAACGGCTCGCGGTGGACCCGAACGACAACCGGGTCCTCTACCTGGGCGCCCCGGACGGCAACGGGTTGTGGCGCAGCACGAACTCGGGCGTGAGCTGGTCGAAGGTGACGAGCTTCCCCAACCCGGGCAACTGGGCACAGGATCCCAGCGACCCCAACGGGTATCTGTCCCACCGGCCGGGCGTGGTGTGGGTGACGTTCGACAAGTCGAGCGGCACGGCGGGCAGCCCGACCCGCGCCATCTACGCCGGCGTCGCCGACCTGCAGAACACCGTGTACCGCAGCACGGACGCGGGTGCCACGTGGACCCGGATCGCGGGCCAGCCGACGGGCTACATGGCGCACAAGGGTGTGCTGGACGAGGTCAACCACCAGCTGTACATCGCGACCAGCGACACCGGCGGGCCGTACGACGGCAGCAAGGGCGACGTGTGGAAGTACAACACGACGACCGGGGCGTGGACGCAGATCAGCCCGATCCCGTCGAGCAGTGGTGACGACTACTTCGGCTACAGCGGACTGACGATCGACCGGCGGAACCCGAACACGATCATGGTGGCCACGCAGGTGTCGTGGTGGCCGGACGCGATCTTCTTCCGCAGCACCGACGGCGGCACGACGTGGACCCGGATCTGGGACTGGAGCTCCTACCCCAACCGCTCCTTCCGCTACAGCATGAACATCTCGACGTCGCCGTGGCTGAACTTCGGCACCAACCCGCAACCCCCTGAGGTGACGCCGAAGCTGGGCTGGATGAACGAGTCGGTGGAGATCGACCCGCACAACTCCAACCGCCTCATGTACGGCACCGGCGCCACCGTCTACGGCACCACCAACCTGACCGCGTGGGACTCGAACCAGCAGATCACCATCCGGCCGATGGCCGCCGGGCTCGAGGAGACCGCGGTGCTGGACCTGATCAGCCCGCCGTCCGGGGCGCCGCTGATCTCCGGACTCGGTGACATCGGCGGTTTCCGGCACGACAACCTCAACGCGGTGCCGTCGAAGATGTTCACGCAACCCGTGTTCACCTCGACCACGAGCCTGGACTTCGCGGAACGCAGCCCGGGCGTGATGGTCAGGGCGGGCAACTTCAACGACGCGGACCGGCCGAACGACAGCCACGTCGCGTTCTCGACCGACGGCGGCGCGAACTGGTTCCAGGGCACCGAACCCGGCGGCATCAACGAGGGCGGGACCGTGGCGGCCGCGGCCGACGGCAGCCGCTTCGTGTGGGCGCCGCGCGGCCAGCCCGTCCACTTCTCCGTCGGCTTCGGCAACACCTGGACGCAGTCACAGGGCTTGCCCACCGAGTCCATTGTGGAGTCCGACCGGGTGAACGCCAGCAAGTTCTACGGCTTCAACGGCGGCCGGTTCTACGTCAGCACCAACGGCGGTCAGACCTTCACCCAGACCGCGGCCACCGGCCTGCCGGCGACCGCGAAGTTCAAGGCCGTGGCGGGCAGGGACGGTGACGTCTGGCTCGCCGGCGACACCGGCATCTTCCACTCCACGAACTCCGGCGCGAGCTTCACCAAGGTGTCCTCGGTCACCAAGGCGGTCAGCGTGGGCTTCGGCGCCGCCGCGCCGGGGCGGACCTACCCCGCGCTGTACGCGATGGCGACCGTCGGCGGCGTGACCGGTGTGTACCGGTCGGACGACACCGGCGTCACCTGGGTGCGGGTCAACGACGACGCGCACCAGTACGGCAACGCGGGCGACGCCATCACCGGTGACCCACGCGTCTACGGGCGGGTGTACCTGGGCACCAACGGCCGAGGCATCATCGTCGGCGACCGGACCGGCACCACCGCGACGGCCGCGAACGCCAACGCCACCACCGAGAAGCTCGACCGAGGGCTGATCAGTGTGCGGTCGGACAAGGGGAACTTCGTCAGCTGGCGGCTGCTCACCTCCGACCCGACCGGCGTCGCCTTCAACGTCTACCGCGACGGCACGCGGGTCACCCAGGTCACCGGCGTGACGAGCTGGCTCGACGATGGCGCGGCCGAGAAGGCGACCTACTCCGTGCGGCCGGTGGTGAACGGCGTCGAGCAGAGATCCGCGGCGGCCGACGAGGTGGCGCCGTTCGCCACCTCGATGGACGTGCCGCTGCAGATCCCGGCCGGCGGCACCACACCGTCCGGGGAGAGCTACACGTACAGCGCCAACGACGCGAGCGTCGGCGACCTCGACGGCGACGGCCAGTACGAGATCGTCCTGAAGTGGGATCCCAGCAACGCCAAGGACAACTCGCAGTCCGGCTACACCGGCAACGTCTACCTCGACGCGTACAGGCTGAACGGCACCCGGCTGTGGCGCATCGACCTCGGCCGCAACATCCGGGCGGGCGCGCACTACACGCAGTTCCAGGTGTTCGACTACGACGGTGACGGCCGGGCCGAGGTGGCGACGAAGACCGCGGACGGCACCCGATCCGGCACCGGCCAGGTGATCGGCAACGCGAGCGCCGACCACCGCAACTCCTCCGGCTACGTCCTCGCCGGGCCCGAGTTCCTCTCGGTGTTCCGCGGCACGGACGGCGCCGTGCTGGCCACCGCCGACTACGTGCCCGCCCGCGGGACCGTGTCGTCCTGGGGCGACAACTACGGCAACCGCGTCGACCGGTTCCTAGCCGGCACGGCCTATGTGGACGGTTCGCGGCCCAGCATCATCATGGCCCGCGGCTACTACACCCGGTCGGTGATCGCCGCGTGGGACTTCCGCAACGGCCAGCTGACCCGGCGGTGGACGTTCGACTCCAACTCCTCCACCAACGGCTCGGCCTGGACGGGCAAGGGCAACCACCAACTGTCCATAGCGGACGTCGACGGTGACGGCCGCGACGAGATCATGTACGGCTCGATGGCGGTCGACGACAACGGCTTCGGCCTGTGGCAGAACAACACCCAGCACGGCGACGCCTACCACGTCGGCGATCTCGTCCCGTCCCGCGCCGGCCTCGAGGTGTTCAAGCCGTCGGAGTCGGGGTCGAACCCGGCCCACTGGATGGGTGACGCGCGCACCGGCCAGATCATCTGGAGCGCACCGTCCTGCGGCTGTGACAACGGCCGTGGCGTGGCCGCGGACATCTGGAACGGCAGCCCGGGTGCCGAGGCCTGGTCGTCGGCCGTGGCCGGACTTCGCGGCGCTGCTAACGGAAACCAGGTCGCCGCACGCAAACCCGGCTCCACCAACTTCGTGATCTGGTGGGACGGCGACGCCCAGCGCGAGCTGTTGGACGGCACCCACATCGACAAGTACGGCACGAGCGCGGACACCCGGCTGCTGACGGGTTCGGGCGTCGCGTCGAACAACGGAACGAAGGCAACCCCGGCACTCTCCGCCGACATCCTCGGCGACTGGCGAGAGGAGGTGATCTGGCGGACGTCGGACAACCGCGCACTGCGGATCTATTCGACGACTGACAGCACGAACATCAGCCGCCCATCACTGATGCAGGACCGGCAGTACCGGGTGGCGATCGCGTGGCAGAACACGGCGTACAACCAACCGCCGCACCCGAGCTTCGCGATCGGTTGATCAACGAGGATCCCCTGCTAACAGAGAGACACCCGTCATGCGTAGGAAAATCATGAAACGAGGGCTGGCCGGGTTGGCCACGGTGGCAGCGGCATCGGCGCTCACCATGGCCACGGCGGGCACCGCGGCGGCGGTTGGTTCGCCGACCGGCTTCGGCGCCGGCACCACCGGTGGCGGCAACGCATCGCCGATCACCGTGACCACCGGCTCGGCACTGGTCAACGCGATGAAGGCGAGCGGTTCCGCCGTCATCCGGGTCCAGGGCATGGTGTCGTTCACCGGCATGCAGGACGTCACGTCGAACAAGACGATCATCGGCGTCGGCGCCAACTCCGGCATCCAGGGCGGCGGCGGTCTGGACATCGACGGCGCGAGCAACGTGATCATCCAGAACCTGAACTTCCGCGGTGGGAGCGACGACCTGGTCAACGTCCAGGACGGCTCGACGCGGATCTGGATCGACCACAACACCTTCTACGACAGCAGTGACGGCGCGCTCGACATCAAGCGAGGCTCGGACTTCATCACGGTGTCGTGGAACAAGGTCCAGAACCACGACAAGTCGTTCCTGCTCGGACACAGCGACGACAACGGCAGCCAGGACCGCGGGCACCTGCGGGTCAGCTACCACCACAACTGGTTCGCCGGCAGCACCCAGCGTCACCCGCGCGTGCGGTTCGGCAACCCGGTACACGTGTACAACAACTACTACCAGGGCGTCACCTCGTACGGTGTCGCGTCCACGATGGAGGCCGGCGTTCTCGTCGAGGGCAACTACTTCGAGAACACCAACCGCGCGTGTGACCTCGGCCAGGGCGACTCGCCCGCCGGCCGGCTGGTGCAGCGCAACAACACGTTGGTCAACTCGGGCGCCTGCGCGAACAACGGCAGCGGCGTGAACGGCATCCCGTACTCGTACTCGCTCGAGTCCTCGGGCAGCGTCAAGGGCAGCGTCACGAACGGCGCCGGAGCCGGCAAGGTCGCCTGACCGGCGCGACCGCGTGGGCGGCTCCCGACCCTGCACTCGGGGAGCCGTCCACGCGGTGTGTCACACCTCGCGGGTGCAGTCCCAGATGACCATGGCCGTGTAGTAGTCACCGAAGGAGAAGATCTCCTCGCACTGGTTGTCCGGATCGGTGAAGCCGTCGGCGATCGCCTTGTCCTCGGCCTGCCACCGGGCGTGCATCCAGGCGAGCCCGAAGTCGCTCGACCCGTCGCCGCGGAACTGGTTGGTGTAGCTCTCCGCCGCGGCCGGCGTCGCGCCGGCGAGCAGGAACCCGGCGGCCGCGAGGCCGGCGGTCACTCGTCTCAACACGCACCCGACGGTAGGACCTTCGTCCGGCGTGGAGGACCGCCGACCGGCGGCCGTCATCCCACGCGATTGTCATACCCGGGGAGTACGGTCACCTCGTGGCCAAAGGTGACGACGTCGAGGTCCTGGAGGTGGCCGGGCATTCGGTCCGGATCACCAACCCGGGCAAGGTGTTCTTCCCCGAGCGCGGTAACACCAAACTGGACCTCGCCCGGTACTACCTGGCGGTCGCCGAGCCGCTGATGGCGGCGATGGGTGGCCGGCCGGTCCTGCTGCAGCGCTTCCCCAACGGGGTGACGGGGTCGTCGTTCTTCCAGAAACGCGTGACCCCCACGAAGGCCGACCCGTGGCTCACCACGACCGTCGTGTCCACGCCGAACGGCACCACGTCCAACGCACTCGTGGCCGTCGACCTCGCCCACGTGCTCTGGGCGGTCAACATGGGGTGCCTCGGCTTCCACGTGTGGCCCAACACGGCCGCCGACCCCGCACACGCCGACGAGCTCCGCATCGACCTGGACCCGAGCCCGGGCGTCACGTTCCCCATGATCCAGGAGGCGGCCGCCGAGACGAAGGCCCTCCTCGACGAGCTGGGCGTGGCGAGCCTCCCCAAGACCACCGGCAACAGAGGCATCCACGTCTACGCCCGCCTGCTCCCCCACTGGGACGGCTACACGGTGCGTGCCGCGGCGGTGGCGGTGGCCCGCGCGCTGGAGCGACGCCGGCCCGACCTGCTGACCGCCGCCTGGTGGAAGGAGGAACGCGGCAGCCGCGTCTTCATCGACTTCAACCAGAACGCACCGCACAAGACCGTGTTCGGCGCGTGGAGCGTCCGGGCCAACCCACACGCCCAGGTCTCCACACCGTTCACATGGGACGAACTGGCGACCATCGAGCCACGCGAGCTGACCATCGAAACGGTACCGACCCGCCTGTCCGAACGCGGCGACGCGTGGGCCGCCATGACCGCCCAGGACCTCGCGCCCCTGCTCGACCTCCACGAACACGACCGAGCGGACGGCCTACCGGACGCCCCATGGCCACCGGTCTACCCAAAGATGCCGGGCGAACCACCTCGGGTCCAACCCAGCAGAGCCAGGCACGAGTAATCACCCACGCCGCGCCGCAGAGCCGGCAGCGTCGCGCGCGCCCCGGTGCACGGCAAGGTGCGAATGTCCCATTCGCCCGCACTGGCCACCGAAAGTTGTCCACAGGTCCTCGCGACCAGGGGTTTTGTCTGTGTCGCTTGGTACGATGGCCTCGGGGTGGCCCCCCGGGTATGGGTGGGGGATGCCTACGCAACCATCTGTGTTGGCGTTGATCAACGATCGCGGATTCGCCGCCCACCTGCCGTGGAGCTGTGTGCGCGCGTACACCGTCGCGGGCTTCCTCACGAGGAGGAGCCGCACGGCAAGGTTGGACCTACCGCGACCGGCTCAGCCTGGCCGAACCCGCGGTGGCGGGCCGCCCCGAGCCGCGCGATCACACCCGGCACGAGCACCCGGCCGGTTGCCTTGTGCTGCACCGGAAGCAGCGCGGCGCGATGGCGGGGCCAAACCCCCGTCGCAGGACGTCGGCATCTGCGCCGACCACGCCGTCCGCAGCGGCTAGGCGGGCGTCAGCATCCCGTGCAGCACGAGGTCGCGAATGACGGGCAGTGCGGCGTCGACGTCGATCTCGCCGTACGCGTACTCCAGCAACGCGATCAGGTCCTCGAGTGGGAGCGCGCCCTGGCAGCCGGCGAGGAGCTTCGCCGTCGGTTCGTCCACCTCGTGTTGCCAGCCGGGGCCGTCCATGCGGTGCAGCCGCCGCACCACGGGTGCCCAGCCGTCCTCGCCCGGGGACGACACCTCCTCCAGCACCACCGTCGGCGGCACGGCGAAGCGAGTCGCCAGCAGTTCCTTGTCGTGGTCGCGCAGCCATGCCACGTTGTCGAGCCACCGCCCGGCCTCCGGGCCCAGCGGGTCGTCGTAGGCGTGCCGCAGGTCCTCGCACACCACCTCGGTGTCCCCGTCGGTGCGGCGCAGCGTGACGTAGCCGAAACCGACGCCCTCGACGTCGTTCGCCGCGAACCAGTCCAGCCACGCGTTCGCCTTCGTCCGGCCCTCCGCCGAGCGCGGGTCGATGCCCGCGTCCCGCAGCCAGGTGCCGACGTACAGCCCGGGGTCGGCGATGTCCCGCTGCACGAACCAGGCGTCCACCCCGCCCGGGAGCCACGACCGCACCCGGTCGGCCCAGTCCTCGCCGCGGCGGTGCAGCCACGACGCGAGCAGCTGTCCCACCCCGCCCTCGTTGAGATAGGACGGCAGCTCCCGCACGATCATCGCGCTGGCACCGTCGCCCGCGAGGCCCGAGTCGCGGTAGGTGTAGTCGACCCGCGCCGGCCCGACGACGAACGGCGGGTTGCACACCACCTGGTCGAACCGGCGCCCCTGGACCGGCTCGAACCACTCACCGCGGGCCAGCTCGACGTCCAGCTCGTTGAGCCGGAACGTGGCCCGCGCGAGTGCGAGCGCCCTCGCGGACACGTCGGTGGCGGTGATCGTCGACGCGTGGGTGCTCGCGTGCAAAGCCTGGACGCCACATCCGGTGCCGAGGTCGAGCAGCGTGCCGACGGGCCGGCGGGTCGTCGCGCGGGCGAGGTTGATCGACGCGTGCCCGACGCCGAGCACGTGGTCCGCGGGTACGGCGCCACCCCGCAGGTCGGCGTCGAGGTCCGCCACGACCCACCAGTTGGCCTCGTACGGCCGGATGTCCAGGCCGGCGCGCCCGTCCGGCGTGACGATCCGCGCGGCGATCGCCTCGTCGAGGCCCACCGGACCGAGCGCCCGGTGGATGGCGGTCTCGGGCTCGACGTCGCCGAGCAGGAACAGCCGGATCAGCGTGCCGACCGGGCCGGCGTCCAGGCTGGCGCGGCGGGCCGGCTCCGGCTCACCCCGCCCGAGCGCGGCATGGGCCTGCGCACCGAGCACCTCGACGACGCCGTCGGCGGTGTAGCCGGCGGTGAGAAACGCGTCGCGGAGGCGCGCGCACAGATCGTCCGAAAGATCAGGGACCACGGACGGCATGCTTTCACGCGGTCGGTACCGCCGCATCGGCAACCGGCACCGCCCAGTCGATGCGGTGTCGCTGCACCGGGCCGAACGCCTTCTCCGGGCGCATGGCCGTCTTCATCAGCACCCGCATCAACAGCGGCATCGCGGCCCTGGCGAGCCGGCCGGGTGCCTTCGCGCGGTTGACCTTCGCCGCGTTGGCGGCAATCCGTTCCACTCTGGACCGGCGCAGCCGCTCGTACGCGGCGAACGCCGAGGCGGCGTCCGGCAGGTCACGCAGGCAGCGGGCCAGCTCGACCGCGCTCTCGATGGCGAGCGAGGCGCCCTGCCCCGAGCTGTTGGACGGCGCGTGCACGGCGTCGCCGACCAGCACGGCACGGCCGCGGTGCCAGCGCGGCACGCTCGGCATGATGTGCAACGACCCTGTCACCGTGAGCTGGTCGGGGGTGATGGCCCGGACCAGGTCGCCACCGGGATCGTCGGCGTAGACCTCCCGCAGCCGGCGGAGCCAGTCGTCGGCCGGCACCGCTCTGGCCTCGGTCAGGCTCATCGGCCGCTCCCACGGCAGGTTGGCACCGAAGCCGGTACGACCGTCCGGGCGCCGCCAGTACAGGTAGTACGCCCGCCTGCCGAACGCGAAGTACATGGTGCCGACCTCGGTGGGCACCGGCCGGTCGACGACGGACTCGAAGCCCACCATGCCCGTGTAGCCGGCGCCGGGGGCGGCCGGGTCGATCAGGCGTCGCACGGTCGAGTGCACGCCGTCCGCGCCGACCAACACATCGGCCGTCGCGGTGGTGCCGTCGGCGAAGCTGGCGCTGCCGTCGTCATCGAACGCCACCAGCCGTTTGCCATGTTCGAACCGGATGCCCTCGGCCACCGCGACGTCGTACAGCGCCCGGTACAGGTCCGCGCGGTGGACGAGCCGCATGGGCGGCAGGCCGTCCAGCCTCGGTAACTCGACTTCCTTGCCGCCGAAGGACATCGCGGTTCTGGTGATGGGTAACCCGCCGGCCGTGGCGGCCTCGCGGGCACCGACCAGGTCGAGCGCGGCCAGACCGTTGGGCGCGATCGCGAGCGTGCCGCCGATCCCGTCCGCCGTGCTCGGGTACGCCTCGTACACGGTCGCGTCGATGCCGGCCTTGCGCAGTGCCAGCGCCGCGACCGGGCCCGCCACCCCGCCGCCGATCACCAGCGCGCTTCTTGTCCTACTCATCTGGTTCCTCCCTGTGTGCTCCTCGTTCCGCCAGTTCGGCGTGCTCTGGTGCGATCTCCCCGGTGGCGTGCCATGTCCGCCAGGCCGCCAGGCCGGGGAAGGTCTCCGTGGTCAACTCGGCCAGCAGCCCGCGCACCCAGGTCACCTCGGCCTCGCGGACGGCCAGCTCGTACTCGATCTCGACCAGGAACAGCCTGGGTACGTCCGCGTGCTCGGCCAGCAGGGCACGCTGCGCGGCAGTCGCCTGGTCCAGCTCGTCGAGCCGCTCCCGCAGGGCGGCCGCGGCCTCCTCCGGCGGCAGCACGGACAACATGGACAGCCCGGCCTTGAAGCGCGGGTGCTCGGGCGGTGCCGTGGCCACGAGCTCGCGGGTCCAGTCCCGCAGCTCGGCGCGGCCGGCGTCGGTGATCCGGTAGATCGTGCGTTCCGGCCGCGCTCCCGCCCGTTGACTGTCGACGACCTCGATGAACTCGTGCTTGGCCAGGTTGCGCACCACGGTGTAGAGCGATCCCCACTTGATCTCCATGTCGGCGCCCTTGCCGCGGGCACGCAGGAACGACGCGATCTCGTAAGGGTGCATGGGGCGCTGGACCACGGTGCCGAGCACGGCGAGTGCCAGCAGGTTCGCCACTTTCCGCGGCATCGATCTCTCCTCGTTCGCGATTACTTGCAGGCGAGTATACGTACGCGAGCATCGGCCGCAACGGTCGTTTTCGACGGTCGGCCTCGACGGATGGACGAGCATCCCTAGACTGGGCCGGTGACCGACCCGGACGCCGAACTTCGCGCGTGGGGACCAAGACCCGGCGAGCAAACCGACCAGCCCTCGCGTGACGAACAAACCGGTGTGATGCGGCTGCCCGGTTACAGCGACTTCCAGCAGATCGCCCAGGGCGGTGAGGGCACCGTCTACCGGGCGCGGCAGGACGGTCTCGACCGGTTCGTGGCGGTCAAGGTGATCAACGTCAGCGATCCCTCGCGGCTGGCCCGGTTCCGCCGAGAGCTGGAAATCACCGTGCGGCTCGGTCGCCAGCACCCGCACATCGTCACGGTGATCGACACCGGCACCACGCCGGACGGCCGGCCGTGCATCGTCATGGAGTACTACGACAACGGGTCGCTGCAGGACCGGCTGAAGGAACGCGGCCCGCTGCCCGTCGAGGACACGGTCGCCGCCGGGACCGCGGTGGCCGACGCGCTCGCTTTCGCGCACGTGCAAGGGTTCCTGCACCGGGACGTCAAACCGCAGAACATCCTCGTGCTGCCGACGTCGTACGTGCTCGCCGACTTCGGGATCGCCAGGATGACCGACGCCGGGCACACCACGTCACTGCAGATGGTCAGCTACCGCCACGCCGCACCCCAGATGATCAATGGCACCGACCCCTCCCCCGCGGACGACCAGTGGTCGCTGGGTTCGACCTTGTTCACGTTGCTGGACGGCGCACCCCCGTTCTCGTCGGACAACCCGGACGAGGACACGGTGCTGTCCTACCTGGACCGGGTCCGGTCGAACGAGCCGCGCCCGATCCGCCGCTCCGACGTGCCCGACGACCTCGTCGCGATCATCACTCGCTGCCTGAGCAAGAACCGCGAGGACCGGTTCCCGGACGCGGGCGCCCTGCGTGCGGCTCTGGCCGCGGTGCGGACCGGAGGGCCGGGCTGGACACCGGCCCCACCGATCGCGGACTTCGGTCCGCGCCCAACCGCGCCGCCACCCGAACCTCCCCCGCCGCCCCAGCCGTCCACAGCGGACCGCGACCTCACGATCGCCGGGCCGAACAGCCACCTGGCCGGGCTGACCGTGCGCATCTCGGACCGGCAGTCCATCCCGGACTTCGGCCCCACACCGGCGAACTACCAACCCACGTACCAACCGGAGGAGCCGCCGCCGGTCGCGATCCTGCCCGCGCCGGCGCCCTGGTACCCGCCGCAGCCGCACCACGACCCGGACCCGACCACGACCATCGCCCGCCCGAAACGGCGGCGGAAAGGCCGGCGGATGCTGGGGATCGGCATCGCCGCGGTGCTCCTCGGCGGCGCGATAGGCCTGCTGGTCCCGACCTTCCTCGAACGCCAGGACAACCAGGCGGAGCCGCCGAAAACCACCACCGCGACGACCACGACCACGACGGCGGCGCCACCGCCGCAGACGACGACCCCGCCGCCCCCCACGGGCAGCGACCCCGCCTTCGCGCCCACCCTCGCCCCGCTGCGGGACGACGGCGACAGCATCACGCTGACGTGGACGGACCCGACCGAGGGCAACGCCCAGTTCGTCGTCGTGGACGTGACCGACACCGAACGGGTCGCGCTGGCGACGGTGGTCGACGAGACGACCTACACGGTGAACGACCTCGACCCGAGCGCCGACCAGTACTGCTTCCAGATCATCGGCATCGGCCTCGACCGCCCGGACATCCAACGCGGCGCGTCGGAGTCCGTCTGCACGGACCGCTGACCGGGCACTCCCACCGAGCCGGAACAACGCGCGACAGCGGACAGGGCCGGCCCGCGCGTCATGCTGGAGCAGGGCTTCCGCGGTTGTCCACAGCCCCCGCGCACGGCCCCCGAAAATGTCGGTGCCCCCCGGTACGCTGGCAACCGGGGGCCGGAGGCCGCCCCACCGCGTCAGCGGCGCCAGAGTGGGCGCGGGTCCACGGCCCAGAAAAGCCTGCGGTACCAGGGAACCCGCCGCCGCAGAGCGGCGCGGACCTGTAGCGCGAGCGGCCACGCGGTGCGTCCCAGCTCGCCCGGCGCGGGTTCGGGTGCGAAGGCCGCCCGGTCCGCGAGCACGGCGAGCCGCGTCGCGGCCGGATTCGCCAGCTCTCCGGCGATCTCCGGCGCCGGCGAGCTACGCACCGGCGTGCGACCGGCCAGCAGCAACGAGTCCAGCACGTACGCCCACGCCCCGGTCGCCCCGGCCCGGCGCAGCCGCGCCCGCCGACCGGCACGCAACCCGCCCAACAGTCCGAACACGAGTATCGGCAACGCGAACAGCACCAGGTACCACGGCTTCGAGGCGGGCACCGGGGGCGCCGCGGCCGCGTCAGGCGTCCGGGGCGTCGACGGCAGCGGTGGCCCGCTCGCGGCCGGTGTGGACGGAGTGGGCGTCGGGGTGGCGAGGCGGTTGATCACCTCGCGCCGGGACGCCGAGCCGGCCCCGTCGTCCGTGCCCGACACCGGGTCGAACGGCACCCAGCCCCATCCGGCGAAGTACACCTCCGGCCACGCCGTCGCGTCCACGGCACGCACCACCGCCGTGCCGTCCGGACCCGGCCGCACAGGCTGGAACCCGACCACCACGCGGGTCGGCAGCCCGACCGCCCTCCCCAGCACGGCGTACGCCGACGCGAACTGCTCCGCGGTGCCCTCCTGCGCCCCGGACGTGCCCGGCGCGCCGAACAGGAACTCCTCCAGCCGCGCGTACGACGACCCGACCGGAGCCTCGGCGTCCGGCTGCCGCCCCGCGCGGACCACCTCCTCGATGGCCACCGCCTTCTCGAACGGGGTACGCGCGTCGGCGACGGTGCGGCGGGCGTACTCGGCCAGCGAGAACGGCAGTTTCGGCAGTGCGAGGTACTTCTGCGCCGCGCCATCGGTCGGCACGGTCGCGGCGAGCAGGTCGGCATCCTCCGGAGCGTCCACAGTGGACTTGACGCTGTAGGTGAAGCCCTGCCGGGCGCCGCTCGGCAGGACCATCGACCCGGAGCTCACGTCGACCACGGCGTCGGCGACGTCCGTCGCCGTCGGCCGGCCGGGGGCCGGGAGCCACGGTCCGGTCAGCTTGCCGATCGTGACCTCGACCTCGGTCGAGACCTGCCGGGCGCCGGAGGGCAGGTCCGCCGCCGCGACCGTGCCGAGTGGACCGTACAAGGTGGATGCCTGCCAGGTGGCGCCGTTGTAGTCGGCGAGCGCCACCAGCCGCATCGGTGTTTCCTTGCCGATCAAGCGGAACAGCTCGGTGTCGCCGGCCGCCGCCCACGACGCCAGCTGCGGCAGTGGGCTCGTCACCGGCAGGTCGTTCACCGGCGGCTCCACCAGCTCACGCGGCTCGAACGGCCTTCCGGCGGGCAGCAGCGTGGCCGCCAGCGCGGCGGCGGCCAGCGCCGTGACCAGAACGGCTTGCGGCACAACGGGTGCGCGCCGCCGACCGCGGTCGATGACCACCCAGCCGAGGCCGGTCACCGCGAGCAGTGCCAGCGCGCCGAACCCGCGCGGGTCCGCCCGGCCCGCCGTCAGCAACGCCGCCGCCACGTACAGCACCGCCCCGCCGGCCGCGGGAACCACCAGCGCCTTTCCCTTACCCTGCATGGAAAGTGCACTCACCAGCGCCACGACGACGACCAGGAGCACACCGGGCACCAGCAGTCCCGCGGTGACCGGCGCGGGCCGTGGCGCGGTCAGCAGCCGCGGCACGGAGTCGATCACCGCCTGCATCGGCCCGGACGCCGGTGCCGCGTAGTAGGCGCCAACGACCGAGGCGGTGAGCACGGCCAGCACGATGAAGCTCGCCGGCACCCGCACCGCCTTCGCACCGAACACGACGCCATAGGTGAGAAGGACCGCGCCGCCGAAGACCGCGGCGGCCGTCATGTCCGCCCAGCCGGCGGCGAGCTGGACAGCCCCGACCACGAGCACGACGATCGACCATGGCACCTTCACGGCCGATGATTCGCTCGCAAGCTCGCTCATCGCGCCACCACCGTGTCCCACAACGAAACGAGGTCCTCCACCCGCGGTCCGGTCAGGATCAGCGCGCCGCCGACGGCGTGCGTCGACGGTGTGTCCGCCTCCCGGTCGACGACCAGGACCACGCCGACGGACGCGCGGCCGGCCTCCAGCAGGAGCGACGCCTGGTCCGCGCCGCCGCCGGAGATCACCGCCACGACGTCCAGATCCCGTTGCGGCACCGACAGCATCGCGTCCACATCGGACACCGGCTGGATGTCGGCCAGCGCGGCCAGCGCGGAGTCGTCCTCGAGCACACCGGCGGGCACCTCCACGTCGACCCCGCCGGACGCCGACATCAACCGCACCGGGTGTCCGCCCGCGACCGCGGCCGTCAGTAGCGACGCGGCCGTCTCGACGGCGTCCTCGAACCCGTCCTCGTCCGGGTGGCTGCCCGCGCGGTCGTCGAGCAGGACCGCGAGGTGCGGGCGGGCCGGATCGGCGTCCTCCCGCACCATCAGCACACCGGTCTTGGCGCTCGTCGCCCAGTGCAGCCGGCGAAGGTCGTCACCCGGCACGTACTCCCGCAGCCCCACCAGGTCGGTGCCGCCACGCTCGACCCGCTCGTCGGCGCCGACGTGTCCACGCCGCACCCCGGACGGCAGCCCGCGTACCGGCAGCACCCTCGGCACCACCCGCACGTCGGTCACGTCCCCGAGCGACACCCGGGAGCCGGCCAGCCCGGCCAACCCCGGGCGCCGCAGTTCGAGCGGCCCGATCGGCAGGACACCCCGGCGTGTGGTCGGAACCGGATACTCGACCGACGACTCCGCACCGGGCCGCAGCACCGGCACGTCGATCCCGATCGGGGTGCCACCGATCAGGTCCACGGCGTCGAGCCGGACAGGGAAACGACGACTCGTGCTGGTCAGCACCAGGGTGCCGGCGCACCGGCCGAGCCGGTGCACGGTGCGGGGCCGGACGGTGCGTGCCGCCCGCACGGGCGCCGGCACGATCACCGTCGCGACGGCCGCCACGACCATGAGCACGAGCGCGGCGCCGAACCCCGTCAAACCGGGATATCGCCACCACAGCCCGAGCCCGGTCAGCAGCATGCCGAGCACGAGGGCGCTCACCCCGCGCGGGGTGAGGCGCACGCGGCCGCTCACTGTCCCTGTGGGCGCGGCACCGGCACGCGGTCGACGACCTCCGCCACCACGTCCTCGGTGGTCGCGCCGGCCAGCAACGCCTCCCTGGTGAGCACCAACCGGTGAGCGAGGACCGGGCCGACGAGGCGCTGGACGTCGCTGGGCACCACGAAGTGCCGGCCCTGCGCGGCGGCGTAGACCTGCACGGCCCGCACCAGCGCCCGCAGGCCGCGGGTGCTGGCACCGAGTCGCAGCTTCGGGTTCTCGCGCGTCGCGATGCCCAGGTCACTGATGTAACGCAGGATCGGCTCGGCCACATGCAGTGTGGAGAGAAGTCGACCGTATTGGGCCACGACGGCCGGACTGGTCACGGTTGGCACCTGTCCGACCCGGCCGGCGCTGCTGCCGGGTCGCAATACGTCCAACTCGAAACCGGCCTCCGGGTAGCCGATGGACGTGCGCAGCATGAACCGGTCGAGTTGCGCCTCGGGCAGGCGATAGGTGCCGTCGAGGTCGATCGGGTTCTGCGTGGCCACGACGAGGAACGGCTCCGGCACGGTGTGCCCGACGCCGTCGACCGTGACCGTGCGCTCCTCCATCACCTCGAGCAGCGCGGACTGCGTCTTCGCCGCCGCGCGGTTGATCTCGTCCGCGAGCACGACGTTGGCGAACACCGGGCCTGGCCGGAAGTTCACCTGGCCGGAGCGCGGGTCGTACACCGAGGTCCCGGTCACGTCGGACGGCAGGAGGTCGGGGGTGAACTGCACCCGGCGGGACAACCCGCCGAGCGCGCCGGCGACCGCCCTGGCCAGGGTCGTCTTCCCGGTGCCGGGCACGTCCTCGAGCAGGACGTGCCCGCCGGCGAACATCGCGACCAGCACCAGGTCCACCACGGGGCGCTTGCCGCGCACCGCGGTCTCGATGGCGTCCCCCACCTGGCCGTGCAGGTGGCGGAAGGCCGCGATGTCCCGCTCGCCGATGCCGGGTCCGGCAACGGCGGTCATGGAGTTTCTTCCTCGTCCTTGGGCCGCCGGCCGACGAACCGCAGTAGCACTGCCATGACCAGCAGCCCGAGACCGGCGCCCGCCTGTCCGAAGTCGACCGACTTGGAGGTCGGCGTCAGCTCGACGATCTTGCCGCCGCCGACGCAGTAGACCTTGCCGCACATCTCGGGCGGCGCCACAGGACCGCGCACCAACTTCGACGCCGAGTCGACGAACCGGCTGCCGTCCCGGGCGCGGGCCCGGACGACGTAGACGTAGGAGTCGTCGGTCTCCACGTACACGTCCACCGTCGTCGCCGTGCACGAGATGGCCTGCCCGGACGAGAGCGAGGTGTTGTACAGCTCGCACGACCCGTCGTGGCCTGCCCAGTCGGCGGGCGGACTCGTCGTGAGCCGGCGGGTGTTGTTCTTCGCACCGTTGGGGGACGTGACACCAGTGATCACCGTCGCGCCCGCGGCGGGCACCGTCGCGGGCGGTGGGGTGTTCGGCGGCGGCTCCGCGGGCGGAGGGGTGTTCGGCGGCGGCTGCGGCGGGGTCGAGTTCTCGGTGGGCGGCGGGGTGTTGGCCGGCGGTGGGTTCTGGGTGGTGGGCTCCGCCGGCACCGTGAACGAGTGGGTGCCGGGCGCACTCTCCCCGACCGGGTTCAACGCCGTGACCTCGACCGCGAGCTGACCGCCCGTGCAGAACGTGGTGCCGGCGCACGAGATCGTCAACTGCGTGCTGGTGCTCGTGGTCTGCGTGTCGACCTTGCCGCCGGTGAAGCCGCCGGTCCCCTCGACCGTGTAGCCGGTGACCTTCTCGCCGTTGTCATCCGCCGCGGTCCAGCTGACGGACACGACCACGTCGGAGGCCGTGCGGCTGACCAGCGTGACCGTGACGCCGGTCGGAGCGTCCGGCAGTTGGCCGGCGCCTGGCTCACCGGACCCGGTGGAAGAACTGCCAGGGACGCCGGGACCGGGCTCGTCCGGTGGGCGCGGATCGTTTCGGTTGTCGCCGCGGTTGTCGGGGGTCTCGGGCCGGGGACTGGGCCGCGGCGGCGTCGGGACCTCGGGGATCGGCGGCCGGTCCGGGTCGACCACCTGCAGCTCGGGGCTGCGGATGGTGACCGCGTGGGTCGAGCCGTCCGCGTCCACGATCACGCCGCGCTCGGCCCCGGGCGTGCTGATGAACAGGCGGCCGTCGTCGAAGACCAGCTCCGGGTCGCCGTCACCTGGCGTCGACACGTCCTTCCCGCCGCGCTTGCCGGACTTGTCCAGCACGATCACCTTGCCCGCGCCCATGCACGGCACGTACACCTTGTCGTGGAAGACGACCGGCCTGGCGGGTTCCTGGCAGCCGAGGGCGGCGACGTCGACCCGCACCACGCGGTCACCGGCGACGATCACCACCGTGCCCTGGCTGGGCACCGCGGCCGGCACGAGCCCGGGTGGGCTGCTCTTCGCGGCGAGCACCTCGCCGGGCACCTTCTGGAGAGAGCCGCTGACGTCCTGCCCGGTGCCGACCTGGCGGACCACGCCACCGTCGAGCCCGAACAGCGTCACGCCCTTGGTGTGCGGCACGAGCACGGTGGCGGGGCCCGCGCCGCGGATCGACTCGCTGGACTTCCGCCGGAACTCCTTGCGGTCACCTGACCACTCGAGCGCGTGGAGGCGCCCGTCCTGGTCGACGGCCCAGACGACGCCGTCGTCGTCGGCGACCACGTCGGCGAGCGGCTTGCCGGCACGCCACGCCTTGCCGACGTCCGCGAGCGTCACCGGATCGGCGTTGGCGACGGTGCCGGCGGTGCGATCCACCACGTAGATCCGACCGTCGGACACCAGCACCTTGGTCGTGGGCCCCGGCGGCGCCTGCCGCCGCCCGCTCGCCAGGAGTGTGGCGAGGTCGAGCGAGGTGATCTGGCCGTTGCGCCGGTCCAGGATGACCAGCAGCCCGTCCTTCTGCGTGATGTCGAGCTGCGCGTCACCGCCGGAGACCTGCAGCCGGACCTCCGGCCGTCCGGACGCCGGGTTGACCTGCACGACCTCGCCGCGCGGGTTGTCCGGCAGCCACGTCAGCCCGTCCTCGACGTCGACGGCCGTTCTGGCCACACCGGTGCCGAGCGCTGCGCCGACGAGCAGCAACACACCGAGCGACGCGGCCCCGAAACTGGCGGAGTCCCGCACGCGCCGCTGCCGCCGGAACACCTTCCGAGCAAACCCCTGTAACACAAGCAAGCCCCAACTCTCCCCGACCCGCGCGAGATGGTAGCGGTACCTGGTCCATCATGGACCATCGGAACCGATTGTTTGTTGCCCGATCACCGGAGCTTCGACGCCGAGGCCCGGGAGGATTGGTCAACTTCGGTTTCCGCTAACCAATGGTCGGATCCGACCATCATAGCGACGGGGAACCGATGGTCTCCTTCGGCGGGCGCACAGGCCATCATTGACGCGTGCATGTCGCGGTTGAGTTTGTGGCGCTCGTGGTGACGGTACTGGTGGTGACCACCGTGGCGCGGCGGTTTGACTGGCCGGAACCACTCTGTCTGATCGGTGTCGGCGTGGTGGCCTCCTACGTGCCGGGGGTGCCGGAGTACCACCTGTCCCCCGAGGTCGTGCTGGTCGGGCTGCTGCCGCCACTGCTGTACTCGGCGGCCATCCAGACCTCCCTGCTTGACTACCGGAAGCTGCGTGGACCGATCGCGCTGCTGTCGGTCGGTCTCGTGGTGTTCACGGCGTTCGGCGTCGGGGTTGTCGCATGGGCCGTGGTGCCCGATCTGCCGCTCGCCGCCGGCATCGCGCTCGGCGCGGTCGTGGCGCCACCTGACGCAGTAGCGGCGAGTGCGGTCGCGCGACGCACCGGCATGCCACGCAAGCTGGTCCGCCTGCTCGAGGGCGAGAGCCTGTTCAACGACGCGGCCGCGCTGGTCGCCCTGCGGACCGCCATCGCCGCGATCGCCGGGTCGATCACCCTGTGGCAGGTCGGTCTCGACTTCCTGCTCGCCGCCGTCGGCGGTGCGGTCGCCGGCGTCCTGGTCGGGTTCGCGGTCGTGTTCGTGCGTGCCCGCCTCGACGACCTCGTCACCGACACCGCGCTGTCGTTCGCCGTGCCGTTCGTCGCGTACATCCTCGCCGAGGAGGTGCACGGTTCCGGGGTGCTGGCCGTGGTCGTCGCCGGGATCATCCTCGGCCACAAGTCACCGGTCATCCTGTCCGGCTCCGCGCGGCTGGCGAGCCGGCACAACTGGCAGACCATCCAGTTCCTGCTGGAGAACATGGTCTTCCTGCTGATCGGCCTGCAACTGCGGTCGATCATCGAGCAGGTGGCCGACAGCGACCTGCCACCAGGACTCGTCGTCGGCATCTGCGCTGCCGTGCTCGGCGCGACGATCCTCACCCGTGTCCTGTGGCTCCTCGGGATCGGCACCGCCAAGCGCGTCATGCGCAGCTGGCGCCCCAAGAAGGCGCACGTCTGGCCGTGGCGGTACTCCGCGGTGATCGCGTGGGCGGGGATGCGTGGGGTGGTCACGCTGGCCGCCGCGTTCATCCTGCCCGCCGACACCCCGCAGCGGGCGGTGCTCGTGCTCGCGGCGTTCGTCGTCGTGGCCGGCACACTGGTCATCCAGGGCATGACGCTGCCCGGTCTGATCAGAAGACTCAAGCTGCCAAGGCCGGACCCGGCGGAGGACGCGTTGCAGGAGGCCGCGGTCCTCAACGACATGGCGCGGGTGGCGCTCGCGAAGCTGGAGGAGCTGCGCGGGCCGAACGACTCGGAGGACGTCGTCAAGCGGTTGAGGGACCGCCTGCGGGACCGGACCGACTCGGCGTGGGAGCAGCTCGGCCGGCGCAGCCAGCTGCCGGAGACCCCCAGCGACACGTACCGGCGCCTGCGGTTGGCCATGCTCCACGCGGAACGCGAGGAATGCCTGCGGGCCCGCGACAACGGCACGGCGGACGACGTCGTGCTGCGGCGGGTCATGGAGCGTCTCGACATCGAGGAGTCGATGCTCGACCAGGACGACTTCGACGACGAGGAGATGCTCGGCCGCGAGTTGCGCACGCCCGCCGCCACGGCCGGTTCGTGCAAGCACCTGAACCACGAGTGGAAGGACATCGAACCGAGCTCGCCGGACAAGTGCGACGAGTGTGTCGCGGAGGGCCAGACCTGGGTGCACCTGCGAATGTGCCTCAAGTGCGGCCGCGTCGCCTGCTGCGACTCCTCCCCGGGAAACCACGCGACACAGCACTTCCACGACTCACGCCACCCGGTGATGCGCAGCTTCGAACCGGGCGAGACCTGGCGCTGGTGCTTCGTGGACCAACAACTGGGCTAACAGTTCGCGAGTCTCGCTTTGGGCCCCGGCGAGTCGCGCGTTCAGCACCCCTGAGTTTCGTTTTCGTGTACACCCGGGCGTTCCTGAAAACGTAACTCGCAGGGGCCGAACGCGCGACTCGCGGGGGCTGAACGCGCGACTCGCGGGTTTTCAGCGTTGGCGGAGTTTGTCTGTCAGGCGGCGGTCGCGTTTGGTGGGGCGGCCGGCGCCGCGGTCGCGGCGCGCCACCGGGAGCAGGGCTTCCGGTGGGGGTTTCGGGGTGCGGTCCAGGTAGCAGGTGGCCGCGTCCGGGGCGCCTACCCGCTTCTGGATGATGCGGACCACCTCCACGACGCGGGTGGTGCCGCCCGAGCGGACGCGGACCTCGTCGCCGGGGGTCACGGTCGTCGCGGGTTTGGCCGGGCGGTCGTTGACCCGGACGTGCCCGCCCCGGCAGGCCGCCGCCGCGTCCGATCGGGTCTTCGTCAGCCGGACCGCCCACAGCCAGCGGTCCACTCGGGTGGAGTCCACAGCCGTACATCATGACGCAACTCGCGTGTCCAACGCCCGAGACCCGCGTGTCCAACACTCCGGACCGCCGAGTTCGACAAATCCGGGACCGCTAGAAGCTCGTCGGGAACGACGGGTGGCGCTGCACCTGGAAGGCGCTGCGCACCACGGTTTCCTTGTACAGCGCGGCAAGCCGGCCGGTGAGCACGGCCTCGACCGGCTCGTCGTACCGGTTCACGAACTGGATCAGCCCATCGCGGCGGCCGAGGCTGATGCACTGGTTCACGTAGCGGAACCGGAACGGCTTGGCGGGCCGGCCGTCCCTGCGGGCGAGGATCGCGCGCACCGCGTGCTGTGCCACCGGCATCGCGGTCGCGCACGCCATCCGCAGCTCCTGACCACCGGACATGTGCATGGCCACCGCGTCGCCGCAGCCGTAGACGTCCGGGTGGGAAGTCGACCGACCGGTGTCGTCCACGAGCAGCCGGCCGTGCTCGTCGACCGCGAGCCCGGCCTCGGTGGCCAGACGTGGCACGGTGAAGCCGATCGTCCACACGACGAGGTCCGACCCGACGTGCTCACCGTCGGCCAGCACCACGCCGTCCACGCGTACCTCGCGGACCGCTGCCTGCTCACGAAGCTCGATACCCAGCTGGTCGAAGGTCCGGTGCAGGTGCTGCCGCCCTTTTCGCGAGAGCCTGGCGCCGAACACGCCGTCGGTGACGAGGCGGACCTTCAGTGCCGGGTACTGCTCGGCGAGCTCCGTGGCCGCCTCGATGCCGGTCAGTCCCCCGCCGACAACCGTGACCACGCCGCCGTCGGTGATCCGCGCCCGCAGCAGCACCGCTTCCTCGTGCGTGGCCACGGTGAGGGCGTGCTCCGCCACTCCCGGCACGGTCTGCCCGCCCATGCGGCTGCCGAGTGCGTAGATCAACGTGTCGTACGACAGGGTGTCGCCGCTGGCCAATACGACCGACTTGGCCTCCGGGTCGATGGTGACGACCCGGTCGACCACCAGCTGGACGCCGGTGCCCGCCAGGAGGTCCGACAGCGGCCGTTCCCGCAGTTCCTCCCCGGCCGCCAGCTGGTGCAGCCGCACGCGTTCGACGAACAGGTCGCGCTCGTTCACGAGGGTGACCGAGACGTCCTTGGCACGTGCCGCCAGCCGGGCCGCCGGCTGCCCCGAGTAGCCCCCGCCGAGCACCACGATCCGTGTTGTCATGGCTGAATCTCCTCTCGTCGCAACCAGGACTGGGTATTGGCGAGATTCGTGACACCAGTGAGGCGAGACGCGGGTCACACGGCGTACGGTCGAGATCGTTCCCGCAGTGACATAGGAGGACTCGAGCCATGCGGATCGTCACGGACACCGGCCGCTGTGTTGGCGCCGGTCAGTGCGCTCTCACCGAGCCGAGGGTGTTCGACCAGAGCGATGAGGACGGCACGGTCGTATTGCTGACCGACCACGCCGAGGGTGACGTCCTCGACAACGTGCGTGACGCCATCGATCTCTGCCCGAGCCAGGCACTCTCGCTCAAGGAGGAGTGACTAGCCCTCGAAGACGAGGTCAGCGCGCGTCAGTGGCCGGCCGGGCAGCTCGCCGGGGGCGGGCGCGCGCAACCCGTCCATCATGATCGCCAGTACGCGGCCCGGGGCGAGTCCCGCGGCCTCCGATGTCACCGCGTGGACCTGGTTCACCACGGACATGAACAGCATCGCGAGGTCGCCGACGGCGACGTCGCGGCGCAGCGTACCCTCCGCCTGCGCCCTGCGGACGACCTCGTCGAGTAGGTCGAGCAGGTTCTCCCGCATCCGGGATGTCTCCGGATCCGCCTTCACCACCGCGGTGATCCGTGCCGACTTCGCCGTGACGCTCACGTGTAGCAGCGCCGACTGTCGCATGATCCGCAGCAGCGCCGCCCATGCCGTCGGCTCCTCCGCCACCGCCGCCCGCGTCTCCTCGGCCACCGTACGGAACGTCTCGAAGAAGACCGCGCGGATCAGCGACTCCCGGTCGGCGAACCGCCGGTAGAGCGTGCCGACACCGACCGACGCGCGGCGGGCGATCTCCTCCATCGGCACGTCGGCGCCCCGCTCGGCGAAGATCTCCCGCGCCGCCACCAGGATCTGGTCGCGGTTGCGGCGCGCGTCCGCCCGTAACGGAGTGTCCGGAGTGGTCATTCACGGATTATCCCATTGCGCCCGGTGTGGACGGAGCGCCGCGAGCTGGCTACTGTCGATTACAAGCGGACGAGTTTCTTCCGGATCAAGGGGTAGTGATGGAGCAGTTCCCGCCACGGGCGTGCCCGTTCCACGGCGCCGCGTCGGTGACCGAGCCAGGGCCGATGACCAGGGTGACACTGGGCGACGGGCAGGAGGTGTGGGCGGCGTCCCGGCACGCCGACGTCCGATCCGTGCTCACCGACCCCGCGCTCTCGTCGGACCGCGCCCATCCGAACTTTCCGGCCGCGAGCGGCCGGCGGGTCCGCCGGGAGCAGAAGATCAAGCCGTCGCTGATCATGATGGACCCGCCGGAGCACGGGCCGGCCCGGCGCGCGGTGGTCGGCGAGTTCACGGTCAAACGACTTGCCGCCCTCCGGCCACGCATCCAGGAGATCGTCGACGAGCACCTCGACGCGATGCTGGCGAACGAGTCCAGGTCAGCTGACCTGGTGTCGGAGTTCGCGATGCCGGTGCCCTCGCTCGTGATCTGCGAACTGCTCGGCGTGCCCTACGCCGACCACGACTTCTTCCAGTCCCGGTCCAAGACGCTGCTGTCCCACACGGTGACGCCGGCCGAGGCACGCGCCGCGAACGACGAGCTGTGGAACTACCTGGACAAGCTGGTCACCGCCAAGGAGAGCGAGCCGACCGACGACCTGATCGGCCGCCAGATCGTCAAACACCGCGAGGAAGGCACACAGGGCCACGACGCGATCGTCAGCCTGTCGGTGCTGCTGCTGATCGCGGGGCACGAGACCACCGCCAACATGATCTCGCTCGGCACGCTGGCGCTGCTCAACAGCCCGGACCAGCTCGCGGCACTGCGTGCCGACCCGGCGAAGACGCTCGGCGCGGTCGAGGAACTGTTGCGGGAGTTCACGATCGCCGAGTTCGTGACCTCCCGCGTCGCCGTCCGGGACACGGTCGTCGGCGGCGTGGAGGTCAAGGCCGGCGAGGGCGTCCTGACGCTGGGAAACGCCGCCAACCACGACCCGGACGTGTTCCCGGACCCGTTCAGCCTCGACATCGACCGCGGCGCGCGCAACCACATCGCGTTCGGGTACGGCGCGCACCAGTGCCTCGGTCAGAACCTGGCCCGGGTCGAGCTGCAGGTCGCGTTCGACACGCTGTTCGCCCGCGTCCCGACCCTGCGGGTGGCGGTGCCGATGTCGGAGCTGCCGTTCAAGGACGACGCGTCCGTGTACGGCCTGCACAGACTCCCGGTCAGCTGGTGAAGTCGACGATCGTCCTGGCGCCGGTGCCGAACCGCTCGAACGCGTCGTTGACGCCGGCCAGGTCGGTCGTATCGGAGACCAGGGCGGCGAGATCCAGCTTGCCCTCCTCGGCGAGGCCGAGCAGCCGGGGGATCTCGACATCCGGGTCACTTGACCCGAAAACGCAGCCGTGCAGGGTGCGGCCGAACCAGTAGAGCTCCAGAGCCGAGAACTCGACGAGGTTGGCCTTGCTGCCGACGCCGACGACGGTGACCGAGCCGCCGCGTCGGCTCGCCGACCACGAGGTGCGGATCGTGGCCGGCAGGCCGACGCAGTCGAATGCGTGGTCCGCACCGCGCCCGCCGGTCAGCTTCCGCACGGCCTTGGCGGTGGTCTCGCCTGCGACGAGGAAGTCGGTCGCCCCGTGCCGCGCCGCCAGGTCGGCCTTGGCCTCGCTCACGTCAACGCCGATGATCGGCCCGGCGCCGACGGCACGAGCGGCCTGCAGCGCGGACAGGCCGACCCCACCGAGCCCCACGACCACCACCGACTCGTCGGCCCGGACCCGCGCCGTGTTGAACACCGCCCCGGCGCCGGTCTGGACGGCGCAGCCAAGCACCGCGGCGTGGGCCATCGGCACGGACGGCGGCACCTTCACCACACCCGCGGCCGGTACGACCGTCTCCTCGGCGAACGCGGCCGTGCCGAGCCCTGGGTAGACCGGCGTGCCGTCGTCGAGGGACGCGTACGGTTCGCGCGCCATGTCGTCGGCGTGCACGCACAGCCACGGCTCGCCCCGCAGGCAGAACCAGCACTCCCGGCAGGCTGGTGACCAGTTCAGGACCACGTGATCGCCGACGACCACCCGGTCCACCCCGTCCCCGACCGCGGTGACGACCCCCGCGCCTTCGTGCCCGAGCACGGCCGGCACCTCCTGCAGCAACGTGCCGTTGGCGAGCGAGAGGTCGGAGTGGCACACCCCCGCGGCGTGGACACGAACCTTCACCTGACCGGGCCCTGGCTCGCCGAGGGAGATGTCCCGCACCTCGAGCCGCCCGCCCTGCTTCATCAGCACCGCTGCCTTCACCATGTCCTCGACCCTAAGCCTGTCGCGTTCGTCCAATAACCGTGGCGCGCCGCATGGCAGCATCCCCGTCCGTGCGATACGGATACTTCGGAACCATGCGAGTCAAGCCAGGCCACCGGGACGAGGTCGTGGCCACACTGGTCGACGGCGCCGACGGCCTCAGTGCGGCGGGCTGTGACCTCTACGTCGTCGGCACCTCGGACAGCGACCAGGACCTCATCTGGGTCAACGAGGTCTGGGCCAGCAAGGAGGCGCACGCCGCATCACTGGAGCTGCCCGAGGTGAAGGCGGCCATCGCGGCGACGATGCCGCTGCTGACCGGCGAGTTCACCGGTCAGGAGCTGGACATCGCGGGTGGGCTGGGAGTGCCGGCATAAGATCGGGGCATGGCCAAGATCGCGTTCATCGGGCTCGGGATCATGGGCATGCCCATGGCCGTCAACCTCGTCCGCGCCGGGTACGAGGTCACCGGCTACAACCGGAGCCCCGAGAAGACCGCACGGTTCGCCGAGCAGGGCGGCGCTGCCGCGGACAGCGTCGAGGAAGCTGTCCGCGACGCCGAGATCGTCATCACGATGCTGCCTGACTCCCCCGATGTGGAGGCCGTGGCCGGCGACGTGCTCACCGCGCACGGCGCGCTCTGGATCGACATGAGCACGATCGCGCCGTCGACGGCCAAGAACGTTGCCGCGCAAGCGAAGGAAGCAGGGCTGCGTGCGCTCGACGCACCTGTCAGCGGCGGCGAGCAGGGCGCGGTCGACGGCACACTGTCGATCATGGTGGGCGGTGAGGCTGCCGACGTGGCGGCCGCCTCGCCGGTGCTGGAGGTCGTCGGCAGGACGATCGTCCACGTGGGACCGACCGGCGCGGGCCAGACGGTCAAGGCCGCGAACCAGCTGATCGTCGCCGGCACGATCGGCCTGGTCGCCGAGGCGCTGACGCTCCTTGACGCGCAGGGTGTCGACCTGAAGCCGGCCGTCGAGGTGCTGTCCGGCGGCCTCGCGGGCAGCGCGGTGCTGGAGCGCAAGTCGGCGAACATGCTGCGGCACGAGTTCCCGCCGGGCTTCCGGATCGACTTGCACCACAAGGATCTCGGCATCGCGCTCGGCACCGCGCGCGAGTCCGGCGTGCCGCTCCCCCTCGGCGCGGTGGTCGCGCAGCTGGTGGCGGCCGCCCGCGTCCAGGGCCACGGCGACCTCGACCACTCGGCGCTGCTGCTGGTGCTGGAGCAACTCGCCGGAAGAGGACCCACCACGTCGTGATGGGTCCCAGGGCGACGCTCCGACACCGCCGTCCGGCGACCTCGACCTATCTGGAGGTCAAGCCCGCCGCCCTGCGCACGTCCGCCACGAGCGCGGTGGCCGCCGCGCTCGCCGGGGCCGCGGTCACCGTGACGGTCTCCCACTTCGGCACCTTCTCCGCGAGCCCGACGAACTGGACCTTGTCGGTCTTCACCGAGAACGACTGCGGCACCAGCGCCACGCCGAGCCCGCACGCGACCATGTCGAGCAGCGAGTGCACGTCGGTCACCTCGAGCGCCACGTGCCGGTTGCCGACGACAGAGTCCACCAGGTCGCGCGGCCCCCAGTCTGGCGCGAAGTCCACGAACCGCTCGCCGGCCAGCGCGGCCACCGGCACCCGTGGCGCCGACGCCAGCCGGTGTGTCGGGGCGCAGGCCAGCATCATCGGCTCACTCGCGAGCGGCGCCACCGCCACCTCGTCCGGGTGGACCGCCGGCCGCGCGACGAACGCCACGTCCAGCTTTCCCTGCGCCACCATGGCCGTCAGCTCGCCGGAACCACCCGTCCGCAGCTCGATGTCCAGGCTCGGGTAGGTCGACACGAACCGCGCCAGCACGGTCGGCAGGTGCACCACGTGCAGGCACTGCAGCGTCCCGAGCGTGAGGCTGCCGCGCAGCAGCCCCTGCACGGCGGCGACGGCGTCGACACACGCGGACGACGCGGCCAGTGTCCGCCGCGCCTCGGTCAGCAAGGCCGTGCCGGCCGGGGTCAGCCGCACCTGCCGGGTGTTCCGCACGAACAGGTCGGCGCCCAGTTCCTTCTCCAGTGACCGCACGGACGCGGACAAACCGGACTGCGCCACGTGCAGCCGTTTCGCCGCGCGCGTGAAGTGGCACTCCTCGGCGACCGCCACGAAGTAGGCAAGCTGTCGCAACTCCACGATTCATCACCCGAACTGCTTAACCCGATCGAAGACTTCTGTTGGACAGCTTAATCAGGACACGGAAGGCTGGAAGCAGACAAACCTACATGGAGGAAGCATGCAGTCTCGTCGCATCGGCGACACCCAGGTCAGTGCTGTTGGGCTCGGCGCCATGCCGATGTCGCTCGAGGGCAGGCCGGACGAGCGGCAGTCGATCGCCACGATCCACGCCGCCCTCGAAGCCGGCGTCACCCTGATCGACACCGCTGACGCCTACTCGCGCGACAGCTCCGACATCGGGCACAACGAGTCGCTCATCGCGAGCGCGCTCGCGAGCTTCGGCGGCGACACCTCGGCGGTTCTGGTCGCCACCAAGGGCGGACACACCCGCACCGCCACCGGTGGCTGGGAGGTCAACGGTTCGCCGGAGTACCTCAAGCAGGCGTGTGAGGCGTCGCTGAAGCGCCTCGGTGTCGACGCGATCGGCCTGTACCAGTTCCACCGTCCCGACCCGAGGGTCGACTACGCGGACTCGGTCGGCGCGATCCGCGACCTGCTGGATGCGGGCAAGATCCGTTACGCCGGCATCTCCAACGCGAACCCCGAGCAGATCAAGCTCTCGAACGAGATCCTCGGCGGCCGGCTCGTGTCGGTGCAGAACCAGTTCTCGCCGGACTTCCGGTCAAGCGAGCCGGAGCTCGTGCTGTGCGCCGAGCTCGGTATCGCCTTCCTGCCGTGGAGCCCGTTCGGCGGCATCCGCCGAGCCGGTGAGCTGGGCTCGCGCTTCGCCCCGTTCGCGAAGATCGGTGCCACGCACGGCGTCAGCGCACAGCAGGTGTGCCTCGCGTGGATGCTCGCCAAGGCGCCGGTGGTGATCCCGATCCCTGGCTCGTCGCGCCCGGAGACGATCCGTGACTCGGCCGGCGCCGTGCACCTGACCCTGTCGGCCGAGGAACTGGCGGAGCTAGACGCGGCCTGAGGGTTCGTAACGGGTCACCTGCTGGCTACCACGGATGAGGGACCGCAGCTGGGCGAGGTCGCCACGGACCGCGCCCAGCGCGCGGGCCTGCACGAGCACGTTGCCGAGCGCCGTCGCCTCGACGGGACCGGCGAGCACGGGCAGCCCGCACGCGTCCGCGGTCAGCTGGCACAGCAACGAGTTCCGCGCACCGCCACCCACGACGTGCACCACGTCGACGGCCCTGCCGGACAGCTCCTGCGCCTCCTCGACGGCCCGCCGGTGCGCGTCGGCCAGACTGTCCACAATGCACCGGACGATGGCAGGTCGGTCGACCGGTATCGGTTGGTCCGTGCGCCGGCAGGCGTCGACGATCCGGGCCGGCATGTCCCCCGGCGGCAGGAACACGGGATCGTCCGGGTCGATCACGCCGCCCTTCGGCAGCTTCGCCGCCGCGGCGAGCAGTTCCGCCGTGTCCGCGTGCCACTCCCGCACGCACTCCTGTAGCAACCACAGACCCATCACGTTGCGCAGGTACCGGACGGTGCCGTCCACCCCCAACTCGTTGGTGAAGTTGGCTCTCCTGCTGGCTTCCGTCAGCACAGGTCGACCGACTTCCACTCCGACCAGCGACCAGGTGCCACAGGAGATGTAGGCGAACCGCTCGTTCTCCGCCGGCACCCCGACGATCGCGGAGGCCGTGTCATGTGACCCGACGGCGATCACCGGGGTGCCGGCGGGACCCGTGCCGATCACCGTCCCGGGCTCGCGCAGTGTCGGGAACAGGGCGGGATCCACGCCGATCTTCTCGATCAACCCCGTGGCCCATTTCCGGGTCCGCACGTCCAGCAGCTGGGTGGTGGACGCGTTGGTGACCTCCGCGCCCTGCTCGCCCGTCAGCCAGTACGCGAGCAGATCGGGGATCATCAGCAGGCGCCGCGCCGGCCCCAGCCGCCGCTCGGCCACCAGCTGGTGGATCGTGTTGAACGGCAGGAACTGCAGGCCGGTCGTCGCGTACAGCTCCTGCGCGCCGAGGCGGTCGAGGTTGTCCCGTGCGTGTGCGGTCCGCTCGTCCCGGTAGTGCACCGGGTTCCCGAGCAGCGCGCCGTCCGCGTCGAGCAGCCCGTAGTCCACGGCCCACGAGTCGATTCCAATACCGTCGACCTGCCCCGCCGCGTCGAGCCCGCCCAGCATCTCCTGGTACAGGCTCAGAATGTCCCAGTGCAGCGTGCCAGCGACCCGCACCGGCCGGTTGGCGAACCGGTGCACCTCCTGCAATACGACCGTATCGGGGCTGACCTCGCCGACGATCACCCGCCCGCTCGCCGCGCCGAAGTCGGCGGCGGCCACCCGGACGCTCATCGGAGGAAGGCCGCCGCCACCCCGGCGTCCACCGGCACGTGCAGCCCGGTCGTGAGTGACAGGTCGCCCGCGCACACCGCGAACACCGCGGCCGCGACGTGTTCCGGCAGCACCTCGCGCTTGAGCAGCGTGCGCTTGGCGTAGAACGCGCCGAGTTCCTCTTCCTCGACCCCGTACACGGCGGCCCGTTGCGCACCCCAGCCGCCGGCGAAGATGCCCGAGCCACGCACCACACCGTCCGGGTTGATGCCGTTCACTCGTATGCCGTGCTCGCCGAGTTCCGCGGCCAGCAGCCGGACCTGGTGCGCCTGGTCGGCCTTCGCCGCGCCGTACGCGACGTTGTTCGGCCCGGCGAACACCGCGTTCTTGCTGGCGATGTACACGAGGTCGCCACCGATGGCCTGCTCGATCATGATCCGCGCGGCCTCGCGGGACACCAGGAACGACCCCTTGGCCATGACGTCGTGCTGGCGGTCCCACTCCTCCTCGGTGGTCTCCAGCAGTGGCTTCGAGACCGACAGACCCGCGTTGTTCACCACGAGGTCCACCCCGCCGAACGCCAATATGGTCGTACGGAAAGCCTCGGCGATCGCGTTCTCGTCGGTCACGTCGACCGTCACGGCGAGGGCGGTCTCGCCGAGTTCGGCCGCGACCTGCTTGGCCGCGTCCGCGTCGCGGTCCGCCACGACGACGCAGGCGCCCTCGGCGTGCAGTCGCAATACGGTCGCCTTGCCAATGCCCGAGCCGCCGCCGGTCACGAACGCGACCCGCGTCGCGAGCGGCTTGGGCTTGGGACGTCGCTTGAGCTTCGCCTCTTCGAGGGCCCAGTACTCGATGCGGAACTTCTCCCGCTCCTCGATCGGCTCGTAGGTGGACACCGACTCGGCGCCGCGAATCACGTTGATGGCGTTGACGTAGAACTCGCCGGCCACGCGGGCGGTCTGCTTGTCCGCGCCGAAGCTGAACATGCCGACGCCGGGCACGAGCACGATCGCGGGGTCCGCGCCCCGCATGGGCGGGCTGTCGGCGTCGGCGTACCGCTCGTAGTAGGCGCGGTAGTCGGCGCGGTAGGCGTCGTGCAGTTCCTTGAGCCGGGCCAGGAGTTGGTCGATCGGGGTGGTCGGCGGCAGGTCGAGGACGAGCGGGCGGACCTTGGTGCGCAGGAAGTGGTCCGGGCACGACGTGCCCTTGGCGGCCAGTTCGTGGAGGCGTTCGCGAGCCAGGAAGTCCAGCACGCCGGCCGAGTCGGTGAAGTGTCCGACCTGTGCGTGGTCGGTGGACACCAGCCCGCGGATCGCCGGTGCGATGCGGGCGGCCAGCAGTGTGCGGTCGGCCGGCGAGAGCGGCTCGACGACGACCGCGCCGAAGGGGTCCGGGCGGCCGTGGTCGTCGAGGTAGCGCTGGGCCGTCGCGATGATGTCGAGGGCGTTGGCCTCGCACTCGTCGCTGGTGGCGCCCCACGCGGTGATGCCGTGCCCGCCGAGGATGACCCCGATCGCCTGTGGGTTGTTCTTTTGGACGTCAGCGATGTCCAGGCCGAGCTGGAATCCCGGCCGTCGCCACGGCACCCAGACGACCCGTTCGCCGAAGCACCGCCGGGTCAGCTCCGGCCCGTCGGCGGCCGTCGCGAACGCGATGCCCGCGTCGGGGTGCAGGTGGTCGACGTGCGCCTGCTCGACGAGCCCGTGCATGGCGGTGTCGATGGACGGCGCCGCACCACCCTTGCCGTGCAGGCAGAAGTCGAACGCGGCGACCATCTCGTCCTCGCGCTCGATGCCGGGGTAGACGCCGGTCAGCGCGCGGAGCCGGTCGAGCCGGAGCACGGCGAGACCCGCCTCGGTGAGCGTGCCGAGGTCGCCGCCCGAGCCCTTGACGTAGAGGAGGTCGACGTCACCGCCCGTCACCGGGTCGGTGGCCGTGGTCTTGGCGGAGGTGTTGCCGCCGGCGTAGTTCGTGTTGCGCGGGTCCGCGCCAAGCCGGTTGCTTCGCCGCAACAACGCCTCGACCTGTGTCGAACTGGTCGCTTCGCTCATCCGCCCGGACGCCTCCTCGCTACTTCGCTGTCGCTGCCCCAGGCCCGTATTGAACGTTTCAATTCGGCGCCCCAGCATGGTCGGAACCAGGCTGGGGTGTCAAGGACGGGGCACGCGTGTCGACGCGCGCACCACCAACTCTGGGCGAAACCGGACCTGCTGGTGTGTGTGGAGCTCACCGGACGCCTCCTCCAGCAACAGCCGAGCGGCGGTCCTGCCGAGCAGCTCCCGTGGTTGGCGGACCGAGGTCAGTGGCACCGCGGCCGCCTCGGCGAACTCGATGTCGTCGTAGCCAACCACCGCGAGGTCGCCCGGTACCGACAGCCCGAACCGCGTCATCGCCTGCAACAGCCCGAGGGCGAGCAGGTCGTTCGCGCAGAAGGCCGCCGTCGGGCGCTTGTCGGCGGGCATCGCGACCAGCTGCTCCCCCGCCCGGCGCCCCTCGGCGACGACCAGGGCCTCCGTCTCCACCAGCACCAGCTCGGCCTTACCGCCCGCCCGTTCCAGGGCGTCGCACGCACCCTGGTACCGGTCCCGCACCTGCTGCACCGTCATCGGCCCGCCGACGAACGCGATCCGCTCGTGGCCGGTCTCCAACAGGTGGTCGAGCGCCAGCTCACCGCCGAGGATGTCGTCGACGGCGACCGAGCACTGGGTGTCGTCGCGCGCGTGGCAGTCGACGAGCACGACCGGCATGCCGCTGCTGCCGGTCATCTCGGCGAGCCGCTGGCCGTTCGGGTCGATCGGGGTGATCAGCACACCCTGGACCCGCTGCTCACGCAACCGCTCGAGGTACTCGCGCTCTCGCCCGCCGTCCTGGTTCGAGTTGCACAGGTAGACGACCATGCCCTCGTTGCGGGCCACCTCCTCGACCCCGCGCGCCACGTCGTTGAAGAACGGGTTGGCCGCGTCCAGCACGACGTAGGCGATGGTCCGGCTGCTCCCGGCCCGCAGCTGCCGCGCGGTCTCGTTGCGCACGAACCCCAGCTCGACGATGGCCGCCTGGACCCGCAGCCGGGTCGCCTCGCTGACCAGGTGCGGGCGGTTGAGCACGTTGGACACGGTGCCGATGGACACGCCAGCGACCGCGGCGACGTCCTTCATCCCGGGGGTGCTGTCCGTCATGCGGGAACCTCTACCTCACTCCACTCGACCTGCTGGATCATTCTGCCGCCCGCTTCATCAGCAGTTCCCGCTCGCGCTCGTTGCGGGTCAGTGACGCGGCACGCTCGAACTCCTGCCGCGCCTCCTCCCGCCTGCCGAGCTTCGCCAGCAGGTCACCACGCACGCTCGGCAGCAGGTGGTAGTTCTTCAGTGACGGCTCCTTCACCAACTCGTCGACGATCTCCAGCCCGGTGTCCGGCCCGAACGCCATGGACAGCGCCACCGCGCGGTTCAGCTCGATCACCGGCGACGGCACGAGCTGGACGAGACGCGCGTACAGGGCCGCGATCCGCGGCCAGTCCGTCTGCTCGGGGGTTCGCGCGCGGGCGTGACAGGCCGCGATCTCGGCTTGCAATACGTATGGCCCCATGGGCTGGCCCAGTGCCGCGGCCCGTTCGAGTGCGGCGAGACCGCGCCGGATCAGCAGCTGGTCCCACCGCGAACGGTCCTGGTCGTTGAGCAATACAGGTGTACCGTCCGACGCGATCCTGGCGCGAGCCCGAGACGCCTGTATTTCCATGAGCGCGATCAGCCCATGGGCCTCGGGCTCCTTCGGCACCAGCTCGGCGAGCATCCGGCCGAGACGCATGGCGTCATCGCACAGCGCGGGCCGCATCCAGTCCTCGCCGCCGGTCGCGGAGTAGCCCTCGTTGAAGACCAGGTAGACGACCTCGAGGACGGACGCGAGCCGCTCACCCAGCTCGCTCGCGGCCGGCACCTCGAACGGGATCTTCTTCTGGGCGAGGGTCTTCTTGGCCCGGACGATGCGCTGGGCGATCGTCGGCTCGGGGGTGAGGAACGCGCGGGCGATCTCCTCGGTGGTCAGGCCGCCGAGGAGCCGCAGCGTGAGGGCCACCCTGGCCTCGGTGGACAGCACCGGGTGGCAGGAGATGAAGACGAGCCGCAGCAGGTCGTCGGAGATGTTGGAGTGAATGGCGTCGAAGTCCGGCTCGGCCGTCGGCGGTTCCTGGGTCTCCAGGTCACGGCCGATCTCGACGACCTTGCGATCGAGCGTCTCGCGGCGGCGGAACTGGTCGATCGCACGTCTCTTGGCGACGGCCATGAGCCAGGCACCCGGGTTGTCCGGGACACCCGACTCCGGCCACTGCTCCAGCGCCGCGACCAGGGCGTCCTGCGCGAGCTCCTCGGCGAGACCGACGTCGTGGACCATTCGAGTGAGCCCGGCGATGAGCCGGGCGGACTCGATTCGCCATACGGCGTCTATCGCACGGTGGGTCTCCAGCGTCGGCATGCGCCTATCAAAGCAGCTAGCGATCGTCCCTGACGGCCAACCTGAGCTGCTCCTCCTTCTCGCGCAGCTCCTGGTCCTTCGCCCGCAGCTCCGGGGTGAACGCCTCGCCGAAGTCGTCGACCTCGTGCACCTGCCGGATCTCGATCGTCACCTCGACGCCCTCGGTGCACGGGACCCGCTTGACCCACTCGATCGCCTCCTCCTTCGACTTGACGTCGAGAAGCCAGAACCCGGCGACCAGCTCCTTGGCCTCGGCGAACGGGCCGTCGATGACGCTCGGCACACCGTCGGAGAACACGACGCGCGCGCCCTTCGCGGACGAGTGCAGGCCCTCACCAGCCAGCAACACGCCCGCCTTGACGAGCTCCTCGTTGTAACGGCCCATCGCCGTCAGCTCCTCCTCGGTCGGCAGGACGCCGGCCTCGGTGCGCTCGTCCGCCTTGATCATGACCATGAAACGCATGTCGTTGCTCCCTACCTGCCGCTGAGGTCCACGGTGTACGTGCGGTTCTCGTCGGTGACCGCATCTCCGAAGTCATCGGGGCCGACGACCTGCCGGATCTCGATCCTGGCGTTTCCGTGACCGTCCTCGACGGGCCATTTCTTCACCCATTCGATGACCTCTTCCAGCGAGTCGGCCCGCAGTACGGAGAAGCCGGCCACCAGCTCCTTGGCCTCGGTGAACGGGCCGTCGAGCACGGTCGTCCGACCCGTGCCGTCGAAGCGGACGCGCGCCCCCCGGTCGGACGCCATGAGCCCTTCGCCGGACAGCATCACGCCGGCTTTGACCAACTGCTCGTTGTACCGGGTCATGGCCTCGATGAGCTCGGTGCTCGGCAGGACGCCGGCCTCCGTCTCCTCGTCGGCCATACGTATGACCATGAAACGCATGTCCGTCGTCGCCTTCCGTTCTGTTCCGTTTGCCGGGGTCGAACCTAGTCGCTGACCCCACGTCGAACGAGGGGGCGGCAGATTCGACACGCGCTCGTCAGATTCTTGTCGCGCGGTCCACCCGGGCACCCAGTTTCCGCAGGTAGTCGACCAGTTCCGGAGGTTCCTCCACGGTGAACTCACATCCCGCGGTGGCGAACCGGAAGGCCAGCCACTCGAGGGTGTCGGCGCCGGCCCGGACGCGGCTGCGGTGTTCGTCCACGGGTTCGACCGTGCCGAGGTGGGGCGGCACCTCGGCGGCCGGCAGCGCCAGGACGACCACGGCCTCGTAGGTCGGCAGGAGCGAGTACAGCTTGCTGGCCACGAACGCCGCCGGATCGCTTTCGGGCAGGTCGCGGGGCCGATAACGCGCCCCGGTGGGCTGTGCGTTGGTAATACGGTCGACCCGGAACACGCGCCAGTCATCGCGGTCGAGGTCGAACGCGACGAGGTACCAGCGCCGTCCCGCGGAGACGAGCCGGTACGGCTCCACGTGCCGCTTCGTCTCGTCGTCCGTATTGCCTCGGTAGGCGAACCGCAGCCGCTCCCGGTTGGTGACGGCAGCCGCGATCCCGGTCAGCTGACTTGGGTCGACCGTCGGCTGGTCGCCGGTGACGAGCGGGACCGTGGCCGCGCCGAGCGCGCCGACCCGGTACCGAAGCCGGGAGGGCAGGACGCGTTCGAGCTTCGTGAGCGCACGGACGGCGGCCTCGTCGATGCCCTCGACGGCCTGGCCGGCGGCGGTGCGCAACCCGACGGTGATGGCCACGGCTTCCTCGTCGTCGAGCAGCAGCGGTGGCATGGCGGTGCCGGCGACCAGGCGGTAACCGCCCTCGGCACCCATCGTGGCCTCGACGGGGTAGCCGAGGTCCCGCAGTCGGTCGATGTCACGGCGCACGGTTCGCGGGCTGACTTCCAGGCGTCGCGCGAGCTCACTGCCGGGCCACTCGCGCGGTGTCTGCAACAGGGACAGCAAGGCGAGAAGGCGGACCGCGCTCATGTGCCCAGCTTAGGAGGATGTGGGACGCGTCCTGTCCTAGTTGTCTGCGCGATCGCGTTCCGGCGGACACGCCTGGCCTGTGGACAACTCCGACGACTTGTCGGTGCCCGCCCATAGAATCGCCCGCGTGACGATCCCCGAGACCGCAACCAGCCCCGCACTGGACACGCTGCGCCGCGTGTTCGGCTATGACGCGTTCCGGGGAAACCAACAGGACATCATCGAACAGGTCGTGGCCGGCGGCGACGCGCTGGTGCTGATGCCGACGGGCGGCGGCAAGTCGCTGTGCTACCAGATCCCGGCGCTCGTCCGGCCGGGCGTGGGCGTGGTGGTGTCCCCGCTGATCGCGCTGATGCAGGACCAGGTGGACGCCCTGCGCGCGCTGGGCGTGCGGGCAGGCTTCCTGAACTCGACGCAGGACTTCGATCAGCGGCACGAGGTGGAGGAGGCGTTCCTGGCAGGTGATCTCGACCTGCTGTACCTGGCGCCGGAACGCCTCAAGGTCGAGTCGACGCTGCGACTGCTGGACCGCGGCACGATCTCGCTGTTCGCGATCGACGAAGCCCACTGTGTGGCCCAGTGGGGTCACGACTTCCGTCCCGACTACCTGGAACTGTCCAGGCTGCACGAACGCTGGCCGACTGTTCCGCGAATCGCGCTGACGGCCACGGCGACCGAGGCGACCCGCAAGGAGATCGCGCACCGGCTGAACCTGGCGGACGCCCGCCACTTCGTTTCGAGCTTCGACCGTCCGAACATCCAGTACCGGATCGTGGCGAAGAACCGCCCGGAACAGCAACTGTTGGAACTGCTCACCTCGGAGCACAAGGGCGACGCGGGCATCGTGTACTGCCTGTCGCGGGCATCGACGGAGCGAACGGCGCAGTTCCTGGTACAGAACGGAATCGAGGCGCTGCCCTACCACGCGGGCCTCGACAACCGCACGAGGGCGACGAACCAGGCCCGCTTCCTGCGTGAGGATGGCCTGGTGGTGGTGGCGACCATCGCGTTCGGCATGGGCATCGACAAGCCGGACGTGCGGTTCGTGGCGCACCTGGATCTCCCGAAGTCCGTGGAGGGCTACTACCAGGAGACCGGTCGAGCGGGCCGAGACGGCCTCCCGTCGACGGCGTGGCTGGCGTACGGACTGCAGGACGTCGTACAACAACGCAAAATGATCGCCACGTCAGAGGGCGACGACGCACACAGGCGTCGTCTGGGCACTCACCTCGACGCGATGCTGGCACTGTGCGAGACGGTGGAGTGCCGCAGAGCGCAACTGCTGAACTACTTCGGCGAAGAGGCGCGGCCGTGCGGTAACTGCGACACGTGTCTGACCAAACCGGAGTCGTGGGACGGCACGATAGCCGCCCAGAAGGTGCTGTCGGCCGTCTATCGCCTGGACCGGGAACGCCGCCAGAAATTCGGCGTAGGCCACATCGTCGACATCCTGATGGGCCGCACCACAGCGAAGATCCAGCAGTTCAACCACGACACGCTGACCGTGTTCGGTGTGGGCGCGGACCTGGCGGAACCGGTGTGGCGAGGTGTGGTTCGCCAACTACTCGCCCAGGGCCTGCTGACAGTGGAAGGCGACCACGGCACGCTCGTGCTGACGGAAGCGAGCGGCGACGTGCTGGCCCGCAAACGGGAGGTCCACCTACGCCAGGAACCCAAACGCGCCGCCAAACCGGCGAAGTCGAGGCAGGCCCTACAACAAGAACTGACACCGGAAGCCAAGCCGGTCTTCGAGAAACTCCGCACCTGGCGAGCCGCCACCGCCAAAGAACAAGGCGTCCCGGCCTACGTCATCTTCCACGACGCCACGTTGCGCCAAATAGCCACCGACCTCCCCACCACAATGAGGGAACTTGGCCAAATTGGCGGCGTTGGCGAGAACAAACTCGCCAAATACGGCGAACAAATCCTGGAAACCCTGCAGGGCTGACTTTAGCCACCGTCCAAAGGCATACGACACGCGGCAAGCGCTGACCCGTCGGGGGTCGGTCTCTGTTGGACGCACCAAGCCCGCGAACCGGAGGTCGCTGGCGGCGTGGCAAGTGTCTGGCCCGACGGCACGGACAGCGCCCTGCCTCCACCCACCGCCGCTCGCCGCATGTCAGCCGCACACGTCGCGCCCCACTGACCTGCGCCTCCGCTGAGCCCTCCGAACTCGCGGCTCCACCTGGTCTTGTCGAACGAGATCGCGTCTCAATCAACCATCCGCGATTCCACGACAACCCGCGTTCCACCTGAGCGCACGCCGCGCCCATTCGCGCCTTCCCGACACCGATTCACCGCATGCGCGGGCGGGCGTCACTCCACCAAACTCGCAGGTCAGCCGTGCTCTTGTGGCCGTCGAACGCGCTCCAGCCTGGCCGGGTTCGTCCTGAACGGCCTCTTTACCTAACGTGCGTAGGCTCGCCGAAACGGCAGGACGAAAGGGGCGACGTGCTCGCGTACATCATCGGTGTGGTGCTTTTCGCGTTGTGCATCGGCGCCTCGCTCGCGCTTCACGAGGCCGGGCACCTGTTGTCGGCCAAGGCTTTCGGTATGAAGGTGCGCCGGTACTTCGTCGGCATGGGACCGAAGATCTGGTCGTTCCGCCGTGGCGAGACCGAGTACGGCCTCAAGGCGCTCCCGATCGGCGGGTTCTGCGAGATCGCCGGTATGACCACGCTCGACGAGGTCGCCCCGGAGGACGAGCGGCGTGCGATGTGGCGTCAGAAGACGTGGAAGCGCACCGTGGTCATGGCGACCGGGCCGTTCACCCATTTCCTGCTCGGTTTCATCGTGCTCTACGTGATGGCGGTGACGTTCGGCCTGCCGAACCTCACCGAGAAGCCAGTCGTCTCCCAGGTCTCCAACTGTGTGCGCGACGCGCGCACCATGGAGCAGCTCGCCGACCAGACGTGCCGCCCGGGCGAGGTCGGCCCGGCGCAGGCGGCCGGGCTTCGTCCCGGTGACGAGGTGGTCTCGGTCGGCGGCGTCGGCACGCCGACCTGGACCGCGATGGTCGAGGAGATCCAGAGCGCGGACGGTCCGACCCCGTTCGTGGTCCGTCGGGGCGACGAAACGCTGCGCCTGACCATCGACGTTCCCCGGCTCGAGCGCAAGGTGACCAACGCCGAGGGCAAGACCGAGATCGCCGAGGTCGGCGTCGCCGGCGTGTCGATGGTCAAGTCGTTCGAGTACACCGCCTGGACCGCGATCGGCGGCACCGCGTCCTACACGGGCGACATGTTCGCCCAAACCCTCCAGAAACTGATCGAGTTCCCGCAGCGCATCCCGGCGGTCGTCCAGGCGATCTTCGGCGGCGAACGCGACCCGGACACCCCCGTCAGCGTGGTTGGCGCGAGCCGGATCGGCGGCGAGGCGGTCGAAGCCGGCCTGTGGCAGCTTTTCCTGCTGTTGGTCGCCGGGCTGAACTTCTTCATGGGCGCGTTCAACCTGCTGCCGCTGCTCCCCTTGGACGGCGGGCACATCGCGGTCGTCTGGTACGAACACGTCCGCAACTGGCTGCGCAACCGCAGGGGCCAGACCGCGGCGGCGCCGGTGGACTACGCCAAGCTCTCCGGCATCACGATGGTCCTGATCGTGATCGGCGGAGCAGTCCTCCTGCTCACCGTCACCGCGGACATCGTGAACCCGGTCAGGATCATGCAGTAGCGAACCGAGGCTCGGCCTCCGGCCCCCGGGTTCAACGCTACCGGACACTCCCGACAAACCCGGCCGACGAAGATCCACTCAGAGTGCCTTGTCCACAGCCGTGCGCGGCATCCACAGGCAAGATCATCGCCACCGTTTCTGTCGGCCCCCACCGGTACGCTGGACACCGGGGGCCGGAGGCCGCCCCGGGACCGCATGTACAAGTCTCTCTCCCCGCGCGCCTGCGCGAACTCACGTGCCGCGACAGGTTCGAGCGCCGCACAGGCTCTGGAGTGCGGCGCGGCCGATGGCACCGGGACCCGGCCGAACGCGCCGACACCCGCGTCGGTGACGCGGATGCCAGCCTGCTCGCCGAGCCACTCCCGTGACGTGGCCTCCCGAGCCCGGCGCTGGAAGTCCTGCGCTGTCGCGCGGGTTGCCATCCTCGGCCAGGTCCCGCACCCCTCGAGCGACCACCTGTTCACAGCCTCGACCCATGCCGTCGTCACGCCCACGATCGGCAGCCGCACCCCGCGCGCGCCCGATGGCACGTCGAGGCGGAACCATTCCTCTCGCCGCTCGTGGCCAGAATCCGGCACCACGTGCCAGCCCGCCGCGACGCCACTTTCTGTCGGTGCCTTCCCGTAGGCTGGTAACCGGGGGCCGGAGGCCACCGGCCGCTACGCTTTCCCCATGTTGCTGCGCCAGCTGGAGTACCTGAGCGCGCTCGCGCGAGAAGGTCACTTCGGGCGGGCCGCCGAAGCCTGCCACGTCTCCCAGCCCGCGCTGTCCGCGGCCATCCGCAAGCTCGAGGCCGAGCTCGACGTCCAGATCGTCCAGCGCGGCCAGCGTTTCGAGGGTTTCACGCCCGAAGGCAAGCAGGTGCTTCTCTGGGCGCACCGCATCCTCGCCGAGCAGGACGCGCTCCGCCACGAACTGGCCAGCATGCGCGGCGGCCTGTCCGGCGTGCTTCGCATCGGCGCGATCCCCACCGCGCAGACCATCGCCTCGCTGCTGACCGCGCCCATGTTCGAGGACCACCCGCAGGTGCGCATCTCCATCGAGTCGCTGTCGTCACGGGAGATCGTGCACCGGCTCGCCGAGTTCGACCTCGACATCGGGTTGACCTATGTGGACGGTGAGCCGCTCGGCACCGTCCGGGTCACTCCGCTCTACCGGGAGCGCTACCTGCTGCTCACCCCGGCCGACGGCGAGTTCGCCGACCGCGAGTCGGTCGGCTGGGGCGAGTTGGTGGACACGCCGCTGTGCCTGCTGTCGTCCGTCATGCAGAACCGCCGGATCCTCGACCGCAACTTCGCCGAGGTGGGCGTGGCCGTCACGCCGTCCGTGGAGACCGACACCGTCTCCGCCATCTACGCCCACGTCGCGACCGGCCGCTGGTCCAGCGTCATCGCCCACGCCTGGCTCTACCTGTTCGGCGTGCCCGAAGGTCTGAAGGTCGTCCCGCTCAACCGCCCGCGTCTCGCGTACCAGGTCGGCCTCGTACTGGCCGACCGCGACCCCGAGCCCATGCTCGCGCGGGCCCTCGTCGACGCCACCCGCCGCGTCGACATGCAGACCGAACTGGACCAGTTGCTCAAAAAGTACCTCTGATAGATGTCGGTTATTGCCCGATCACCTAGAATAGTTTGACGGTCAATCACCCAGCTCAGTAGCGTCCTGGCACCGATCCTCCCCCTGCAGCACATGGAGGTGCGTCTTGGCTGCGCTGTCGTTCCTCGATCGCGAACACACGGTGGCGAAGCCGGGGTACAGCCGATGGCTGATTCCGCCGGCCGCGCTGGCCATCCACCTCTGCATCGGGCAGGCGTACGCGACCAGCGTGTACAAGACCGCGCTCGTCGCACACTTCGACACGAGCCTCACCGCGATCGGCATCATCTTCTCGATCGCGATCGTGATGCTCGGTGTTTCCGCCGCGGTCATGGGCACCTGGGTCGAGCGGGTGGGGCCGCGCCGGGCGATGTTCACCGCCGCGTGCTTCTGGGCGACCGGCTTCCTGATCGGCTCACTCGGCATCGCGACGACGCAGCTGTGGCTCGTCTACATCGGCTACGGGTTCGTCGGCGGCATCGGGCTCGGCATCGGCTACATCTCGCCGGTGTCCACGCTGATCAAGTGGTTCCCGGACCGCCCGGGGCTCGCGACCGGCATGGCCATCATGGGCTTCGGCGGCGGCGCACTCGTCGCCTCACCCCTGTCGCGCCAGCTGATGTCGTTGTACGACTCCGGCTACAACCCGTCCGACTCGCAGTCGGTGGCGTCCGGCAGCGCGGTCGCGTTGCTGTTCCTCACGCTCGGCATCGTGTACTTCGTCGTCATGATGTTCGGCGTCTTCAACGTGAAGGTGCCGGCGCCCGGCTGGCAGCCCGCTGGTTTCGACCCCTCGAAGCTCAAGTCGAAGCCACTCGTCACCACGGCGCACGTGTCCGCCGCCAACGCGATCAAGACACCGCCGTTCTGGCTGTTGTGGACAGTGCTGTTCTGCAACGTGACGGCGGGCATCGGCATCCTGGAGCAGGCGAGCCCGATGATCCAGGACTTCTTCCGCGAGGGCGGGACATCGACGGTCGCGACGACCGCCGCGACGGCCTTCGTCGGCCTGCTGTCGATATTCAACATGGCGGGCCGGTTCGTCTGGTCGTCCACTTCGGACTTCCTGGGCCGCAAGCCGACGTATGTCATGTACCTCGGCGTCGGCATGATCCTGTACTTCCTGCTGGCGGTGGTCGGACACAGCGCGACCGCGGTCTTCGTGCTCCTCGCCGGGGTCATCATCTCCTTCTACGGCGGCGGTTTCGCGACAATCCCGGCGTACCTGCGCGACCTGTTCGGCACCTACCAGGTCGGCGCCATCCATGGCCGCCTGCTCACCGCCTGGTCGGCGGCGGGCATAGCCGGCCCGCTCATCATCAACGGTTTCCTTGACGCGCAAGGAAAACCCGGCGAGCTCGTGTATTCCGACTATCGGCCGGCGCTGTTCACGATGGTCGGCGTCCTCGCGGTCGGTTTCGTGGCGAACCTGCTGGTGCGCCCGGTGGCCTCGCAGTTCCACGAGTCGGCGCACAGCGACGCGTTCGCCGAGGCCGACCAGTCCGCCAGTGCTGGCAGGAGGTGACCCGGATGTCAGAGACCACGGAGCAGACCGGCGGGCAGACCGCACGTCTCGCGATCTCCTGGCTGGTCGTCGGAATCCCGATCGTCTACGCGCTGTACCAGACGATCAAGTCGGTTCTTCCGCTGTTCGGGGGTTGAGCAGCAGCGCCGCGACTCCTGCCCGGAGCCCGTTCACGTCGGGGGGCCCGTCGGTCACGAGCGCCTGCAACATGAACCCGTCGATCAGCGCCGCCAGGGCGAATCCCCGCTCGGGCCCCGCGAAACGGGCGCAGATGCCGCGAATCCCGTCGATCCACAGCTCCGCGGCGGGACGCAACTCCGGAGTACGGGCGGCCGCGAGACACATCTCGTAGTCGAGCAGCGCCTGCTCGCGGTCCGCGAGGTAGCGGCACACAAGATCGACGAATGTGTCTGGCAGATCACGGCTGACGAGTAGTTCCTCGGCCCATGCCTCGAGTCCGGCCCGTGCGGTCTCGACCGACTCACGCAGCGCTGTCGCGACGAGGTCGTCGAGCGTCGGGAAGTAGTACGTCGTGGAGCCCAGCGGCACACCGGCCAGAGCGGCGATCCGCCGGTGGGTCACGTTGCCGACGCCGTGCTCCGCGATCGCCCGGACCGCCGCCGTGATGATCTGCTGCCGGCGCGCCTCGGGATCACGCCGGGCGGTCAATGCGCACCCCCCAGGTTGAGGACCGCTACGCCACCGATGACCAGCACGACGCCCGCGATCTTCTGGAAGCTGATCGGCTCGTTGAGGAACACCACGCCGATGGCGACGATCGCGGCCGTGCCGAGCCCCGACCACATGGCGTAGGCGACGCCGACCGGCAGGTCATGCTTGATCGCCCAGGCCAACGCCGCGAACGCGGCGACGTACGACCCAAGACACGCGACCGTCGGCCACAAACGGGTGAACCCCTCGGTGACCTTCAGGAGGCTGGTGCCCAGCACCTCGAAGGCGATGGCTCCCAGCAGGAACAGGTAGGGCATCGGCACCACTCCCAGCAGTAGTACATCTGTACATGTACGAATGTACACCACTGGGCGCAGCCCAGGTTCAGGCCGACTCACACCAACCGGCCACCCCACCTGGCCCACCATGCTCGTACGCCAGCCGCCCGCACCTGACGATCTCAGGCAACCACTAGCGCAGCGCCTACCCCGCCGCCTCCCGGAGGGCGGGCAGGATGTGGTCCCGCGCCGCGGCGATGAAGCCGTCCTGGTGATCGCCGCCGATCTGGACCAGCGCCACGTGCGTGAAACCGGCCTCCCAGTACGGTTTCACCGCGGACACGATCGCGCCGGGGTCGTTCCCGCACGGGATGTTCTCCGCCACGTCGTCCTTGGTGACGAACTGGGTCGCCGCCGCGAAGCCGGCCGGTCCCGGCAGCTCGGCGTTGACCTTCCAACCGCCACCGAACCAGCGGAACTGCTCGTGCGCACGACGGATCGCCGCATCGCGATCACTGTCCCAGCACACCGGCAGCTGACCGATCTTGGGCGTGTCGCCACGGCCGAGCCGGTCCCATCCCTCACACAGGGCCGAATCCGGCTCGACGGCGATCATCCCGTCGGTGAGCGGCGCGAACCGCTGCACCGACTGATCGCCGGACACGGCCACCGCGATCGGCACGCGGATGTCCGGCAGGTCCCACAACTTCGCCGAGTCGACACGGAAGTGACTACCCGAGAAGTTGACATAACCTCCGTCGAACAACGCGGAGATGATCTGCACGGCCTCGACGAGCATCTCGTGCCGCACGTTCACCGGTGGCCACCCACGGCCGACCACGTGTTCGTTGAGGTTCTCCCCCGCGCCGAGCCCGAGGGTGAACCGGTTGCCGGACAACAACTGCACGGTCGCCGCCTGCTGTGCGACCACAGCGGGGTGATAGCGCATGGTCGGACATGTCACGTAGGTCATGAGGTCGACGCGCTCAGTCGCCTGCGCCACCGCCCCGAGCGTCACCCATGCGTTCGGCGAGTGCCCCTGCTCGTCCAGCCATGGGGAGTAGTGATCGCTCGTCACCTCGAAGTCGAAGCCAGCCCGCTCCGCGTCCGCAGCGTACCGTACCAGGTCCCGCGGTCCGGCCTGTTCCGTCATGAGCGTGTAGCCGAAGGCGACCATCAGACGTGCACACCCTCGGCGACTTCCTCGACCAGCTTGGCGCAGAACGCGTCGAGGTCGTCCGGCTTGCGGCTCGACACGAGACCCTCGTCGGTGACGACCTGCTCGTCGACCCAGGTGGCCCCGGCGTTGCGGAGGTCCGTCTTCAGGCTCGGCCACGAGGTCATCGTCCGGCCACGCACCACGTCCGCCTCCGCGAGCACCCAACCGCCGTGACAGATCACCGCGATGGGCTTCTTGGCGTCGGCGAACGCGCGGACGAACTGGACGGCATGGTCGTCAGCACGCACGAAGTCACCGTTGGCCACCCCGCCCGGCAGGACGAGCGCGTCGTAGGAGTCGGCGGTCGCCTTGTCGACCGGCACGTCCACGTGCCTCTTGTCGCCTTTGTCCAGGTGGTTGAACGCCTGGATGTCACCAGAACCCAGGGACACCAGCTCCGGTTGCCCGCCGGCCTCGACGACGGCCTGCCACGGCCGGTCGAGCTCGACCTGCTCCACACCGTCGGTGGCCAGGAAAGCAACCCTCTTGCCATCAATCGAAGGCATGACACCTCACTCTTTCGGTGTATCGGTTACTCAACCGCGACTACCCGGCCACCCGGACCAGCAAACCGCTCGCCACCCGCTCAGGGAGCACCCTTCACACCTTCGTGTCGGCCTCGCTCAGGTGTTCGAAAGCAGGTGTATCGTGGCCGTCATGTCAGCACTCCAGGCTTCACTGCTCGATGACCTCGACGAGGTCGGGTTGCGCTCACTCGTCCCCATCCGCCGTACCGAGCTCACGGACGGCGCGTGGGTGGACGTACGCCCCGGCTGGCTGACGGGCTCGGGCACCTTGTTCGAACGTCTGGCGAGCGGTGTGCCGTGGCGCGCCGAGCGCCGGCAGATGTACGACCGCCGCGTCGACGTGCCGAGGTTGCTGTGCTTCTACGACGAGCGGCAACCACTTCCCGATCCGGTGCTGGAGCAGGCGCGAGACGCCCTCAGCGCGCACTACGCGACGGAGCTCGGCGAACCGTTTCGCACCGCGGGCCTGTGCTACTACCGCGACGGCAAGGACAGCGTCGCATGGCACGGTGACCGAACCGGCAGGGGAAACACCGAGGACACGATGGTCGCCATCCTCTCCGTCGGCGCGCCGAGAGCGCTGTTACTCCGGCCGCGCGGAGGCGGCCAAACTCTCCGCTACGCGTTGGGCCTTGGCGATCTGATCGTCATGGGTGGCTCTTGCCAGCGCACATGGGAACACGCGGTACCGAAGACCGCCAAGCCGGTCGGACCGCGCATCAGCATCCAGTTCCGCCCACGAGGCGTGCGCTGACTGCTCACCAGCAAGCATCCGGCTGACAACCAGCGAAGGGAGTGATTCACGACCGCTCAGGAGCCGTACCGCCTCACTCCTCGACCGGCTGGTCGAGGACGCGTCCCAGCCCGACGCCGCCCCGAAAACCAGTCCGCACCCCGGAGTCCACAAAGGAGGATCACCACCAGTCACGGCGACAGAACCCCTAAGAGCCCGTTCCTGAACTGATCTTGGTCGGTGTGTCGGGCCGGTAGGCGGAGGAACTCCTGGTAGAGCAGTCGGTGTCGAATCGCCGCTGTACCAGGAGTTCCGTTGCTATCGTGCCGTATCGAAGCCGCTGGCGTGGCCT
>NZ_DASUVO010000024.1:0-32358 GCF_036378875.1 Actinophytocola sp.
CCGAGCCGGTGCCCGAGAGACCGAGCGTGACGGGGCGGTCGAGCTGCGCCTCGGACGGGATGCGGACGACCGCGGCACCGCCGCTGCGCTGACGGGCGAGCGCGGCGAGCCGGTCGGCCGGCTCGGGCAGGCCCTTGAGCAGCGGGTCGTCGGCGTCGACCGAGGAGAGCTCGACGCCCTCGGGCAGGTCGGTCACCCAGGTCAGGTGCTCATCGGAAGCGGCGCCGTCCAGGAGCGGACGGATCCGCTTCATCGGCGTGAAGCGCCAGGTCTCCTCGCGCCCGGTGGGCACGCCGAAGGCGTCCGGGTCGAGCGAGGTGAACCGCTCGGCCGGGGAGCCGGTCGGGGTCGGCCCGCCGTGCGAGTGCGCACCCGGCGCGACACCGGTCGCGTCGGCCGGGGTGGTCGGCGGACCCGCCTGGGCGCCCACGCCGGGGGCGAAGAGCTCGCCGGCGAGGTCCGCGGAGTCGGTGGTGAGGTCGGTCGTGCTGGTGGTGTCGGAACTCATCAGCCGACGGCACCTTCCATCTGCAGCTCGATGAGCCGGTTCAGCTCGAGGGCGTACTCCATGGGCAGCTCGCGGGCGATCGGCTCCACGAACCCGCGCACCACCATGGCCATGGCCTCGTCCTCGGACAGGCCGCGGCTCATCAGGTAGAAGAGCTGGTCGTCGCTGACGCGCGAGACGGTCGCCTCGTGACCCATCGACACGTCGTCCTCGCGGACGTCGACGTAGGGGTAGGTGTCCGAGCGGCTGATCGTGTCGACCAGGAGCGCGTCGCACTTCACCGTCGACTTGGAGCCGTAGGCACCCTCGTCGATCTGGACCAGGCCGCGGTAGGACGTGCGGCCACCGCCACGGGCCACCGACTTCGACACGATGGTCGAGGAGGTGTGCGGGGCGGCGTGCACCATCTTGGCGCCGGCGTCCTGGTGCTGGCCCTCGCCCGCGAAGGCGATCGAGAGGACCTCGCCCTTGGCGTGCTCGCCGGTCATCCAGACGGCCGGGTACTTCATCGTCACCTTGGAGCCGAGGTTGCCGTCGACCCACTCCATGGTCGCGCCCTCGTGGGCCACGGCCCGCTTGGTGACCAGGTTGTAGACGTTGTTCGACCAGTTCTGGATGGTCGTGTACCGGCAGCGCGCGTTCTTCTTGACGATGATCTCGACGACCGCGGAGTGCAGCGAGTCGCTCTTGTAGATCGGCGCGGTGCAGCCCTCGACGTAGTGCACGTAGGCGCCCTCGTCGATGATCATCAGGGTCCGCTCGAACTGGCCCATGTTCTCGGTGTTGATCCGGAAGTAGGCCTGCAGCGGGATCTCGACGTGCACGCCCTTCGGCACGTAGATGAACGAGCCACCGGACCAGACGGCGCCGTTCAGCGCGGAGAACTTGTTGTCACCGTGGGGGATGACCGAGCCGTAGTACTCCTCGAACAGCTCAGGGTGCTCCTTGAGCGCGGTGTCCGTGTCGAGGAAGATCACGCCCTGCTTCTCGAGCTCCTCGTTGATCTTGTGGTAGACCACCTCGGACTCGTACTGCGCCGCGACACCGGCGACCAGACGGGCCTTCTCCGCCTCCGGGATGCCCAGCTTGTCGTAGGTGTTCTTGATGTCCTCGGGCAGGTCCTCCCAGCTCTGGGCCTGCTTCTCGGTCGACCGCACGAAGTACTTGATCGTGTCGAAGTCGATGCCGGACAGGTCGGCGCCCCAGTTGGGCATGGGCTTGCGGTCGAAGAGCTGCAGTCCCTTGAGTCGCGACTCGAGCATCCACTGCGGCTCGTTCTTCTTCGCGGAGATGTCCCGGACGACGGCCTCGGACAGGCCACGCTGGGCGGCGGCGCCAGCGACGTCCGAGTCGGCCCAGCCGAACTCGTAGTTGCCCATGGCCGCCAGGGTCTCGCCCTGGGCCTGCAGGCGCTGCTCGGCAGCGGTGGTCATGAAGGCGTCCCTTCGATGGTTGTGGTGGTGGCATCGCCCGGCTCGGTTGTTCGGGGGTCACCGAGCGGTACGTGTGTGGTGCACGCGGCGTCCCCGCGTGCGATTGTGGACAGTCGCTGTACGTGAGTGCCGAGGAGTTCGGCGAACGCCGCCGTCTCGACCTCGCACAGCTCGGGGAACTCCGCCGCGACGTGCGCGACCGGGCAGTGGTGCTGGCAGAGCTGCTCCCCTGTCCCGACGCGCCGGGTCGACGCAGCGTAACCCTCCCTGGTGAGGGCCTCCGCGAGGGCCTCGGCCCGCTCGGGAAGCCCCGGCATGCCCAGCACCTGCGTGCGGTGCCGGTCGACCAGGGTGGCCGCACGTCGCTGTGCGAACTCGCGGACCGCGGTCTCGCCGCCCGCCTCGGCGACGAAGCGGATGGCGGCGATCGCCAGGTCATCGTAGGCGTGGCCGAAGCGGGCACGTCCGCTCTCGGTCAGCAGCCACAGCTTCGCCGGTCGTCCCCGGCCCCGCTGGCCGCGGCGCGGGGCGTCACGCATGCACGCCTCACCGTCCGCGACCAGGGCGTCCAGGTGGCGGCGGACCGCCGCTGGGCTGATCTCGAGGGTCTCGGCGACGGCGGCCGCGGTGATCGGTCCGCGTTCCAGCAGCAGGCGCGCCACACCATGCCTGGTGCGGCCCTCGGCCAGCTGCTCGTTTTTCACAACACCAGTGTGTCTTATTTCGGAACGGCGGGCAAAGCTCCCCCCTGCTGAGGTGATCGGTGTCACCATCACTACGTGCCGATACGCTTCCGCACGTGGGAAAGGGTGTGGCGGTACCGGACGAGGTCAACGGGCGGCCTGTCACGCGCGTGGAAGCCACCAGCGAGCCACTAGACAATCACGAGCGGCGACAACTGGACGTGATCCGCCGGTTCGGCACGGTGGGCGCGCTGCTACTGGCCGTTGGATCGCTGGGCGCCGGCGCCGCGCCGGTGTACAACCCGGTGTTCGGCCTGCCGGTGTTCGGCCTGTTCAGCCGGATGACCACGGTGTCGCTGGCCATCGCGTTCGCCGGCGTGTTCATGATCGTGCTGGCGTGGCTGGGCCTCGGCCGGCTCGCGATGCCGGGCCGCGCACGGATGGTCTCGCTGCCGCAAATGGCCCGCACGCTGGTCATGTGGACCGCGCCCCTCGTGCTAACCGTGCCGATGTTCAGCAAGGACGTCTACAGCTACCTCGCGCAGAGCGAGATCGCCGCGCGCGGGCTCGACCCGTACACGGTGGGGCCCGCTGAGGCGCTGGGCAACGCCGACGTCCTGACGAAGAACGTGCCGACCATGTGGCGGGAGACCCCGTCGCCGTACGGGCCGCTGTTCCTGGTGATCGGGCGCGGGATCACGTGGCTCACCGGCGACCACGTGGTGATGGGCGTCGCGTTCCAGCGGCTGCTCGCGCTGTTCGGCCTCGCCATGATCGTGTGGGCGCTGCCACGGCTGGCCCGGCGGTTCGGCATCAACCCGGTGAGCGCCCTGTGGCTCGGCGCGGCCAACCCGCTGGTGCTGTTCCACCTGGTCGTCGGTGTGCACAACGAGGCGCTCGCGATCGGCCTCATGCTGGTCGGCATCGAGCTGGGGCTTCGGCGCATGCCCCGCTGCGGACCACGGGGGCCGTTCCCGCCGTGGCAGCCCGGCGAGCTGCTCTGGTACGGCATCGGTGCGACGGTGATCACGCTCGGCTCGGTGGTGAAGATCCCCGCCGCGCTGGCGCTCGGCTTCCTCGGGGTGATGATCGCCAGACGGTGGGGCGGGAAGTGGAAACACCTGTTCCTGACCGCCGGTCCGCTGCTGGTGATCTTTCTCGCGGTGGTCGCGCTGACGTCGTTCGGCAGCGGCCTCGGCCTCGGCTGGACGGCGACGCTGAACACCGCGAACACGATCAAGAGCTGGATGGCGCCGATGACCGCGCTCGGCTTCGGCGCCGGCGGGCTCGGGATCATGCTCGGGCTGGGCAACCACATCGACGCGTCGATCACCGTCAGTAGGCTGGTCGGCACGGTCCTCGGGCCGCTTTTGGCCGCGAAGCTGCTGCTGGACAGCTTCCGCTGGCGGCTGCGGCCGATGATCGGGTTGGGCGCGGCGATGGGCGCCGTGCTGGTGCTCGGCGCGACGGTCCAGCCGTGGTACCTGCTGTGGGCGATCATCCCGTTGGCGTCGGCGGCCGGTCACACGAAGTTCCGCATCGTGGCGACGGCCATCAGCGCGGGTCTCGCGGTGGCACTCCCGCCGACCGGCAACACCTTCGACGGCCGCACGTTCCAGCTGCCGTACGCGTACGCGGGCGCGGCGGTGGTGGTGGCGATCGCGTTGTTCGTGGTGCGCAAGCACGTGCCGACCCCGCCGCGCACCAGGCTCAAGCCCGCCGAACCGCCTGTTCCCGTGGCGTGACCCCGGCAGCCGGGGGTCTCACCGCTACTCCACGCGGACGCAATAGCCTTACGAACGTGAGCGTCCCTTCCTCTGGCCCGGCGGTGGAACTGTCGGGCCTGGTCAAGCGGTTCGGCCAGACCACCGCGGTGGACGGTCTCGGCCTGGCGCTGGACCGGGGGCAGGTGCTCGCGCTGCTCGGCCCGAACGGCGCCGGCAAGACCACGACCATCGAGATCTGTGAGGGTTTCCTGCGTCGTGATGGCGGCGAGGTGCGTGTGCTGGGGTTGGACCCGGCGACGCAGCACGAGCGGCTGCGCCAACGCATCGGTGTGATGCCCCAGGGCGGCGGCGCGTACCCGGGGGTGCGGGCCGAGGAGATGCTCGCGCTGGTGGCGGCGTGCGCGGCGGACCCGATCGACCCGGCGTGGCTGATCGACGTGCTCGGCCTGTCCTCGGCGCGGCGGACGCCCTACAAGCGGCTGTCGGGCGGTCAGCAGCAGCGGCTGTCGCTGGCGTGCGCGCTCGTGTCACGGCCCGAGCTGGTGTTCCTCGACGAGCCGACCGCCGGCATGGACCCGCAGGCGCGGCGGCTCGTGTGGGAGCTGGTGCGCGCGCTGCGTGCCGACGGGGTGAGCGTGTTGCTGACCACACACGTCATGGAGGAGGCCGAGGAGCTGGCCGACCACGTGGTGATCATCGACCACGGCCGGGTCGTCGCGGAGGGCAGTCCGAGCCAGCTGACCGCGGAGGAGCCCGACGCGGCGCAGCTGCGGTTCCGCGCGCAGGCCGGCCTCGATCTCACTCAGCTGTGCACGGCCCTGCCGGCGGACTGCCGCATCGAGGAGCCGTCGCCGGGCACATACCTGCTCACCGGCCGGGTCGACCCGCAGGTGGTGTCGGCCGTGACGGCGTGGTGCGCGCAGCAGGGAGTGCTGGCCGAGGAGCTGCACGTGGGCCGCCGCAGCCTGGAGGACGTGTTCCTGGAACTGACGGGAAGAGAGCTACGGTGACGTCCTTTCCCACCGGCACGTTCACGCCCGCGCCCGGTCGAGGCCGGGTGGGGCGCATGCTGTTCGTCCACGCGCGCACCGAGGCGGTCCTCACGCTGCGCAACAGCGAGCAGATCCTGCTCACCCTGCTCATCCCGATCGCGCTGCTGGTCGGGCTGACCCTCTTCCACGTGTTCGACCTGCCGGAGCCCCGCGTCGACGCGGTGGCGCCGCGGGTGTTCGCGCTCGCGGTGATGTCGTCCGCCTTCACCGGGCAGGCCATCGCGCTGGGATTCGACCGGCGGTACGGCGTGCTGAAGCGCCTCGCCGCGACGGCGCTCCCCCGCTGGCTGCTGGTCGCCGGCCGGGCACTGGCCGGGCTCGTGGTGGTCGCCGTCCAACTGGTCGTGCTCGGCGTGATCGCGGCCATCCTCGGCTGGTCACCCTCCCCGGCAGGACTGGCGTGGACGGTGCTGCTCGCGGTCGTCGGCACGCTGTCGTTCGGCGCGCTGGGCGTGCTGCTCGGCGGTGCGCTCAAGGCCGAGGTCGTGCTGGCGCTGGCCAACATCGTGTGGTTCGTGCTGCTCCTGGCCGGCGGCATCATCGTGCCGCCCGACTCGATGCCCGGCGCACTCGGCGACATCGTCACGCTGCTCCCGTCCGGCGCCCTCACCGACGGCATGCACACGGCCCTCGTGGACGGCGGCGTGCCCGGCTGGCACGTGTTCGCGGTCCTGGTCGGCTGGGGCGCGGTGGCGACGGCCGTCGCCACCCGCACGACGAAGCTCAGCTGAGATCAGCCCATTCCGAACCGGTCCGCGAACGCCGACAGGTCGTCGCGGGTGCCGCTCACGACGATGCGGGTCACGCCCTGGGCAGCGAACTTCTCGACCGCCGAGGAGGTCATGTCGATCGAGCCCCACCGCGTGTACTCCAGCGCGTCCGGGTCGCGGCCGGCCTCGGCGGCGGTCTCGCGGGCCACGTCCAACTGTCTTGCGCGTTCCTCCGGCGACACCGCGCCGCCGGCGAAGTAGCCGTTGCCGCGGAGGCCGGCTCGGCGGGCCGCTGCCCGGCTCGAGCCGCCGACGTGGATCGGCAGCTCGCCCAGCGGCGTTGGCAGGCTGTACACCTCCGAGAGAGTGAAGAACTCCCCGGCGAAGGTGGCCGGGCCGCCGGACCACAAAAGCCGCAGCACGTCGATGGCCTCGTCGGCACGACGGCCCCGTGTGGTGAAGTCCACGCCGACGGCGGCGGCCTCCTCCGGGAACGCGCCGACGCCGACCGTCAGCAGGCGGAGCCGGCCCTTGGACAACACGTCCACGGTCGCCAGGCGCTTCGCCAGCGTCACCGGGTGGTGGTAGGGCAGCAGGAGCACACCGGTGCCCAGCAGGATGCGTTCGGTGGCCGCGGCGACGAACGCCAGGCAGTCGATCGGGTCCAGGAACGGTGTCGTCGGTGGGATCTCCATCGCACCGGCCCGCGTGCCCGGATAACCGGCCACGTGCTCGGGCAGGTAGAGGCCCTCGAAACCGCAGGCCTCGGCGTGCTGGGCGAGGGCGGCGAGGCTGTCGGGGTCCACGCCGTGGAAGTGGGGCTGGTAGCTGGTCGCGAAACGCACTCGTGTGAAGGTAGACATTCCCGTCAGGGGCAAGGCAAAGCATTGTGACGAGCCCCTTTACGATCGGGGCCGTGCCGCTGGAATCGTTGAAGGCCCGCATCGACCGCCTGCCCAACCCGAGCCGCCGCCTACAGCTGGGGTTCGCGATCGCGGTGCTCGCCACGCAGGCGCTGATCGCGATGACCGGCGCGGTCGTGCGGGTCACCGGGTCCGGGCTGGGCTGCCCGACCTGGCCGGAGTGCTTCCCCGGCAGCATGGTCCCGGTCTCCCACCCCGAGTACGACACGCTCAACCAGTGGATCGAGTACGGCAACCGGCTGTTCACCGGTCTGGTCGGGCTGATCGCGATCACCTGCTTCGCGCTCGCGTACCTACACCGCCCCCGTACCGACAAGCGCTACCTGCGGCTCGCGCTCGCGATGCCGGTCGGTGTGGCCGTCCAGGCGGTCATCGGCGGCATGACCGTCCGGCTCGACCTGGTGTGGTGGAGCGTCGCCATCCACCTGCTCGCCTCGACCGTGATGGTGTGGCTCGCCACGCTGCTCGTGCACGCCGTGCCGCGTGAGGAAGCGCACTCCCCGGTTGCCGTGCCCGGCATGCTCAGCACCTGGCTGTACGTCCAGACCGCCCTGCTCGCCGGGCTGCTCGTCACCGGCACCATGGTCACCGGCGCCGGTCCGCACGGCGGTGACCCCGAGACGCCCCGCCTCGGCATCCCGGTCGAGACCATGGCGCACGTGCACGCCGCGTTCCTGTACACGTTCCTCGGCTCACTCGTCCTGCTCGGCCTGTGGCTGCGTGCCCAGAAGACGTTCCCGGCGCCGTGGCGGCGCTACCAGGTGTTGGTGGCCGTGGTCCTCGCGCAGGGCACGATCGGCTTCGTCCAGTTCTGGACCGGCGTGCCAGAACTGCTGGTGTGCCTGCACGTCCTCGGTGCCATGACGGTGATCATCGCGACGGGTTCGCTGTGGTGCGGGGTGCGCGGCAGGGCCGGCACGAACCGTGCCTCGGTGGCAGAGATGGCCCCGACCGCCTAACGTGGAGGCGGAAACCTACGGATACGTAACCGTAGGTTGACGCAGCCGGGCCGCGTTCCGACCCGAGTTATGAGGTCTATCCGCCATCTCCGCGACACTGACGCCCACGCGCGAACAGCAAGCCCCCAAACCAGTTCTCTCCGGCCGCCGCTCAGGCGGCGAGCAGTACACCGTTGCGGTGTTCGTCATCCTCCCCTTCGTCGCCCTCCTCGCCGCCGTCCCGTTCGCCTGGGGCTGGGGCCTCGGCTGGGCCGACATCGGCATCGCCGCCGGGTTCTACCTGGTCAGCTCCCTCGGCGTCACGGTCGGGTACCACCGTTACTTCACCCACGGCTCGTTCAAGGCCAAGCGGCCACTGCGAATCGCGCTCGCGCTGGCCGGCAGCCTCGCCTCACAGGGTTCGGTCGTCTCCTGGGTCGCCGACCACCGCCGGCACCACGCGTTCTCCGACCGCGAGGGCGACCCGCACTCCCCCTGGCTGTTCGGCACCTCGCCGCTCGCCATCGCAAGGGGCTTCTGGCACGCGCACATGGGCTGGCTGTTCGAGCGGGACAAGACGAACGCGGAGCGGTTCGCGCCGGACTTGCTGGCGGACGAGGACATCCAGCTGGTCGACCGACTGTTCATCCCGATGACCGCGCTGACGCTGGGCCTCCCGGCCGTGCTCGGCGGGCTCATCACGATGTCCTGGTGGGGCGCGCTGACCGCGCTGTTCTGGGCCGGGTTCGTCCGCGTCGGTTTCCTGCACCACATCACCTGGTCGGTGAACTCGGTCTGCCACATGATCGGCGACCGGCCGTACGTCAGCCGGGACAAGGCGGCCAACTTCTGGCCACTCGCGATCCTGTCCATGGGCGAGTCGTGGCACAACTCCCACCACGCTGACCCGACGGGCGCCCGCCACGGCGTGAGGCGCGGCCAGATCGACATCTCCGCGCGGGTGATCTGGATCTTCGAGAAGCTCGGCTGGGCGTCGGCCGTGCGCTGGCCGCGACCGGAACGGCTCGCCGCCAAGCTGGCTTCCCCGGCCGCAGGCTAGGGTCTTCCACGAACCTTCTCGTGATCTTGGAGGACACCGTGGCGGACACCGTCGACGCCGTTGTCGTTCGCTCGACCGGCGGACCCGAGGTGCTGGAGTTCGACCAGGTCGACGCGCCGACGCCGGGCGCTGGCGAGCTCGTGGTGTCGGTCGCCGCGGCCGGGGTCAACTACATCGACGTCTACCACCGCCGCGGCGTCTACCCGATGCCGTTGCCGTTCACGCCAGGCAGTGAGGGCGCCGGCACGGTGGTGGCCGTCGGCTCGGACGTGACGGGCTTCGCCGAGGGCGACCATGTCGCGTGGTGTGCCGCGCCCGGCTCGTACGCGAAGCGGGTGGTGGTGCCGGCGACGGCCGCGTTCAAGGTGCCCGACGGCGTCGAGGACGAGATCGCGGCCGCCGCCATGCTGCAGGGCATCACCGCGCACTACCTGGTCACGTCGACATACGCGGTCAAGCCAGGGGACACGGTGCTGGTGCACGCGGCGGCCGGCGGTGTCGGCCTGCTGCTCGTCCAGCTGGCGAAGTACCGCGGCGGCAAGGTGATCGGCACCGTCTCCACCGCGGAGAAGGAGGCGTTGGCCCGTGAGGCAGGCGCCGACGAGGTGATCCGCTACACCGAGACCGACTTCGCGGAGGCGGTCTCGAGCCTGACCGGCGGCGTCGGCGTGGCCGCTGTCTACGACGGCGTCGGCAGGACGACGTTCGACGGCAGCCTGAAAAGCCTTGCGCGGCGCGGTGTGCTGGTGCTGTTCGGCGCGTCGAGCGGCCCGGTCCCGCCGGTGGACCCGCAACGACTGAGCGCGGGCGGCTCGCTGTTCCTCACCCGCCCGACCCTGGCCCACCACATCGCGACGCCCGAGGAGTTCCAGTGGCGTTGCGACGAACTGTTCTCGGCCATCGCGGCCGGCCGCGTGTCGATCCGCGTCGGCGACCGCTACCCGCTCGCCGACGTGCGGAAGGCCCACGAGGACCTGGAGGCACGCCGCACCACCGGCAAGCTGCTTCTCCTGCCCTAGCTAGCATGGGTGTGACGCCGGTAACACCGGCGTCGCACATCGTGTAACAGCGGCTGGGGGTTTCTCGTTGTCCGGACCCGTGTTTCCAGGCGTGCACGCGCTGCTCACGCTCGTGCGCACGCTGTACCGACGGCCTCGGTACTTCGAACGCGACGACGAGCTCGGCGTGCGCGGTGACCTGCCGCTCCCCCTGGTTTGCCTGATCCGCGAGCCCGGCGCGGAGGGCTTCCTCCGTCAGCTCGACCGCGCATTGGACACCGAACTGGCCGACGTGCCGCACGTGCTGGTCGACGCGGGCGCCCGGCACGAGCACGCCGACGCCGTGATCCCACTGCTGCACGAGCTGTACCTCGTGCTGCGGGACCGCCGGTTCGGCCGGCAGGGCTCGCTCAGGAGGTTCGACAACTACGCGCTGGCGCACCACCTCGCCAGCAAGGATCTGCCGACTCCACAGGCGAAGCGCGACGAGCCCATCAAGAAGGTGCTGCGCGCGTGGGGCCTTGGCTCCCGCATCTCGACCGAGGCGACGGAGATGGCCGACCGCGCCGGGGGCCGCGTGCAGGCCGCCTTCGGTCTGTTCAAGCTCGCGGGCTACCTCGTCGGTCTCTACTGGGGCCGGGACCGGGTGCCGGGTCTGTTCCGCGAGCGCCGGTGGTTCATGCGCCAGCCGTACATGGTGCCCAGGCACTCCCCTGGCTTCCTGCGCTTCGCCGAACGGCTCACGCGCGACCAGCGACGCGCCGAGAACGTCGACCAGCTCCACAAGCTCCTCGTCCACGCGTTCCTCGAGGACCTGCGGATCGCCTACCGCCGCACCCGGCTGACGGTGCTGCCCCGCCGGCAGGGCTGGCGCCGCACGGCGTACGTCACGGTGCTGCTGGACAACGTCGAGGCGGCCGGCGGGTGGGAGCTGCTCCGGCTCGTCAACCAGGTCCGCAACGAAACGGGCGAGCTCGACCCGTTGTTGATCATCACGGCGAGCGACGGACCACCGCCGGGACTTCCTCCCCAGCCACGCACGCCGACCGAGCCGAAGGTGGCCGAGGAAGCCCTGGCGGACTGGAAGGACCGACTGCCCCGCCGGCGCCAGCAGCTCGCCTCCGACGCGCGGTACCTGTTCGTGACGCTGCCCAGGCCAAGCCAGCCGGCCGACCTGTCCGACAAGGACGCCGACGCATGGCGGTCGGCGCCGGGCGACGGGCCCCGACCGGTGCCGTGGCCGGCCCGCCGCAAGGTAGGCGAGCTGCTCGCGACCGCCGTGCTGCTGGTCGCGCTGACGCCGATATCGGCGACCGTCGCGAACTACTGGGACGTCGGGTGCTCGTTCGTCCGCGCGGCGTCCGACGGGATCGCCACCGACGTCGTGGAGATCGACGGGCACGGCCAGTGCGTCGGCTACAGCGACAACGCCGGCCAGGTGTTCGGCCGCAACGAACGGCTGCGCCGGGCGCAGCAGGCGGTCTTCGCGCAGAACGAGCTCGCGGAACGGCTGCACGATGAGGTGCCGGACCGGCCCTACGTCAGCCTCATCTACTTCGCCGGCCTGACCAGCAACCAGAGCGCGCCCGCGACCGAGCACTCGGTGGCCGAGGAGCTCGAGGGCATGGTCATCCGCCAGCGTGAGCAGAACACGACGACGTCCGTTGTCGAGCCGCTGTTGCGGGTCGTCGTCGCGAACGGCGGCACCGGGATGGTCGCCGCGCCGGAGGTGGTCCGGGACGAGCTCGTGCCGCTCGCCGAGTCGGATCCGAGCATCCTGGGTGTGGTCGGGCTCGACCGCAGCGTCGCCGAGACCGAGGAGTCGATCACCGTGCTGGGCCGGCACGGCATCCCGGTACTCGGCAGCACGTTGACGAGCGTGGGGCTCGGCGACCTGTCGCCGACGTACTTCCAGCTCGTGCCGGACAACGCCAGACAGGCCGAGTTGCTCAGCGAGTACGCGCGACGGTTGGGCGCGTCCAGGGTGACGATCTACCACCCGCCGGTGAACGGGCCCAACAGCTACGTGAACACGCTGGTCGAGGTGATGCGGGAACGGCTCGACGGCGACGGCGTCGAGGTGGACGTCGACGGGTGGCAGCGGTCCGCGAACGAGCTGACCCCGCTGTGCGCCAACGCGGCGGACCGGCGCGACGAGATCGCGTTCTACGCCGGGCGCGAGGTCGACTTCGGCGACTTTCTCCGCACCGTGCGGCGCAACTGCGCCGAGCCGGAGAAGCTGCCGCACATCGTGGCCGACGACGCGGTGTCCCGGTTCGTCGCGCACCCACCCGGCCGGCGGCTGAACGAGCTCAACGGCGTGACCATCTCCTACGTCGGGATGGGCGGGCTGGTGGTGCTCGCCGGCGAGCACTGCGTCACGGGCAAACCCGGCTCGCTGCGGGGCGGCGGTCCCGCGCTCGACGCGTTCTGCGCCGGGTACCGGGAGCTGCGGGAGGAGCTGGACACGCTGCCACCCGAGGACCGGCCGATCGCGTCGTGGCCGGGGGAACGCGTCGGCGGGCTGTACGACGCGGCCGGCCTGTTCGTGGAGGCGGTGCGGCTCCTGCAGTCACGTCCCGGCGGCATCGCGCCGCACCGGGCCGCGGTCGCGATGATGTTCCGCGAGATGACGTTCCAGGGCGCCACCGGGACGATCAGCTTCCGCGCGTCGCGGATCGGGAACAACCGGAACCTGGCCATCCTGACCATCGCGAACGTCCGTGAGCTCGACGGGCCGGACGGGGTCCCGACGTGCGCCCTGATGATCGGCACCCTGTACAGCGACCAGCAGCCGACGGACCCGGCGACCGGTTGCCCGGTCGGGCCATGACTAGAACACCCGGGTCGCGTCCACCACGTAGACGAGCGTGTCGCCCGGTCCCGTGCCGTCGGGGTCGGGGTCGCGCGGGACGACGAACAGGCGGCGGCCGCCCTCCCGGATGCCCAGCACGCCCTCGTCCCAGCCGTCGATCCAGCCGGAGCGGCCCAGGTCGGTCATCGACAGGGGCAGGCTGTCGTTGCCGGCCCAGGTGCTGTCCAGTACGAGCCCGTCGGACCACGTGATCATCACGTAGTTCACCTCGAGGTTCGAGCCGCGCACGGCCTGCCGGCCGGTGCCGACCGTGAGGTCCCGGGCCAGGAGGGTGGTCGGCGGCGCGCAGTCGGTCGGCAGCGTCACCTCGGGCTTCTCGTCGAGCCCGCCCGTCACCTCGATGTCGGTGGTGGCGCACTCCCCCGCCACCGGGCCGCGGGAAGGCAGCGTCGACATCTCGGGCACGGCCGCGGGCCCCACCCGGCTCACACAGCCGGTGAGTGTCAAGAAAGTCACTACGACTAGTAGGACCCTGGTGACGATGCGCATGATGAAAGCATGCCTGGACAGTGGTTTTTCCTGGACGAGCAAAGGCTGACAGTAACTAACAGGGTCACCCGTTCTTCCTATTTATCCCATGAGCGTGTAGAGGTACTGTAACTCATCGCACTCGGTCAGACACGGAACGTTCATGACCGATCGGGTGCGACCTTGGAGGTGATACACGGTGCCCGCGGAAGCCAAGGGCCTCCGCAAGAACCCCGTTCAAGAGATCTTCTGGACCAGAACCGGCCTCCTACTACTGATCTTGGTGGTGGTCTCGGGGCTGACCATGATCCTGTCGGCGAACCTCGACCCCGGCGTCGGCAAGAACCTGGTCACCGCGGTCGCCACCGGCACACTGGTCTCGGCCATCGTCGGCTTCGGCCAGACCCTCATCACCGCGACCGCCACTCAGCGGGCCATGCTCACGCCGCTCATCGACGAGAGTCGGCAGGCGTTGCGTGACCTGGCCGACGAGTACCGGTCGATGAACCGTGAGTTCTTCCCCACCCACGTCTTCGAACCGACCGCGGAGCCCAACCCCGCGCTCAACCGGCTGATGATGCAGGATCTGCAGAACACGAGGCAGTACCTGTTCCGAGGCTTTTCCGGCCGGCACGCGGCAGCACGGATGCTGCTGTCCCGGTCCGAATGGGAGTTCCGCGCGGTGGTCGCCGATCCCACCAATCTTTCGGGGATCAGCGGCCGTGCCCGATATCTCATCCGCCACTCGCTCGCAGGCGTCGACACCGACGTGGACGTCATCCAGGCGCGGCTGCTCAAGGAGATCAGGATGGGCCTCATCGGCCTGTACCTGGCCCGCAGCAGGTGCTCGCGGCTGGAGGTCACCGTCATCGCCGACCCACCGCTGGACCGGTTGGAGATCTTCGACGACAGCGTGTGGGTGACGCTCTACAGCGACGCGCACGCGCCCGCGGAGTACCCGCGCACACTGCGGTTCTCCGAGGGCTCGTTCATCTACAACATGGAACGCGCCGAGTTCGGGCGGATCAGCGCGTCCCGTCACGCACACCACCTCGTGATCACCCCGGACCTGTCGCGGCGGGAGTTCATCGCGCGGTTCGAGAAGATCACCAACTCCCGGCTGAGCGAGAAGCAGTTCGGCGAGCTCACCGCCGAGTTCTCCGCGTTCGTCCGGGAGTTCTCCGTCACAGCTGAGTTGGGGAGCTGATATCTCGTGGCCATCAAGGGCTCCGCACTCGGGGAGCTGGCCGAACAGTTGAGATCCGCCGACTTCGACCTCTCGTCCCGCTGGGAGCCGGTCGAGACGTGGTTCGCGACATGGGCGCAGCGACCGGGACTGCGGACCGACCTCCGCACCCACCTGCTCGAGTTACCGAACGAGCAGGCCGACACGGTGATCAAACGATCGCGGGAGACGACGACGCACTTCGCCTGGTGCCTGCGGGACCAGCCGGGTGAGCCGTTCACGTTCTGGTTGCACGAGTACAAGGAGCAACGCGACTGGCGCGCCGGCTACGCGGACTCCGTGCACAACCACCGGTACCACTTCTGCACGACCATCCTGCGCGGCGGCTACACCCACGAGCGGTACACGGCCGAGGTCGCGCCGGAGACCGAGCTGATCAGGTCGACCGAGCTGGTGACCGCGACGCGGTGCCCGGTCGGCGCGTCGAACACCCTGCTCGCGTCCGACTTCCACCGGATTCCGCAGGCCGTCGACGGGACGATGACGTTCCTCGTGAAGTCCAGGGAGGTGACGCCCTGGAGCCTGTCCTACGACCCGATGACCCACGAGAGCCACCGGCACGTGCCGGTGGAGTCCCGCTTGTCCCAGCTGGCCAAACGGCTTGAGGCCGTGGACGGTTAACGGGCGGAAACCAAGACAAAGGCGCTCGGGCCGTTTACCATCGGCTCCACCAGCCTGCCGTGAAGGCATGGTTCGGAGGGGTCGATGTGTCTGTCATGTCAAAAAACGTGTCCGTTGGCGCGCCGGTGATCCCACCGGACGTGGTCGACGCCGTCGAGGCGGACGTCCGCCGGATCTGCGCGCGCTACGCGGCCAGGCTGCAGTTCCACGGCTGGCACCACGTCAACTTCGTGCGCACGAAGGCGGCCCGCTTCGCGGTGCTCAACGGCGCCGAGGTCAGCGTGGTCGAGACGGCCGCGCTGGTCCACGACGTCAACTACCTGGTGCGACGCAACTCGGCCGCCGCCGCGGGCAGCAGCCTGCGCCTGGCGATCCTGAAGCGCGCCGGCGTGTCCGCCCACGTTTCGGCGTGGATCGACCGCATCGTCGACGAGGCGGAGATGGCCACGCGTGGCCGCAACATCTCGCTGGAGGCCCAGGCGTTGTCGGACGCGGACACGCTGTTCAAGGCGCTGCCGGTGACCCCGGTCGTGCTCGCGCACCGCTACCTGGAAGAGAACGGCATCGGCCTGCGCGAGCTGGCGAACAAGATCTGCGGCGAGCAGCAGAGCGTGCACGACGAGGGCTTCTACTTCTACAACCCCGAAGCCGCAACGATGTACGCCCACTGGGCGGCGGCCAACCTCCAGCTGTGGCAGTGCATCCGCGAGTCGCTGGACGACGCGGACGTGTCGTCACTGCTGGAGGCGGTGAACGGCACGCCGGCCGCCGCGTCCTAGCCGCGCTGCTGCAGGACCCAGTGGTTCCCGTCCGGGTCGTCGAACGACACGAACGAGTTCCAGCCCTCTCCCGGACCCTCGGTCTGGCCGCTCTCGCCGAAGTGGTACACCGGCGACGCGTCCACCCCGCGTCCGACCAGTTCCTCGCGCGCCTTGGCGATGTCCTCGACCACGATCTGCACGCCCTTGAGCTGGCCCGGCGTCATCTGACTGACGTTCACCCCGAAGCCGATCGAGCAGCCGGACCCGGGCGGTGTCAGTTGCACGAACCGGAAGTTCTCCCCGGCACTTTGGTCGACGTCGAGGGGAAAGCCCAGCTTGTTCTCGTAGAAGTCCTTGGCCCGGTCCACGTCGGTGACGGGCACGGGAATCATCTCGATCTTGAAGTCCATGGTCTGCTCCAATGTCTCGGCCAGTCGGTCGAATCCTTCGCCGACGCCGCGGGCCATACCGGCCTCCGCGACGGCGTCCCGGATCTCCGGGGTCGGGAAGGTCGCGGTGTGGGTGAGGAGGGTGGCGCCGGTCAGCTCGATCGTGATGATCGACTCGTGGGCGGCGCGGGCGTGACAGTCGGCGTTGGTCTCGGTCATGACCAGCCGGTTCGGCGGGTCGATCTCGAGGTAGGTGCCGTGCAGGTTCATCCGTTCACCGGCAGGACCGTGCATGACCATGCGCCACGCACCGCCAGGCCGCAAGTCGACCTCGCAGACGACGAGCCGCCAGCCGTGCGGACCGAACCAGCGTTTCAACAACTCCGGCTTCGTGTGCGCGTCGAACACCCGCGACCGCGACGCGGCGAACTCGCGTGTGATGACGATGTCCCTGCTCACGACTCCTCCGCGAGGAGGTCGTCGAGCCGGTCGTAGCTCTCCTCCCAGAACCGCTGGTAGGCGCCCAGCCACTCGCTCGCGGCCCGCATCGGCCCGGCGACCAGCCGGCACGGTCGGCGCTGCGCGTCCCGCCCCCGCTCGACGAGCCCCGCCCGCTCCAACACCTTCAGGTGCTTGGAGATCGCGGGCTGGGTCATGGCGAACGGTTCGGCCAACTCCTTGACCGACGCCTCGCCTCTGCCCAGCCGCGCGAGAATCGCCCGCCGCGTCGGGTCGGCCAACGCGGCGAAGGTGGCATCGAGCGCGACAGTCACCTTCCATCACCTGTCGGTTTCATAACCGAATGGTAATGAACGTGGCAGGGCAAGGTCAACCGGTTGTGCACGGGGAGAGTCAGGGCAGCGGCAGGCCGATGACCGGGAGGCTCAGGGCCGAGTCGACGGCCAGCGCGACGAACACGAGCATCAGGTACGTGTTCGACATGTGGAACAGCTTCATCGGCTTGCCCGGCTCGCCGCGCTTGACGGTCGCGTACAGCCGGTGCGCGACGATGAGGAACCAGCCGCCCGCGAGGACGGCGAAGCTCGTGTAGACCCAGCCGGTGGCCGGCACCAGCAGCAGCGTCCACAGGACCATGACCCACGAGTAGGTGACGATCTGCCGCACCACCCGGTCCGGGGTGGTCACGACAGGCAGCATCGGGACGCCGGCCCGCGCGTAGTCGTCGCGGAACTTCATGGCCAGGGCCCAGAAGTGGGGCGGGGTCCAGAAGAAGATCACGCCGAACATCACGAACGCCGGCCACTCGACCGAGCCGGTCACGGCGGACCAGCCGATGACCACCGGCATGCAGCCCGCGGCGCCGCCCCACACGATGTTCTGCGCGGTCCGTCGTTTCAGAACCATCGTGTAGACGAATACGTAGAAGAGGATGGCGGCGACGGCCAACAACGCCGCCAGGAGGTTGGTGGTGGGCCACAGCCACGCGAACGACAGCACACCCAGCGTGACACCGAACACGAGCGCGTTGCGCGTGGGGACCTGGTGGCGCGGAAGGGGACGCGACGAAGTGCGCTTCATCACCGCGTCGATGTCGGCGTCCACGACGCAGTTGAGCGCGTTGGCGGAGCCGGCGGCCATCGTGCCGCCGAAGAGGGTGGCGAACACCAACCACGGAGACGGAACGCCCCGCTGCGCCAGCATCATCGCGGGCACCGTCGTGACCAGCAGGAGCTCGATGATCCTCGGCTTCGTCAGCGCGACGTACGCCCGTACGACGTCCTTGCGGGTTGGGCGCGGGGCTTCGGTGGTCGCCCCCAGCGCTGCGCTCACCGGTGGCTCCCATGTGGTGTAAGTGGCGGCTGTTCGGGTAACGAAGTGCATGGTAGCCACGTGACCATGGACGGCTGGCGTCGGGTGGTTTCGTTAGGCTGTGGATTGTCCGGGCATCCCGAGGATGACCAGCGCGGTCGTGCGGCAAAGCATGATCGAGAACACGAATTAGGTGGGAGCTTGAGTCCGTGTCCATGAGCGCCGACGAACTGGCCCGTTTGACCACGCAGAACCTGCCTGACGACTGGACCGACCTCGACAAACGCGCCGTGGACACCATCCGGGTCCTCGCCGCGGAGGCCGTACAGAACGTCGGCAACGGTCACCCGGGTACCGCGATGAGCCTCGCGCCCCTCGCCTACGCCCTGTACCAGCGTGTGATGCGTCACGACCCGAGTGACCCGGACTGGATCGGTCGTGACCGGTTCGTCCTGTCCGCCGGGCACTCCAGCCTCACGCTGTACCTGCAGCTGTTCCTCTCCGGCTACGGCCTGGAGCTCGAGGACATCAAGGCACTGCGCACGTGGGGCTCGAAGACCCCCGGTCACCCGGAGCACGGGCACACCGCGGGTGTGGAGATCACGACCGGCCCGCTGGGGCAGGGTCTGGCCTCCGCCGTCGGCATGGCGATGGCCAACCGCCGCGAGCGTGGCCTGTTCGACCCGGACGCCGCACCCGGCGAGAGCGTGTTCGACCACCACATCTACGTGATCGCCTCCGACGGTGACATCGAGGAGGGCGTCACCTCGGAGGCCTCGTCGATCGCGGGCCGCCAGGAGCTCGGCAACCTGGTCGTCTTCTACGACGACAACAAGATCTCCATCGAGGACGACACCAACATCGCGCTGTCCGAGGACACCGCCAAGCGCTACGAGGCCTACGGCTGGCACGTGCAGGTCGTCGAGGGCGGCGAGGACGTCGTCGGGATCCTGAACGCGATCGAGGCGGCGAAGGCCGAGACCACCAGGCCCTCGTTCATCCTCCTCCGCACGGTCATCGGCTACCCGGCGCCCAACAAGATGAACACCGGCAAGGCGCACGGCGCCGCACTCGGCGCCGACGAGGTGGCCGAGGTCAAGAAGATCCTCGGCTTCGACCCCGACCAGCACTTCGCGGTCGAGACCGAGGTGCTCAAGCACGCGAGGCTCGCCGCCGACCGCGGCAAGGACGCCCACAAGGAGTGGCAGAAGTCCTTCGACGCGTGGGCGCAGGCCAACCCGGAGCGCAAGGAGCTGCTCGACCGCGCCTCCGCCTACCGGCTGCCCGACGGCTGGACCAACAAGCTGCCGTCCTGGGAACCGGACCCGAAGGGCGTCGCGACCCGCAAGGCCTCCGGCGAGGTGCTGAGCGCGCTGGCCGACGTGCTGCCCGAGCTCTGGGGCGGCTCCGCGGACCTCGCGGAGAGCAACAACACCACGATGAAGGGCGCCGACTCGTTCGGCCCAGAGAGTGCCAAGACGCAGGCGTGGGACGCCACGCCGTACGGCCGGACCCTCCACTTCGGAGTCCGCGAGCACGCGATGGGCTCGATCCTCAACGGGATCGTGCTGCACGGCCCGACCCGGCCGTACGGCGCGACGTTCCTCGTGTTCTCCGACTACATGCGTCCGCCCGTGCGCCTGGCCGCGCTGCAGAAGCTGCCGGTGACCTACGTGTGGACGCACGACTCGATCGGCCTCGGCGAGGACGGTCCCACCCACCAGCCGGTCGAGCACCTCGCCGCGCTGCGTGCCATCCCGGGCCTCGTCGTCCTGCGCCCGGGTGACGCGAACGAGACGGCCGCCGCGTGGCGCGCGATCCTCGAGCAGCACGACGCGCCGGTCGGCCTGGCGCTGACCAGGCAGAACCTGCCGACGCTCGAGGGCACCAAGGAACTGGCCGCCGACGGCGTCGCCAAGGGCGGCTACATCCTGGCCGACGGCTCGGCGGGGGTTCCGCAGGTGGTGCTGATCGCCACCGGCTCGGAGCTCCAGCTGGCCGTCGAGGCACGGAACATCCTGGAGTCCGAGGGGGTTGCCACGAGGGTGGTGTCCATGCCCTCGCAGGAATGGTTCGACGCTCAGGACCAGTCGTACCGTGACCACGTGATCCCACCGAGCGTGAAGGCACGCGTCGCGGTCGAGGCGGGCATCGCCCAGCCCTGGTACCGCTACGTCGGTGACGCCGGCGAGATCATCTCGATCGAGCACTTCGGCGCTTCCGCCGACTACCAGACGCTGTTCAAGGAGTTCGGCTTCACGGCCGACGCGGTCGTCTCCGCGGCTCGCCGCTCAATCCAGCAATCGGAGAGGCTTTCGTGATGACCGACAACCTCGCCCAGCTCTCCGAGCTCGGCGTCTCCATCTGGCTCGACGACGTCTCGCGCCACCGGCTCAACTCCGGCAACCTGGCCGGGCTTGTCCGCGACAAGCACGTCGTCGGGGTGACCAGCAACCCGACGATCTTCGCGAAGGCGCTGTCCGACGCGGCCGACTACGACGAGCAGGTCCGTGAGCTCGCCGCGCGCGGCGCTTCGCTCTCGGCCGCCGTCAAGGAGATCACCACCACCGACATCCGCAACGCCTGCGACCTGTTCCGGGACGTGTACGAGCGGTCCGGCCACGTGGACGGCCGGGTGTCGATCGAGGTCGACCCCCGGCTCGCGCACGAGACCGACAAGACCGTGGCCGAGGCGCTCGACCTGTGGAAGACGGTCGACCGGCCCAACCTGCTGGTGAAGATCCCGGCGACCGAGGCTGGCCTGCCGGCCATCACCCGCACGCTCGCCGAGGGCGTGAGCGTCAACGTGACGCTGATCTTCTCGGTCGAGCGGTACCGCGCGGTGATGGACGCCTTCATCGCCGGTGTCGAGCAGGCCCAGGCGAACGGGCACAACGTCGCGGAGCTGCACTCGGTCGCGTCGTTCTTCGTGTCCCGTGTGGACACCGAGGTCGACAAGCGGCTGGAGGCCATCGGCACGGACGCGGCGAAGTCCTTGCGCGGCAAGGCAGCCGTGGCCAACGCGGTCCTCGCGTACGCGGCGTTCGAGGAGGCCTTCTCCACCGAGCGCTGGCGGACGCTGGCCGCGCCGGGCGCCAACGCACAGCGTCCACTGTGGGCGTCGACGGGTGTGAAGAACCCGGACTACTCCCCCACGCTGTACGTCGACGAGCTGGTCGTCGCCAACACGGTCAACACGATGCCGGAAGCGACACTCGACGCGGTTGCCGAGAAAAGTCAGCTGCGAGGCGATACGGTGACCGGCAAGGCGGGGGAAGCCCAGGAGGTGTTCGACGCCCTGGAGCGCGTGGGTATCGACATTCCGGACGTCTTCGTCACCCTCGAGGACGAGGGCGTCGAGAAGTTCGAGAAGTCCTGGGAAGAGCTGCTTTCGTCCGTTGACGGCCAACTGAAGGCCGCGAAAGAGAGCTGAGCGCCGTCATGACTGACGAGGCAAAGAAGGCGGAAGCCGAGGCCATCGTCGAGCAGCTGGTGGCCGATCAGGCGGCCAGCAAGCTCGCGGCCGGCGACGCCACGCTGTGGGGCGCGGAAGCGGAGTCCGAGGCGTCGATCCGCCTCGCGTGGACAAAGCTGCACGAGACCTCCCGTCCACTGCGCGGCGAGATCGAGGCACTCCGGTCGGAGCTGAACACCGAAGGGGTGGACCGGGTCGTCCTCGCTGGCATGGGCGGCTCGTCCCTCGCGCCCGAGGTGATCACCAACACCGCGGGCGTGCCGCTGGTCGTGCTCGACACCACCGACGCCGGACAGGTCGCCGACGCGCTCGAGGGCGACCTGTCCAGGACCGTTCTGGTGGTGTCCTCCAAGTCCGGTTCGACCGTCGAGACCGACAGCCACCGCCGGATCTTCGAGAAGGCGTTCGCTGACGAGGGCATCGACGCGAAGTCCCGCATCGTCGTGGTCACCGACCCGGGCTCACCGCTGGAGGCGGCCTCGAAAGAGGCCGGCTACCGGCGCGTGTTCCCGGCCGACCCGCACGTCGGCGGCCGCTACTCGGCGCTGACCGCGTTCGGGTTGGTGCCGGCCGGGCTCGCCGGGGCCGACATCGGCGCACTGCTCGACGATGCCGCCGCGGCGGCTGCGAAGGTGTCCGTCGACAGTCCGGACAACCCGGCGATCCAGCTGGCCGCCGCACTCGGCGCGGCGCACGCGCAGGGCGCGGAGAAGGTCGTCTTCGCCGACACCGGCTCTGGCATCAAGGGCTTCGGCGACTGGGTCGAGCAGCTGATCGCCGAGTCAACCGGCAAGGAGGGCACCGGCCTGCTGCCGGTCGTCGTGGAGAGCCCGGAGAGCCCCGGCTTCGCCGACGCCAAGGACGACGCCACCCCGGTGGCGGTCGGCCCGGCCGGTGAAAAAGGACTGTCCACTTCGGGCCCGCTCGGCGAGCTGTTCCTGTTGTGGGAGTTCACGACCGCGCTCGTGGGCCGGGTACTCGGCATCAACCCGTTCGACCAGCCGGACGTCGAGGCCGCGAAGAAGGCGGCCCGGTCCCTTTTGGACGCACCGAGGTCCGAGCCGGCCACACCGACCTTTGTGGACGGCCCGGTTGAGGTGCACGCACCGGACGGGGTGTCCGGCGACACGCTCACCGACGTGCTGGCGGCCTTCTTCGCCGCAACCCCGGAGTTCGGCTACCTCGCCGTGCAGGCCTACCTCGACCGGCTGGCCGACGCGTCGGCGATCGTGCTGCGCACCGAGGTCGCCCGCATCACCGGCAAGCAGACCACGTTCGGCTGGGGCCCCCGGTTCCTGCACTCGACCGGGCAGTACCACAAGGGCGGCCACCAGAACGGGATGTTCCTCCAGGTGACCGGCGCGGTCGAGGAGGACCTGGCGGTGCCGGACCGGCCGTACACGCTCGGCACGCTGCAGCTCGCGCAGGCGCTCGGTGACGGTCAGGTGCTGACCGAACACGGCCGCCCGGTGCTGCGGCTGCATCTCACTGACCGGGCCGCCGGGCTGGCGCACCTGGTGAAGGCTCTTCAGGAGGTCGTTCAGTGAGGCACCTTCTGTCGACCTCCGGAACCGTCACCTCAGGGGAACGTGACGCAAGCCAGCCACAAGTACGTGGCCGGGCCGAGCGCTCGCTGCCCAAGGCGACCAACAGGATCAATTCCGGGGAGGCGGGACTGTGACACGCTCCACCTGGCAGAACCCGCTGCGCGACTCGCGGGACAAGCGGCTCCCCACGATCGCCGGGCCCTGCGGCCTGGTGATCTTCGGGGTGACCGGTGACCTGTCCAGGAAGAAGCTCATGCCGGCGATCTACGACCTGGCGAACCGGGGGCTGCTGCCTCCTGGCTTCTCGCTGGTCGGGTTCGCGCGGCGCGACTGGGCGGACGAGGACTTCGGGCACGTCGTGTACGAGGCGGTGAAGGAGCACGCGCGGACCCCGTTCCGCCAGGAGGTCTGGGACCGCCTGGCCGAGGGCTGCCGGTTCGTGCAGGGCTCGTTCGACGACGACCAGGCGTTCGACAACCTGGCGACGTGCATCAAGGACCTCGACGAGGTCCGCGGCACGGCCGGGAACCACGCGTTCTACCTGTCGATCCCGCCTGCCGCGTTCACCAAGGTGATCCAGCAGCTGAACCGCACGGGGCTCGCGAAGCCGGTCAACCACGAGTGGCGCCGGGTGGTCATCGAGAAGCCGTTCGGCCACGACCTGACGAGCGCCAAGCAGCTCAACAAGATCGTGAACGAGGTCTTCCCCGAGGAGTCGGTGTTCCGCATCGACCACTACCTCGGCAAGGAGACCGTGCAGAACATCATGGCGTTCCGGTTCGCCAACCAGCTGTTCGAGCCGATCTGGAACGGCAACTACGTCGACCACGTGCAGATCACCATGGCCGAGGACATCGGCCTCGGTGGCCGTGCCGGCTACTACGACGGCATCGGCGCCACCCGTGACGTCATCCAGAACCATCTGCTGCAGCTGCTCGCGCTGACCGCCATGGAGGAGCCGGTCTCCTTCGACCCCAACTCGGTCCGGGCGGAGAAGGCGAAGATCCTGGCCGCCACGAAGCCGGTCGGCCCGTTCTCCGAGACCACCGCGCGCGGCCAGTACACCGGCGGTTGGCAGGGCGGCCAGAAGGTGCCCGGCCTGCTGCAGGAGGGCGGCTTCGCCAAGGACTCGATCACGGAGACGTTCGGCGCCATCGAGCTGGCCGTGGACACCCGCCGCTGGGCCGGGGTGCCGTTCTACCTGCGCACCGGCAAGCGGCTCGGCCGCCGCGTCACCGAGATCGCGGTGGTCTTCAAGCGGGCGCCGCACCTGCCGTTCGACGCCACGTCCACCGAGGAGCTCGGCCAGAACGCGATCGTGTTCCGCGTCCAGCCGGACGAGGGCGTGACGATGCGGTTCGGCTCGAAGGTCCCGAGCTCCACGATGGAGGTCCGGGACGTCAACATGGACTTCAGCTACGGCCACTCGTTCACCGAGTCCTCGCCGGAGGCCTACGAGCGGCTGATCCTGGACGTGTTGCTCGGCGAGCCGTCACTGTTCCCGAAGAACGACGAGGTCGAGCTGTCCTGGCAGATCCTCGACCCGATCCTGAAGGCCTGGCAGGCGAACGGGAAACCGGAGCCGTACTCGGCCGGCACGTGGGGTCCCGACTCCGCGGAGCGAATGCTCGCCCGCACCGGCCGTCACTGGAGGCGTCCTTAAATGATCATCGACCTGCCGGCCACGACGACGTCGCAGGTGAACAGCAAGCTGGTCCATCTGCGGGAACAGGGTGGCGCCAACACCATCGGCCGGGTGCTGACGTTGGTGATCGTCACCGACGACAGTGAGAAGACCGAGGACGTCATCGACGCCGCCAACCACGCGAGCCGGGAGCACCCGTGCCGCGTGATCGTCGTGGCGCGGGGCGCGAAGAAGGCCTCTCCCCGGCTGGACGCGCAGATCCGCGTCGGCGGTGACGCCGGCGCCAGCGAGGTGATCGTGCTGCGGCTGTACGGCCCGCTCGCCACCGAGGGCGCGTCGTGCGTGATCCCGCTGCTGTTGCCGGACGCGCCGATCGTGGCGTGGTGGCCGTTCGAGGCGCCCGTCTCGCCGGCCAAGGACCCGATCGGCCGGCTCGCGACCCGCCGCATCACCGACACGGCCGCGGAACGCAACCCCACGAAGGCCCTGGAGGCCCGGGCGAAGGGCTACGAGCCCGGCGACACCGACCTGTCGTGGACCAGGCTCACGCTCTGGCGGGCGCTGCTGTCCGCCGCGCTGGACCTGCCGCCGTACGAGAAGGTGACGGCCGCGACCGTGTCCGGTGAGGCCGAGTCCCCGTCGGCCGAGCTGCTGGCCTCGTGGCTGGCCGCGCGGCTGCGGCTGCCGGTGAAGCGGGTGAAGGCCAAGGAGGGCCCCGGCATCGTGTCGGTCGTGCTGGAGCGCAAGACCGGCAACATCGAGATCCACCGCCCGGACGGTGCGGTCGGTTCGCTGTCGCAGCCGGGCCAGCCGGAGCGCCGGGTGGCGCTCGGGCGCCGCGCGGTCCGCGACTGCATCGCCGAGGAGCTGCGCCGCCTGGACCCGGACGAGATCTACGAGCAGGCGCTGCGGGCACTGAACAAGGTCGACCGCGGCCGGGGCGCGGCGGCGAGCCGCAAGCCCGCCGCCAAGAAGACCGACGAGAAGGCGAAGGCCGTGGCGGCCTCGTGAGCCAGCTCGTCTACGAGACCGCGGACGAGCTGGCCTCGGCCACCGCGGACCGGTTGGTCGCGGCGTTGGCGGCCGCGCAGGCAGCCCGTGGCACGGCCTCGGTCGTGCTGACGGGCGGCCGCACCGGCATCGCGGTCCTCGCCGCGCTGCGGTCCGCCACGCTGGACTGGTCGAGCCTGGACATCTACTGGGGTGACGAGCGGTTCCTGCCCGCCGGCGACCCGGAACGCAACGAGACCCAGGCGCGGGAGGCCCTGCTCGACCACGTGCCGGTGTCCCCGGCCCGGGTCCACCCGATGGCGCCGTCCGACGGCGAGTTCGGCGACGACCCGGACGCCGCCGCCGAGGCGTACGCGGTGCTGCTGAAGGACGTGCCCTCGTTCGACGTGTGCCTGCTCGGTGTCGGCGAGGAGGGCCACACGGCGTCGATCTTCCCGCACTCCCCCGCCGTCTACGAGACCGCACGCGCGGTCGTGGCGGTCCGGGACTGCCCGAAACCGCCGCCCACGCGGGTCTCCCTTACACTCCCCACGATCCGTCAGGCGTCCGAGGTCTGGCTCATGACCACCGGTGAGGCCAAGGCCGAACCCGTCGCGTCGGCACTTGCCGGGGCCAGCGAAGAGGACGTCCCGGCGGCCGGTGCGCGCGGCAAACGCCACACGCTGTGGATTCTCGACCGGGCGGCCGCCTCCCGACTTTGAGGTACGTCAGTTGACCGATGTCTCCGGCAACTGACAGGGACAGGCTGCACGGGTGACTTCGGAAGAAGCGGACAACGAGACAGTAGTGCGACAGGTGTTCGACGACCTGCCGTTCCCCGCGTACCGATGGCAGCTCATCGCGCAGGCGACGGTGTACGGCGCGGATTCGGTGACGATGGCGAAACTGCACCGCCTGCCGCCCCGGCGCTACGCCGACCCCGAGGAGGTGGCGGCGACGATCCTCGCCACGCGGTACGCACGACCACGGCCGCGCCGGTACCGGCCGGTCGTCATCCCGATGAACGTCAAGCACCGGCCGCTCGTGGTCGCGGTGGCGGTTCCTGACTGATCATGCGCATCGGCATCATCGGTGCTGGACAGGTCGGCACCACGTTGAGCAGGCACCTGGCCCTCGTCGGCCACGACGTGTCGCTCACCGGCCTGCTCGTCGAGAAGACGGTCCGGGCGGTGGCCGCCTTCGCCGACGTGGTCGTGGTCGCCACGCCGTTCAGCCGCCACCGGGAGCTGCCGGTGGCCGAGCTGGTCGGCAAGCCGGTCATCGACACCACGAACTACGACCCCGAGGTCGACGGGCACGTCCTCGACCTCGACGAGGACCTCACCACCTCGAGCGAGCTGGTGCAGACGCACCTCACCGGCGCGCTGGTGGTGAAGGCGTTCAACGCCATCCGCTGGGAGCACCTGCGAGACCACGCGCACCGGGACCGCTACGCCGGTCGGCTCGCGATCCCCGTCTCGGGTGACCACCCTCGGGCCAAGAAGACCGCGATGGCGCTGGCCGAGGAGATCGGCTTCGACGCGGTCGACGCGGGGGGCCTCGCCCGCGGCGGCCGCAAACACCAGCCGGGCACGCCGGTCTATGCCGTCGACCTGACGGCCAGCGACCTGCGTGCCCGGCTGCACCTGGCCACGTGAACGGACCCGATGCCCGCTCCACACGTTCCGCGTGGGCGGCAATTGCCGGCACCCCGGAGGCCGGTGGGGCGGCGCGGCCCCACCGGCCTTTCCCCGACCGTCGGGACTACGATGAACGGACTACCGACAGCCGACGCGAAGCGCGGGAGAGACGTCATGGGGAAAGACCCAGAGCGTCGTTCCCCCGCGCGTTCCCAGTCGCCGGACGTGCAGCGGATCATCGATCGGCGGCTGCAGGTCAAGGTCGTGAAGCACAACCCCGAACTGCACGTGTGCCGCCTGTTCGGCGAGGTCGACCTCCTGACGGTGCCCACTCTCGCCGGCGTACTCGATGATCTTCGCGACCGCCGTGTGCCGGCCGTCGTCGTGGACCTCACCTGCGTGACGTACTGCGCGGCGGCCGGCGTCCGAGCGCTCCTGGACGCCACCGAGAAGGCACGGCGGGCCGGCCAACGCCTGGCGGTCGTGATCGCGAGCCTCACCGTGGCGCGAGTCCTGAAGGCGACCGACAACATCGACGGCATCGAGAACTACGCGACGCTGTCGGAGGCCATGATCTCGCTCAGCGGTTAGTTGCGGCAGGCAAGCACGGGGAGCGGCTTGGGTACGTCCGTCGTGCGCGGCGGTGTGCGGCGGTCGGCGCGGCCCGGCGGACGGCTGGGGACCGCGCGGAGCCGGACGTACCGGGCGGGTGCCGCCACGTGGTACTCCAGTTCGACCGGCATGGCCGGCGCCGCCGACGTGCGACCGCCGGTGAGCAGCGCGAAGCCGATCATGCTCACCACCAGCGCCACGTGCACGGCCACGTCGTCGGTGTGGAACGGCACGATGCTCGGGTCGGCGAAGGTGCCGAACTGCCACAGCAGAACGTAGGTGACGCCGCCGCCGATGAGGTAGGCGTGCGCGCTCCGCCTGCCGTGGCTGAGGGCGAGGCCGGCGAGACCGAACCCGAGGTGCACGAGGTTGTCCAGCAGCCCAGGCCCGAGGTCCAGCACACCGGCCACCAGGAACAGCGCCGCGACCAGCATGGCGGCGAGCTGCCCCGGCTCGCGTCGGACCCCGTTCATCGTCATCCCGCACCTTCCCCTCTTCCGGTTCGACAACGCGGCGCCGGGCCACCCGAAGTGATGCGCGACCACCTTGCCCCCTCGCCCGGTGGTCGCGTGCTCCGACGCGCCGATCATTAACCGAAGATCAACGCAAAGGTGTTACGGGCTTCGCGTAAGGAAATGGATCTCGGGGCCGTACGTACGGCAACTGGTGATTTGCTCCAGCACATTGATCTGAAACATTTCGTCCCGTACCGACGATGCCTATGTCTTCATTTGTGCGGAGCACAACTCCGGTGGGAGGCCGACCGAATGTCAACACTGCGGCGAAACCATGCGGCGCTCACCAGTGCTGAGCTGCCGCGACAACGTGCCGGCGGCCACGAAACCTGGCCGCCCCGCACCCAGGCCCCCGTCGAGCATGGAGGATCCGTCGTGGTCGCGCCCACCCTCGCGCCGTCGATCGGTGTCGACGAACTCCGCATCCTCCCGCGCCCACCCCGGCTCGCGGCACGTGTACTTGCTGTGTTCCGTACGAGTCCACGTGCCCGCGGCATCGCGGGCGACGTCGCCGCGTTGCTGCTGGCCGTGCTCGACGTGTGGCTCGTCATCCCGGAGGACGCGCCGACCTACTCGATCTGGTTGTCGGCCGTCGCGGTCGCCGCCGTGGTGATGCGGCGCCACGTGCCGTTCCTGGCCGTGCTGGTGACGGTGCCGGGGTTCATGACCGGATGGTCGCAGCTCGCCGCGATGATCGCGCTCGGGTCGCTCGCGAAGAAGCACCGCCTCATGTCGTGGCGGACGGTCGTCGGCTGCATCCTCGTGTTCCTGTGTGGCTACGTCCGCTGGCCGTTGTCCGAGTTCTTCGGGTTGAGCTGGCAGGAGCACGCGCTCAACGTCATCTGGGCCGTGATCATCGCGGGCATGCCCGTGGCCATCGGCCTGCTCATCTCGGCGCGGCAGGAGCTGTCCGCACGCATCCGTGAGCTGGCGTCGAGCCGGGAGCGGGAGCGGAAGCTGCTGGCGGAGACGATCCGGGCGGCGGAACGGGCCGAGCTGGCACGCGAGATGCACGACGTGGTCAGCCACCAGGTCACGCTCATCGCCATGCAGGCCGGCGCGCTGCAGGTGTCGACGACCGGGGACACCGCCGAGTCCGCCCGCACCATCCGCGAGCTGTCCACCCGCACCCTCGAGGAGCTGCGGAGCCTGGTCGGCGTGCTGCGGTCCGGCGACGCGACCGAAAACACGCAGCCGGGCCTCGACGAGCTGGACGACCTGGTGCGGAACTTCCGCGACGACGCGGTGCCGGTGGCGCTGGAGTTGGAGGCGGAGCCGTCGCGCCTACCGCGGCCCGTGTCGCACGCGGTGTACCGGACGGTACAGGAGGCGCTCACGAACGTCCGCAAGCACGCGTCCGGCGCACGGGCCTCGGTGCGTGTCCTCGCCCAGAAGGACACGCTGGTCGTGGAGGTACGCAACGGGCGCGCGGAGACTCGGAAGCCGGCGCTGCCGTCCGGGGGCCACGGGCTGATCGGCCTGGAAGAACGTGCGGGGTTGCTCGGCGGCACGTTCTCGGCCGGCCCGACATCGGAGGGCGGCTTCCGGGTGTCAGCCACCTATCCACTGGCTGGCTGACACACAGCGAAGGCCGTCGTATGGACTACGTGGGTGTCCATACGACGGCCTTCGTGTGAAGTTCTAGAGGCCTTCCCGCTGCTTACGGAGCTTGGCGAGGGCTTCGGCGAGGATGGCCTCGCCGTCCGCGTCCGAGCGGCGCTCCTTCACGTACGCGAGATGCGTCTTGTACGGCTCGTTGCGCGGGGCCTTCGGCGGTTCCTGCGAGTCCCGACCGCCGGGCAGACCGCAGCGTGGGCAGTCCCACGACTCCGGCTCCTCGGCGTCGAGCGCGAAGAACGGCCGCGACTCGTGCCCGTTGGCGCACCAGTAGGAGACTCGCCGGCGCGGCGCTGACTCGCCACGCTCCGACTCGCCCATTGGCCCAGCGCCGACTCGAGTACCTCGAATCGCACTACCACCAGCCATCGACTCTTACACCCCCACAAGGTGGTTCAAAACGAGAAACGTCCCGTTCCCGGAGCGGACGGGACTTCAGGCGACCTTGATGAGCAGGCCGAGCCCGATGACGCAGATGAGCCAGATCGAACCGATGAACAGCGTCGCGCGGTCCAGGTTCTTCTCCGCGACACTCGAGCCGGAGAGACTCGACTGCATACCGCCACCGAACAGCGATGACAGACCGCCACCACGGCCGCGGTGGAGCAGGACCAGAAGGATAAGCAGCAGGCTGGTGACGATGAGACCAATCTGCAGGGCTAGAACCATTTCATCCTCGCTGTCGACCCAAGGACCGCGTCAGCACGGTCGATGCAACAGGTTACCTGGTGCCGGGAGATCGTCACACAGTGCCCCTGTCATTTGACCAGGATTGTTGCGGCCAGAAACAAACTGACCGATAATTCTGTTTCGGGACTGATTCCGCGTGGCCTCCAGGTGCCCCTCGTGGGCACGTACGGAAGGAAGTCACGCATGCTCTCTCGTCGCTCGTTCCTCGGCGGACTCGCCGCGGCGACCGCAGCTCTGCCCCTCTCGTCCCGGCTGGCCGCCGCGGCGACCGTATCCCTGGTGATCACGAACCAGTCCGGCCGCGGACCGCTGTGGATGTACGTGGTCGGGGTCAGCCACGCGACCGGCCAGCAGTGCCGGCTGTCCGCGAACGGCACGCTCGTGCCGGTGTCGACCGCCGACAACGGCCCGGACGGCTACACGGACTACGCGATCCAGGTGGACGGCACCCGCACGCTCTCGCTGCCGCAGGGCATGTCCGGGCGGGTGTACGTGGCGCTCGGGCAGAAGCTGAAGTTCCGCGCGAACCCCGGCAACGCGCTCGCCTACCCGGCCGGCTGGGTGAGCACCGACCCCAACTACCCGGTGCTGCACGACTTCATGGAGTTCACCTACGACGGCGCCGGCATGCATTGCAACACCACGACGGTCGACCAGCTGTCGGTGCCGCTGGCACTGTCGCTGACCGGCGCGTCCCAGCAGTCCGCGGGCCGCCTGCGGGACGGCGGCCGGGCGGCGGTGTTCGCCGCGCTCCGGGCTCAGCCGGCGTTCGCGAACCTGGTGCTCGGCGACCTGCGGGTCGTCTCCCCCGGCCACGGACTCGACGCCGGCCTGTTCGCGTCGAACTACCTCGCGGCGTGGATCGACGAGGTGTGGAACCACTACCGGACGCGCACGATGACGGTGACCGCCGGTGCCCGCACCTTCCGCGGTTCCGTGCAGGGCGAGCAGTTCGTGTTCGACGGCGGGGTGCGGCCGTTCACCAAACCGTCCACCCGGGACGTCCTGTTCTGCGACGGCACACTGGCCGCCCCGAACGACGGCGTGACGGGCCCGGTCGCGGCGGCCCTCGGCGCGGGCTTCAACCGAGGCGTCCTGACGAACACCGGCGCGCAGCCGGTGGCCGGCGCGAGCACCTACTACCGGCGGTCGGTCACCAACCACTACGCCCGGGTCATGCACGAGAACACCGTGGACGGCAAGGCATACGGCTTCGCCTTCGACGACGTGTGCGAGCACGCCCCGTACATCTCCGACCCCGCGCCGACCAGGTTGACGGTCACGCTCACCCCGTTCTGAGAACAGTGAAGGGCCCCCGTCACCGGGGCGGATTCCAGGGGTCGTCGCAACACAAGTGGTTAACTGGCTTCGGTCAGGAGTTTAGCGAGGCGCTCGGCTGGGGTGTCCCAGCCGAGCGTTTTGCGTGGGCGGCCGTTGAGTTCGGCGGCGACGGTGTCGAGGTGGT
>NZ_DASUVO010000025.1:0-60801 GCF_036378875.1 Actinophytocola sp.
AGCAGCGATGAGCTCGACCGCCGACCGCGAGATCGTCATCTCCCGCGTCATCGGTGCCCCCCGGGAGCTGGTCTTCGAGGCGTTCACCGAGGTGGGGCACCTGTCACGGTGGTGGGGACCGGAGGGCTTCACCACCACCACGCGGTCCTTCGAGTTCCGCGTCGGCGGGGAGTGGGACTTCGTGATGCACGGGCCGGACGGGACGGACTACACCGAGTGGATCTCCTGGACCGAGATCGCCCCGCCGGAGCGGATCGCGCTGCTGCACGGTGAGTCGCGCGACGACCCGAACGCGTTCGAGTCGGTGCTGACTTTCGCGCCGGACGGTGCGGCGACCCGGATCGTGATGCGCACGGTGTTCCCCACCAAGGAACTGCGTGACGAGGCGGTCGAGAAGTACCACGCGATCGAGGGAGGCCAGCAGACCCTGAACAGCCTGGCGGCCTACGTCACCGACCTCGCGCGGAAGGAGGTAGAGGGCTGATGGCCGGGAAGGTGTTCTTCAGCGTGTCGATGTCGCTGGACGGCTTCATCGCGCCCGAGTCCCCCGAGGAACTGATGGGGCGCCAGTGGATGGAACTGCAGCAGTGGATCTTCCCGCAGCGCTTCTTCCGGGAGAATCTGAAGCTCGGCGAGGGCGGCGAGGAAGGGCGCGACAACGACATCGTGCGGGAGACGTTCGAACGCACCGGTGCGAGCGTGATGGGCAAGCGGATGTTCGACGCGGGCGAGAAGATGTGGCCGGAGGAGGCGCCCTTCCACACCCCGGTCCTCGTCGTGACACACGAGAAGCGTGACCCGTGGGAGCGGCCGGGCGGCACCACGTTCCACTTCGTCAACGACGGCATCGAACACGCCCTCGACCAGGCGCGCGAGGCCGCCGGCGACCGCGACGTCCGCATCGCCGGCGGCGGCGCGACGATCCTGGAGCACCTGAACGCCGGCCTGGTCGACGAGTTCTCGATCGCTCTCTCACCCGTGCTGTTCGGCTCCGGAATCCGCCTGTTCGACGGCGTGGACGCGTCCAGGGTCGCGCTGGAGCCGGTCCGTTCGGAGTCCTCGTCGCGGGTGACGCACCTGACCTACGCCGTGCGCCCACGCTAGACGCACGGTGGCGGCGACTCCGTGGTCGGCCGGTAGGTCAGGACCGCGTTCGGGATCACCGGGCTGGCCGCGTCCACGGTGAACCGGAGCCGGTCATCGGCGGTGAGTCGCATGGTGCCACGCAGGGAGTTGACGCTACCTCGGGAGAAGGGCTCACCAGGCGGGTCCGCCACTGGACGTTCCAGTTTCCACGTCCGGCCGTCGAAGGTCGCGTAGTTGGGGCCGCAGTGCGCGTAGAGGTCGTGGGCCACGCCGGGATCGGCGTTGGTGGAACTGGTACCGGCCGGCGGTTCGGCAGGCGCTGCCCCGTCCTGATCTTGTACGCACGCGGACAGCGTCAGCGTTGTCACCGCGACGAGCGTGGCGGTCGATCGCCGGAGCTTCATTGTCTTGTCCTCCGAAAACGGGGATGGCGTTTCGAGGACGGAATGACCGGCGGTTCGGGTTGCCCGCTAGGTACGGATCGCCGCCAGCTGGGTGGCCTGGGCGACGAGGTTTCCCTTGGCGTCCCAGACCTGTGCGGTCTCGTCCATGCGGCCCGCGGTGATGTCGGTGGCGTGCATGGTGACGCGCAGCGGCCCGGGCGCGGGAACGCGGCGCAGGTAGGCGGTGAGCGTGATCGTCGGGGCCCAGCCCGGTACACCCAGGACGAGGGAAACGGGCGGGACCATGTCGAGGGCGACCAGCACGCTCAGCGGATCCCAGTCGGAGCCGTCGACCAGGCGGAGCCAGCCGCCGACGCGGCCGTCGGTCGCCGGCTTGCCGACCGCGAAGCCCATGGCGGCCGGATCGAGGCGGTGCTCGACGACGTCGAGAAGGGGGACGGAGAAATCGGAGCCGGGCGGGGTCGACGGCAACAGGAAGCAGTCGGCCTCGTCGGGCAGGGGCGGCGGGGTCGCGTTGGTCCACCACGGGTCGACCTCCTCGAGGCCGCCCTGGGTGATCAGCGCTTCCGCGCAGACGTCGCCGTCCTGGGCCAGACGGGCGCGGAACTGGTCGAAGCGACGGCCGTTGCGCAGGAGTTCCACCGACACCGTTGCCTTCCCCGGCACGGGCGGCCGCAGGAACACGGCGCTGATCGCGTTGAGGTGCGGATGGTCGGACGCGGCCGCGACGGCCCGGCCGAGAACCGCCATCAGGTAGCCGCCGTGGAGCTTGTCTCCCACGGCCCACTGCGGGTCGAGGTCCGCCTCGAACGCGTCGCCGCGGGGAAGCACCGCCGTGGCTTCGGCGAAGGTCTGCATGCGGTCAGGTTGACATTGTCAAGTTAACGGTGTCAAGGTGATCTCGTGCAGGCACGACGGACGAGGGCACGACGGGGCGAGGGTGGACGGTTGCGGGAGGAGCTCCTCGACGCCGCCGAACGGCTGCTGGTCGAGGGCGGCAGCGACGACGCGCTGACGCTGCGTGCGGTAGCCGCGGCGGCGGGCGTCTCGACACCGTCGGTGTACCTGCACTTCGCCGACCGGGAGGCGCTGCTCGAGGCGGTGTGCATCCGGGTGTGGGGCGAGCTGGAGTCCCTGTTCCACGAGGCTCGCGGCGACGACCCCTTCCAGTCGATCGGCCGGTTCGCCCGCGCCTACGCGAGGTTCGGCATCGACCATCCCGTGCAGTACCGGGTACTGCTGATGCGCCCCGCCATCCACGAGAACAAGGCCGCCGCGTCCTGCTTCCGCCTCATGACCGAGGCGATCTCAGCGTCTGTCCACACTGGCCTGTTGCACGGCGACCCCAGAACACTCGCCCTCCAGCTGTGGTCGGCCGTACACGGCGCCGTCTCGCTGATCATCGCCCAGCCGCACCTGCCGTGGCCGGCGGACCTGGACCAGTTCGTCGACGGTGTCGTGCGCATGGCCGGCCTCGGCGCCGCCGTGCAAACCCGGGTCCCCCAACTGTCCTCCAGCGCCGAACTCAAAGCGGTCTTCGACGCCCTCTGACGGGCCGGCCCCGGTCTCGCGCGGGTGTAGCAGGATTCGCCTCGTGACACGGAGAGTCTTCTGGTCCCTCGTCGTCGGCCTCACCTGTTTTCTGGTCGCGGTCCTCGGAGGCCTGGCGTTCGTTCCCCAACTGCTGTATCCGCACCTGACGGATGCTGAACTGCACGCAGTACCCAGCACAGAAACCCGCATCCAGCTGCAACAGGCTCAAGGGCAGCTCCAGAACAACGCACGCTCCACCATTCTGCAGGCCGTTGCCGGCCTACTGGTCATCGCCGGTGCCGTCGCCACATGGCGCCAGGTGCAGGTCAACCGCGAAGGTCAGATCACCGAGCGGTTCACCCGCGCCATCGAGCAGATCGGCAGCGAGAACGTCGACATCCGCCTCGGCGCCATCTACGCGTTGGAGCGCATCTCCCGAAACTCTCCGACAGACCGCCACACGATCCAGTTCATGCTGGCGGCGTTTGTGCGCAACCACGCTGCATGGCACGTCGGTGCACCCAACGGACCAGAACACCCCACAGCTACCGTCGAGGAACGCGCATGGCTACAAATCCTTGCCCCAGATGTTCAAGCCGCTGTCGGCGTCCTGGCTCGACGATTACCCGCGCCGGTTACCCGGGGGGAGTCACCGACCGAAACGAGGCTCTACCTGTCCCGGGTCGACCTCCGCGGAATGCAGCTGTACCGAGGTCGCCAGTTGGTCAACACGCAGTTCCGCTACGCCAATCTGGCACGCTCCTGGCTGGAGGGAACAATATTCGACCACAGTGACCTGAAGTCAGCCGACTTGCGCAGGTGCCGCCTCCAACAAACCAGCTTCGTCGAAGCCAGCTTGATCGGAGCTTATCTGAGCGGCGCGAACCTACGAGGCGCTGATCTCCGAAAGGCAGACCTCCGCGGCGCGGACCTCAGTGACGCCGAGTTGGACGGAGCACGACTGGAAGGCGCGGTGGCTGACGCCACTACCACCTGGCCAGCCGATTTTGACCTCGAGCGGATCGAACTCGCGGGAGTTCGCCTCATACGTCCGAAGTGACGCGCCCGACTGTGGGGTAGCGCAGCAGGACGAGCCACCCTCGATCATTCGATGCTGCCGTGCCCCGATGATCACGAGGTCGTCGACGTGGTGGCGGCGAGCGGAGGAGCGCTCGGTTCCGGTCTCTGTGGCACATGCCGGGGACGAGGACGAACGCTGATCGAACCGATCGGTGCCATCACCGTCCCTTGACACCTGACCCACGTCATTCATACATTTGCGATCAATTTGTATGAATGACGAGGGAGTTGGTCGGCGATGAAGCTGGGCAGGACTGCCGTCGTCCTTGGTGGGAGTGCCGCTGGTCTCTGCGCGGCCGGGGCGCTCGCCCCGTACTTCAGCCAGGTGTTGGTGCTGGAACGTGACGAGCTCCCGGAGGAGGCCGAGCACCGGCGTGGCGTGCCGCAGAGCAAGCACCCCCATTTCCTGTTGAACTCGGGCCGGCGCGCGATCGGGGCGCTGTTCCCCGGTTTCGAGGACGATCTCGTCGCCGCGGGCGGGTTGCACCTGATGCCGTCGATGGACGCGGCCTACCTCGACGGGGAGGGCTGGTCGGCACGCAAGCGCAGCACGATGACGATGATCTACAGCTCGCGCGTGCTCATCGAGCGGGTGCTGCGCGACAAGGTCCGCGAGCTGGCCAACGTGACCATTCGCGAGCGTGTCACGGTGACCGGCCTGACCACGCGCGCCGGTGAGGTGACCGGGGTCGACCTCGCCGGCGACGAGCATCTCGACGCCGACTTCGTGGTGGACGCGATGGGGCGTGGCTCGTCGGTCGGTAGCTGGCTGATGGCGGCGGGCTGGCCCGAGCTGGAAGTGCAGACCCTGGACGCCAAGGTCACCTACACCTCACGCTGGTACGAGCTGCCCTCGGAGCGACCGCCGTCCTGGTGGTGGCAGCACATCGTGGTCATGCCGACGCGGGACAAGGGCGAGCATCCCGCCGAGCACGAGTTCCTGGTGAACTTCTTCCCGATCGAGGGCAACCGGGTCATCGCCTGCATGGGCTCGTGGGGGCTGGACATGCCGCGCACCGACGACACGTTCGTCGAGTCGGCCCGCCGGGTGCGGACACCGCTGTTCGCGGCCGCGATGGAGCGGTGCACCCCCACCTCGGAGGTCCACCTGACACGGTCGACCGGCAACACGTGGCGGCGCTACGACCGGTGGGCGACGCCGCCCAAGGGCCTGGTCTTCGTCGGCGACTCGATCTGCGCGTTCAACCCGTTCTACGCCCAGGGCATCAGTTCCGCGTCGAGCTCGGCGCTGCTGCTGCGCGAGCACCTCTCCCGCGCCGCGCACCTCGACGCGGCGTTCTCCGCCCGATTCCTTACGGCACAACGCAAACTACTCGGCGTGCCGTGGCGCCTGGCGATGGCACGGGACCAGGCCTACGCGTGTGCGGTGGGCACCGAGAAGCCGGCCGAGTGGCGCCGCCGGATCCTCGCGGCCGTGTCCGATCCCGCGTTCAGCTTCATCGTCGGCGCCGCCCGCGAGGACCCGGTGATCGACGAGCACTTCGCCAAGGTGTTCAACCTCGACGAGTCGCTGGGCGACATGCTGGGCAACCCCGGTGTGCTCGCACGGCTCGTGCGCCACGGCATCCGTGCCACGTTGGGTCGGCACCGGGTTCCCTTCGGGTTCGACCCTCGTGCCGAACCGCCGGCAACGGACTACTCACCGGCGACGGCGGCCGTCCGATGAATGTGGACTGCGGGTCCGGCGCGGAGGCTGTCACCCGCGACCTCGGCTTCGACTGCCACGACGTCTCCCCCGTTGTCTCGTTCCGCTTCCCGTGGGAGCTGGCCAACTGGACGATGCCGCTGCTCGAACTGATCATCATCGGCGGCGCGGTCTTCGCGCTGGTACACGCGATCCGCCGCTACCGCGCGGGGGATCCGACCAACCTGGCGCTGTGGTTCGCTTCGCTGGTCTACCTCTTCGTGACCGAGCCGCCGCTGTACTTCCCGGAATGGTTCGGTCTCGACGAGCTGTACGGGTTCATCTTCGCCCACAACCAGTTCACCGTGCAGTTCATGTGGGACCGGTTGCCGCTCTACATCGTGGCGTTCTACCCGGCGTTCAGCCAGCTCGCCTACGAGCTGGTGCGGTCGCTCGGGATCTTCGCCCGCCGCGGCGCGGCGATCGGGTCGGTGGCCGTCGCCTTCACCTGCCAGGTGTTCTACGAGGTCTTCGACCACATAGGACCCCAGCTGAAGTGGTGGGCCTGGAACATGGACAACGACATCGTCAACCACCCCGCGATGGCGTCGGTGCCGATGAACAGCATGCTGTTGTTCGCCTCGATTTCGATGGGCGCCATGACCTACCTGGTCGTACGCCTGACCAGACGGTGGTCGCTCGTGCCGAGCATCCTGGTGGCCGGAGTGCTGACGCCACCGAGCATGGCGATCGCCGGCATCCCCTCCAGCTTCTTCAAGGGGAACCCCACGGCGCAGGCCTGGGTCCTCGGCGTCGAGCTGGGCCTGCTCTGGGTCGCGGGCCTCTGGATCCTCCTGTCGCGTGCCACGGACCGCGAGCCCTTGTCGGCCTTCGTACGGTTCTACCCGGCCGTCTACCTGGGTGGGATGGCGGTCATCTGGCTCAGCGCACTGCCGGCGTACCTCGCCGCCGACGACGGTGTCACCAGCGACGGCACCCCGATCGGCAGCGGGCCCTACGCACTCGCGTGCTTTGTCGGTGCCGGCCTGTCGCTCGCCGCGCTCTACCGGCGTCGAACGGCCCCTGCGACCGTCTGACGTGCCGCGTTCGGGAAGACTAACCACATGGGTTACCACGGATGGCAGGGCAACCCGCCCGGCACCGAGAACGAGGCGCGCCGCCGGATCGTCGAGGCGGCGACGGCGTGCATCGACCGGCTCGGGCTCGCCAAGACCAGCCTCTCCGACATCGCCACCGAGGCCGGGGTGACCAGGCAGACCGTCTACCGCTACTTCCCGAGCCTGGCGGACATCCTGACCGCGGTCGCCGTGGCCGGGGCCGAGGAGTTCGCCGAGCGGATGGAGAACCACCTGGCCACGTTCGGCAGCGCGGAGGAAGCCGCCGTGGAGTCCGTGGTGTTCGCCGTTCGCGCCGTCCCCGAGGAGCCCTACCTGGGCCTTCTCCTCCAGGCCGGCGAAACCGACTCCTTCACCGCGGGAGTCACCTCTCCCCTGTCCTTCTCCCTCGGCGCCCGGATCCTCGGCAACCTGCCGGTCGACTGGTCCGCCGTCGGCGTCAGAACCGACGCCGACCTGGAAGGACTCGCCGAGATCCTCATGCGACTGTTCATGTCGTTCCTGCAGTACCCCTCGACCCCACCACTCACCGACGACGAGCTGCGGGCCCTCGTCCGCCGGTGGATCGGCCCAGCACTGCGCGCCTGACCGCGCCGCTCCTCAGCGGGTGCATTGCACTGAGGCTTCCGACGACTTATAGTCGCACATCATATATGACGTATGATACGCGATGGAGTGTTGCGCAGTGACCACCCTCAGCCCCGGTTCGTTGCCCTCGCGGACGGCGCACGTGCTCGAGGCCATCAAGGCGGGCATCCTCAACGGGCAGTTCAAGCCCGGCGCCGCACTGGTCGAGAACGACCTGGCCGGGCAGTACGGCGTGTCGAAGACGCCGGTGCGGGAGGCGCTCAAGACCCTGGAGAGCTCGGGGTTGGTCGTCATCCGCCCGTACACCGGCACGACGGTCCGTGAGCTGACCGAGCAGGACGCCCTCGCGATCTACGACATGCGGCTGCTGCTCGAACCGGAAGCACTGAAGCGCAGCGTGGCAGCAGGCAGCGACTTCGCCGCGGCGGAGGAGGCACTGAGGCGAGCCGCTCTGGCCGAGGACGCGTCCACCCGCAGCACGGCCAACCGCGACTTCCACCGCGGCCTCTACGCCGGGTGCGGCAACCCGCTGCTGACGAGCACCCTCGACGCGCTCCGGGACCAGACCGCGCTGGTCTCCGCCTCGTCGTGGGCCCGCGAAGCCTCCTGGGAGGAGGAGGCCGCCGAACACGCGGCTGTCCTGGCCCAGGTCCGTGCCGGCAACGGCGCGGAGGCCGCCGACCTGCTCCGCCGCCACATCGACGGCTTCGTCACCAGACACCTGAGGAGGAACACGCACTGACACGAGATGCGGCCCGTTCTCCGCCAAGATCCCGGGCCGCAGCTCTTCAGATCCACGCTCCTTGCCCGGAGCGCCACCGTCACCCCCACCAGGAGCAACGATGCCCCAGTCTAACGCGCCCACGATCTCGCCAGCGTCGCCGGAAAACATCGTCAAACGCAGCCGGTTACGGTGGACGGTCGTGGGATTCTCGGCCCTCGGGCTGACGATCGCCTACCTCGACCGCGCCGCCCTGTCCGTCGCCGTGCCGTTCATGTCCGAGGAGTTCCACATCAGCCCCGCCGTCAAAGGGGTGCTGCTCTCCGCCTTCTTCTGGACCTACGCGCTGTTCCAGATCCCGTCCGGCTGGCTGCTGGACCGCTTCGGGCCGCGCGTGATCTATCCGATCGCCGTCGGCTGGTGGTCGATCTGGACCGCGCTGACCGCCGCCGCGCACGGCGTCGGTTCCGTCATCGTGTTCCGGCTCGGGCTCGGCGTCGGTGAGGCGCCCGTGCAACCGGCGAACGTCAAGGTCGTGTCGCGGTGGTTCCCGCGGCGGGAACGCGCGTTCGCGTCCAGCCTGTTCGACATGGGCCAGCAGATCGGCACGGCACTGTCGGTGCCGATCGTGACCGCGCTCGCCGTCTGGGGCGGGTGGCGGCTGGCGTTCCTGGTGATCGGCGCCGCCGGGGTGCTGTGGATCCTCGGCTGGCTCGCGGTCTACCGCGACCCGGAGGTCCACCCGAGGGTCTCCCCCGCCGAGCTGGCGCACATCCGGTCCGACCAGGGCGAGATGGTGGCCGCCACCGACCGGGTGTCGTGGCGGGATCTGTTGCGGGACAACCAGGTGTGGGCGCTGACGGTCGGCTACGTGTTCCGCTCGCTCGCCGGCGCGTTCTTCCTGACCTGGTACCCCAGCTATCTGCTCGAGGACCGCGGCTTCACCGAGGAACAGTTCGGCATGGTCGGCGCGATCCCGGCGCTGATCTCGATCGGCTCGACCATTCTCGGCGGCGTCGTGTCGGACCGCATGCTCCGCAGCGGGATGTCCACGAACCTGGCCCGCAAGGTCCCGATCGTGACCGGCCTCGGTGTGTCCGCGTGCATCGGTTTCGCGCCGTTCATCGAGAGCAACCTCGTGCTGATGATCGTCCTGACCGTCAGCAGCGCGGCCCATTCCTTCGCGGGCGCCGCGATCCTGAGCCTGCCGGCCGAGGTCGCCCCGTCCCCGGGCAGCGTCGGCCTGTTCGCCGGGTTCCAGAACTTCGGCTCGCAGCTCGGCAACCTGACCAGCCCCATCGTGATCGGCCTCTTCCTCACCTTCGGCAGCGGCTCCTACGTCGGCCCGCTGGTCGGCGCGGCGGCCTGCTGCCTGATCAGCGCGTCGATCTACCTGTTCTGGGTGCGGATCAAGCCCGTCACCCCGGCCGTCGAAGCGGAAAGGACCCTTGAGTGAACCTGGTCGAGCGGCTCAGCACCGTCATCGGCATCCCGGTCGTGCCCTACCGTGAGGACGGCGAGGTCGACCACGACCGGGCCGCCGCCCTCGCGGGCAGGCTCGTCGACAACGGGATCACCGCGCTGACCCCGAACGGCAACACCGGCGAGTTCTACGCGCTGACCGCCGACGAGCGCCGCGCGGTGCTCACCACCGTCGTGTCGGCCCGCGGCGCCGAAACGACGATCGTCGCCGGGGTCGGGTTCGACATACCGACGGCGGTCGCCGACGCCCGCTTCGCCCGCGACGCCGGCGCGGACGCGGTCATGATCCACCAGCCGGTGCTGCCGTACGTGGCTCCGGACGGGTGGGTCGAGTACAACGCGGCGATCGCGGCCGCCGTACCGGACATCGGTGTGCTGCCCTATCTCAGCAACCCTGCGGTGTCCGGCACGCACATCGCGCGCCTGGTGGAGCGGGCGCCGAACGTGGTGGGGCTCAAGTACTCCGTGCCGGACCCGGTCGTGTTCGCGACGACACAAGCGCATGCCGGCGACGGTCTACTGTGGATCGCCGGGCTGGCGGAGTCCTACGCGCCGGCCTACTGGCAGGCCGGCGCCCGAGCGTTCACGTCCGGTCTGGTGAACCTGGCGCCCTCGGTGTCGCTGCGCCTGCTCACGGCGCTGCGCGCGGGCGACTACGAGGAGGCCGCGGTGGTGTGGCGGCAGATCCGGCACTTCGAGGAGCTGCGGGCACGGGACCGCGCCGCCAACAACGTGTCGGCCGTGAAGGAGGCGATGCACCAACTGGGCCTGTGCCGCCGCGACGTCCGCCCGCCGAGCCATGTGCTGCCGAAGGACCTGGCGGACGAGGTGACCGAGGCGATCAAGCCGTGGCGGGAGCTCGTGCCATGAAGATCATGTCGTTGGAGACGTTCCGTCAGCGGGTGGGCGACCGGCCGCGCGTGCTCGTCAAGATCACGACCGACGAGGGCGTCGCCGGCTGGTCCGAGGTGTACAACCACGGGCCGGACCTCGCCTACCCTCCGCTGCTCTCCTACCTCTTCGAGCAGATCCAGGGCATGGATCCGTTGCGTCCCACGGCGATCAACCAGTTCCTGCTGCAGTCCAGCCGGTTCCCGCAGGGCGCGCTCGGGCTGGCCGCCATCGCCGCGATCGACCTCGCGCTGTGGGACATCGCCGGCAAGGCTCTCGGCGTGCCGGTCTACCGGTTGCTGGGTGGCGCGGTCCGGGACCGGGTTCGGGTCTACGCGGGGCTGTACTCGGCGCCGGACGTCGCGGAACTGCGGGACACTACGTCCGCACTGCACGATCGGTACGGGTTCACCGCGTTCAAGCTGAGCCCGTACCGGCGCGACCCGAACCGGACGCGGTTCGGGCTCGTTGCCCGCGCGATCGGCGAGTACTTCGGGGATGTCCGCCACAGCCACCCCGAGGAGTTCGAGTTCGCGTTCGACGCCCACGCCTGCCTGTGGGAGCCGCGCCAGGCCGTCGAGCTCGGCGCGGCACTCGCGCCGAACGAGCCGCTGTTCCTCGAGGAGCCGATCCGGCCGGAGCACGTGCCAGCGTGGGCACGGATCCGGTCGGAACTGGCCGTGCCGCTGGCGACCGGCGAGTGCCTGTACTCGCCGCAGGAGTTCCTCGCCCTGCTCACCGCAGGCGGCGCGGACATCGTGCAACCCGACATCTGCGTCGTCGGCGGGCTGACCCAGCTGGTCAGGATCGCCGCGATCGCGGACGCGCACTACGTCCCGGTCACGCCGCACAACCCGCTCGGCCCGCTCGCGACCGCCGCGAACGTGCACTTCGCCGCGGCCACGACGAACTTCGGCCTCCTGGAGTACAAAGTCGACGACGTGTCGTGGTGCCAGGACCCCTACCTGCCGGTGGACGGTCACCTCGACCTGCGGCCGGACCGGCCCGGCTGGGGCGTCGAGGTGGACGAGTCCGCCCTGACGACCGACGACTGGGTGTCGTGGACCCGGCGGGTCCCGGTCCGCCCGGACGGTTCGACCGCATGGATGTGATCGTCGCCGGCAGGCGGTTGGTCCCGTCAGGGGCGCCACCGGTATGAGCACTGCCAGTGTTGGTAGCCGACCATCGGCGTCACCGAGTCTGTCGAACCGGGACCCGCCGAGTCGTCGACGGTCATGTAGTAGTAGGTGTTCGGGGTGAGGTGCGTTGTCACGGACGGGCGGCCGTTCTTGTCCTTGCACGCGGCCGGGTCGTCCTTCTGCGGGTAGCTCTCCGGGCAGACACCGCACGGGGGGAGCGTGATCTCGTGTGCGGTCGGGCCGGCGACGAGGATGGTCACCGGCCTGCTGCTGTCGTTGTAGAACGTCACCGGGATCGAGCCGGGGTCGTTGCCGCCGAGCGGAGGCGGCACCGGCAACGGCACCCCCGATGCCATGGAGACCTTCGCCGCGATCACGGCCGAGCTGGCCTGCGGGACGCCCGGGTCGTTCGGGTACGCCGTGAGGAACGTCTCGATCGTCTCGATCGCCTGCGGGGCCAGGTTCTCCCTGGCCTGGCTCAGCCCGCACTCGTACAGCGACCGCGCCCGGTAGGCGTTCGCCTCGGCCACCACCTGCTCCCCCGCGCCCGCCGGTTCGAGCCCGGCGAAGTACGTGAGCACCTCCAGCGAGTCGCAGAACTTGCCCTCCGCGTAAGGCGTCGTGGCCGCCGCGAACACGTCCGTGATCGCCCGCGGTGCTTTCTTCGCGGCCTCGGTGTCGCCGAAGTCCTTACGCAGCATCAGAAGCGTGTCCACGGAGACCTGCGCGTCGTTCGACGTCACCGGCGGCTGCCAGTTCGTGGCCTTCGCGAAGTGGGTGTCGGCGAGGTTGGTGTGCACGTACTTCGTCAGCACGCTGTCCGGGTGGATCTTGCCGAAGTCGTTGTACAGGGTGATCGCCGACTCGTGGTCGTCACGCTTCTGCGCGGCGACGGCCTGCTCGTAGGCGGCGCATTCCGTCAGCCGGGTCTGCGCGTGGAGGACCTCGGGGCTCAGCGTCAGCTCGAACGGACCGGTCACCTTCTCGAACGCGCTCGTCGCGGTCGCGCAGTCACCGTCCTCCTGCGCGGCGACACCGTCGTCGTACACGGCCCCGCCCGCGATGCCGTACCCGACGTAGCCAGCGACCATGACCGCGACCGCGGCCGCACCGGCGAGGACCGGTGTGCGTTGGGACGCACCGGGTGCCCGCCGGGAGGCGAGGAACGCCGCGTGCAGGCCGAGAACGACCAGCCAGCCCACGATGACCCCGCGCCACAGCCAGGGCTGGGCGGCGGCGGGGCTCAGGAACGCGAAGGTGACCAGTGCGGCCGTGAACACCGGCGTGGCGACAAGGAGGCCTCGGTTGCGCAGGTACGCGTAGCCGAGGCCGAGCCCGGTGAGGTTGAGCAGCAAGGCGCCGGCGACCGACTTCGGTGGGCCGGGCGGCGTCGGCGGAGGTGTTGGCGCGTAGGAGATCGCCGGTTGGACGGTCGGTTCGTAGGCGACGACCGGAATGATCGCGACCGGAGGTTCGGGGGTCGGTTCGAGCGGGTCGTCGCCGAACCCCTGTTGGATGTCAGGTCTCTCCGGTGTGTCCATGTGTTTCCCCCAGGTGAGTGTCGAGAAGCAAAGGAAACCACACGCGTGATCTCGACCGCGCGCGCATTCGGCCGTTCGATAGCATCTGGTTCGTGGAAAACGGAACGCCGGACCTTCGCCTGGCGGGTGTGGACGTGGAGCGGCCGAGCGTGGCGCGCGTGTACGACTACTACCTCGGTGGTAACGCGAACTGGGCGATCGACAGGGAGTTCGGCGCGCGGGTACTGCAGAAGTTCCCCCTCCTGCGGAACATCGCCATCGCCAACCGCCTCTACCTCAACCGGCTGGTGCGGCACCTGACGAAGCTGGGCATCCGCCAGTTCCTCGACGTCGGCGCCGGCATGCCGACCGTCGGCAACACCCACCAGATCGCCGACGAACTGGCCGTCGACCTCGGCCGGACACCCGACGCCCATGTCGTCTACGTCGACAACGAACCGATCGCGGTGGCCCACGCCGAGATCCTTCTCGAGAACGAAGGCAACACCGACCGGCACGGCGTGATCCACGCCGACCTACGAGAACCAGGAGACCTGTGGCGACGCGCCATGGCCACCGGTCTGCTCGACCCCGACGAGCCGATCGCCCTCCTGCTGATCGCCGTCCTGCACGTCCACCAGCCCGGTCCCGACGGCGTCACCGACATCGGCCCGAAGTCGGTCGCGCGCCTGCGCGACCGACTGCCCGTCGGCTCTTACCTGGGCATGTCACACATCACCGACGAGGGCGTCCCACCGGACGTCGGCGAGAACCTCGTCGAACTCAAGCGGATGTACGACACCTCGAGCAGCAGCAACGCCATCTGGCGCTCACACAAGGACATCGAGGCCATGCTCGGTGACTTCGAGGTCCTCGAACCGGGCTGGACCTGGCTCACCGAGTGGCATCCGGAGGAAACCGGGCCCACGGTCCGGCCGATCGCCTTTCCCACACCGAACCATGCCGTTGGCTGGGCGGGCGTGGGCAGGAAGCCGGCCTGACAAGCGCCGGCCAATCGCACGGCCGGGGTCCCGCCACGACAAAGCGGGGCCCCGGCTCACACTGTGCGGTCTACTTCGTCAGTGCGTACGCGTGGATGATCGTTGCCTTTGCCGAGTTGCCGTCGGCGTCGGACACCGATGAGCGCAGTGACGCGAACTCAGCGTTCGCCGGGTGGATGACCTCCGCTCTCCACTGGCCGTGGTGTCGGGTGAGGCGAACCTTCTGCCAGGTCTTGCCGTCGTCGTAGGAGATCTCGACGACCGGCGTGTTCACCCGGCCCGGGTCCTCGGCGCCGTTGCGCCGCACGTGGACCGGGAAGCTGAACCTCTTCCCCGCCTTCGCCGCGTTGTGGTCGTCCAGATCCGGGGCGAACCGCACGGCCAGGGCCGGGATCGGTGTCGGGGCGTTGCCGGGCGTGGACGCCGAGCGGAACGTCCACTCCGCGTCGACCCGAGTGGACAGTGGGCCGGGCATGGCGGTCGTCGACCGTGCCGTGTAGGTGGCCTCGTCGCGCGGCAGCATGGCCCAGATCCAGCCGGGGTAGGTGCCCTTCGTGAAGGGCTGGCCGTTCCGGAGGAGTTCCCACGTGCCCGTCATGGACTCGGAAGTCCCACCGCGGGAAGGGTTCTGGTCGCTGCGCAGGCCTGGGTCGAGCAGGAGTTCGTCACCGGTCCTCGCGAAGCGCTCCCCTGGCGGGTAAGGCGGTCCGAACTGGCTGATGCGATAGGACAGAAAGCCCGGCCCGAAAACCCCTACGTTCCAACGCTCCCGGTAGGTCCGACCGGCGTCGTAGGACCTGGGCAGCCAAGTTTCGTTGACCACGCCGCTGGGTTGCCATTCGTTCCAGTCGGTCGCCTCCGCGAACTTCGGGAGCCACTCGCTGCCGGGCGTGTAGTACTCGGTCATGGTGTGTGGCAGTGGCATGGTGAGGATGTCGTCCCGGATGCCGATCTTGCCCGGTGTCGCCACCGCGTAGGTCGAGTTGACCTTCGTGAGTTGCCGGTCGGTGACGTGGTGGGTCAGATCGGTTGGCACACCACCGCTTTTGTCGGCGTGTTCCAGGTTGTACAGGTACGGGCTGGCATGGAACCCGGGCTCCTGGCCGGTGCCGTCCGGTTTGGCGAGCTGGGCGGCCATGGTGAAGGTGAAGTCACCGGGCGCGGTCGTGCGCGACGGGCTGTACAGACGTCGGTTGGCGCCCGTGGTGTCGAGGAAGATGCTGCCGGTCAGCCCGAACTCCGTTTCCATCAAGGCTTTGACCGCCACCATGACGGTCTTCGCCTCCGGCCGGTCGACGGTGAACCCGAGCTTCACGCCGTTCCTGGCGTCGAACGTGTGCTTGGCCGGACCGTCCACCACGAACGCGGGTTCGTTGAAGTCGGTCGACGGCCACCGCTCGTCGGTCTCCGTCTGTGCCCAGGCGTCGAAGAAGTACGTGCCCTTCGGCACCCGTGCGACGACCGTCCCCGACTCGTCCCAGGCGTGGATCGCGACGGGGACGTCCTGGGGCACCAACCGGAACCCGTACCACGGGGTGGGTTTCCCTTCGTGGCCCAGGAAGGTGAACTCCACGTCATAGCTCTCGACCTCACGGTTCACGGCGGCCGCGGTCCGCACGGTGGCGTCGCCGTGGGTCGCGACCACCGCGCCGGTGTAGTCGCCGTCGGCACCGTTCACCCGGGTGTCGGCGGTCAGGGTGGCCGACGCCGTCCCGCCGGCCGGCACGGTGACCTGGGCCGGGGACACGGTGAACATGCCGGCGGGCGCCGGCTTCCCGTCCGGGCCGGTCATCTCGGCGGCCAGGTCCATGGTCACCGGGCCGGTGCCGCTGTTGGCATAGGTGACGGTCTTCGCGATTGGTTGGTCGTCGCCGTGCGGCCACTGGACGGTGCCCAGGTTCAGGCTCGCCGGCGATGCCGACACGGTCGCATCGACCGCGGCGGCGACGTCGACCCGGCCAGCGCCCTGCTCGAACGCGGTCCGGTCGGGGTTCGCCTTCGCGCTGGACACGAGCGTGGACTTGAGCAGCTCCGGGGTCCAGTGCGGGTGCTGCCCGGCGAGGATCGCCGCGGCGCCCGCCACGTGCGGAGTCGCCATCGAGGTGCCGGACAGCATCACGTAGCCGTCCTCGACCGGGGTACCGATCCAGCCGTTCGTGGCCTTCGCGGCCGTGATGTCCACCCCCGGCGCGGTGATGTCTGGCTTGATCGCGCCGTCGCCCGGACGGGGCCCGCGACTGGAGAACTCGGCCAGCTCGTCGTTCCGGTCGACCGCGCCGACGGTGAGCGCCGCGTCGGCCGCCGCGGGGCTGCCGATCGACCCCGCGTACGGGCCCGCGTTGCCGGCGGCCACGACGAACAGTGTGCCCGTCTCGGCGGTCAACCTGTTGAGCGCCAACGACACCGGATCCGTGCCGTCGCTCGGCTGCGAGCTGCCGATGCTCATGTTGACCACGTCGGCGCCGTTCGCGGCCGCCCATTCCATGCCGGCGATGACCCACGACTCGAAGCCGAGGCCGGCGTCGTGGATCACCTTGCCGTTCAACAGGTTCGCGTCCGGCGCGGCACCCTTGTACTTCGCGCCGCCACCGGTGATCGTCGACGCGACGTGCGTGCCGTGGCCGACGGCGTCGTCGGTGCCGCTCGGGCTCTCGGTGAAGTCCTGGGCGGCGGTCACCGCCTTGTCCAGGTCGGGGTGCGTGCTGTCGATGCCGGAGTCGAGAACGGCGACCGTGGCGCCGGCGCCGGTGTGCCCGGCGGCCCACGCCTCCGGCGCGCCGATCTGCGGCACGCTCTGGTCCAGGCTCGGTTTCACCGGGCCGTCCAGCCAGATCTTCGTCGCCGAGTCACGTGCCGAGGTCCAGAAATCAGGGCTCTTCTCGGCGATCGTCGCGACCGCGCCCACCGCGGGCAGCTCCCGGACCGCCCGCGCGCCGGCCGCCTTCGGGGTGGCGCCCGGATAGTCGACGATCAGCGGCAGGTCCTTGCGGTCGGCGTCGGAGTATCCGGACCTGGCCAGCTCACTGACGTCGAACAGGCGCGGGTCCAGCCGACCGGAGACCACCAGCGGCGCGGCGTCCTCCGGGATGACGGTGATGTCACCGTCGACGTCGAGCGTCGCGCGGAAACCAATGTGCTCACGGCCTCTCGCCGCGGTGACGTCGACCATCCTGGGGCCGCCGATCGTGACCACGTCGCCGGTCACGAGCGTGACGGTGGCGGACGGGCCCGGTTTCGGCGTGGGCATGGCCGCCAACGCCACGGGACCGCCGGCCGACACAACCGTGCCCACGGTCGCCACGGCGAACAAGCCCGCGACCGTCGCGCGGACTCTTCGGTGGATCATTCACTCTCCCTGAGTCACACGGCGGCACCTCACCGGCCACCGCTTGATCCACTCGACTAAGTCGCCAGAGCCCCGCGAGGTTGCATGGAACGTCCGGGGTATTGACAAGCCACACAAAGGTTTTGAAGATGAGGAGCTCGCTTCGCTCACCTATCGGCGTCGCTCCCCTGCATCCGCCGGTAGCGCACGAGATCAGCTTTCTACTGGCTGAAGGAACAAAGGATGCGGAGCTTCATCGCCGTCCTGGCTGCCTGCGCACTGCACGGCGCTCTTCTGACGGCCGCGACGCCGGCACGGGCGGCCGACACCCGCTTCACGATCTACGACGGCGCGGCGACCGCGCCGATCCTGATCGACGGGTCCTACGGCGGGGACCACGACGACCGCGACTACCGTCAGGTGCGTCGCGCGGTTCAGGATCTGCGCCAGGACGTCGCCATGGTCACCGGCGCGATCGACGCCGGTGTGGTGCGGAACCGCTTTGTTGACGACGAGGCGGCGAAGGAGGCCCGTCTGGCCGGCGCCGATCCCAGCAAGGTTCCTGCCTTGCTGTCCGAGCCTGACGGCGAGGAGACGGCGGTCATCGTCGGGGTGGTCGGGCAGAGCGAGCTGGTCGACGGGATCATCGGTGCCGGCAGGTTCGACGAGGCCGCGCGGATCGCCGGTGCGTGGGAGGCGTACGCGGTCAAGGTCGTGGACGCGCCCGTCGCGGGGGTCGGCCGGGCTCTCGTGATCGCGGGCAGCGATGCTCGCGGCACGATCTACGGGATCTACTCCCTCTCCGAGGAGATCGGGGTGTCGCCCTGGTACTGGTTCAGCGACGTCCCTGTGCGGCAACGGAACGAGATCGTGGTGCGCGGCGAAACTCTCGTCGACGACGGGCCCGACGTGAAGTACCGAGGGATCTTCATCAACGACGAGGAACGCACCATCGAGTGGGCGAAGGCGAAGTTCCCCACCGGCAGGGGCACACCCGAGGTCAACTACTACCGGCACGTCTACGAGATGATGCTCCGCCTCCGGCTGAACACGCTGTGGCCCGCGATGCACGAGGGCACCACGTCGTTCAACGCGGCCACCGACACGGGCATGTACGACACGGGAACCCCGGTCAACGCGCGGGAAGCCGCCGGGTACGGCGTGATCATGTCCTCCTCGCACGCCGAACTGATGCTGCGCAGCAACGTCGAGGAGTGGCGGCCATTCTACGAACGCAACAAGGTCGCCCTCGACATCAAGGGCGCGGACTACCGCGCCGCGTACAACTACTCGATCAACAAGCCCGCCATCATCCAGTACTGGCGTGAGCGACTGGTCGCCAACGCGCGGTTCGAAAGCGTCATCCCGCTCGGTCTCCGGGGCGTGCACGACGACGCACCCGCGTTCACCCCGGGCAACCCGTACGGGTTCGCCGACGTGTTGGCGATGGTCAGCGACGTGCTCGTCGAGCAGCGCGCACTGATCGCGGAGGTCTACGGCAGCGTCGACGCCATGCCGCAGGTGTTCATCCCCTACAAGGAGATGGGCGACCTCTACAACAACGGGCTGAAGGCGCACATCCCGCCCGACGTGACCCTCGTGTGGGCGGAGGACAACGCAGGCTACGTGCGCCAGGTGCCGACGGCGACCGAGGCCGCGAGGCCGGGCGGGAACGGCATCTACTACCACAGCTCGTACTGGGGTTGGCCGAAGAGCTATCTCTGGCTCAACTCCACGCCGATGACACTGATGGTCGAGCAGTTGCGGCGGGCGTGGAACTCCGGCGCAGGCCGGTTCTGGATCCTCAACGTCGGTGACATCAAGCCAGGCGAGATGAAGACCGAGCTGTTCGCGAAGCTGGCCTGGGACACCGACGACTCGGACATCGACAGGTTCCTGACCGACCAGGTGGCGCGGGACTTCGGACTCAGCGGCCGGCGGGCGGACGTGGTGGTGGACGTGCTCAACCGGTTCTCGCGGCTGGAAAGCACGAAGCGTGCCGAGTACTGGGGCGTGGGAGGCTCGGCCAGTGCCGACTCCGGGGTGTTCCCCGGTGAGTTCTCGTACCCGTTCAGCCCGACCTCGGACGGCGACGAGCTTCAGCGATATGTCAACGAGGCCAACGAGTTGGTGGACATCCTGGCGGACACCGACCTGGACGAGGACTACCGGTCCGCGTTCTACCAACAGGTCACGCACCGGGTTCGCTCGTACCGGAACATGGCCGAGCAGATCGGCTACTACTGGAAGAACCAGCTGTCCGCGCATCAGGGCCGTTACGGCAGCGCGGCGATCTACGCGCTGCTGTCGAAGCAGGCCCGCGAACGCATCAGAGAAGACCAGGAGTACTGGGACGCACGCAGCGATGGCAAGTGGGACAAGGCGATCGGCTTCAACCACCCGCACGGCGGCAACCAGGGCGTTGTGATGCTCACCGACAACAGGTACGCCGGCGTCGCGAGTCCGGTCGACGGCATCGGCGCCAACGCCGAAGGCCAGAGGACGCCGGGCGGTGGCACGCTGCGGTTCTACTCGGCGTCGCCCGAGGATGAGCGCTTCTTCGACGTGTTCACGCGGAACGCGACCGCACAGGAGTGGGTCGTGGAGGCGGACGCCCCGTGGATCATCCTCTCGGAGGCCTCGGGCACCACCGCCACCGAGCACCGGGTCACCGTGACCGTCGACTGGGCACGGCTGCCGGCGAGCGCGACCGGCACGATCCGCGTCCACCGCGCGACCGGCGGCGACCCGGTGGCGGCGTTCACGGTGCAGGCGGACCGGGCGGTCCAGAAGGACGCGGAAACCGCCGCGGTGAAACCCGGCGGGCACATCGAGACGAACGGCTACGTCGCCGTCGAGGCCGAGCATTTCGCCGAGAACGTGGCCGGCGCCGACGGAAGCGAGTGGCGTCCGGTCAAGCGCCTCGCACAACGCGGCGACGCCATGAAGGCGTTCCCGGAGACCGCACCCCGTGTCGACGCCGACTTCGCGTCGACCGCGAAGCTGAGGTATCGCGTTCACTTCTCCTCCACGGGACAGTTCACCGGCACCTACTTCCGGGTGCCGACACTGAACGAGGGACGGGAGGACGACGGCACCCGGCGGACCGCGCAGACGGCGATCGGGCTCGACGGGAACGCTCCCGTGCTGCTGGCGGGTTGTGCGACGACCAACTGCGGCAACGCATGGGCGGAGAACGTCATGCGTCAGATCGAGCCGCTGAGGTTCACGGTCGACGTCGCGAAGCCCGGCTGGCACGACCTTGTGGTCTACCGGTCGGACGCCGCCATCGCCTTCGACTGGATCGTCATCGAGACGCGCAGCGGCGCTGTCGGGGACGGCCTCGTCGGTCCGGTGGAGAGCCCGAACACGATCGCCCCGGTCCGGGAGGCAACCGTCGCGCAGCTTCCGCCGGAGGTCGCGAACTTCCGGGTGCTGCCCGCGATCACCGTGCCGGTCGGGGAAACCCTCGCTGTCGACGATGTCGACGATGCGGTGACGGCGACATCGAACAACGAGACCGCCGTTTCGACCGTGATCGACGACGGGGTGGTGACGATCACCGGCAACCGGGTGGGCATCGCGGAGATCACGATCACGGCCGGTGGTGGCCTTGCCGTCCTCACCGCGACGGTGACACAGGCCGATGGTGCCCCGCGCGGCGCGTACCGGGAGCGGGACGGGTTGGTCGTGATCGATCCGTCGGACGCGCTGGAGCGGAGCGAGTACGCCACCGTGGTCGACAGCAACAACGGCACCCACACGTGGGCGCTGGCGCGCAACGGGCTCCAGGCTGTCCCCGTGGCGGACAGCGGCGCGAAGGCGAACTGGCTCGCCAACAACGTCGCGCAGGCCGAGGCGTTGCTGGCGGCGGGGCCGGCGGACCGCGTCAACGGCAGCGCGGCGGCGGGAACGCCACCGCGGTTGGCGTTCACCGTCGACATCACGACCGCCGGGACGTACTACCTGTTCGTCAACTCCAGCAACCCGAACCAGGACGCCGACTCCTACCACGTGGCCGTCGACGGCCGGTGGCGCTACCACTCCTCGAAGGGCACCTCGGAAACCGGCGTCGAGACGTGGTACGGCTCGACGTCGGTCAGCGCCGCGGCGCTGACCCTCACGCCGGGCCGGCACACCATCTCACTGTGGGACCGAGAAGCCGGCTTCGCGGCGAACCAGATCGCACTGACCACGAATGTCGCACCAGGATTCACCGGATTCCAGACCCCGAGCGAGCGCGAACAACCGGAGCGGCCCGACCGCCGGTGAAAGGCGCGTTCACCACGCCGGTTGGGTGGCGCCGGTGGCGTGGCCGGTGATCAGCATCATCGCGGCCGCCACCGCGGCGACGATCACCAGTGCGGCGACGATCACCCATAGCCACGAGGAACGCCGGCCGGGCGGAGACGCGGGTTGCGGTTCGGTCGGTGGTGGGGTCATGACCAGCTTTCTCGAGACGGCGGGGTCGGGCGAGGAGACTCGTCTTCAGCCTCCCGACCAGGGGACGTGCCAGACGCGTGTTCGGTTCTGTGGGTACGACCGCGCGGATGTTCTGAATTCGCTCTTGACCGAACATCTTCGCCCGGTGACGATTCACGCTGACGTCGAGGTCTGCTCCCACTCCGTGAGCTATCACTGAGCGCGGTGATCACCGCCCTGCGCGGCTCGGGATCGTCCACGGACATGAGGGTGGGTGATCGGCACCGCCCGTTAGTCTCCCGACGTGATCACGCACGGGGAGCCGCTCGACTGGTCGCGGCTGCGACACGCCTATGGCGCGGCCGACGACATTCCTGCGCTGCTGGAGCAACTCCGGGGCGAGGATTGGGAGGAGGCGTTCGGCGAGCTGTTCAACTCGCTGCTCCACCAGGGAAGCGTGTACCCCGCCACGGTGGCGGCCCTGCCGTTCCTCGTGGACATCGCCCATGATCGGGCCGCGCCGGGCAGGGCGAGCGCGTTGTGGTTGCTCGGCATCTACGCCGAGTCGACACGCCTGCCCGACGGCGCTGACGTCGAGGCGTTCGACCGGCAGGCCCGCGCGGCGCTGGACGAAACGGTCCGGAACCTGCTGCCGCTGTTGGAGGACGCCGATCCGTCCGTGCGCCAAGGGGTCTACCACTGCACCACGCACGCCACCGGTACCGCCGAGGTCCTCGCGGTCCTGCGGGCGCGGTTCGAGCGCGAGGACAACCCGGAGGCCGCCGTCGCGCTGATGGAGTCACTGGTGTGGCACGGGATGTTCGACGCCGCCGATCTGGCCACCGTGGTCGCACGCGACGATGACACCGTGATCTTCGCGGCCGTGTCGTCCGCCGTCGCGGCCGGACGCGACCTCCCAGGCGCCGTCGACCACCTCGTGCGCCTGTGGCCCGACCACGCGCGGCACGACGCCGGCGATGGCGAGCAGACCTCCCTCGACCTGTTGGTCGGCGCCGCGGGAGCGCGAGCCGTGCCTGTGGTACGACGGCTCCAGTCCGCGCGAGCGGCACGGATCGACGAGCTGATCGGCGGCTGGGTCACCCTCGCCGTTGTCTCCCGCTCCGGCGCGGCCCCTGCGCTGGACGGGCTGATGGCGCTCATGCCGGACACGCCCGAGATCGCGGCCGGTCTCGTCGGGGCGCTCGCGCGGGTTCTTCCCGGCGCACCGGAACGGACGCCGGAGGTGTGCGACGCCATCGCGCGGATCGCCGAGGGGACCGCCGAGACAGCGGTGTTGGCGAACGCGGCCGTCGTGCTCTTCGCCGCGCGGGACCGGCGCTGGGCAGCGCTGGCGACAGCGGTGGTCACCGCGAGCCCGGAGGAGCCCCTCGTCGGTGCGGAACAGACGCGCTTCTCCACCGCCCTCATCGGCTTCCCCGCCCACCGCCGAGCCACGGCGTGGGCGGCACGGGAGCTGGTCGACCTGGCCGGCCGTGCCATTGCCGCGTGGCCGCGGGCTTCGACGGGATGGATCGAGGTGCTCGCCGAACTCCCGGCCGACGAGGCCGTGGTCCGCGCCGCGCTGACCGCCGTGCCTCACGCGCCGGCATGCGTGCTGCTCGCCCGGATCGGGGTCGACCACCCCGAGGTGCTCACGCCGGAACTGCGCCCGCTGGTCGTGGCGGCCTTGCGCACGGAAGGCGACGCGGCCTGGCTCGTGACCGCGCGGGCCGTCCTGGACCCGACCGACCGGCGTGACGAGGCGTTCGAACGCGCGTGGGAGCTGGCCGGTGGTGACGAGGACGCCCCGGCAAGCCTCCTGGCGATCTGGGCCCGGCGTCCTTCGCCGGCGTTCCATGCCACCTGCCTGCGGCTGCTCGACGGGGTGGCGCACACGTCCTCCCCCGCTCGGCTGCGCCAGGTGGTGGCAGCGCGAGCGGTGGTCGACACCGGGGACGCGGCACGTGCGTGGCCCACGGTCCGCGCCATTGTGGACGAAGCCGGCGACCCACTGCCGGAGGGTATCGCCGTGGGGAACCGGATTGTCGCCCTCGAACCGAGTCGCCGCCAGGAGTGGGTGGACCTGCTGGGAGACATCGCACGCAACGGTCGCGAAGACTGGTCGGGCCAACGGGACCACTGGGCGAGCGCGGTCGCGCTGGAGTCGCTCCAGGACCTGGGGGAGATCATCCCGGCCGAGGCGACGGACCGGGTGACCGCGTCACTGCTCGCCGCACTTCCCATCGGGACGGCGATCGCCGTCGCGCCGGTTGCCACGCGGGTGCTCCGGGCATCGCTCACCACGCGGCCCGACCTGCGGGACCACGTCGCGCGGGCGCTCGCTCGGATCCTGGATGCGGATACCCGCATCCCCACCTCCGGCGACAGCATCGCCGACGACATGCTCGTCCTCGCCGCGCTGCGCCGCGCGCTGGATGGGAACCCGGTGGGCCACTGGTCGGACGGCGACCTCCACCCCCACGACCCGGAGTACTCCGACCTCGTGCTTCGGGGCGACGGCACCGGCTGGACGTACTGGTGCAGTTGGAGCACGGAGTTCAGCGTCGTGCGCTTCCGATGGTGGGAGACCGCGCCCGGTGTGCTGGAGGTGCGGCAGGTGTTGCTGCTGTCCGGCACGTGGTCGTTGGTGGACGGCGAGACGCGGCACGAGGTGACCGACCGGGAACCACTTCGCACGGGCTCGACCCACACGTACCGGATCACCGGCGACCCGCTCACGCTGGAGCTGGACCGCCCGGTCGACGTGGATCTGGGCGGATCCCGCTTCGTCCTGTTGACCCGCGAGGCCGTCGACCCGGCCCCCGAACACGACTGAGTCGAGCGGGTGCGGGGTCCTCGCAACCGCTCGACTCATCCTTCCGTTGTTCAGAAATAAGGGGTCCAGCCGGGACCGATGGCGGTGGCGGAGCCGAAGTTGTTGCTGCCCTTGCCGTTCCAGATGTAGAGGGTGCCGGTGCCTTCCTTCACGGAAGCGATATCGGTGTGCCCGTCGCTGTTGACATCGCCCAACGTCATCAACGTGTCGTCGTAGTCGCCCCAGCCCGGGCCGATAGCGACCGCGGAGCTGAAGTTGTTGTCACCACGACCATTCCAGATGTACAGCATGCTGCCACCCTCGACCGCGGCCAGGTCACCGATCCCGTCGCCGTTGAAGTCACCAGCAGTCGGACGACTGAACGCGGCCCAGCCGGGCCCAATGGCAGTGGCGGAGCCGAAGTTGTTGCTGCCCTTGCCGTTCCAGATGTAGAGGGTGCCGGTACCTTCTTTCACCGCACCGATGTCGGCGTGGCCATCGCCGTTCACATCACCGAGCGACACGAGGGTGCTGTCGTAGTCACCCCAGCCGGGGCCGACCGCGATCGCGGAGGTGAAGTTGTTGTCACCACGACCGTTCCAGATGTGCAGGGTGCTGCCGCCTTCGACCGCGGCGAGGTCACTGATGCCGTCGTCGTTGAAGTCACCCGCAATCGGACGGCTGAACGTCGACCAACCCGGGCCAACAGCCGTCGCGGAGCTGAAGTTGTTGTCACCGCGACCATTCCACACCGTCAACGTCCCCGTAGCGGCGGAGAAGATGTCCCCCACACCATCAGCATCGAAATCCCCACCATCCGAAACCGGCGGCGTCGGCTCGACGATCTTGTCGTAGCGGATGCCCCGGTAGGTGGTCATCTCCGACCAGGAGTTGGTGTTGTGGTTGGTCTTCTGGCCGTAGGTGTTCTCGGAGTAGACCCAGGCGCCGTCGGTGTGGTCGTTGGGGTTGACCCACTTCTCGAACAGCTCCATGTGGCCGTCCTTGAGCAGGGCGTCGCCGGGCAGCAGGTCGTGCAGGCTCGACAGCCAGGTCTTCCCCGAGTACGAGTGGAAGTCGTCGGTGTTGAGATCCCATCCGTCCGACTTCTTCGGCAGGTGCCAGGCCATCGCGACCAGACCCGAGCAGTCCGGGCGGTAGGTGTGGCCGTCGCCGTCGGGCTTGGCGTCCGCCTGGTCCTGGCTGTACCAGGTGTCTCCCCGGTCATACCAGTACTTCGCACGGGCGATCACCTCGGCGCGGGTGATCGACCCGCCCACCGAGGACGCCGCGCTGGCTTCCTGCTTCCCGACCGTGAGCTGCAGTGTGAGCAGGCCCGCGACGAGCATCACGACGACCGCGACCGCGGAGACCAGTTTGTGGTCCCGGAGCCTCGCGAGTCGTGAACCGGTTCTGTTCATGACGACCTTCCCTGAACGTGAATGCGTTGACAGCACAAAGGCTCTGGGAGGCGGCTGTAGGAACGGTTCAATGAGGACTACAGCGGGGCGGTCCGGTCGGCTAGTCTTGATCCGTGACGCTTGCCTTCGCGGTGTCACGTCCGGTTCTCTGGGGGAGGACGCGTGAAGTTTTGCCTTCTTGGGCCTATGGAGGCGGTCGGACCATCCGGACAAGTCGCCCTCCCCGGGGTGAAGCCTCGCGCGCTGCTCGCGGCGTTGCTGCTCGAGCACGGCCGCACGGTGCTCGCCGAGCGGCTGCACTCCGTGGTGTGGGGCGAGGATCCGCCCAACACCGCACGCGCGGTGTTGCAGACCTACGTCGCGACGCTGCGCCGGACGCTCAGCGACGCGGGACTGCCGCCGATCATCACCTTCGACAAGCAGGGGTACCGGGCCGAGATCCCGGAGGACGCCCTGGACGTGCGGTTGTTCGAACGGCTCGTGGCGCGGGGACGACAGTCCGCGCAGCAGGGAAACCACGTCGAGGCAGGCGAAAGCTTCCGGGCCGGGCTCGCCATGTGGCGCGGCCCCGCGCTCGGCGGGATCGGTGAGTCGTTCCTGCGGGCCGAGGCTGCCCGGCTCGACGAGCTGCGGTTGACCGTGACCGAGGAGCGGATCGACGCGGACCTCGCGATCGGGCAGGGACCGCAGCTGCTCGCGGAGCTGACCGAGCTGGTCACCCTGCACCCCACGCGCGAGCGGTTGCGCTGCGGCCTCATGGTCGCGTTGTACCGAGCGGGTCGTCAGACCGACGCGCTGGAGGTGTACGACCGTGGCCGGCAGGCGCTGCTCGACGAGCTGGGCATCGACCCGGGCCCGGAGCTGCGCGGTGTGCACGAGTCGATCCTGCGGTGCGACGTGGCCCTGCTGCCGGCCGCCGCCTCACGCACACCGAGACAGCTGCCGTCCCCGCCACCGGACTTCACCGGCCGGGACCCGGAGATCGAGGCGCTGCGCACGACCCTGGTGCGGCGCACCACGATGCCGATCGCCGTCGTCTCCGGCGCGGGTGGTGTTGGCAAGTCCACCCTGGCGCACCGCGTCGCGCACGAGATCGCGGAGCACTTCCCCGACGGTCAGTACCACGTCGAACTGCACGGCTCCACCGCCAGCCCAACCACCGCCGAGGAGGTGCTGGGTCGCGTCCTGCGTGAGTTCGAACCCGCGTCGACCGCGCCCGGGTCGCTCGAGGAGCGCGTCAGCCGGTACCGGACGCTGCTCGCGGGCTCCCGCACGCTCATCGTGCTCGACGACGCGGCGAACGAGGCGCAGGTGCGGCCGCTGCTGCCCGGCAGCCCGGGTTGCGCGGTACTCATCACCTCCCGCAACCGGCTGGCCGCGCTGGCCGGTGCGACGTTCGTCGAGCTCGGTGTGCTCCCCACCGACGCCGCGGTCCACCTGTTCACCAGCATCGTCGGCGCCGCCCGGTCGGCGACCGAACCAGCGGCGGCCACCGAGATCACGCGGTTGTGTGGACAACTGCCGCTCGCCATCCGCATCGCGGGCGCCCGGCTGGTCTCCCGAAGACACTGGTCACTGTCCCGGTTGGCGGACCGGCTGGCCCGCGAGCAACACCGGCTCGACGAGTTGGCGGTCGGCGACCAGCAGGTACGGGCGAGCATCAAGCTCAGCTACGAGCTTCTGCCCGAGCTGGCGCGGACCGCGCTGCGCAGGCTGGGTCTGCTCGGCCTGCCCTACTGTCCGGCCTGGGTCGCCGCGGCGGCACTGGACGCCGAGCTCGACGACGCAGAACGCGTACTCGAGGACCTGGTCGACGTGTCCCTCCTCGACGTCGACGGCATGGATCCCCTCGGTCTCATGCGGTACCGGCCGCACGACCTCGTTCGCCTGTTCGCATTGGAACGCGCACTCGATGAGGAGCCGCCGAAGGAACGGGCCGCCACCGTCGAACGCGTGCTCGGGGGCTGGATATACCTGGTCGAGCGGATCAACGAGAACGTGCCGCCGATCCTGCCGTCGATCCAGCCCACCTTCCGCAACGGCCGTAGCGTCGACCCGGAGATCACGCGGCGCGTCGTGGCCCGACCGTACGAGTGGTTCCGCGCCGAGGAGGAGGCGCTGACCACCGCGGTCGAGCTGGCCGCTGCCCTGGACCTGGACGGCATCGCCGTCGAACTCGCCACCGCCCTGTCCGGCGCCGCTTTCGGCGGCCACCACCGGATTCTCGACGACCCGTTCGGGTCATGGCACCGCACACACGACGCGGCGCTCACCGCCGCCCGCCGCAACGACAACGCTCTTGGCGAGGCGACGCTGTTGGCCGGGTTGGGCCAGTTGTACTACGAGCGAGACGACTTTCCCCGGTCCCGTGCCCATCTCAGCCAGGCGCTGTCGGTCTTCCGCACCGCCGGCGACGCCCGCGGTGAGGCCACCACGCTCGCCGCGCTCGGCGCAGCCTGCCGTGAACAGGGCTACCTGCCCGAGGCGTTGCACTTCCTCGGCCAGGCAGGGCGGAAGTGGGCCGGTCTCGCGGAGCCCGCGGCGATGGGCAACGTCCAGCGTCTCATCGGCACGGTGCGCCTGGAGATGGGTGACTACCCGGGCACGTACGCCGCACTGAGCGAGGCACGAACGCTCTTCGTCGCGGCGAGCTCACGGCGCGGCGAGGGACTGACACTGCGCAGCCTCTCGCTGTATCACCGAGCCCGCGACGAGTGGGCACAGGCGGAGGAGTTCGCCCGTGCCGCACTCGCGATCTTCGAGCAGACCGAGGACCGGATCCTGGTGGCCTACTCCGAACGTGCGCTGGCCAAGGCGCTGCTGCGGCGCGGGGACTCGGCCACGGCGCTGCCGCTGGCTGAGCACGCGCTGGAGGTCTGCCGCACACTGGCCGACGCGTTCGGCCACGCGTGCACCCTCCGCGTCGTCGGCGAGATCCACCTCGCGGACGGCCGGCTCTACCAGGCCAAGGACTGCCTGGAGGACTCGCTGCGCCGGTGGACCGACCTGCACACCGAACTGCTGCGGGCACGCACCCTGCACACCCTGGCCAAGGTGCACACGGCGCTCGGCGACGCGTCGACCGCGCGGCAGATGACGACCGTGGCCATGGAGACGTTCCGCACCTACGGCGCCCGCGAGTACACCGAGCTCTCGCTGTAACAGCGGCTACAGCGTTCCTGAAGGGCAGCGGTGAACGGTGGCCGCGGATTGCCCGTGCCACGCCGAAGGAACGAAGACCCATGCCGCCTTTCGTCTCGTTGTCAGACCCCCGGGTCGTCGCCGTGCCCGTCCGGGAGTGCGGCGAGCCACTGGTGGACCTGCGCGACACGGGCGCCATCCGCGTCGACACCAGGCTCGCCGACGAGCAGGGCGCCTACGCGCACGTGCGACTGTCCGTCGCGGACCAGCTCATCACCGCGCAGAGCCAACTCCCGCGCGGACTACGCCTGCTGGTGATCGAGGCATACCGGCCCCACGCCGTGCAGAAGCGGTACTTCGCGAGCAGCATGTCCCGCATCGCGCGGGCCAACCCGACGTGGTCGATCGAGCGGGTGCACGCCGAGGCGGCCACCTACGTGTCACCCCCCGAGGTGGCACCGCACGTCGCCGGCGGCGCCGTCGACGTCACCCTGTGCACCGTCGACGGCGTCGAGCTGCCCATGGGTAGCGAGGTGAACGCGACACCGCCCGAACACGGCCTGGAGTGCTTCACCGCGTCCACGCTGATCGACGCCAAGTCCCGCGCCAACCGCGACACACTGATCGACGCGATGACCGCCACCGGCTTCGTGAACTACCCGAGCGAATGGTGGCACTGGTCCCACGGAGACCGGTACTGGGCGTTCGTCACCGGCCCCAACCACGCCCGCTACGGCCCAGCGACACTGAATCACGACGAGTCCTAGTCACGCGACCAGGCGCAGCCAGGCCGCCGCGAGTGCGGCGTGACCGGCGGGTGTCGGGTGCACACCGTCCTCGGCCCAGTATTCCGGCCCCGTCGACGCGGCGAGCTCGGCGAACATGCCGTCGGCGGCGAGCAGGTGCGCGCCGTACGTGCTGGCCAGCTCGCGCACGACCTGGATCTTCGGGTCCAGGTCGGCGCGCCACTCCTTGCCGGCAGCCGGGTTCACCACGCTGACCGGGTACAGGGCGCGCCGCCGCGGACGTGGTCGACGACGGCGGGCCAGTCGTCCGGTGGGATGTCACCGCGCCAGGCGACGTGTTGGTCCGGGCGGATGAGGACGAGGGAGCGTTCCCAGACCGCTGCCACCCGGGCGGAGTTGACCGCCACATAGGCGGTCGGCAGGCCGCGGGAGTTGGCCTCCGCCACCAGTCGCGTGCCGCTGCCGTCGCCGGACGTGTCGACCAGGGTGAAATCGGGACCCAGACAGTCGAGCAGTTCCCGCCCGCCGGGCAGGCGCACGCTGGGAGCACGCCCGCCCGGCCAGGTGGTCGGCACGACATGTCGCCACCGCCAGTCGGGCGCGGTGCCGGGTTCGGACCACACGACGGGAGAACTCTCGTACCTGTAGCCGAAATGTATGCCGACGTTGTCTATCTGGTGTTCCTCCTCCGCGAGAAATCCGGCCAGTTGCGCGCGGGACGCGCCGGCGTGGACGAGCCGGGGAAAACGGCCCCAGACCTCCAACAGGTTGAAGCACATTTCGCGGTTGAACAGCGCCACCGGCCGGCGTTCCGCGGCGTAACTGTCCAGCAGTCCCGGTCCGGCCCAACCGTTGACGGCCGCAGCCAGTTTCCAGCCGAGATCGACGGCGTCGGCGAGACCGGTGTTCGCCCCGTGACCGCCGGTCGGGTAGAAGTGGTGCGCGGCGTCACCGGCCAGAAAAACGCGGCCGGCCCGGTAGGAGTCGGCGACGGCCAGTTCGCCGTACCATTCGGCGACATCGATGATCTCGTCGACCGCGAAGTCGACGCCCATCCGTTCCCGCACGACCGCGAGCGGATCGCTTGGTGTACCGGCAGATCGCTCGTCGTCGGTGATGGGGAACGTGGCGGTCCACGTGTGCTGCTCGTCTCGCGACACGAGCGTCACGCCGCGCCCGACGATGGACAGGAAGAACCTGCCGTACTTCCGCAGCACGGGATCGGCGCTGCGGAAGTACACGTCGCGGTGCCACGCGGTCGGGCCGACGGTGTTCATCGTGATGTCCGCGGCCGACCGCACGGTGCTGTTGGCGCCGTCGCAGCCGACGACGAACCGTGCCAGGACCCGGACTTCCGCGCCGGTGTCGGTGACCAGGTCAGCGGTCACGCCGTCGCTTTCCTGACTCAGCCCGGTGAACCGCACGCCGGGCCGGAAGTCGACCCGAGGCTGTTCCCGCACCCGCTGCCGCCCCAACTCCTCGAGGCGTGAACCCAGCACGCGTTGGTAGGGCTCCAGCGGCATCGACCCGTCGTTGACCGACGCCATCCGTTCCTGTACCTGGGCGACGGCCGGGTAGTGCCAGCGGGCGACCGGCGGCTCGCGGTAGTCGATGAGCCACAGGAAGTCGAACGCGTGCTCCGCGCCGACACCGCGCCGCCGGATCTCCTCGACAAGTCCGTGCCGGCGCAGCAGTTCCATGCTCCTGCCGTTGAGGAAGTCCATCTTGGGATGCCGGGACGCCGCGATCGCGCGATCCACGAGAACGCTGGACACGCCATGGCGAGCCAACTCCAACGCGAGCAGCGCGCCGACCGGCCCCGCGCCGACAACGAGCACGTCCGTTCGCTCCGCATCGGTCACCAGGTGCCTCCCCGCCGCCGTCGACCGGTGTCGACTTCGAGCTTTCTGGTCCAGGACGGCGTCCGCATCACGTCTTCGCGGGATTCTCACGACGACGCCGATTGTCACAATGGGGGGACGGGAGTTCATGACGCGACGACGCGCACCGAACACCTCGGTAGGTTGTGTTGCACGGGTTGGGGGACCCACATGGCAGACCCGGAACATCTGGGGGATACCGCTGCGCCGCTGCGCGGACGGGAAGACGAGTACGCGGCCGTCACCGCGGCGCTCGACGAGGCTCGGCACGGCGGACGGTGCGCGGTCGTGGTCGTCGGCGCGGGAGGCACCGGCAAAACCCGTCTGCTGCGAACGGTGCTGGCGGACGCGGCGCGAAGTTGGACATCTATGGCGACCGTGCTCGACGGCGCCGACGTCGGGTGGGACGTGCCACCGGCGTCCACCGACGGCCTGGACGTGTCGCGGCTGGTCGTGGTGGACAACGCCCACCTCGGTGACCCCGAACGGCTGGAATCGTTGACGCACACCGCACTGGCCGGCAGGACGAACGGTTCGCTGCTGATGGTCGCTGGCCGTCCCGGCCGCAGTGGTGTGACCACCGAGTGGTTTCGCGGCCGAACCTGCTCGGACACCGTGACCATCCGGCTCGGTCCACTGTCCGACGCGGCCGTGCGGGACATGATCGCCGATCTCACGGGCGGCAGACCCAGCGACGCCCTCGCCGCGCTCGCGGCGCAGGCCGACGGCAACCCGCGGCTGGTCCGTGAACTCGTGACCGGTCTTCGGGAGGAACGGCGGCTGCGGGTCACCGGCGGGCGCACCAACCTCACCGGCGCACACATCCCCGAGCGCGTCGTCGTCCTCGTCCGTCGGCGGCTCGACCAACTCTCGTTGCGCTGCCGACAGTTGCTCCAGGTCGCGGCGATCCTCGGGCGCACCCTGCGCCTCGGCGTCATCTCCGAAACGCTTCGCGAACCGACCGCCTCGACGTTGCCGTCGCTGGAAGAGGCGATCTCGGCGGACCTCCTCGACGTGCGGGGCGAGCGCCTCGTGTTCCAGAGCACGTTGGTCTGGCGCGCGGTCCGCGGCACGGTGCCGGCGCCGATTCGGCTGGCGCTGGAACACGAGTTCGGCGCCATGTCGGTGGATGCCGACCACGACGAGGCGCAGCCACCGCCGGCCGTCGGCGACGCCCCGGCCACGCCGGCCGGCGAGACGCTGAACCGGCTCAACCCCACGGAACGCGCGATCGCCGAGCTGGTGAGCGCCGGGCTCACGAACCGGCAGATCGCGGCGCAGGTGTACCTCTCCCCGCACACCGTGAACTACCACCTGCGCCGCATCTACCGGAAGCTCGACGTCGCGTCCCGCGTCGAGCTGGCCATACTGGCGAAGTCGGACGGCGACTGAGCCCTCAGCGTGACACGCGGTCGTGTGCGGTGAGGGCCGCGACGACCGTCGCGGTGCCCGGTGTCACCGCGCACCGGCGTTCCGCGTAGTCGATGGCCATCAGGTGGTCACGCAACGAGAAGTCGGCGATCGCGTCCACCAGGAGGAACGGCTGGATATCGCGTGTGAAGGCGTCGCATGCCGTCATCAGGCAGCCGACGTGGGCGTAGATCCCGCACACGATCAGCTGGTCGCGACCGTACTCGCGCATCACCCGGTCGAGGCCCGTGCGCGCGAACGCGCTGTACCGCCACTTGGTGAGGACGAGATCGGTGGGTGCCGGCTCCAGCGGCGCCACCATCCGCCGGTGTGCCGGCGTGGCGTCCATCCCGGCACCCCAGAAGTCGCTAAGCAGACCGCGTTGCGCCGCCGTCATGCTGCCCGGTTGGGCCGTGTACACGACGGGCACGCCCCGGGCCGCCGCGGCGGCCCTGATCGCGGCGATGTTGCGGATGACGCTGGTCATCGGCTCCTGGCCCGAGGGGAAGAAGTCGACGAAGTACTGCTGCATGTCGTGGATGAGCAGTACGGCCCGGTCCGGGTCGAGCTGCCAGCCCGCGCGGCCGTAGGGCAGGCTCTCCTCGGCCGGCAACGCGTACGGCACGATGGTGGGAATCGACACGATCAGTCCTCGTTCCGCTCAGCCGCCCAGGGCGGCGCCGCCGTCGACGTACAGGTCGTGCATGGTGATGTGACCGGCCCGATCGGACGCGAGGAAGACGACGGCCTCCGCCACGTCGGCCGGCATGCCCAGCTTGCCGAGCGGGATGCCGACCTTGAACAACTCAGGTGAGCCGGTGACCGCCGCTCGCGCGCCGTCCGCGTCCGCCCACATGCCGCGCAGCATCGCGGTGTCCGTCGAGCCGGGTGACACCACGTTGCACCGGATGCCATGCGCCGCGAGCTCCAGACCGAGGCACTTGGTGAACGCCGTCGTCGCCGCCTTCGACGCGGCATAGGCCGCCATGTGCATCCGAGGCACCCCGCCCGCGTTCGACGAGACGCTCACGATCACACCGCGCCCCCGGACCACCATGCGGCGGGCCACGGCCCGCGACAGGTAGAACACGCCCTGGGTGTTCACCGCGAACACCGACGACCAGTCGTCGTCGGTGAGGTCGACGACGGCGCCGAGGCGCAGCACCCCGGCCACGTTCGCGAGGATCCCGACCGGCCCGACATCCCGTTCGACGGTGTCGACGGCGTGGTCGACGGCCGCGCTGTCGCGGACGTCCAGCGGGTACGCGAGGGCACTGTGTCCCTTGTCGGTGATCTCGGTGACCGTGGCACGCAACGAGATCTCGTCGTGGTCGACGCCGATGACCGACGCCCCCCGCGCGGCCAGGGCCAACGCGACCGCCGCGCCGATGCCGCCACCCGCTCCGGTGACGATCGCGACCCGGCCCATGATCCCGCTGTGGTCGCTGTCCGTCATGTCCCACTCCCCTGGTACGACGGTGCCTTGTCGGCGTCGTAGCCGTACAGCCATTCCTGCGCGCTCAACCGCGCACCGGCGGCCAGGCGCCGATCCCGTTCCCGTTGCTCACTTCCGTCCGGCAGGTGCAGCAGCCGGTCGTTCTGCCGTGACGTGCGGTGGATCCGCTCGGTGCGTGGTCGACGCTCGGCCTCGTAGCCGCGCAGCGCGGCGGCCACGTCATCCTCTGTGGACAGACAGCGGGCGAGTACCGCCGCGTCCTCGATCGCCTGGTTGGCGCCCTGCGCGAAGAACGGCAGCATCGGATGCGCCGCGTCGCCGAGCAGGGTCAGCCGCCCCGCGCTCCAGCACGGGATGACATCCCGGTCGTGCACGGCCCACCGGCGCACCGACCCGGCCGACGCGAGGACCTCCAGCAGGTCCGGATGCCAACCCCGGTAGGCCACCAGGAGTTCCGGCACGCTGCCGGTCGCCGACCACGACTCCTCGGCCCAGTCGCGGGCGGGCACGGTCGCCGCGAAACTGAACTGCCGCCCACCGTCCACCGGATAGACGACCGCGTGCTGGCCGGGACCGAGGAACAGCTCGACCTGCGCCCGCCGCCCGCCCAGTTGGTCGGCGGGCACCAGGCCGCGGTAGATGGACTGGCCGGAGAACCTCGGCCGGTCCGGGACGATCTGGTCCCGAACGACGGAATGGATGCCGTCCGCCCCCACGACGACGCCCGCGTCGACGACGCCGTCGTCGAACACGAGCCGGGCGCGGTCCTCTGTGGAACTCGCGCGCACGCACCGAAATCCGAGCTGGACCGACGGTACGACCGAGGCGAGCCCGGCCAGCAGGTCGGCTCTGTGTGCCGTGTAGTAGGCGGCGCCGAACTCGCGCTCGCACTCGGCGCCGAGCGGTAGCCGGGAGATCGTGTCGCCGTCGTCCCACCGACGCATCTCGATGGCGTCGATCCGAACGGCCACGGATCGCAGGTGTTCGGCCAACCCCAGCCGATCGAGCACCCGAACGGCGTTGGGCGCCAACTGGATACCGGCGCCGACCTCGGTCAGCCGCCGTGCCTGCTCGTACACCTCGTGGCGCACACCCACCCGGTCCAGTGCGGCGGACAGCGTGAGTCCCCCTATGCCGGCGCCGAGCACGGCGACCCGCAACTCGTTGGCGCTCAACCAAACCCCCCGTTGGTGTCCAATATGGTCAGTAGTAGAGCAGCGCCCTGCTCCAGTCCTCGTCGGGACCGAACAGGCTGCGTGGCTTGATGACGTCGTGCACGCCGGTCAGTACGGAGGCCGGCACCAGCGTGCCGGGTGAGACCCCGGCGACCTCGCACGGCACGTCGTAGGTCGTCCTGATCAGCTCGGTGAGCGCGACACAGGCCGCGGTCCTCGTCGCGTCCGGCACCTCGATCTCCACGCGCAGCACCGACGGTTCGGCCTGCGCCCGCCAGAACAGCACCCCGCACTCCGCCGGCAGCGTGAAGACCAGGTTCTCCAACCGGTCCTGGGTGATCCTGGCGTTCGCGACGCGGTAGCCGAACGCGGCACGCCCGAGCACCCGGACCGTGGGCAGCGCCCAGCCGCACGGGCAGTCGTCCATGGTGACCTCGACGTCGTCCTCCAGGTTGTACCGCAGCAGCGGCATCGCCTCCCGGAACAACGGTGTCACCACCAGCTGACCAACGCCGGTCTCGGTGACCTCGCCGGTTTCCGGGTGGTACACCTCGAAGATCGCGCGGTCCGCCCACAGGTGCATGCGGCCGTGTTCGCACTCGCCCGCCAGGCTGCCGGTCTCCGTCGAGCCGTACTCCTGGACGACGGGCACGCCCCACAGGTCCCCGATCCGCGCCCGCCGCGCGGCGCTCAACGGCTCACCGCCCACGTACAACGCCCGCAGCGCCGGGAAGTCATGCGCCGGCTGCCAGCCGGCCGCGCGTGCGGCGGCGGCCCACAGCAGGGTTTCGGTCGGCATCGACCAGGTGAGGCTCACGTCGAGGTCGTGCAGCACCCGGACGACGCGGGAGTAGGGCATCGCGAGGGACCGGTTGTCGCCGGGCACGACGGTGGCGCCGCACGAACGAGCCGCCGCGTGGGCGAGATGCCCGGTGATCATGAGCGCGTACGGGGTGCGCACCAGGAACGTGTCGTCCGCCGTGATCGGCACCCACTTGCGGGCGAACCGCTCGGCGAGGTCGATCCAGTCGGTCCCGGTGTAGTAGGACGGCGTCGGGTTGCCGGCCGTACCACTCGACTCGTGGTAGGTGGCCAACTCGGCCGACGGGACGGCGAGCAGGCCGAACGGGTAGGCGTCCCGCAGGTCCTGCTTGCGGGTCAAGGGCAGCGCGGCCAGGCTATCCCTGTCCCGGGGAGCGCCCATCGCCGCGAACCGGGCCTCGTAGAACGGCGACCGACCCGCCTGTGCCAGCAGGTCGGCCAGCGGGGCCTCCTGAAGCCGCACCAGTTCCTCGTGGTTCGACCAGTCCCCCAGCATCGGTCGGTGCGTGATGGTGTGGGTCATCGCCGTTTCCTTTCAGCAGCCGGTGTGCGTTGTCCCAGGCGATCTGGCGCCAGTCCGCGGCGGGCAGGTCCAGCGCCCGGAACTTGGCCAGTTCCGCATCCGGGTGTTGCAGTGGGTGCTCGCTGCCGAACAGCACCCGGTGTGGCCCGAGCCGGTCGATGGCGGCGCGGACGACGCTCGTGTAGCCGCCGGAAGTCTCGAGGTGGATGTTCGCCGCCGGGGCGATCAGGTCGACGCCGTAGTAGTCGATGTTCCCGATGCCGCTGTGCCCGAGCACGAACGTGACGCGGGGGAACCGCTCGGCCAGCGCCACCAGGTCGGTCACGCCGCAACCGGGCCGCGCCAGGCACACCACGTACACCGGTTGGCCGGCCGCCTCCGCCACCGACGTCAGCGCCGTGGTGCGCGGGTCGTCCAGCCGGACACCGTGTACGGCGGGTGAGAGCTCCAGGCCGACGAACCGCGCCGCCCGCTGCCGGTAGTGCTCCGGGTCGCGGTGCGGGTTGGCGAAGTAGAACGGCAACAGGCGGCCCGACGACCCGGCACACGCGCGCAGCACCGCGTCGTTGTCCGGGTCGGTCGTGACATGGCCGCCGTGCACGAGTTGCCTGGACAGGCGGAGCAGGTCGATGCTGCCGCCCGCCGAGACCGCCGCGGCGCCGATCCCGCACCGGTCGTGGACATCGAGCAACCGCTCCAGCGCGCCGGGAACCGGGGCGAGTCGGGCGTGGAAGTCGAAGACGGGGCCGTCCACGTCACTGCTCACGGCAGAACTCGTTGATCGGATAGCCGACGTGGCGGTCCTCGCTCGGCAGGTAACCGAGCACGACGTCGCCGGGTACCAGGGCCGTGCTGTTGAGCACGACCCCGCCGGGCCCGAGCACCCGCACATGCCAGTCGTCCTGCAGGACCAGGTTGACCACCGTGCCGTCGTCGGCCACCGCGTCGACCGACAGCAGCGGCCGCGTCTCGATCTTGACCCGGCCGACCGTGACCACCCTCGTCTGGCCCTTGACGTCCACCGCGAGCACCTTCGCCGACGCCCGCAGCTCGCTGAGGTAGCTGGTGCGGGCGTTGGTGGACAGCGTGTAGGACATGATCGCGCCGGCGTTGACCCGGAACGGCCTGGTCGGCATGTACGGCAACGGGTGCGTCTCGCTGACACAGAGGATCATGCCCTTGGAGTACGAGCCGACCAGGATGCCCTCGTCCTCACGGAAGTAGGTGCACGTGTCGACGCACGCCCGCTCCCCCATGCCGACGTGCCGCACGCTGGTGACCCGCAGCTCGACCAGGTCCAGCGGCGCGGACCGCTGCTGGGCCGCCGCCTTGAGTTCGGTCGCGTCACCCACCTTGGCCGGGGCCAGCAGCACACCGTCCGAACCGAGTTCCAGGACGCCGAAGATGATCTCGGCCTCCTCGATGTCCTCGGCGATCGTGATGATGCTGCCGTTGGACTTCGCGGCGGCGGCGATGACGATCTCCAGCGGGATCTTGGTCGGGTCACGGAACAGCAGCACGCTCCACTGTTCTGTGCGCGCCGAGTGGCAGGCCTGTTCGAGGGTCTCGGCGTCGATGATCTCGACGTACCGGCCGAACTCGGTGCCGGGGTGGCGCTCGGCGAGGGTCGCGGTGTCGCCGTGGACAGCGGGGTCCACGATCACGAGATCGACCCCGTCGAGATCCGCCGGCAGGTCGCCGGTGGGGAAGAGCACCTTCCGCACCGTCGGCGGCAGGTCGGCGAACACCTCCCGGTCGCCGGCGACGATGGCGTCGACCTGCTGGTGCACCGCCTCCTCGACGATGGCCCGGGTCGGGGCGTGGACGTTTCTCAGGTCGAGCCAGCACAGCTTCATGTGTTCCCCCTTGGTCTTCTTCGTGATCGAACGCTCAGCCGGCGGCGACCTGGACGGGTTCGGCGACGTCGTCGTGACCCGACCCGGATCCGGGATGCACCAGGGCGCACAGCTCGCGGGTGAGCTGGCCGGGGTCGGGGGCCTGGAAGATGTTGCGGCCGACCGCGACGCCCGCCGCACCGCCACGCAGCCCCCAGGCGACCGACTTCAGGAACTCGGCCGTGGTGCCGGCACGCGGACCGCCGGCGACCAGGACCGGCACCGGACAGGCCCTGGTGACCTCGACCATCCGCTCCGGCGAGCCGACGTGCACGGTCTTGACGAGGTCCGCGCCGAGGTCGGCCGCGAGCGCGGCCGCGTGCGCGACCCACGCGGGGTCGCGTGGGTCGTCGATCTCGGGTCCCCGCAGGTACATCATGGCCAGCAGCGGCATGTTCCAGCGGTCGCAGGCCGCGCCGACGGCGGCCAGGTCGGCGATCTGGCGTGCCTCCTCGCGCGAGCCGAGGTTCACGTGCACGCTCACCGCTCCAGCGCCGAGGCACACCGCCTCCTCGACGCTGGCCACCAGGTACTTCGCGTCCGGGTCGGGAGCGAACCTGGTGCTGGCGCTCAGATGCACGATCAGCGACATCCTGCTGAACCACCCAGGATCGACCCGCCGCGCGGTGCCCTTGTGCAGCACCACGGCATCCGCGCCGTTGTCGGCGAGCTGGCCGATCAGGTGGTTCAGCGACCGGCCGACGGCGATCGGTCCGTCGGTCACCCCGTGGTCCAACGGCACGACCAGCAGCCGGTGGTCGTCGTGGCGGTACAGCCGGCGCAACCGGACCTGCCGCCCGAACGCCCCAATGCTCGACATCCCCCAGTTCTCCTTGTCTGTCATCCTGTCGCGATCGCCATCGAGTCGGCGTGTTCGTCGCACAGGAACCGCTCGTGCAGCAGCGCGACCGCCTCGTGGGCCCGGTCGACGGGCACGATGACCGAGGTGCGCAGTTGCGACGTGGACACCCAGCTCATCGCGATGCCGGCGGCGGCCAGGATCGCGAGCATGTCGGCTGTGTACTGTGGACGGTTGAGCAGTCCCGTCCCGATCATGGAGATCTTGCCGACCCGCTCGTCCAGCACCATGGTGCCGCCGGTCGCCGTCACGACCCGGTTCAGCTCGTCGCCGACGATGGCGAAGTCGCTGTGCCGCATGGTGAATCCCATCCGGAACTCGTCCTCGTACGGACCGGACCTCGCGACGAGGTCCACCGGCGCGTTGTGCCGCGCGAACACGTTCAGCACGTCGACGGCCGCGTCCCGGTTCGTCGTGCCGGCGCGGATCAGCACTCGGGCCACGTCGAGATCACTGGTCACGGCGACGATGCGATGCTCCTCCAGCCCAGCATGGTCGCCGCCCTTGGGTGCGATGACCGTGCCAGGCCGGTCGTGGAGCGAGTTGGCCACCAGCAGCTCGACACGTCGCGCCGCGGCGAGCTCCACCGCCCTGGGATGGAGGACCTTGGCGCCGGCGAACGCCAGCTCGACCATCGGTTCGATCTCGACCGTCGGCCGTTGCCTTGCCGTCTCGACGATGCGCGGGTCCGCGCTGCACACACCGTCCACATCGGTGTAGATCTCGCACCGGAGCGCGTCCAGCGCGACGGCGACCGCGACGGCCGTGGTGTCCGAGCCGCCCCGGCCAAGCGTGACGACGGTGCCCGTGTCGTCGACGCCGTGAAAGCCGGCCACCACGACCACCGCTCCCGTCTCGAGCAAAGCCCGGATGGGAGCCGGATCGATGTGGACGACCCGGCCGGCGCCGGGCGGGCCGGCCACCGAGATCCCGGCCTGCCCTCCGGTCAGCGACACGGCCGGCACATCCATCGCCTGCAACGTGATGGCCAACAGCGCCGCCGACGCGCACTCCGCGGTGGCGAGCAGCTGGTCGGTCTCGCGTGTCGGCCGCACCATCCCGGCGTCCACGGCGGTGCGCAGCAGTCGGTCCGTCGCGTCGCCCTGCGCGGACACCACGACGACCGTGGGCGTGGTCAGGTGCGCCCGCGCCACCGACAGAGCCACACCACGCATCCGGTCCAGATCGGCCACCGACGTGCCGCCGTACTTCCGCACGAGAATATCCACGCTGCCCCCCACCGGAATTCGATCAAAGAAAGTCCCCGCCAGCACGCTATCGAGTAATTCCCATTCCGCCCACTACCTGGTCGAGTAGTCCGGGATCTTCACCGTGTGCGGTCATTCGAATCAGATCCGTGACACGTTCGGACAGGATGTTGACGCCATATTTCGTGAGCACGGACTCGGGATGGAACTGCACCGAACAAAAGCCCCGGCCACGCATCGCGTTGACCTCACCGGTCGTCCCGTCACGGGACAGTTCGACAAGGCCACCCGTCAATGGTGAGGTAATCAGGTCGTTGTCGGCGCGGGCCGCGAAGGTGTTGTAGAAACCGCACTCCATCCGCCGGCCGAACAGATCCACGGGCAGTTGGGTGCCCTGGTTGGGTATCGCCCTGCGCACGAGCTCGAGGCCGAGCACGGAGGACAGCACCTGGTGGCCGAGGCAGATCGCGAGCAACAGGATCCGGTCACCCAACAATCGCCGCACCAGTGCGTGCATCGCCGCGATCTTCGGCTCCGCGAGGTCCCGAGGGTCGCCAGGACCGGGCCCGAGCACGACGAGGTCGTGGTCCGACGGGACCGATCGGGCGCCGATCGGTTCGACGACCACCCGCAGCCCCAACGAGACCAGTTGGTGGGTGAGCATCGAGGTGAAGGCGTCCTCGCAGTCCACGACGAGCACCCGCGGACCGGACTCCGGTTCCCGCCCCGGTCGCGACGTCAGCCAGAACGGTGCCAGGCGGTCGTTTCGGGCACGCAGCGCGGCCAGTACGGCCGGGTGCCGGGCCCATCCGTCCGACGGCCGCGTGTCTGCCCCGGACACGCGGCCGCCACCCGGCCCGAACGCCGCGCGCACGGTGGCCGCCTTGGCCCACGTCTCGCGGACCTCCGCGTCCGGGTCGGAGCCGCGGACCAGCGTCGCGCCGACGTCGATGCGCAGCCGGCCGGCCGGATCGACGTCCGCCGTCCTGATCGCGATCGCCGAGTCGAGGGTCGTCCGCCCTCCGCTGTCGGCGCCGATCAGGGCGAGCGCGCCGGCGTAGTAACCGCGGCCGGTCCGCTCGTGCCGGGCGATCACCCGGCACGCGTTCTGCAGTGGGCCTCCGGTCACCGTCGGGGCGAACACACTCTCGCGGAGGACCTGCCGGACATCGAGGTCGGTGTGTCCCTCGATCAGGTACTCGGTGTGCGCGAGCCGGGCCATCGGCTTGAGCCGGGGACCGATGACGTGGCCGCCCGACGAACAGATCCTGCCCATCACCTTCAGTTCCTCGTCCAGGACCATGTAGAGCTCGTCGGATTCCTTGCGGTCAGACAGAAAGCTCAGCGCGTCGACGACGGAGGCACCCGACCGCGGGTACCGGTAGGTGCCGCTGATCGGGTTCATGGTGGCGACGCCGTCCGACACCGTGAGGTGCCGCTCCGGTGACGCGCCGATCAGCGTCCGCGATCCGGTGTGCACGAGGTAGGTCCAGTAGGCGCCCGACTCCTCCCGCAGGAGCCGGCAGAACGCCGTGAGCGCCACGGCCGGCGAGTAGTCGACGATGGTGGCCAGGAACGAGCGCTTCAGCACGAAGTTGGCACCCTCGCCGCGGCCGATCTCGTCGGCCAGTACCCGACGAACCAGGTCCGCGTAGTCGGCGTCGTCGAGGTCGAACCGTTCGTCGCGCACCTGGATCGGCAGGTCCGGCACCATCCGTGTGAGCTGCTCGACCGGCACCGACTCCTGTTCGTCGACAGTCAGCACGACCAGTGGCGTGCCGTCGTCGAGGCAGTCGAACCCGCGTTCCACGACCTGGCGGTACGGCAGGAGCGCGAGCACGTCCTGGGTGCCGGCGGCCATGCCGGTCCGCAGCGGGATGTCGGCGATCTTGTCCACAATGGACACCGCGCCGAACAGGACGTCCAGTTGTCCGGCGGCGGACTCCGGCCGGTGGAGCAGCGCGAACGGCGGCGGGTTCGGCACCGTGATCCTTTGCAGGAGCCGGTCATCCATGGTGCGCCCCGCTCGCCCGCCACACCGACGCGACGGCAAGTGCCTGCGTGAGGTTCAGCCGCGGGTCGCACAGCGTCGTGTACCTGGCCGCCTCCACGGTCCGGGCTTCCGCCTCGTCGTCGACGCACTCCAGCACGTCGTGCGGGGTCGTCTCCAGGTGCAGTCCGCCCGCGACGCCACCGGCGGCGGTCACGGCGTGCTGGAACTCGGCCACCTCGCGGAGCACCGTGGGCAGCAGCCGGATCTTGCGGCCGTTCGAGGCCGTGACGGTGTTGGCGTGCATGGGATCGCACAGCCAGATGACCGGATGCCCGGCCGCCCGTACCGCCGTGACCAGCTCGGGCAGCCGACGCGCGGCCACCCCGGCACCGAGGCGCGCGACCAGCGTCAGCCGGCCCGGCTCCCGGTCCGGGTCGAGCCGCTCACACAGGCCGAGCACCTGCTCCGTCGTGGCCTTCGGGCCGATCTTGCAGGCGACCGGGTTGCGCACCGCCGACAGCAGAGTGACGTGCACACCGTCGAGATCCCTGGTGCGCTCACCGATCCACGGCCAGTGGGTCGAGGTCAGGAACAGGGCGCCGTCCCCGCCCCGACGCGCGAACGGCAGCTCGTAGTCGAGGATCAGCGCCTCATGGCTGGTCCACACGGTCGGCTCGACGGCCCCGCGCAGATATCTGGTCGCGGTCGTCGCGGCCTGGCAGCAGGCGACGAGTCGCAGCGGATCCGGACGTCGTGCGTTCGCCTCGGGTTCTGGCCCGTTGACCAGCGGGCCACGGTAGACCGGAAGCGCCGTGCCGTCGTGGTACACGGTCTCGTGGGACCGCGGCTTGGCGAACTGGCCGGCGATCCTGCCCACCCGCACGACCGGCAGGCCGGTGGCGGTCCGCAGCACACCGGCCAGCGCGTCGATCAGGCCGGCCTTGCGGCTGAGGACCTCCGGCACGCACTCGACCGGATCCTCGGCACAGTCCCCCGCCTGCACGACCATCCGCTCCCCGAGCGCGACCTCGGCGAGCAGGACCCGCAGCCGTTCGATCTCGGTGCGGTGCACCAGAGCGGGCATAGTGGCCAGGTCGGACCGGACCTTCCCGATCAGCCAGCTGTTGCCCCAGTCCGGCTGCTGCAGCGCGGGCATCGACCGCCAGGTGGTCGTCTCCCCCTCGGTCAACGGCTCAAGATATTCGGCATCAATTTGATGTCGCGGTGAAGCCACAACGGATCCCCCATCGAGTAACCAATTTCTCCCACCCGGCGGCAACTCTAATTGCCGAGCAGGATTGGAGCACTACTCGAACGGGTAGATCGGACGACAACACAATGGCGGGCCGATGTCGTCGACATCAACCCGCCACCGTGAGTGCGGACGCGATTACTATTTCCGGACGCCCGTGATCACAATGTCGCCGAGATTGCCGACGGTCAGTCTTCCGGTCGGCTCGAAACCGGCGTCCAGCAACCACTCCTCGTACTCCGCCCCCGTGTACGTCATGCCCTCACCAGACGCGACAGTGAGGAAGTAGGCGGACAGCGCGGCGGCGAGGTCGGGACCGGTCCCGTCGTCGTCCGCGCCGGGGGTCACCACGAAGGCGCCAGCGCCTGGGTCGACGGCTCGCGCGGCCTTCGCGATCAGCTCCCGGTTCCGTTCGATCGACCAGATCTCCAGGAAGTGGCCGAACAGCACCGCGTCGCACCCGCGCGGGAACTCGTCCCGGAACACGTCGAGGCCGACCGCCGTCACCTGTTCGGCGAGGCCGGCGGCCGCGATCTTCTCGTTGGCGGCGGACGCGACCGTTGGCAGGTCGATGATCGTGACGCGCAGGTTCGGCCACCGGCGGGCCAGATAGGTGGCGTTGACGGCGGTCCCACCACCGACGTCGAGCAGGTGGCTGTAGCCGGACAGGTCGAGCCGGTCCACCAGGTCCTCGGCCACCCGGCGGCTCACCGAGCCCATCATGTTGTGGAACGTCGTCTCCAGCTCCGGGTTCAGCGCGAGCCGCCCGTACAGGGTCGTCGCGTCCCCGGGGATCTCCTTGCGCAGCCCGACGTTCGTGCCCTCCTTCAGCGACTCGTAGAACCAGGCCATCGGCCGGTAGTTGACGTGCTGCTCCCACGGCACGAACGCCGCCGGCACCTCGGTCGGCGACGCGGCGAGCGGCTCGGCGACGGGCGAGTTCCAGTAGCGGTCGTCGTCCTTGCGCAGCAGGCCGGCCGAGGTACAGCCGAGCAGGAGGATCCGCGCGGGCTGCGGCTGCAGACCCAGCCGTGCGGCGATCTCCGGGTGGGTCAGGCCGGGCTGCTCGGCCAACACGCTGAACAGGCCCAGCCGGTAGCCCGCGCTCAGATATTGGAAACGGTAGTGCGCGTAGAAAAGCTCACGGAGCGGTTCGATCGCGTCCTGCTCAGACATGGCCGCCGCCATCGAGCACGATGTCGACGCCGACCGCGTAGGACGACTCCGGCGAGGCGAGCCACAGCACCGCGTTCGCGACCTCGGCCACCGTCCCGACGCGCCCGATCGGCAGGGCTTCGCGCAGCCGCTCCGCCCGCTGTTCGTCCGACTCGCCGGGCAGGAGCGACATCGGGGTGTCGATCGGGCCGGGGCTCACCGCGTTGATACGGATACCGGCGCCGATGTACTCGAGGGCGGCGGTACGCGTGAGTGAGCTGATCGCGGCCTTCGACGCGCCGTAGGCACCGAGGTACGGCACGGTCACGTGCGGCCCGACGGAGGAGGACACGTTGACGATCGTGCCGCCGCCGTGGCTGGTCATGTGTGCGATCTCGTGCTTCATGGCGAGCCACGTGCCGGTGACGTTGGTCGTCAGCACCGAGGCGAACTGGTCCTCTTCGATCATCGAGAGTGGACCGGCGGCCGCGAGGACGCCGCCGTTGTTAACTGCGACGTCCAGTCCCCCGTAGCTGGACACGGTGGTCTGGATGAGGTTCGCGACGTCGTCGGAACGGGTCAGGTCAGCGATGACCGCGCCGCCCTTGGCTCCTTTCTCCTCGATCAGCCGGACGGTTTCGTCCAGCTTTTCCCTGGTGCGGCCCGCCACCACCACGATCGCGCCCTCGTCGGCGAAAGCCAGCGCGGTCGCCCGACCGATGCCAGACCCACCTCCGGTCACCAGCACTGTCTTGTCGGTGAATCGTCGCATCCTACGGTCTCCTTTTTCTGTGCGCGGATCGTGCGATCCGCCTAACACGATGTGAAAACCCGGTCGTACGGCAGGCGTGGCAACCGGTCGAACCACGCGCCGGTACTCGGCCGGCCCATGTTGATCACTGCGAGCGCGCGGTGCCGGCCGTCCGGGAAGAACTCCGCGCTCACCTTGTCCGCCTGGAAGCCCGTCATCGGGCCAACCGCGAGACCCGCCGCCCGAACGCCGAGGATGAAGTACCCGATCTGGATGGAGGCGTTGAGCACGGCCGACTCGCACCGGACGTCGTCGTTCGAGAAGAAGACGTCCTTCGCTTGTGGGAAGGCCGGGAACTGCTCCGGAAGGTACTCATGGAAGCCCAGATCGGCGCCCAGCACGGCGACCAGTGGCGCCGTGGCGGTCTTGGCCTGGTTGCAGTCCCACATCAGAGGCACGAGCCTGCGCCGCGCCTCGTCCGAGCGGACCAGCACGATCCGCAGCGGCTGCTGGTTGAACGACGTCGGCGCCCACTTCACCAGCTCGTGGACGGCGGCGAGCAGCTCGTCGTCGACCGGCTCGCCGGTGAAGGCGTGCGCGGTGCGGGCCTTGCGGAACAACAGGTCCTGCGCGTGCGGGTCGAGCAACAGGTGCCGCGACGACATCAACGTGTCCTTCCTGTCTTGGTGGCACGTCAGGACCGCGTGCCGGCCCGGACGGCCGGGGTCACGGCCGGCGCCGGATCGGCCCGACGGAGCCAGAGCATCAGCACGACGCCGACGACGGCGAACGCCGACGCGCCCCACAGCGCGATGGACTGGCCGTGCGCCGTGCTGACCACGCCGTTCGCGCTGTCGTCCACTTCGGACAGCGTGGTCAGCACGGCGACCCCCAGTGCACCGCCAACCTGCAGGGTGGTGCTCACCAGACCCGATGCCGCCCCCATCTCCTGACCGCGCACGCCACTGGTGCAGACCACGAACGCCGCCACCAGCGCGCCACCGCAGCCGAAGCCCCAGACCATCGCCGGCAGCAGGAAGCTCGTCAGCAACAGCCCTTCCGACGCAAGGGAAAGCGCCCACCAGACGAGACCGACGGCTTGCAGGCCCAACGCCATGCCCAACGCGCCTCTCGGCGAAAGGCGGCCGAACAGGCGCGGCACCAGGTTCGAGCCGAGGAACAGGCTCACGCTGATCGGCAGTGTCCACAGTGCCGCCTGGAGCGGGGTGTAGCCGCGGACCGTCTGCAGGAAGAGCGTGAGCACGAGGTAGACCCCGAACAGCAGGGCACCGGCCATGACGTTGGCGCCATTACCGATCATGACGCCACGGGTCGCGACGAGTGCCCTCGGGACCAGCGGTGCCCGGGCCTTGGCCTGGCGGAAGACGAACGCGGCGAGGAGCACGAGCGCGCCGGCGAACTCCAGCAGCACCGGCGTCGACCCCCAACCCTGCACGCCGCCACGCAGGATTCCCAGCAGCAGCAGGCAAAGGCCGCCGACGCTGCTGGCGATGCCCACCAGGTCGATACCACCGGTCGCGGCCGGTCGCGCGGATGGGAGCAGTCTCGGACCGATCACGAGGATCGCGAGGACGATCGGGATGTTGACCAGGAAGGCCCATTGCCACGAGATCGTGGTGAGCAGGCCACCGATCAGCGTGCCGGCGGCGCCGGCGAAACCACCGATACTGCCGAAGATGCCCAGTGCCTTGAACCGGGTCGGTCCCTCCGGGAACGTGTCGGTGACGAGGGCGAGCGCGGACGGAGCCACGAACGCGGCGCCGAGTCCCTGCGCGGCGCGGGCGGCCACGATCTGCCACGGTGTCGCGGCCAACGCACAGGCCAGCGAGGCCAGTCCAAACCAGACGAGACCGGCGAGCAGCACACGGCGCCTGCCGAGCAGGTCGGCCATGCGACCACCGAGCATCATCACGCCGCCGAAGGCCAGGATGTAGGCGTTCATCACCCACGACAGATCGGCCTGCGAGAAATGGAGATCACGCTGGATGGACGGTAGCGCGACATAGACGATGCTGGCGTCGAGCACGACCATGAACTGGGTGACCGCCAGCACGCTGAAGATCATCCACGGTGAGCGCGCCGGCGACGTCATCCTTCGGCCCTCTCCGCGGTGAGCCGGAGGCTGTTCGCGCTGGCCCGTGCGGTGTCGAAGAAGATCGTGTCACTGGCCCACAGAAAACTGGGCTCCTGTTGGGCCCTCGCCAGTCCTTCAGGGGACAGCGTCACGCACAACGTGTAGGTGTATCCGCCATCAGCGCTCCGGCCGAGCTCGTTGGTGATCAGGCTGTGCAGTGGGTCGTCGAGTTGGTCGAACACCACGCGCCTGTTGGGCACGAGCGTGACGCGCTCGCGGTAACGATCCTTGCCGCGCACCACGATCTCGCGCAGAAACCCGTCGGGATAGTGCTCGATGACCTTGGCCTCGGTAATGGCGGGCACATAGCCGACGGGATTCTCCGCCTTGTGCACCAGGATCGTCCAAAGCTGGTCGAGCAGGTCCGGCGCGTTCTCGTCGGGGAACAGACCGATCGGCACCGTGTGCGTGAACATGATCATCTGGATGGGCCTCTCGTCGTCGCATGCGCCGATGCGCTGTCCCGACAAGGAGGTTGCCGGATTCGGCTGCCGCGAACATCCCCGATCCGCGTGATGTCCAGACCAGTCGAACGCAGGCCCGTGGATCACGTGAACACGTGATAGCGGCGAATTCGGTGTGACGGCGGGCTTTTCGCCGTCACACCGCGAACTACCCGGACGTGGGCTGGTCGTCCGACAGCGCGCGGCGGGTCAGCTCGACCCTGCTGGACACGCCGAGTTTGGCGAACACGTGCCGGATGTGACTGTCCACGGTGTGCGGCGACAGGAACAGGCTGGCCGCGATCTGACGGTTCGTGTTGCCCTGCGCGACGAGCCGGGCGACCCGTAGCTCGGACTCGGTGAGGCTCGCCCAGCCGGTCTTCGCCCGCCGGCCGCCACGTGTCCCGCCGGTCCGGACGCCGAGTGCCTGCAGCCGGCCGCGCACGCGGCGGACGTCGCGCTTGGCGTCGATACCCGCGTACTCGGTCAGCGCGTCCTTCAACAGCGCGACTCCGTCGGCGACCTGACCGGCGGCGCACTCGGCCACGCCCGTGTCCTCCATCGCGGACGCCCGGTCGTACGGTCGAGGCGCCTCCCGGAACGCGGCGACGGCGGCACGCAGGAGTTCGAGGTCGCCGCGCAACAGACCGGCGGCGTGGCTGGCGGCCGCGGCGAGGGAGGCGTTGTCCGGATTGAGGTCCGCGGCCACGCGAGTGGCCTCCACGGCCGCCTCGGCCCGGTCGGCGGCGCCGACCCGCAGCGCGATCCGGACCAGACGCGCACCGGCCGACCGATCGTGCACCACCAGGTACAGCCGGTCCGGAAAACCGTCGTAGAGCGGGGTGAGCAGTTCGAATGCCTGTTCCGGCCGGCCGACCGCCTCCTCGTAGAGCGCCAGCTCCCAGGTGAACTCCTCCGAGATCACCCCGATCCCGCTGTGAACGTGGTGCCGCGCCCGTCGCAGGTGGTCGAGGGCCGCTGGCAGGTCGTCGCGGTGGATGGCGATCTGGCCGAGAGTGGCCAGCAGTGCCGGGGTCACCGCGATGGCACCCAACTGCTGGCCGGCACGCACGCCGGCGTCCGCGACGGCCTCCGCGTCGTCCAGCCGGCCCGACACGCGCAGCAAGTCGGCGTGCAGGTGATGCCACAGCGGCCGGGACCACGCCGTGCCCAGCTCGTCCGCGGCGATCTTGTCCGCGGCGAACGTGTCGGCCGCGGCGTCGAAGCGGTCCATCGCGGTCAGGACCATGCCCTGCCACAGCCGGGGATGGCGGTGCCGGGCCGGGCCGGCGACCGTGTCGGCGAGGCGGACGGCGGCATCGGCGAAACCAGCGGCCGCGGCCAGCTCGCCACCCGCGTAGGCGGCGACACCGCGGGCTTCCATCGCGAACACGACCGCGGAGTGCTCGCCAGCCTCGCCGCCAAGGCGGACGGCGAGTTCGGCCGCCTCGTTCGCACCGGCGATGTCGTTGGTCTGCAGTTGCGCGTGCGCCTGGATCGCGAGCAGGTGAGCCTGCTGTCCCGCCGGGATGTCCGGCAGTTCGAGCGCGCGTCGCGTGTAGCTGATCGCGGACTCGTCCTGGCCGGCGTGTTTGAGGGCTTCTGCCAACCCGAGCAGGACGGCCGCCTCCACCGGCGCCTCGAGTCCTCGGCGCAGGTAGGACTCGCCGAGCTCACGAGCCTCGGCGAGCCGTCCGGCCGAGGCCAGCAGCTGGACCGCGTCCGCGACCAGCCGGGTCCGCTCAGGGTCGCGGCCGCCGGACGTGCCCAACGCCCCGAGGATCAGGTCGGCGCCGGCTCCCGGTGCGGTCGCCGCCACCTCCGCCACCGCGTCCCGCACCACGGCCAGGGTGCGCGCGTCGCCGGGTTTGCCACCGCGGATGAGGTGCTCGGCGATCTCCGGGGCAGGCCGGCCCTCGTTCTGGAGCACGTCGATGGCGATCCGGTGCAGTGCCTGGCGGGCCGGGCCGGTCAGGCCGCCGTAGATGGCCTCCCGGACGAGGTCGTGCTGGAAGTACAGGGTGGTGCCGTTGTCGACGAGCACGCCGGCCTGCACGGCGTCCTGGGCGGGGTCGACCAGCCGAACCGCCTGTGTTTCGAGCAGGCCGGCGATCTCGTGCAGGGTGCATGGCCTGCCGAACACCGCGACGGCGTCGAGCAGGCGGCGGGCCTCGGCGGAGAGGTCCCGGAGGCGCTGGTCGACCGCGGCGACGAACCCGACCGGCAGCCCCGTGCCCGAGACGGTCGCGGCGCCGTCCTCGATCCGGACCCGGTTGCCCTCGCGGAGGCCGGTCAGCAGGCTTTCCAGCAGGAACGGGTTGCCGCCACTGCCGGCGACGAGCTCGAGCAGTGAGTCCCTCGGCACGGCCCCGATCGTCTGGGCACACAGCTCGGCGACGGCGGATTCGGACAGTGGCTTGAGGGGCAGCCGCCGAGCGCCCTCGGCGATGAGCCAGTCGAAGGCGTACTGCGACGCCGACCGACCCGGGAAGGGGCGGCGGGCCAGCAGCCACAGCACCGGTAGGGACCGCAGTGCCGGGACGAGTACTCGGAGGGTGAGGGCCGTCAGCTCGTCCGCCCACTGGACGTCGTCGAGCGAGACCACGAGGGGACGGGCGTGGCTGTAGGACTCGAGGACACCGCCGAGCCGGTCGATCAGCCAGAACCGGCTGTCCGCGTGGTCGCGGAGGCCGGCGAGGCCGTCCTTGTCGAGCACCGGCGGGTCACAGACGCTCAACGCGGTGAGGAGGGTGCTGAACGGTGCGATCCGGTCGAGTTCGGTCGCCCGGCCCTCCGCGACGGTCAGGCCGAGTTCGCCGGCCTGCGCGGCCGCTTCGGCGAGCATTCTGCTCTTGCCGATGCCGGCGGGGCCCTCGATGACGAGGCAGTCACCGTTCCCCGTCGTCACCGACACGAGCGCGGCACGCAGAAGCTCTGACACGTCCTCCCGTCCGACGAGCGGGGAGAGTGCCCGACCGCCCCCAACCACCATGGGTACAACCTAACGGGGGTAGACAGGGACGCATGCGAATTAGGTCCGGCGACGCGGCGGACGTGCCCGCCCTGATGGCGATGTTCGACGAGGCGGTCGCCTGGATGGTGGCCCGCGGCAACACCGAGCAGTGGGGCACCCAGCCGTGGTCGTCACAACCGGAGAAGGTCGAGGCGATCAGGAAGAGGGTCGAGGAGACCGACCTGTGGATCGCCGAGCTGGACGGAACACCGGTGGGCGCGTTGATCACCCACGACGTTCCACCGGCCGGCGTCGAACCGGTCGATGAACCGGAGCTGTACGTCAGGCTGCTGTTGACGTCGCGGCAGTACGCTGGCCGCGAGATCGGTGCCCGGCTACTGGCGTACACCCGCTCGCTGGCGGTCGAGCAGGGGGTGACACTGGTCCGCGTCGACTGCTACCGCGGCGGCGACGGGTCACTCGTCCGCTACTACGAACGCAACGGCTTCGTCCCGACGCACCCGTTCACCGTCGGCACGTGGCCGGGTCAGGTACTCGAGCACCGCATCGTGAGCCCCTAGATCGTGATGGCCCAGAGGATGCGCACCGGGTGGGCTGGCAGGCCGTCCTGCGCGCCGTCGGCGATGCCGGCCGCCACGATGCGGTCCATTGTAGACATACCGTGCGTCACCCGGCCGAGGATCGTGTACGCCGGGGCGATGTTCGCGTGGGAATGGACGATGAAGAACTGGCTGCCGTTGGTGTCCGGGCCCTGGTTGCCCATCGCCACCGTGCCGCGCGGGTAGGTCTCCGCGCCGGTGACCTCGTCGGCGAAGCGGTAGCCGGGCCCGCCGACCTCGACCTCGAAGATGTCACCGCACTGCAGCACACCGAGCCGGGCGCTGTTGGTCAGCCGCCAGCACTGCGTGTCGTTGTAGAACCAACTGCGCACCAGGTGGGTGAAGTTGTGCACCGCGCATGGCGCGTTCGACCGGTCCAGCTCCATCGCGACCAGTCCGTAGTTGGTGGCGAGCACCACGGTCGCGGTGCCACTGGCCGGCGCCTTCGGGTTCGGCGGCCGCACCGGTCGGGCCGGCGGGTTCTCCGGCGTCGGGATGAACTCGCACCGCGCGGCGGCGCCCCCGGCCGGCGCCGCCGCGGCACCGCCTCCCGTCACCGGCAACACCGCCACAGCGGCGAGAAGGGACACGACAGCGACGACGCGACGCGAGACCATGCGCCGCACGCTAGCGCCTCACCACGTCAGCCGTCGAGCCCCGCGGGAGCTTGCCCAGGTCAGCCCGGACGGCGGCAAATCTCGCCTCCCGAAGCCATGATCGCTTGTGTATGGTCGGAATTTGTGTCTCGATTCTCTCGCTTCAGCGCGGCTGTGTTCGCCTTCGTCTTCTGCGTGGCTCTCGCCTCACCCGCCGTCGCGAGCGAAAAGAACAGTGCGCCACCTGGGTTCGTCGCGCTTCGCGACGTCGATCCGACGATCCGGTACGACATCCGCTACTTCGGGCGGCACAACTTCGTCGGTGAGCGCATCGACGGCTACCGGCAGCCGGAGTGCATCCTCACCCGTCAGGCCGCGACGGCCCTGCGCACCGCGCAGCGCGCGCTGTTGCGGCAGGGCTACACGCTCAAGGTCTATGACTGCTACCGCCCGCAGCGCGCGGTCGATCACTTCGTCCGCTGGGCCGAGGACCTCGACGACGAGCGGATGAAAGCCGAGTTCTACCCCAACGTCGACAAGACGAGGCTGTTCGCCGACGGCTACATCGCGGAGAAGTCCGGCCACAGCCGTGGTAGCACGCTCGACGTCACGCTGGTCAAGCTTCCCGTACGCCCGCAACGGCCCTACATCCCCGGCGAGCCGCTGGTCGCCTGCTTCGCGCCGGTCGGACAGCGCTTTCCCGACAACGGCGTCGACATGGGCACCGGCTACGACTGCTTCGACCCGTTGTCCCACACGGACAACCCGGCCATCACCGGTGCCGCCCGCCAGCACCGCGACCTGCTCCGCGCCACCCTGGTGGCCGTCGGCTTCCGCAACCTCGCCGAGGAATGGTGGCACTTCACCCTCAACAACGAGCCCTTCCCCGACACGTACTTCGACTTCCCGGTCAGCCATCGCGCACTGAGCTGACCACGACCGAGGCCGAGGGACCTGGCACACAGGTCACGTGCCAGCCGGGGCCAGCACGATGTGGAAGGCGACCCGCGACCACGGCCCGTGCACCGACCGTCCGTCCGGTGTCGGGGTGCCAGGTGCCTGGCGCTCGAAGTCCTTCACCAGGGACTCCTTCACGCCGAACACCGTGTCGGAGTCGAGCTGCCGGTCACCCCGGACGAAGATGTGGGTGACCAGTGTGCGGTGTCCTTCGGCGCTGACCATGAAGTGCAGGTGCGAGGCCCGCATCGGTGATCTGCCCACGGCGGCGAGCATCTCGCCAACGGGACCGTCGTGGGGAATCGGGTACGGCGTCGGTGTGACGCCCCAGAACGAGTACCGCCCCTGAGCGTCGGTGAACAGGTGGGCGCGGGCCGCGACCCGGTCGTCGTCGTACTGGACGTCGTAGAAGCCGTCCTCGTCGGCCTCCCAGACCTCGATGCGAGCACCCGTGACCGGGTTGCCTTCGCTGTCGCTGACGGTGCCATCGACCCAGCAGGGTTCCCCGTTCGCGCCTGCGGAGATGTCGCCACCGGTCGGGATCTCGGGACTGTTCTCGACGAAGAACGGACCGAAGACCGTCGCCTCCGTGGCATCGCCGTAGGCCTCGTTGTTGATCGCGATGGTCTGCATGGAGAGGCCGAGCACGTCGGACAGCAGGATGAACTCCTGGCGCCTGTCGTCGGTGATGTGCCCGGTGGCGGTGAGGAACTCGATGCCCCTGGCCCATTCCTCCTCGGTCAGGCGGACCTCGCGGGCGAAGGCGTGCAGGTGGCGCACGAGCGCGGTCATCAGCTGCCGCAGTCGCGGGTCGGGGCAGTCGTCGAACGAACGCACGACGCGCTCGAGAAGATCGGCCTCGCGACGCTCCTGCTTCGCGGACACGCCGTCGGTCATCGGGGCTCCGCTCCTTCCCATGCCGCGTGCAGAAGCCTGGTGATGCCGTCGAGGGTCACGGCGGTCGGGTTGCCGGTCGGCACGACCGCCAGGATCGCCTCCGCGGCGGGGACGATGCCGGACTCCGCCATGCCGTAGTCGCGAAGTGCCCTCGGCGCGTCGAGCCGGGCACGCAGCCGGGCGAGCCCTTCGGTCGCGGACTCGGCGTCGAGGGCGGCGGCGACACGTCGTTCGGCGTCCGGCGCCGCCGGCGCGTTGAAGGCGAGCACGTGGGGCAGGACGACGGCGTGGGTCTGGGCGTGTGGGAGGTCGAACATCCCGCCGAGCACGTGACAGATCTTGTGGTGTAGCCCCGATCCCGCCGAGGCGAACGCCACCGCGGCGAGGTAGGCGCCGTACAGGGCGTGTTCCCGTCCCTCGAGGTCGCCGGGGTCGGCGGCGACCAGTGGCAGTCCGACGCGCAGTGCCCGGATGCCTTCGCCGGCCAGTGCCAGGTTGATCGGGTCGGCGCGCGGCGCCCACATCGAGTCGACGCAGTGTGCCAACGCGTTGAGTCCGGACGCGACGCTCAGGGCGGCCGGCAGGGTGAGCATGAGCGACGCGTCGTACACGATCGCGCGCGGGAGCACCCGGGGATCGGTGCCGGTGGTCTTCCTGGCGTTCTCGGTGAGGCCCCAGACATTGGTCGCCTCGGAGCCCGCGTACGTGGTCGGCACCGCGACGATCGGCAGACCGGTGGTGAGCGCCACGGCCTTGGCCAGACCGGTCGTCGAGCCGCCGCCGACGCACACGAGCGCGTCGACCCGATGGGCGGCGGCCTCCTCCCTGGCCCGCTCGGCGACCTCGACGGGCACGTGCATGGCCACCTCGTGATGCCAGTGCGCGACGGGAAGGCCGGCGGCGACCCGACGAGCGAGTGCGCGTTCGGCTTCCGCGGCGATCACCATGACCCGGGACGCCCCGAGCCCCTTGATCTCGACGGCGAGGTTCTCCGCCGCCGCGCCGGAGGCGAACCGCACGCGCTGGGCGAGTGTGTCGTGGTCGAACCGCATGTCCCTCACGCTCTCCCGAGGACCTGGCCCATCGCCGTGCGCAGCACGTCCTCGGGGTCGCCGGCCATCGTCATCGAGCGCCATGCGATGTGCTTGTCTGGCCGCACCAGCAGGGCGCCGCTCTCCTCGACCTCACGCAGTTTCGCCCAGTCGTAGTAGAGGTCGGTGACCTCCCGGCCCGGCCCGATGACGACCGCCTCGAGCGGAACGCCGAACTCCTGTGCCACCTTGTCGGCCGCCGAGACCCATGCCTCCCCGGCGATACCGGTGACAAGGGTGAATCGGTGGTAGGGGGCGAGGTCCATCATCGCCAGTCTGTGCATGGTGTCGCCGACCCAGGCGTGCGGCAGGTGCGAACCGGGCACGGTCGACATCTCGTAGTACAGGTCGGGATCCCGTGTGGGCTCCGGCAGTGACGAGCCGTCGGGGACGACGGCGGTCGACTGGTAGAACTGCCCGAGGTCCACCCCGTGGGCGTTGAACTCGTAGTTCTTCAGCTCCATCGCGTCGATCAGTGCCGCGCGCTTGGCGGCGCCCTCGGGTGTGTCGGCCTTGCGCTCCTCGATGGCCGCGACCATCTCCTCCTCCGTCGTCGCGTCGAGAAGGCCGAGCACCTCGAAGAACTGCACGAACTCGCGGCTCGACCTGTTGGCCCGCGTCACGATGCGCTCGGCGACCGGCGCCCGCTCGGTCGAGTAGGTGTCGAGCAGGCTCGGGTCGGCCTGCCCACGCAGCACCATGGCGAGCTTCCAGGCCAGGTTGTAGGAGTCCTGGATCGAGGTGTTGGAGCCGAGGCCGTTGCTCGGCGGGTGGCGGTGGATCGCGTCCCCGACACAGAAGACGCGCCCCTTCTGCAGGTGCTTGGCGAACATCTCGTTGTTGCCCCACAGGCTGATGCCGGTGATCTCGACGTCGATGTCCGGCATGCCGAGGAGATCGCGCACGATCTGGGTCGCGGCCGCGTCGTCGACGACGGGCGGCTCGTCGTCGATGTCGTAGCCCCACACGATCAGCCACTCGTGCCATGGCCGCACCATGCGCACCAGGCCGGCCCCGATGCCGCCGACGTTCGCCCCCGGCTGGATCACCCAGTACAGGACCGAGGGGCGGTGACCGACGTACGCCGCGATGTCGGCCTTGAAGGTGATGTTCATCGACCCGGCGATGTCCATCGCGCCCTCGTAGGGCAGGTCGAGGTCGGCGGCCACCATGGACCGGGCGCCGTCGGCGCCGATCAGGTATCTCGCCCGGATGGTGTACTCCACCCCGGTCAACCGGTCCCTGACCAGCACGTCGACGCCCTCGGCGTCCTGGGTGTGGGAGACGTACTCGGTGGAGAACCGCGTCTGTGTGCCGCGCATGGTCGCGTTCTTGACCAGGATCGGTTCGAGGTAGGTCTGCGGGATGTCGACCACCAGGCACGGCGACGCCAGCTGGTAGTCGCCCTCCCGGGTCGGGTGCGTCCCCCAGGTGCGGATGCGACCGATCTCCTCACCGGCGATCGACGTGCAGAAGACGGTGTCACCGACCAGGTGGTGCGGTGTGGCGTCGGCCAGCACCTGGTCCTCGATGCCCACGTCCCGGAAGATCTCCATCGCGCGCTGGTTGGTGATGTGCGCCCGTGGCGTGTTCGCGGTCCACCGGTACTTGGTGATCACGATGTTGTCGATGCCCAGCGTCGACAGGAACAGCGCCGCCGACCCACCGGCCGGTCCCGAACCGACGATCAGGACGTCGGTCTCCACCACCTCGACCACGGTTCGACCCTTTCCTCGTCCGGGCTGGTCGGTGCGAGTGTCCGTGGCCGGACCCTGGCCAGGCCATCGATCCGGATCGAGATGGCGGAAATGGGAACTACGCGATCTCGCGGCGCCGGACCTCGCCGGCGGTGACGCCGAACCGCTTGCGGAAGGTCTGGGAGAAGTACGCGACCGAGGTGAAGCCGCATCGCGCCGCCACGTCCGAGGTCCGCGGACCCGTTGCGGTGGTCAGCATGCTGTACGCCATGTCCAGTCTGCGGGAGAGGATGTGCCGGGGCACGCTCGTGCCCGCGGCCGCGAACAGGCGCGACAGGTGCCGCTCGCTGATGCCCGTGCCGGCCGCGACGTCGGCCGCGGACAGTGCCGGATCGGTGATGTTCTCCTCGATGAACCCGCGAGCCGCGGCCCGGTGCGCCACGGGAAGACCGACGTGACCACCACCGGCGAGCACCGAGACGAGCTCGAGGACCGCCTGCTCGTCCGCCGGCACCGGACAGTCGCGGCGGACCGCCCGTGCCACGAGCCGGGCCAGCGCCCGGCCGTGCTGGTTCTCCCCCGGCCCCACGTCCACGACGACGGGCGTGCGCACGGTGTCCAGGCCGGTGAGCGCCGACCGGGGCACCTTCATGGCCAGCTCGTCCAGTCCGTGTCCGAACCCGCGCCGGAAGGGACGGTCGGCATCACAGGCCAGGAGCTGTCCGGGACCGAGCACGAACCGCTGCCCGTCCTGCTCGAAGACCGCCTCCCCCATGATCGTCACGTAGACGGCTATCGCGTCGGTTGGCTTGGCCTCGACCAGACCGGCGGAACGCTCGACCACGTGCCGGGTGCCCCTGACGCGGGCGAGATGGGCCCGCTCCAGCTGCAGGTTCACCTCCACGGCCGCGAACGACCGGGCCGCGGGCGGCGTGCAGGCGAGCGCGATCAGGGACTCCGCGTTGTGCCGTTCCCACAGCTCGACCTGACGGTCCCCGTCGGTCCGCGCGGTGGCGAAGCGACGCGCTCTGGGAATCCGGACAGCGCCGACCATGCAACCTCCCTGTCGCGTGCGGACTCTGGTTTCGTCCAGGTCCATTCGACCATGACTCGGCGCGGCTCACTCCTCGTCCAGGTCGGCGCTTGCTATCGCGCGCACCAGCGACGACCAGGCGGCGCGGTCGTTCCGGACGCTGCGGCTGATCTCCACGTGCACGAACGGCGTGCGTTGTCTTGCCGCGTCGCGACCCTGCTCGTTGGTGGTGCCCTCGAGCTTGCCGCAGTCATCCCGCCAGGACTTGCATACCCGGAAGTCCTCGTCGATCCGGTCGGCGATCCCGCGTACCACCTCACCCGCGTCGCCGGCGCCCGGTGAGATCACCACGTCGGTGTCGGGCAGGTTGTCGTCGTGGAAGCCGTGCAGCTGCACCTGCGGCAGGCCACGCCCGGCGAGGTCGCTGGCCACGGCGTGGAACATCGAGTTGGTCTGGTGTGCCACGTCGCCCTCCTCGTCGGCGGCTCGACGGTGGGTGCCGGCGACCAACAGGATCGATCCCGGCACCGCTCGGTACAGCGCCAACCCGATCGGTTCGGTGTGCAGGTCGGAGTTGGGGTGCGGCACCTCGATCACCAGCCGGACCGGCTCTGACAGGTCGACCAGGTACCAGCCCCACGCACGCTCGTCCGGCCCGTTGTACGCGAGCCCGAACCGCCGGCCCGTCTCCCGGTCGACGCCGGTGCGCACCGTGTACCCCAGCTCGTCCGCCGCGCCCGTCGACTCCCCCGCCTCCAGTGCGCGCAGCACCGAGAGCAGCCGATTTCGTTCGGCCGGCTCGGGTGGGCGGTAGGGGTCGTCGTCGTCCAGACCGGTGGCGAACTCGCGAAGGTCCGCGCCGAGGTCGGTCGCCGGGCTGGCGGCACTTCGCGGGGTGGCACCTTCCTCGTCGACGACCACGAGGAAGGTGCCCGCGACGAGCATCGCGCCGAGGGCGAACCACAGGACCGGCTGTCGAAGGAGTCCGTTCACTGACGCGGAGTGTAGGAGACCGTGACAAGCACTAGGCCGAACCGCCTAACCCTCGGCGACCGTTCGGCGCAAATGTCGATCCGGTATGGGTCGATCGTACGTATAGCTCACGACGGGAAACTGGCCGACTACGGATCAGGGTGAAGCGCGCAGCTATGGGAGTCCGAACCAGACGACCGCGTCGCCCCATGGCGGGGCAGTCATTGACCGACCAGTTGCCGGAGAACGGGTTTCCCTCCGGTGTCGGTGTCCCCTCCATCACCGTGCTTGTCCTGTTACTGCTGAACGCGGGGCTGTGCCTGATGTTGCTCGACGGCCGCGGCCCCGGCGCGGTGCCCGAGGCCATCGCCGAGTCCCAGGACCAGCTCGTCCGGGGCGCCGGTTCGGCCATCGGCGCTTCGGCCAGCCAGGGCATCTCAGATCTCCGCGCGGTGACGGCCGTGGCGGCGGCGACGCCGGAGGACCTGCTGACGAGGCTGCTGCAGAACGGGAACTGGCGTGGGGCGGCGGTGCTGGACGCCGGCACGCGGGCCCTCGTCGCGTCCCGCGGTGAGGCCGTCCCCGTGCAGTCGCTCCCCCCGACCATCGACAGCACGATCGTCAACCCGGTCGTCGGCGCGGACGGCGCACTGCGGATGGTCGTGGCCGAGGCGCTGCCCGGCGACAGGCTGCTCGTCGCCGCTCGTGGCACCCGGCTCCCGAGCTCCACGATCGGCGGCGATCTGCGTGAGACGCTGCTGCTCACCACGAGCGGCGGTCAGGTGATCGACACCCGCGGCGACCCGGCCGATCCGGCCGACAAGGACGTCAACCGGTTGATCGCGCTGGCCAGCGCGGCCGGGGCGGCCGGCGAGAACGGAAACCTGACCGGTCGGGCGGTCGCCGACCCGCAGG
>NZ_DASUVO010000026.1:0-36430 GCF_036378875.1 Actinophytocola sp.
GAGTAGCCGCCCTCCCGAGTGCAGTGCCAGACGTAGACGGCGACGCCTTCGAACGGCGCCCCGTCGTGGGCGAGGTCGGTGATCGTCAGCTCGAGGGTCATCGGCACGCCCCCGGCGGTGCCGCTGGAGTCGCCGAAGCTGGACCGGATGTCGCTGCGGACGACGCCGCTCTGCTCCAGCACGTCCGGGCCGTTGGAGCCGTCGCCGGGATACGGGCCGGCCGTCTCCTCCGGGATCTCGCCGGACGACGAGGACGAGGTCGCGGCCGTGGTCGTCGACGAGCCGCTCGAGGCGTTGCCCGTGTTGGCCGCGCAGGCCGCGAGGCCAGCGGTGGCCGCGCCGATCCCGAGGATCCGCAGCATCCGGCGGCGGCCCATGAGCGTGCCGATGTCGAAGCCCAGTCCCTGGTCGACGACCTCCTCCTCGGGTCGGGGCAGGGCGCGGCCCTCGTACGTCGGGGCGTTCCGGTCGCTGTTCATCGGTCCTCCGGTCGGTGTCCGTTCGGGGTATGCGGCCGAAGTTAGGGACCGAGTCTGTGCGTTACCTGTGCGTAGTCTTTGGCCCGCCTATCGACATCGCTCCCGGATCGTGGACGACCGTTGACAGTTCGCGGTCGGGCTTGTTAATCGTTTAACCATGATTCGTCGGCCGACCACCAAGGAGGTCGCCGCGCTGGCCGAGGTGTCGGTCGCGACGGTGTCCTACGTGCTCAACGGCAAGGAGCACCGGGTCACCGAGCAGACCAGGCAGCGGGTCCTCGCCGCGGCCGAGGAGCTGGGCTACGTCCGCAGCTCCGCCGCGCGCAGCCTGCGGTTGCGGCGCACCGAGCGGGTCTGCCTGGTCGTCGGGTCGATCGGGGTGCCGGCCTACGACCAGCTCGCCCGCGACCTCACCGAGGTGGCCGACGAGGTCGGCTACGGGGTCATGACGATCGTGGTCGACTCCCCCGCGCGTGCCGGCAAGGCCGTCGACCTGCTGCGCCAGCACGTCGCGGACGGCGCGCTCGTCGCCCCGTCGGTGCCGCTGTCCGCCGAGCAGCTGCGAGTACTGGCCGACCTGCCGCTGGTGGTGATGAGCAACGCCGTCACACCGGACGGGTTCGACGTGGTGCGCACGACCGAGGCGTCGGCCTGTGCCGAGGCGCTCGACCATCTGGCCACCACGGGCCGGCGCCGGGTCGCCTTCCTCGCGCACGACTCGGACCTGGCCGGGGAACCGAGCGAGCGGTACGCCGCCTACCTCGACGCGGTCGACCGGCACGGCCTGGACCCGCTGGTGGTCGTCGGCGCGGACGACCGGGTCGCCGCGTACGAGGCGACGCACACGGTGCTGCGGGACCGGCCGGACGCGATCTTCGCCGCCTCCGACCGCGCGGCGATCACCGCGATCCTCGCACTACGGGACGCCGGAGTGTCCGTTCCGGACGACGTCGCCGTGGTCGGGGTCGGCAACCTCGAGGAGGGGCGGATCACCCGGCCGCCGCTGACCACGGTCGGCCCGCCGGCCATGGACTTCCACGACGCGGCACGTCTGCTGCTCGACCGCGTCCTGGCCACCGAGGCGCCGGCCGGCCGGGTGCTCACCACCGAATGGACGTTCATCCGGCGCGGCTCCGCCTGACCAGAAAGGACTCAACCCCATGTCACACAAGCAGTTCTCCCGCCGTGACGTGCTGCGGTTCGCTGGTGCGGCGGCCGTCGCGGCACCGTTCGCCACCGGCTGCGGCGCCGGTGCGCCGGCGTCCGACGCGGGTGGCGCGTTCACCGTCTACTGGAACGCCGGCCACGGCTACCAGGCCTACCAGCAAGTGATCGACGAGTTCCAGAAGGCGCACGGCGTCACGGTGAACTTCCAGAAGTACCAGTGGCCGGACCTGCGCACCCGGCTGCTCGCCGACTTCGCGTCGGGCACGGTGCCGGACGTGGTGGAGACCCAGGGCGCCTGGGTGCAGGAGTTCGCGGTGTCCGGTGACGCGCTGTCGCTTCAGGACTATGTGGCCAAGGACGGCGCCGCGATGGAGTTCCCGGACGACTGGTTACCGGCGACGGTCGCCAGGAACACCTACCAGGACAGGCTGTACGGCGCGCAGATGCACTACACCTGCAGTTTGCTGCTGTACAACAAGGAGATGGTCGGTGACACCCCACCGTCCACCTGGGACGAGCTGCTGACCGCCGCCCGCGAGCTGACCACCGGCGACGTCTACGGCATCGCGCTCAACCAGGACTCGAGCTACGCCTGGCCGTGGCTGCTGCAGAACGGGGTGCGGTTCTACGACCCGTCGTCGCGCAGGACACTCGTCGACCGCGACGCCGCGGTGGAGGCGCTCCAGTTCCAGGCGGACCTGGCGCACAAGCACAAGGTGTCACCGGTGCCCGTGCCGAGCACCGACTACGCGGGCCCGCAGAAGCTGCTGTCCGCGAAACGTGCCGCGATGATCATCACCGGGCCGTGGGACCTCAAGCCGATCACCGAGAGCAGCCCGGACCTCGACCTCGGCATCGCACCGGCACTGCGCCAGAAGGAACAGGCCACGATCTCCGCCGGTGCCAGCCTCATGGTGCCGACCAAGGCGGCACGGCCGGACCTGTCGTGGGACTTCATCAAGCGCGTCACGGCACTGGACGTCGAGCGTGCGGCCACCAGGGAGGCCGGGATGCTGATGCCGCGCAAGTCCTGGGCCGGCCTGCCCGAGGTCCAGGCCGACGAACGGACCAAGGCGTTCGCCGACGGGCTCCCCTACGCGGTCGACTACCTCCAGGACCTCGGACCGACCGGCAAGAGCGGCGAGATCGCCGACAACCTGTTCAAGCAGCTCTACCAGTCCGTCGTCGTGCAGAACACGCCGGTCACGGAGGCGCTCGCGGTCTTCGACGCGGCGGCCGAGCAGGCGCTGGCGGGCTGAGATGCCCAAACGGCGCCACAGCGGGCTCGACGCCCGGTACTCCCGCACCGCGTACCTGATGTTGCTGCCGGCCATCGTGTTCTTCGTGGTGTTCACGTACCTGCCGATCGGGAACCTGCTCACCACGAGTGTCCACAGCGGACCGCAGGCGAACGAGTTCGCGGGGCTGGGCAACTACTCCCGCGCGGTGTCCGACCCGGCGGTGCGGCACGCTTTCGTCATCACGGTGATCTTCGCGGTCGCGACCACGGTCGGCGCGCTCGTGCTGGGCCTCGGGCTCGCGTTGCTGCTCGACCGGCCACTGCGTGGCCGGGTGGCGTTCCGCGCGTTGCTGCTGGTCCCCTACCTGACGTCGGTGGCGATCGTGGGCCTGCTGTGGCGCAACATCCTCGACCCTGAGCTGGGCATCCTCAACCGGTTGCTCGACGCGGTCGGCCTGCCGGAGCAGCAGTGGCTGGTCACCAGTCCACTCGCCACGATCATCGGTGTGATGCTGTGGCAACACGCAGGCTACGCGATGGTGCTGTTCCTGGCCGACCTGCAGGGGATTCCCGACGTCTACCACGAGGCGGCCACCATCGACGGCGCCGGCCCGGTCCGGCGGTTCCGGCACGTGACTCTGCCACTGCTGGCGCCGACCACCCTGTTCGTGTCGATCATCTCGGTGATCACCGGGCTGCAGGCGTTCGGGCAGGCCTACATCATCACCGACGGCGGCCCAGCCGGCGCGACGGACCTGTACGTGTTCCACGTGTTCAACGTGGCGTTCGAGGCCAGGGACTTCGGCTACTCGTCGGCGCTGTCGTTCCTGCTCGTCGTGGTGATCCTGGCGGCCACCGCGGTGCAGCTGCGGTACGGCCGGCGCGGGGAGGTCCAGTACTGATGGGACGGATCGCTCGGGTGCTCGTGTACGTGACACTGCTCGCGGCGAGCGCGGTCACCGTGCTTCCCTTGCTGTACATGGTGTCCCTGTCGCTGCAGACCGAGGCGGAGTCGCTGTCGGCGTCTCCCGTCCTGGTGCCGAGGACACCGGTGTGGGGCAACTTCGTCGAACTGTTCGAGCGGGCCCCGTTCGCGGACTTCATCGTGAACAGCGCGGTCGTGGCGGGCGCGATCACGCTATCGCACCTGGTGTTCGACCCACTGGTCGGCTACGTGTTCGCGAAGTTCCGCTTCCCGTTCCGCGACACGCTGTTCGTTGCGGTGATCGCGACGATGGCGATCCCGTTCTTCGTCAAGATGATCCCGCTGTACGTGATGATGTCGAACATCGGCTGGCTCAACACGTACCAGGGGTTGATCACTCCGTTCCTGATGGACGCGTTCGGGATCTTCCTGATGCGCCAGTTCATCCAGCCGATCCCGGACGAGCTGATCCACGCCGCACGGGTCGACGGCGCGTCGGAGTTCGGGATCTACTGGCGGATCGTGCTGCCGCAGGTCCGGCCGGCGCTAGCCGTGCTCGCCGTGTTCACGTTCGTGTTCCAGTGGAACGAGTTCCTGTGGCCGCTGGTCGCCACGACGACCGAGGACATGCGCACGATCCCGGTCGGGCTGACCCTGTTCAGCCAGGAGTACTTCACGATCTGGAACCTCACCGCGGCCGGAGCGGTGCTGCTGTTCCTGCCGACGGCGCTGATCTTCCTGGCGAGCCAGAAGTTCTTCGTCCGCGGCATCACGCTCACCGGCATGAAGTAGGGGGATCTCGTTGGCACCGAACGTCATCGTGTTCTTCACCGACCAGCAACGCTGGGACACCACTGGGGTGCACGGCAACCCGCTCGACCTGACCCCGAACTTCGACCGGGTGGCACGCACGGGCACCCACGCGACGGCCGCGGTGACTCCACAGCCGGTGTGCGCCCCGGCTCGCGCGGCCATCCAGACGGGCCGCTACGCGACAGCGACCGGCTGTTTCCGCAACGGCATCCCATTGTCCACTTCGGAGCAGACGCTGGCGCACCACTTCGCCGCCGCCGGTTACGCGACCGGCTACATCGGCAAGTGGCACCTGGCCGAGCGCGACCCGGTGCCGTCACACGAACGCGGCGGCTACGAACACTGGCTTGCCGCGAACCTCCTGGAGTTCACCTCGGACGCGTACCGCACGATCGTGTTCGACGAGGCCGAGAACCCGGTCGCCCTGCCCGGGTACCGCTCAGACGCGCTGACCGACGCGGCCATCCGCTTCGTCGCCGACCACCACGACGAGCCGTTCTTCCTGTTCGTGTCCTATTTGGAGCCACACCACCAGAACGAGCTGGACAACTACCCGGCCCCGGAAGGCTACGCGGAACGGTACGCCGGGCGGTGGATGCCCACGGACGTGGCGGCCCTGTCGGCGCCGGGAGGCCCGGCCGTGCAGCACGTCGCAGGCTACTGCGGCCAGGTGAAACGGCTCGACGAGGGCCTGGGCCGCCTGCTGGACGCGTTGCGCAGCATGGAGCTTTCCGAACGGACGATCGTCGCGTACACGTCCGACCACGGCTGCCACTTCAAAACCCGCAACGCGGAGTACAAACGGTCCTGCCACGACGGCTCGATCCGGGTGCCACTGGCCCTGTGCGGCCCCGGTTTCGACGGCGGTCGTCGCATCGAGGACCCGGTGTCCACTGTGGATCTACCGCCGACACTGCTCGACGCGGCCGGCCTGCCCGTGCCACCTTCGATGCAGGGCCGTTCCCTTCTGGCGGCCCAGCGCCCGACGGAGTCGTTCTTCCAGGTGAGCGAGTCGGAGTTGGGCCGAGGCATCCGCACGAGGCGATGGAAGTACTACGTGACCGCGCCCGGCGCCGACCCGTGGACATCGCCGGCCGCGGACCGCTACGTCGAGCACGAGCTGTACGACCTGGACAGCGACCCGGCGGAACTGACCAACCTGGCGGGCCTGCCGTCCCATCGGCCGATCGCCGAGGAACTCCGCGAACGGCTGGTGAACCGGATGGTCGCCGCGGGCGAGTCCGCCCCGGTGATCGACCCGGCTCCCACCCGCGCGGGCGGGCAACGCCGCGCCGACCCGACCGTCCGCACGTGGGATGTGCGCCCGACCCGTTTCGGCCACCAGCGCTGACCTCAGCCGACACCGCCGAACGAGATCTCGTTGCCGTCCGGGTCGAGGTAGATGGACTTCCGCGCGCCGTTCCCGTAGTCCTCCTCCTTGACGGGTTTCAGCCCGCGCCCGGCGATCTCACTCGTCACCCGGTCGAGGTCGTCGACCATGATCGTGTGGATGGCGTGGCCGGCGTGCTCGGGCCGCTGGACCACGTACACCGACCGGTGCTCGGCGAGGATCCACACGGCTTCCGTGTCGTGGGGGAAGAACGACGGCGGGGCACCGAACAGCTTCTCGTACCAGGCCACCGCGGCGGTGTGGTCGTTGACCGGAATGCCCGCGAAGAGGTCGATCTCCATGTCGCCCCATGCTAGAAGCATTCCCATGACCCAGCACTCCGTGACCGTGTTCGGCGCCACCGGCAAGACCGGCCGACACGTCGCCGTCGACGCCTCGGCGCGTGGCTGGCACGTCCGCGCCGCCGGCCGCCGCGCGCCCCTCGAACCCTTCGACTGGGACGACGAACGAACGTGGACGACCGCGGCACGCGGCAGCGACGCCGCCTACGTCCTGATCCCGTTCAACCACCCGGGCGCGCCGGAACGCACACCGGCACTACTCGAAGCGATCGCGGCGGCCGGTGTCGGACGGATCGTGCTGCTGTCGAGCCTGGACGTCATCGAGGCGCCGCCGGACAGCCCACTCCGGCAGGCGGAGGACACCCTGTTCACCCTGCCGATCGCGACCGCCGCGCTGCGGCCCACCTGGTTCCTGGACAACTTCACCCACGGCTCCTTCGCGGGCATGGTGGACTCCGGCGAACTACGACTACCAGCCGGCGAGGGCAGAATCCCGTTCGTGGACGCCCGCGACGTCGCCGCCGTGGGGGTGGCCGCCCTCGCCCCGGACGGCCCCACCGGCCCGCTCCCGATCACCGGCCCGGCGGCGCTGACCCATGACGAGCTCGCGGCCGCGCTGACGGCAGGCCTCGGCCGCGAGGTGACCTACACACCGGTGCCCACCGCCGAGTTCGTGGAACAGATGGTGGCGCGCGGCTTCACAGCCGACTACGGGACCTTCCTCGCCGAGGCGCTCACCCGGGTCGCCACCGGGGAGCTGACCATTCCCGTGCACGACACCGTGCCCCGGTTCGTGGGCCGCGCCGCCTACAGCGCTCTGGAGTTCGCGCGGCACTACGCCTGACGTTTGCTGGGTTGAGAGGCTGTGGGTCATGGCGAGGTTCAGGTGCACATGTGGAGCGCAGGTCCGGACAAGCGGGGACATCCCCAACCCGGCCGAATGGCATCTCATCGCGGATCGGGACTTCGACGTGGAGGCTGATCCCGACACCCTGCTCGGCAGGTCGGTGCTGGCGTGGCGGTGCGCCAACTGCGGCAGACTGTGGCTGGACGACGGCCGGGTCGAGGATGCCAAGTCACCGCGGCTGTGGGAGTACGTTCCGAACTTCAGCGACGGCCCCGGTCCTCTCGCATAGCCTCAATCCGCCGGACGCTTCGCCAAACGGTGCCCCGGTTCGTTGGCCGCGAGGCACACAGCGCCGAGGAGTTCGCCCGGCGCTACCGCTGATCACAAACACATTGCTGGCCGTCGTTAGGCTTCGGCCGTGGACTGCGTGTTCGACGACTCTCTGGGAGAGGACGCCGCGTTGGCGATCGGTGAGCCGAGGGGTCCACAGGTGAGGCTGTGGAACCGAGTGGACCCGTGGGTGGACGGCTCGATGGAGATCTGCGTCCAGCTCGCACTGGCCGACGAGGCAGAGTCTCTCGCGGCGACGGCGCACGGCATCACGGTCGGCATCGCCGACGAGACGCTGAGCTCGTTCTTCGACCGCCTGGCCGAGGACTTCGCCGGCTGGGAGAACGTGCGAACCTGGGAGACCCTGTCACACGATCTTCGTGTCGACGCGGCACACGTCTCGGGCGGCTACGCAGATCTGACCTGGACCCTCGCGTCGCGTCCGGACAGCTGGCGAAGCCGTCAGTGGAGCGCGTCAGTCACAGTCCGGCTCGAGGCGGGCGAGCAAATGCGCCGGCTGGCCGCGGCGGTGCATCGCTTCCTCCACCCGCCAGACCAGGTGAGGTTGGCCGCTCTCCCATGATCTCTGACTTCCTGCTGGAGAACTCGGCGCTGATGCCGGTGTTGCTGGCACTGACCGCCGTTCTCTGTGTCGGGGTGGGTTACCCGCTCCGCCGTAGGCACCGGGTCCTGTGGGTGCTTGCGGCGCTGTCCATGGTGCCCGTCCTCGCGTTGACCTTCGGTCCTGGCAGCGGTCGGGTCTTTGTCGTCTGTGTGGTCCAGTTCTCGCTTCCCACGTTTGGCTCGGTGGAGCTGTTGGCCAACGTGGCACTGCTGTTCCCCGCGGTCTACTTCGCGACGCTGGCCTCCCGTCGACCGGTGCTGATGCTCGCCGCGGGTGTGGTCCTGTCCGCCGCGATCGAGGTGGTGCAGATCTTCCTGCCCGACATCGGGCGTGCCTGCGACACCAACGACTGGATGATGAACAGCGCCGGCGTGATCGTCGCCGTGCTTCTGGCGCGGGTCACCATCGCGCTCGGTAGCCGCCAGACGTCAGGACAGGGCCCTGCGGCACAGGGCGAGCATGCGGCGTAGCTCCTCGGACTCCCCGGCCGACAGGGCCGCCAGCATGGTTCGCTCCAGCGTGGCGGCCTCCTGCTCGTAGCGTTCGAGCAGGGCACGACCCGCACCGGTGAGGCTGACCAGCTGTCGGCGGCCGTGGTCCGGGTCGGGACGACGGGTGATCAGGTCCCGGCGCGACAGTGAGCGGACGAGGTCCGCCATGGACTGCACCGTCACGAACGAGTTGTGTGCCAGCTCGGTCAGCGTGAGCCCGTCACGCCGCCACAACACCGTGAGTGCGGTGTACTGCAGCGCGGTGATGCCTGCCGGCTTGAGCATGTCGTCCAGGTGACGGCGGATCGCCAGCTCGACCTGCTTCACCGTGTACAGCATCGACGGCGGACCGTCCTCGATGGGGATGCGCCTGCGTTGACCCCTCACCCGCGCCGCCGCAGGGTTTCGGCGGGTTGGCAGCCGTAACGCTGGCGGTACTCGGCGGCGAAGCGGCCCTGGTGGTGAAAACCCCACCTGGCGGCGATGTCGCCGACCGTCGTGTTGGCCGGGTCGGCCACGCGCAGCTCGCGATGCGCCTCCCGCAGCCGCACCTGCCGCAGGTACCGCATCGGGGACATGTCCATCGTGCGCTGGAAACCCTGCTGCAGACCCCGCACGCCGACACCCGTCGCCCGTGCGATGTCGGTGACCGTCAGTGGCTTGGCGGCGTTGGCCTCGATGAACGCCTGCGCGGCGCGGACCGTCGGCTGTCCCACCGAGGGAGCCGGGGCGGTCAGCTCGTCGGAGAACTCGTGCCGCGCGGCCAGCAGCAATCCGGCCAGGACACTGTGCGCGAACGGCGCGGCCACCACCGGATGGCGGATCAGCGCGTGCTCGTCCGCCAGGTCCTCGCTCAATGACTGCACGAGCGCGAGCCATCGCGCGCCGGCACCGCTCGCCACGTCCAGGCTCAGCGGCAGCTCCACCGGGCGCCGCAGTGGCCGGTCCAGCAGCTGTTCCAGCTCGCGATTGAGTGCCCGCTGTCCGATCCGCAGGGCCAGCACGGGCGCCGGGACGGTGAACACGGCAGGCCGGTCCGGGTTGTAGACGGTGGCCACGCCGGGACCGGCGACCACCTCCTCGTCGCCGCACCGGGCCACCATCGGCCCGGCCGTCGGGATGTTGACCTGGTAGTGGCCGGGGTGCGGGCTCTCGATGCGGACCGGGGTGTCGTAGCGGAGCTGGGCGATGTTCAGTGGGCCGACCGAGACGACGTGCAGGTCGATGCGGTAGCGGGCCGGGTCGCCGAGCACCGTGAGCCGGTGCGGGTGCAGGACTCGGCTGGCCACCTCCCGCGTCTCGTCGATGTCGTTGCTGTGCAACGTCAGCTCGGGCAGCGGGCCGGCAGGCCGGGTCGGTGAGGTCGCCATCGCACCTCCCACCGGTCGATCCGCGGAACGCACTCAGTGGGTCAGTATGCGCGCGAAGTCTCAGGATTCCGTTGTGTTCTGGCGCACAGGGAGTTCTTCTTACCACGCCCGATCCCCACATCAAGGTGACGAAGGAGTCCCCAGTGGCCCTGACCATTACCGACCCGCGCCCGGAGGTCGGGCCCGGACAGCTCTTCGTCGCCGGACAGTGGCGGCCGGCCGGTGGCGGTGAACGTCTCGACGTACTCGACCCCGCCACCGGCCGTGTCGTCACCACGGTCGCCGCCGCGACCGCGACCGATGTGCACACCGCGGTCGCGGCGGCCCGCACCGCCTTCCCCGAGTGGCGCGACACCCCGGCCAAGATCCGGGCCAGGGTGTTGCGGCAGGTGAGCGACCTCATCATGGCTCGGGCCGACGAGATCGCGGCCGTCGAGTCGCTCGACGTCGGCAAGCCGATCTCCCTGTGCCGGGCCGTCGACGTGCCGACCGCGGCCGACACCTACGAGTACTACGCGGCGCTCGCGCTCACCCTCGAGGGCGCGCAGCGCAGTGTCCCGTTCCCCGCCCACGCCTACACCCGCCGGGAACCGCTGGGCGTCGTCGGCGCGATCACGCCGTTCAACTTCCCGCTCATCCTGAGCAGCACCAAGATCGCCCCGGCGCTCGCCGCGGGGAACGCCGTCGTGCACAAACCGGCCGAGGACACTCCCCTGTCGGCGCTGTTGATGGCCGAACTGCTCACCGAGGCCGGCGTGCCCGAGGGTGTGGTCAACGTGGTGACCGGGCTTGGCACGGTCGCCGGTGAGGCGTTGCTGACCCACCCCGGCGTCGACGCGGTCGCGTTCACCGGCTCGACGAGCGTCGGACGGCACGCCGCGTCGGTCGCGGGTGAACACCTCAAGCCGGTGTCCATGGAGCTGGGCGGCAACGCGGCGCACATCGTGTTCGAGGACGCGGACATGAACCAGGCCGTCGACGCGGTGATCAAGGCGTTCGTGTTCAACACCGGCCAGTTCTGCATGGCCGGTCCCCGGCTGCTGGTCGCCAGGTCCCGCTACGAGGCCTTCCTGGAGATCCTCTCCCAGGCCGTGCCCGGCATCCCGGTCGGCGACCCGTTCGACGAGACCACCGTCGTGGGCCCGATGGCCGCCGAGAAGCACCTCGCCAAGGTCGAGCAGTACGTGCGGATCGCGCGCGAGGAGGGCGGGCGCGTGATCGCCGGCGGCGAACGGCTCCCCGGCGACGGCTTCTTCTTCCAGCCCACCGTGATCGCGGACCTGCCCGCCGGGTCCCGGGTCGTGCGTGAGGAGATCTTCGGCCCCGTGCTCACCGTGCAGCCCTTCGACACCGAGGACGAGGCCGTCATGCTGGCCAACAGCACCGAGTACGGGCTGGCCGCGGGCCTGCAGACCCGCGACGTGGCCAGGGCTCACCGGGTCGCCGCGCGGCTCGACGCCGGGATCGTGTGGGTCAACGACTGGGCGATGCTCGACCCGGCGCTGCCGTTCGGTGGGGTCAAGCACTCCGGCTTCGGCCGCGAGAACGGGCCGGAGGCCCTGGAGGCCTACACCCGCACCAAGTCCGTCCTCATCTCCCTGGCCTGAAGGAACGCACAACCATGACCACCACCACCGCGGCCATTGTCGAGTCCCCAGGCGCCGGCTTCACCCTCAGCGACGTCGTGCTCGACAAGCCGGCGCACGACGAGGTGCTGGTCCGCCTCGTCGCGGCGGGCCTGTGCCACACCGACCTGGGCGCCGCCGCAGGCGCGTTCCCGTTCCCGTTGCCCGGCATCCTCGGGCACGAGGGCGCCGGCGTGGTCGAGTCGGTCGGCGCCGACGTGGACTCTGTGCGACCGGGCGACCGCGTGCTGCTGTCGTTCACGTCCTGCGGCACGTGCGCCGACTGCCGTGACGGGCATCCCGCGTACTGCGCGACCTGGTTGCCGTCCAACCTGATCGGTGGCCGCCGCGCGGACGGCACCGCCACGGTGACCCGCGGCGGCGAACCCGTCGGCGCGCACTTCTTCGGCCAGTCGTCCTTCGCCAGGCACGCGCTCGTCGACGAGCGCAGCGTCGTCAAGGTCGCCGACGACGCGCCGCTCGACCTGCTCGCGCCACTTGGCTGCGGTGTGCAGACCGGGGCGGGCGCGGTGTGGAACGTCCTCACACCGCGCCCTGGAGCGACGTTGCTGGTCACCGGCGCGGGCGCGGTCGGACTCTCCGCGGTGATGGCGGCCCGGTTGACCCCGGCGACGAGGGTGATCGCGGTGGACCGGGTCGCGTCCCGGCTGGAGCTGGCGACCGAGGTCGGCGCCACCGACACCATCAACACCGAGGACACCGACCTGACCGAGGCCCTCGCGGCGCTGACCGGCGGCCGCGGCGTGGACGGCGTCGTGGAGACGACCGGAGCGGTGCCGGTGCTGAAGGCAGGCATCGCCGCGCTCGCCCAGCGGGGCACGGCGGTCATCGTCGGCGCGCCGGCGTTCGGCACCGAGGTCGGCGTGGACGTGAACCACATGATCCCCGGCCGCACCGTCACCGGCGTCACCCTGGGCGACAGCGAGACCAGGACACTCATCCCGGTGCTCGCGGACCTGGTGACCTCGGGCCGCTTCCCGATCGACCGGATGATCCGGCACTACGACTTCGCCGACATCCAACAGGCGGCCGACGACGTGCACGGCGGCCGGACGATCAAACCGGTCCTGCGGTTCTAGAACTTGAAGGGCACCCTTGGGACGCCGAACGTCCTGAGGGTGCCCTTCGGGACACTCACCGCATCATCTCGTGCAGGCACAGGATGTTGCCCTCGGTGTCGGTGAACCACGCAGCCTTCTCGTTGCCCATCTCCGCGATGTGGTCGACGGTCTTCAGGTCGGGCATGTCGTAGTCCTCGAACCGCACGCCGCGGCTCTCCAGGTCCTGGACCTCGGTGCGCAGGTCGGACACCTCGAAGCTCAGCACGGTGTGCTTGCTCTGCGCCCCCTTCTCGGCGGGCATGAGGCCGATGGCGTCGCCGTTGCCGGCTTCGAAGATCTTGCTGCCGTCCTGGCCCGTCGCAACCTGGTGCAGGCCGAGCTTGTCGGCGTAGAACCGGGCGGCCCGGTCCACGTCCGACACCGGCAGCATCGACGTGATCATGGTTTTGGTGAGCATGATGGCCTCCTCTCGGCCGGCCGGGGTGCGGCGCGGCCGAACTCATGCTGCGCCCCGAACTCCCGGGAAGCCACCACCGCGACCCTGCCGGATCGGGCAATCACCGCAGGTCATTCGTCGTCTGGGTCCTCGACGGCCGGGCGGCGCTTCTCGAGGGAGTCGGTGAAGTCGATGACCGCGAACTGCGCGCCGCCGGGGTCGGCGAGCACGGCGACCCTACCGAGGCGGGTGTCGTAGGGCTGGACGACGACGGTGCCGCCGAGTTCCAGTGCCCGCATCGCCGTGGTGTCGGTGCCGATGATCGGGTCGGCCACGAAGTAGATCATCCAGTGCGCCGGGGTGTTCGCCGGGTACTCGGGCCCCATGACGTACCGGTACAGCACCGGCTGTCCGCCCAGCTGCCATTCGGCGTAGTCGTAGTTCAGGGCGTCGCCGATCTGGACCGCGGTGTAGCCGAACATCCGGCAGTAGAACTCGTCCGCGGTCGTGCCGTCGCGGGTGTTGAGGTCGGCGCTCGCGAACGTGCCCGCCGTCCCCGCGGTGAACAGCCAACCCGCGGGCGGGCACCGGAGCACCACCGGCGCGCCGAGTGGGTCGACCGCGTAGACGATGCTGTCGTACCTGGGGAGGTCGATCGGGCCGAGCGTGACGTTCCCGCCGAACGACCGGACCTTCTCGGCCTCGGTCGTGGTGTTGGCCACCGTCATGTGCGGCACCCACCCGATCGGCCGGTCGGTCTGGAAGACCCCGGCGACGGGGTAGCCGTCCCTGGTGGCGATCACGTACCGACCCGTCATGACCGTCGAGTCGGGTGTGACCTGGTACCGCCAGTCGAGCAGGGCGGCGTAGAACTCACGGGCCCGTGGCTCGTTCCCGGTCGAGAGCTCCACCCAGCACGGTGCGCCCGCGGGAAGGATCATCGCCGTCGTACCGCTCTCAAGAGCCATGCAGCGCCTCCGATTCGCCCCTGCCAACGACAGTAACCCAATTAGGGGCACTCGAAACGCGGTATGATCATTGGCCGGGTACCGTCGCCGCGTGACCGCTGTCGCTGATGTCCTGGTTGGGCTGGTTGCCCTGATCCACGTCTACATCCTGGTCCTGGAGATGTTCCTGTGGACCGCGCCGCGCACCCGTGCGGCCTTCGGCACCACCGCCGAGTTCGCCGAGGCGAGCCGGACGCTCGCCGCCAACCAGGGCCTGTACAACGGTTTCCTCGCCGCGGCACTGGTGTGGGGCCTGGTCGCCGCCAACTTCCAGCTCACGCTCTACGGGCTGGTGTGCGTGATCGTCGCCGGCCTCTACGGCGCCGCGACGGCCAGCAGGCGGATCCTGTTCGTCCAGGTGCTGCCCGGCGCCCTCGCGTTGATCGCGGTGCTTCTCGCGCGGTGACCCCCGGGTTCTCCCGGCGTGCGCACCTGCCCGGCGAGCGTTGTGGGGCCCCGTGGGCGCCGGTTACGTTTTTCCCGTGGAGCCGATGATCTCGCGCAGCGTGCGGATCGCCGCCGACCCTCAGGTGGTCTGGTCGCTGGTCACGGACCTGCCGAGGATGGGTGAGCTCAGCCCGGAGAACAGGGGTGGCCGCTGGGTGGACGGCGCCACCGGCCCGGCCGTGGGCGCCCGGTTCCGAGGCGTCAACCGCAACGGCGACAAGCAGTGGTGGACGAAGGTCCGCGTGGTCGAGTGCGAACCCGCCCGCCTCTTCACCTTCGACGTGCGCTCGCCGTTCGGCGTGCGGGTGTCCCGCTGGTCCTACGAGATCACCCCGGCCGACGACGGCTGCGTGCTGACCGAGCACTGGTACCGCGTCGGCAGCTGGTTCGTCCGCCGCTTCCTCGGACCGAAGGTGACCGGGCGGGCCGACCGGCCGGGCTACAACGTCGAGTCGATCGAACACACCCTCGCGGCCGTCAAGGCTCGTCTCGAGGCCGGTCTCCCAGGCCACTCGGTTCGGCCCTGACGGCGGACCCGCTCAGCGCACCGGGTAGGCGTCGATGATCGTTTGGGTGACCGCTCTTCCTTGTGCGGCAGTGGCTTCCGCGCGGACCGACACGGTTTGGCCTGGTCGGGGCACCAGGCCGGGCACCGCGGCGGTGAACGTGCCGTCGCGGCAGGGTTGGACAGTCGCCTTGTGCCAACGTTCGCCGTGGTCGGTGGACACCCAGAACCGCAAGGTGGCCTTCTCGACCGTGAGGGCGTCGGTGGCGCTCGTGGTCGACACGACGCGGAGGTCGAACATCAGCGGTCGCCACGAGTCGAGGCGGCCCAGTGTGTCGGTCCTCGGCTGGTAGTGCACCGACAGCAGTCGCGGCGCCTCGCCAGCCTGCGATGGGAAGGTCCAGCTGGTGGCGGTCCGCCGGCCGATCGGGAGGCGGGCCTGGTCCGGGGCGGAGGTGTGGTCCAGGCGGAACAGGGCCGGTTCCGGTGGCGTGTCGAAGTAGGAGCTGACGCCTACGCGGGGCAGTTCGACACCGTCGCGGTACAGGCGGAGTTCCTGGTTGCCCGCGGCGGCGGACTCCAGCACCGAACCCTGGTGCTCGCCGTCGCTCACCGCCACCGGTAGCAGGATCCGGCTCGTGCCGTGCGAACCGGCGATGACCGCAGGCGACAGCCCGCGGAACCACACCGGCGAGTGGCGGGTCCGTGGCGCGTAGGCGGTGGTCGGCTCGCACAGCCGCGCGACCGTCCCCTGTGGACCGGTCACACAGTGCCGCCACCGGATGTCCGGCGTGACCAGCTCGATTCGCCGCTGGGGCACGGAAAGCGGACGTGTGGTGATGAACGCCGCGGCGACCAGGTCTGTGTAGGCCTGCCAGGTCTCGGCATAGGTGTCCGCGACACCTGTCGGCGACCGGTAGTCGGCGTCGAGGCGAGCCAGATTCCTTGCCTGGGCCGACGAAACCCGGTACACGGGCGGGTTGGGGATCGCTGGTCCGCCAAGCACCACCTGGTAGGTCTCGGCGCGCCGGCCGGTCGCGTCGAGCCGCCAGCGGGTCTCGACCACCGCCTTCCCGGTGGACACTGGCCGGGTCGGTTGCAGGAACACGCGTCCGTCCGCGATCTCCTCCGGGGTGGCGTAGATCGCGTCCCCGATGGAGCCGCGGCCGAGCGCGTCCTGCCGTGCGTAGTGGACGGACACCGTGGACACCTCGGTGGGCACGCCGTCCACCGTCGCCGGGTCGAGCCGTCGCGCCCGCCGCGCGTCGATCGTGTAGGAGATGTCCTTGTCCACCAGTACTTCCGGTGAGCCGGCAAACGCCACCGTGGCCGGCTCGTCACCGCTGGCCGGGGTCTCGACCTTGGCGACCATGCTGACCGGTCCTGGCGCGACCCGGCCGACGCCACGGCCGTTCTCGTCCAGCCGGACCGTGGTGAACCCGCCGCCGAACCGGGGATACAGCTCGTTCATGTTGCCCAGCACCACGGTGCCCCCGGCCCACGGCTGTCCGTGCCGGTCGAGCACGGTCAGCGTGACGTCGTGGCGCGGCGGCTCCGGGTAGCCGCTCAACGGCAGGGTCATGGTGTCGAACCCCGGTCGGGTCAGGGAAACCAGCCCGTTGTACAGGCCGGCGTGCCCGGCCGCCGGGGTCAGCGTGACCGTGACCCGCTCGGTGGCGCCCGGCGCGACGGTCAGCGCGGCCGGTGTGATCGTGAACAGGTCGTCGGTCGCGGCGTCGCCGTACACGTCACGGGCCTCGTCGGTCAGCGCCACCTCCTGCACGGTGTCGCCCGTGTTGGTGAGCGTCAGCTCGACGCTGACCGGGTCGCTGCCCCTCGGGTAGCGCAGGTAGCCGAAGTCCACGTTGCCGCGGTTCAGCAACAGGGTCTCGGTCGTCGCACCGGGCAGGTCGAGCAGACCCGCGCCCTCCGCGTACGGCGAGGGGAACGCCACCTTGTGGTCGGCCGTGGTCATCAGCGCGGCCTTGAGGCGTTGCCAGTCCCAGTCGGGATGTTGCTGGCGCAACAGCGCCGCCGCGCCGGCGACGTGCGGCGTGGCCTGCGAGGTGCCCGACAGCGTGCGGTACGGGTTCGCCGTGCCGCCGCCGGCACGCGCACCGGCGATGTTCACACCGGGCGCGGTCATGTCCGGCTTGGCCCGGTACGTGCCCCTCGTGGGTCCGTTGCTGGAGAAGGTGGGCGGGCGTCCGTCGGCCCGCGCGGCACCCACGGTCAACGCACTGGCGGCGACGCCGGGGGTCTCGACGGTCGACGAGCCAGGCCCGGTGTTGCCGGCGGCCACGACGAACAGAGTCCCGGTCCGGGCGGTGAGTCCGTCCAAGGCCTGCGCGACCGGGTCGTCGCCGGCTGCCGCGGTGCCGCCGAGGCTGAGGTTCACGACGTCGGCGCCCTGCTCGGCCGCCCACTCCATGCCGGCGATGATCCACGACGCCTGCCCACGACCGTCCGAGCCGAGCACCTTGCCAGACAGCAGCCGCGCGCCGAACGCGACGCCATGCCGGGCACCACCCGCCGCTGAGCCGGTCCCACCGATGATCGAGGCGACGTGCGTGCCGTGCCCGTTCCCGTCGGCCGCCGACGCCTCCGCGGTGAAGTTGGCCTCCTCGGCGACCCGTCCCCGCAGGTCCGGGTGGTCCGCGTCGACGCCGGTGTCGAGCACGGCCACGTCCACCCCGGCGCCGGACAGCCCGGACGCCCACACCTCGGGCGCGCCGATCTGGGTGAGGTTGGCGTCCAGGTCGCTGGCCTCGACTGGACGGTCCAGCCACACCTTCTTCGCCGCCCGAGAGCCGGTCAGCATCGTGGCGGCGTCCCGCTTCGGCACCGACACCGCGACAGCGCCGATGCTCGGCAACGACCGGGCGCCTGCCGCGAACGCCGCCGAGCCGCCCTGAACGATCAGCGGCAGCGTGTCGGTGTCCGAGTCGGCGAACCCCATGGCCACCAACTCGGTGATGTTGAACAACTCCATGTCGAGGACGTCGGGCACCAGGTGGTCCACCCGGTCCGGCACGACGTAGACGTCGCCGTCGAGCCGGAGCGTGGTGTAGGAGCTGCCGTGTGCGCTGTCCGCCGGTTGTATCGCCACCTCGCCGTCGGGCCCGAGCGTGACCGTGTCACCGGTGATCAAGCTGACCGTAGAACTCGGCTCCGGCGCCGGGACCGGCTCGGCCACCGCCCCCGGTGAGACGACGACCAACAGGCCGGCGAGTGCGGCGAGCACCACGAACAGACGCATGCTCCTACGTCTACGTCACGGACTCCCCACGGGTAACGGAGAACCGTGGCGTCTTGTCGCCATGTCGGGAACCCGCCAATGTGGTCGGTCGCACGGAGGAGTCCGGCTAGTCCTGAGGTACGAGAGCGATCGGGCACGTCGGTGGAAGCGCTTCTGGCGCGCGCGACGCCACGATGAGGCGATGACGGCACAGGTGACCGGAACTGGAGCGTCCCCGACGACCCGGCGCATCGCCGCGCTGGACGCGCTGCGGGGCTTCGCACTGTGCGGGATCATCTTCATCAACATCCCGCAGACGATGAACATGATGGCCGACATCTCGCGGGCGCCCGAGGGCGTCCGGCTGTTCGTGCTCGGCCGGTTCTACCCGATCTTCTACCTGCTGTTCGGGCTCGGGTTCGGGCTGTTCCTGCGGTCCGCGAGCCGCCGCACGGCCAAACCTCGCGTGCCGATGACGCGCAGGCTCCTCGCACTCGGTGTGCTCGGCGCACTGCACCATCTGCTGCAGCCGGGTGAGGTGCTGCTGCCGTTCGCGATCACGGGTCTCGTGGTGCTGCTGCCATTGAGCTACGCGCCGGCGCGGGTGAACCTCGTGCTGGGGGCGGTGTTGACGGTGGTGGGCGTGCTGCTCGGGGTCGGCGGGTTCGGCGTGCTGCCGGGGTTGTTCGTGCTGGGTTTCGCGCTCGCGCAGGCGGGTTTCGCCGAGCACCTGCCACGGCTGGGCACCGCGTTGGGGGTCGCCGCGGCGGGCTGCGCGGTTCTCGCGGTCGTTACCTACGTCCTCGTGGTGTCCGGTACGGGCGGCGAGTTCCTCGGCCGGCGGATCGGGCTCGCCTTCTCGATGTCCATGGCGGGTCTGTACGCGGCGGTCTTCCTGTTGCTGCTGCGCACGTCGGCGGGGCCCGCGCTGTCGGCGGTGCTCGCACCGCTTGGCCGGATGGCGCTGACGAACTACCTGGCCGCGACCGTGCTGTTCGTGACGTTCGGCGCGGTCCTCGGGCTGCACGGGTCGGACCGGTGGGCCACCGCCGCGTTGCTCGGCGTGGCGATCCTGGCCGTCCAGGTGCTCTGGAGCCCGCTGTGGCTGCGCCGGTTCGGCTATGGTCCGCTGGAGTGGTTGTGGCGCATGGTGACCTACTGGCGGCGGATCCCCATCCGGCGGGAGGCAGACCCGAGATGACGTGGTGGCGGCGGTGGCTGGCCCGGCTCGGCGTCCACACGCCGGTCGGGCGGGACACCGTCGTCGCCGTGGCGCTCGCGATCCTGGGGCTGGGCCGGATCCCACTGGCGCTGCTGCTGAACGACGGCCGGTTGCCCGCGTCCGGTTGGGTGATCGCCGCTGCCACCCTGCTGTCCACACTGGACTTCGCGACGATCGCGGTGCGGCGCAGGGCACCTCGCGTCGCGTTGTGGGCCGCGGTCGTGGTCGTCGTGGCCGCGACCGCCCTCCCCGCGGCCTACCTCCTCACCGGGATCGGCGTGGTGGTGTGCGCCTACACCGTGGCCACGCTGCTGCCGCGCCGGCAGGCGGTCACCGTGCTCGGGTTGGCCGCGGCCGCGCACGCCGCGGGCGGGATCGTCTCGACCGCGCTCGACGGACGGCTGCACCTGGTGGCCACGTACTGGGCCTACGACGGCGGTCAGCCCGTCAACCTGGTGCTCATCTCGCTGGGCAGCGTCGGCGTTCCCGGGCTCGTCGGCCTGTACATCCAGACCACCCGCGCCTACACCGCCGAACTGGCGGCGCGCGTCACCCGGCTGGAGAACGAGCGGGAGCTGCGTGCCGCCGCGGCGGCGGCCGAGGAACGCACCCGTATCGCCCGGGAGCTGCACGACGTCGCCGCGCACGACCTGTCGGCCATCGTCGTGCAGGCCGGGGCCGCCGACCGGCTGCTCGACCGCGACCCGGAGAAGGCACGCGACACACTGCGGTCGATCCGCACGCAGGGCCGCCGTACCCTCACCGCCATGCGGGAGCTCGTCGGGATCATGCGCGTCACCCCGTCTCTGTCCACAGTAGACGATCTGGTGACCGCGGCCCGCGCCACCGGGATGACCGTCACCGTCCGCACCACGGGCACGCCAGCGTGCCTGTCCCCCGCCACCGATGCCGCCGCGTACCGGATCGTGCAGGAGGCGCTCACGAACGCCCGCCAGCACGCGCCCGGCGCCGAGGTCGAGGTGTCCGTCGACCACCGCGCGACCGAGGTCACCCTGATCATCCACAACGGACCCTCCTCGGGCGATGGCAGCGCGCCGGGCGGCGGTGGGCACGGACTGCTGGGCATGGGTGAACGGGTCCGCCACTGCGGCGGTGACCTGCGGGCAGGTCCAACCGAGACCGGCGGGTGGCAGGTGACGGCCCGCCTGCCGGTGGCGAACGGGGAGCCGGCGTGACGATCCGCGTGGTGGTCGCCGACGACCAGGCCGTGGTACGGGCCGGCTTCCGCACCATCCTCGAGTCCGAAGAGGACATCGTGGTGGTCGGTGAGGCGGCGGACGGCGCGGCCGCGGTCACCGTCGCTCGCCGGCACGGCCCGGACGTGGTGCTGATGGACGTGCGCATGCCGAACACCGACGGCATCGCCGCCACCCGCCGGCTCGCCGACACCGTGCCCGTGCTGGTGATCACGACCTTCGATCTGGACGAGTACGTCTTCGCGGCGTTGCGTGCCGGTGCCAGCGGCTTCTTGCTCAAGGATGTCGAGCCCGACGACCTGGTTGCCGCGGTCCGGGTCGTGGCGGCTGGCGACGGGCTGGTCGCGCCGGCGGTCACCCGCAGGCTCATCGCGGAGTTCGCCCGCGTGTCCAGGGCCCCCGTGTCACCGGCCCGCGACCGGCTGGCCGACCTCACCGAGCGGGAACGGGAGATCCTGCTGCTGGTCGCGAAAGGCCTGTCGAACGCCGAGATCGCAGACACGCTGTTCGTCACCGCGTCGACCGTCAAGACCCACGTCGGCAACCTCCTGGCCAAGATCGGCTGCCGCGACCGCGTGCAGGCGGTGGTCCTCGCCTACGAGAGCGGCATCGTCACCCCAGGCGGCTGAGCCTTGTTCACGTTCACATTCCCACTGTTCGGGTAGAGCCCGGTCGTTCAGGTTCCGGCCCATTGCCAGATCGGCGCGCCAGCAGCCATAGTGTTAGCGCTCACTCCGGTTTCACTCCAACGACGCAAGGAGCCGGATCCATGCGCATGCGCACCCTGCTCGCGGCGCTGGCCGTCCTGGCCACCACCCTGCTCGTGGGGTCCCCGGTCGCCCAGGCCGCCGGGCCCGTCGCCCACTACGTGATGACGGCGTTCACCAGCAGCAGCGAGTCCAACATGTACGTCTACGACTCCGCGAACGCCACCAACTTCAACCTGGTCAGAGGAAACGCCTACACCCCGCCGTCCGGGCTGATCCGCGACCCCAGCGTCATCCGCCACACCGACGGCTACTACTACGTCGTCTACACCACCAACTGGACCGGTGACACGATCGGTTTCGCCCGCAGCGCCGACTACGTCACCTGGACCTTCCTGCGCACTGTCCGAGTCGGACTCAACGGCTCGACCGGCAGCACATGGGCCCCGGAGTGGTTCAGGGACAGCGACGGCAGCGTGCACGTCGTCTTCTCCGCCTCCACGACGGGCACAGCAGGCCAGTTCCGCCCCTACCGGATCACCGCGACGAACGCCGACCTGTCGGCGTGGACGTCCCCGGTCGCGCTCGGCATCCCGGCCAACTACATCGACAGCTTCGTGGTCAAGGTCGGTGGGACCTACCACAACTTCCTGAAGAACGAGACCACCAAGTACATCGAGCACGCCACCGCGACCTCCCTCAGCGGCCCGTGGACGTTCCGCGGCGCCGGCAACTGGGCCGGGTGGGGCTCCGGTCTCGAAGGCCCCGCGCTGGTGCAACTCCCGGACGGCCGGTGGCGGATCTTCTTCGACCAGTACGGCGCTGGCCGGTACTACTACGCCGACAGCTCGGACCTGAACACGTTCGGCGCGAAGGTGGAGCTGCCCGGCCTGTCCGGGACGGCGCGGCACTTCACCGTGCTGCGGGAGATCGCGGGTGACAGCACGGCCGTGCCGACCGGCAACCGCTCCTTGCGGTCGGTCAACGTCACGGACCGGTACGTGCGGCACCGCGACTATCTGGCCTATGTGGAGCCGGTCAGCACGGCAACGGACCGGCAGGACGCCACGTTCACGGTCGTCGCCGGTCTCGCGAACTCGGCGTGTGTGTCGTTCCGGTCGGCGAACTTCCCGGACCGCTATCTGCGGCACTACAACTTCCGGGTGCGGCTGGACGTGAACACCGGCGACGCGACGTTCGCCAGGGACGCCACGTTCTGTGGCCGGACTGGTCTGGCCGGTGGGCTGTCGTTCGAGTCCTACAGCCATCCCGGCCGATACCTGCGGCACTACAACAACGAGGTCCGCGTGGACCTGTTCACCTCCGGCGCCACGTTCGCCGGCGACGCCTCGTTCACCGTCACCACGCCGCTCGCCTGAGCGATCCGGAAAGGACAGACCAATGGTCACCCGCAGGACAGTGCTGTCCGCCGCGGCCGCCGCGGCGGTGGGCACCACGTTGGGCACCAGCGTCGCGAGCGCCGACACCACCATCAGCGTCGACCCGACCGCCAACTTCGGTACCTGGGAGGGTTGGGGCACGTCGTTGGCCTGGTGGGCCAACGTGTTCGGCGACCGGGACGACTTCGCCAACCTGTTCTTCACCACGAACACCGTGTCCTACGGCGGTGCGTCGCTGCCAGGACTCGGCATGAACATCGCCCGCTACAACCTCGGGGCGTCCAGCTGGAACACCGTGAACGGCGAGACGATGGTGGCCTCGCCGAACATCCCGCGGTTCAAGCAGATCGAGGGGTTCTGGCAGGACTGGAACGTCACCGACCCGAACCAGTGGCGCTGGGCGGCGGACGCCAAGCAGCGCGCGGCGCTGACGAAGGCGGTGGCCCGCGGCGCGATGACGGAGCTGTTCGCGAACTCGCCGATGTGGTGGATGTGCCTCAACCACAACCCGTCCGGCGCCTCGGGCGGCGGGAACAACCTCCAGTCGTGGAACTACCGCCAGCACGCGGCCCACCTCGCGGAGACGGCCAGGCGCGCACGCGACAGCTGGGGTGTGAACTTCCGCACCGTGGACCCGTTCAACGAGCCGGTCGCGACGTGGTGGACCGCCACCGGGACGCAGGAGGGCTGCCATGTCGACGCGAGCATCCAGCGCACGATTCTCCAGTACCTGCGCGAGGAGTTGAACGCCCGCGGCCTGTCCGGCGTGCGTGTCTCGGCCTCCGACGAGTCGTTGTTCGACCAGGCCCGTTCGACCTGGGCGGCGTTCGACGCGGCCACGAGGTCGGTGGTGGCGCAGGTGAACGTGCACGGCTACCAGTACGAGGGCGGCCGTCGCGACCTGCTGTACACGGATGTCCGGTCGGCCGGGAAGATCCTGTGGAACTCGGAGTACGGCGACGGCGACGGCACCGGCCTGCGGATGGCGGGCAACCTGTGCCTGGACTTCCGCTGGCTGCACCCGACAGCGTGGTGCTACTGGCAGGTGATGGACCCGACCGCGGGCTGGGGCCTGATCCGCTACGACGGGAGTTCGCTCCAGGCAGGCCCGGTGGAGACGAAGCTGTACGTGCTGGCCCAGTTCACCCGGCACATCCGGCCGGGCATGCGGATCCTCGGCGCGAGCACGGACACGTCCGTGGCCGCCTACGACGCGGGCGCCCGCCGCCTCGTGCTCGCGGCGGTCAACAGCGGCGCGGCGCAGACGATCACGTTCGACCTGTCGCGGTTCACGACCGTGCCCACCACCACGGCCGCCCGGTGGACCACCGTGACGGCTTCGGGTGGGGACCGCTACGTGCGCCGGGCGGACGTGGTGCCGAGCGGCAAGCTGGTGCGCGTGGCGTTCCCGGCAGGTTCGGTGCAGACGGTGCAGTTGGACGGCGTCGTGCTCTGAGGTGTATCAGACCCGCGTCTCCGCCATCTCTGGTTCCGGAAAGACCGGCCGGAGGGGCGGAGGCGCGGCATGGGGAGTGGAATCGGGGCGGTGGTCGCCAGTGTGGTGATCGGCCTCGCGTTGGTGCTGCTGGCTCGGCGGTTGCGCGGGCGGGGTGAACGCACACCCGATCCGCGGGCGCTCGCCACGGAGGTGCCGAGGCTGAACGTCGTGACGCTTGGCACGCAGGGGGCGGGCAAGACGATCCTGCTGGCCAGCATGTACCGGTGCATGCAGACGCCTGCCGAGCGCGGCTTCTACCTCAAGGCGCCGCACGCACAGGTGATCGACCTGACCAGCTGGTTCCAGGACGTGGCCGACCCGTCGGACGTCTGGCCGGCCGGCACCAGCAAGTCGGAGATGCGTGAGTTCGAGTTCGACCTGCTCACCGCGACGGGGCAGGGTCAGGAGCCGGTGCTGCGGATCGGGTACCTGGAGTACGCGGGCGAGCTGCTCACCGAACCGCAGCCAGCCGGTTCTGCCATGCAGGCACAGCTCCTGTCGGCCGTCGGGCAGGCGGACGCGTTGATCGGCATCGTCGACGGGCTGCGGGTGCTGCAGGCGTTCCGCGGCCACCACCGCGGCGCGGCGATCCTGCAGCGCACGGTCGACACCATGGTGAGCACGATGTTCACCGCGCACAGCCCGATCGCGTTCGTGATCACGAAGTGGGACCTGCTCGACGAACTGCACCCCGACGCGAACGTGCGGCTCGGCATCGTGCGCAACCTGCTGTTGGGCATCGCCGGCTTCCGGGACCTGGTGCGTGAGCACAGCAGGCGCCGCGTCATCCGGCTGATCCCGGTCACCGCGGTGGGACACGACTTCGCGAAGCTCGACGACGGCACGGTGCACAAGAAGGCCGGCGGCCGGATCGAACCGGAGAACGTCGACATTCCGCTGTCCACAGTGGTCCCCGACGTGCTCATGCAGACAGAGCTGGCACTGGACGCCGCGACCCGGCAGGCGCTCGTGGCGCAGGCCCGGCGCCAGGCCAGGATGCGCCCGAGCGACGCGCTGAACGCACTCGGCACGTTCGTGCTGCACCGGACCGGCCGCACGCTGGCGACCGGTGGGCTCGGCCTGCTGGTGGGCTCGTGGCTGGCCCCGTTCGTGGACGCGACCGGCGGTCCGGCTCCACTGCCGGGCAGCGACCGCGGTGCACGGCTCGACGAGGCCGACCGGCGCGCACAGCAGGCGATCCTGGCGCGGCGCGCGGTCATCAGCAGCCTGCGGCACCAGACATCGGTGCTGGAGGCACGGTTGCCGGCCTCCCGGTTGGACGTGCCGTGACCGCCGCGACCGCGTGGCCGTTCCTGATCGCGCGGGGTCGGCGCCGCGGCTACACCGTGCTCGCCGCCCCCGCGTTCCTGGTGCGCGACGGCGCGGAAGGCTTCCTGGAGGAGGTCGTCGGCCCGCCGTCGGACCCGGTCGCGACACGGGAGGTCGTCGGCCCGCGAGACCGTCCACTGTGCCTGGTCTGGGCGGCCCACCGGTTACGCGGCGACGACATCGGCGAGCCGGACGATCCGGTCGACGAGCACAGCCGGCCACTGCGACTGCTGCACGGTTTCGTGTGCCCGGACGCGGTGGTGACCGACCCGAACCCCGCCGACCTGGACCGGACCCTTGACGCCGCCCTGGCAACCTACCGTCGATTCCTACGCGACGAGGAGGCGTTCACGGCCGAGGAATCGGCCGCGTTCCCGGTGACGGCGCGCAGCGTGGCGCCGGCCGCGGAGCGAACGCGCCCCATGCGGACGCGGGGACTGCTCGTCGCGGCCGGCCTGATCGCCACGCTGCTGCTGGGCCTGTGGGTCACCACCGGTGCCGGCGACGAGCCGCCGTCGGAACCGGTGGTGACGCTCGGCGAGACGGTCCACGGCACGATCGAGACCGCCGACGAGCAGGACAGCTACCTGCTCGACACGGGCACGGCGACGCACGTCGCCCTGCGCGACGCCCAGCCCGCACGCATCACCGTCCGACTCCGGGGCGCCCCCGACGACGGCGACGGCTGCTGGACGGTCACCGCGAACACCAGGTACCGGGTAACGGTGACCTCGGCGACGGGTGCTTACACGTTCCGGCTCGTCAGCTCGCCGCGGCCGTGCGGGCCCACCTGAGCAGGCTCTCGACCGCGGTCAGCACGATGCTCTCGGTGACGTCATGCCGTCTCCCCCGGGAGGACAGCCCAGCGGCGGCCATGTTCCGCACCCGTAATCCGGGTACCCGAACCCGATGGAAACGCCCCGAACCGATGACTGGGGCAGGGACAAGGCGGAATTCGTCGCGCGCCCGCCCGATGCGCCGCACCCGGCGGGCAGCCCCTGTTACGACGCCGCCCGGGATCCGGGCCTCGCCTACACCTACAGCCCTGACCTGGCCCAGAGCGTGCGGTGGCCGCGGTTCGGCCCGGACGCCGTCCAGCGCGGCTACCGGTCCGTCCTCTCCACCGCGTTGCTGCCGGACGTCACCGCGCCGAACCTGTCTGGGGCGCTCAACATCTACTCCCGTGAGCCGGATCGGCTCGGCGGGGAGCTCGACCGCGACCGCGCACTCCTGCTGGCCACCCACGCTTCGCTGGCCGTGGCGAACACCGAGGCCGTGCGTCTCGCCGACCTCCGCGAGGTCCAACTGCGCAAGGCACTGGACACCAAGGACATCATCGGACAGGCCAAGGGCATCCTGATGCAACGCCGCGGCATCGACGCCGAGGAGGCCTTCGACCTGCTGCGTCGCACCTCGCAGGACCTCAACATCAAGCTCGCCGAGCTGGCGAGCACCCTGACCGCCCGCCACACCGAACTTGACGACAACCACAAGAAAAGGATGACGTAGGAGCAGGTCCAAGTGGCCTGTGGCAGAAGGTTGCCTGAACAGCGGGTGGGAGTGCTCACACTCGATTCGACCTCGCCGCGAGCGCCCGGGCGCTACTCTGCGATCAAGCCCCGGTGTCACCACACCCGGGCCTCGGCACGTCCGAACGAGGACGCTGGGCCACACCCGTTCCGCCGGGCGAACCGAGAGAGTGGGCGACCGCTTGCGATGACCGACCTGATCATCACCATCGTGCTGTGCGTGGCGGTTGCCATCGCCTACGCCGCCGCGGCGCTCATCCAGGCCCGGTACGCCCACCTCGCCGTGCGGGAGCTGATCCGTGTCCCGGCGTTGTGGCTGGCGCTCGGGCTCAACGGGCTCGGCGCCGCACTGCACGTCACCTCGCTCGGCTTCGGCCCGCTGTCGCTGATCCAGCCGCTCGGTGTGCTCACGCTCGTGATCGCCGTGCCGTTCGCGGCGATGGCGGCGAAACGGCGGGTGACCCGGCTCGAGCTCAGTGGTATGACCAACACGGTGATCGGGCTCGCCGGTCTTGCGCTGATCATCACCACCACGGGACCTGGCGAGACACTCACCTCCGGTGAGTTGATCGGGCTGGCGGCGGCCACGGCCGCCGTCGTCGGGGTCCTCAGCCTGAAGGGACGGCGACCGGGGGCGTCGACGCTGTGGGAGGCGGTCGCGGGTGGCATGGCGTACTCGGTCTGCTCGGCCCTGTGCCAGACCGTCGTGGTGACCGTGGGCGACGCCGGGCCGGCGACGCTGCTGCGGCCCGTCACGATCGTCGCCGTCATCGCCATCGCCGTGTTCGCGGTCGTCGCGACGCTGGTCACGCAGCGCTCCTACCGTGACGGTCTCGCCGCCCCGCTCGCCGTGACCAACCTGGTCAACCCGGCCACCGCCACCGCCATCGGGGTGGCGCTGCTCGGCGAGAACCTCGCCACGACACCGGTCGAGATGGTCATCGCGCTCGTCTGCGCCGTGCTGAGCGGTTTCGGGGTGACGCAGCTGTCCCGCGCGCGGGACGTGGTCGACACCCCTTCCCTGGCTCCCCGTGAGGAAGTCAGCACGAGCGTGTGAGTTACGGGACGCGGGTGTAGATGACGCCCAGCTTGTCGACCTCGGCGCCCGCGCGGCCGTGGAAGCCGGCGATCTGCCAACCGGCGGGCGCGGTGAACGTGGCGGAGTCGGCCGTCGTGGTTCCGCCGGACAGGGTTCGGCCAGTGCTGGTCGTGAAGCCGACGGCGAAGATCCTGGTCCGGCCGTCCCGCTGTCCTGAGTGGAGGGTCACGGCGGTGAGGTGCTCCCCGGCGGCGAGGGTCAGCTGCCGGAGCGTCCCACCGGTGCCGCCGTGCGTGTACGAGGTGCCGCCGGCGAGCGTGAGCCCCACCTGGTCCACCCGGGTGCCGGCGCGAACGCTCACCTGTGTGACCCGCTGCCCGACCGGCACCGAGGCGACGTCGGTGAACGGCGTGCCGTGCGGGCCGCCGAACTCGTCGCTCAGGGACAGGCCGGGGTTGAGCGTCCACCGGAACTCCGCCGCGATCGGGTAGTGGTCGGACAGCATCTTGCCGTCGCTCGTGCGGAACGCCGCGTTCTCGTTGCCGTACCGGTCGAGGGTCAGCGTGACGTACCGGTTGCCGCGGTAGAGGATCTTGTCGACGACCTCGCAGGCGTCGGTCACGGCGGTGTCGTCGCAGACCAGCGCGGGGCTGCCGGCCGCGGGTGGCACGCCGCCCCGCTCCTCCTGGACCCAGGCGTCGGTCAACCCGTTGGTGGACAACAGGTCGCGGATGTTGTCGCCGGTACGGGTGTAGCGGGTGTTGGTGTCGCCGGCGACGACGACCGCGTTGCCGACCGAGTTGGCGGCGATGAACGCCGACAGCTCGGTGATGTTCGCCCGCCGGGCGGCCAGGTCGGCGTCGGTGGAGCCGGCGTTGGGGTGCAGGTTGTAGAAGTCGATCAGGACACCCTCGGCCAGCCGGACGCGCGACCAGGTGAACCCCTTTGGCGTCAGGCAGTCCGTCCCGTTGCAGGCGTTCCAGTCGTCGCGGGTGAGGTCTGAGTACGGGTGGTCCGACAGCGTGTTGAGCCCGTCGCCGAACCCGGCGCCACCGCTGGTGGGAGTGCGGAACGGGTGCGTGTCGTTCGCGTAGAGGGAGGCGTGGTAGTTGAAGTCCTCCTGGACGGCCACGATGTCGTACGGCCTGATCCGCTGGCCGATGATCGGCGTGTTCGCCTCGGGATTCCCGCTGGACAGCCCTTCCGGCAGCCCGGCGATGTTGTAGGAGAGGACCGAGAACGTCCCTCCACCCACCTCCACCGGCGGCGCGGCCGACGCGGAAACGGGTGCCCCGAGGGCGATTCCCGACACGATGAGGACGGATCCGAGCGACCGGAACAGTTTCACCATCCGACTGTATCGAGGTTGTCGATACAACGGTCCCGCCGAGCTGCGATAGTGACGACGTGTCCGATGTGGTGACCGGCGAGGCAGTCGCACTCGATCTCCGGCTGGCCCGGCTCGCGAGCCGCAGCCTCGCGCTCGCGCTCGACCTGCTGTGCCAGTTCGCGGCCCTCGGGTTGCTGGCGCTCGTGGTGCTGTCCGGCCCGAGCCCGCTGGACTCCGCGCTGGAGATCGCGCTCGGGCTGCTCATCGTCGTGGCCGTGCTGGTCGGCTACCCGGTCACCGCGGAGACGCTGAGCCGAGGCCGCACACTCGGCAAGCTGGCGCTGGGTTTGCGGGTGGTCCGCGACGACGGCGGCCCGATCCGGTTCCGCCACGCACTCGTACGTGGGCTCGCCGGTTTCTTCGTCGACTTCTGGGCGCTGGGTCTCGCCGGCGCCGTCGCTGTGTTCGTGTCACTGTCCTCGGTGAAGGGGAAGCGGGTGGGAGACCTGCTGGCCGGCACGGTGGTCGTGCGGGAGCGGATGCCCGCCGGTGGAACCGCGGCGCCGCTGTGGATGCCGGCGGGGTACGCGGGGTGGGCGGCCACCCTCGACCTGTCCCGACTTCCGGACGGCCTCGCGCTGGCCGTCCGCAGCTACCTGGCCCGCCGGCTCGACTTCAACGCGGGCGCCGCCGACGAGCTGGCGTGGCGCCTCGCCGGGGACGTGAGCCAACACATCGGTGTGCCCGTGCCACCAGGCGCCCGACCGGTGGACTACCTGGCCGCCGTACTCGCCGAACGCCGCGCCCGCGAGCAGGCCCGGGTCGGACTCTCGGGCCCGGCGCCGTGGTCCGTGCCCCCGGCGCAACCGGCGGCCCCGCCGCCGCCACCGTCGTCACCGGACAGCAACCCATTCGCACCGCCGGTCTGACAGGATGTCTCGTCCAAGAACGACACTCTGGGGGCAAGATGACCGACACCTCGGACCCGCGGGACCGGAGACCGGGCGACGACGAGCCAACCCCGCCGGGCGAGACATCTCCCGCCACACCGGCAGGCACCGCTGACGAGCCGACCGGGCCGGCACAACCAAACCCGACGGGACAACCGGCGACCGCAAGCTCCAGCAGCCCGGTCGACCCGGATCAAGCAGCCGCGGCCAGCGAAGGCACACAACCACTCTCCACCGAACAGGCCACACCCGAACAACCGGACGGCGCCAGCCAAGCCACGCCACCAAGCCCGGACGCACAGGCCACCTTCCAACAGCCAGCCGACGCCAACGAAAACCCGCAACCAAACCCCACTGAACAGGCCACACCCGAACAGCCGGAGGGCGTCGGGTCAGCCGCGCAACCAAACCCCGTCGCGGGGGCCGTTTCCGAACAGCCGACCTCCGCAACACAAGGCACACCACCCGATCCGGCCCAACCGGGCTGGGCAGGGCAAGCCGATTCCGGGCAGCAAAGCTGGACCGGGCAACCCGTGCCGGGGCAGCACGGCCAGCAGGGCTGGAGTGGCCAACCCGGCTGGACCGGCCAACCCGCGCCCGGCCAACCCGGCTGGACCGGGCAGCCCGCGCCCGGCCAACCCGACTGGACCGGGCAGCCCGCGCCCGGCCAAGCAGGCTGGACCGGGCAAGCCATGCCCGGCCAGCAGGGGTGGAGTGGGCAGCCCGCATGGCAGGGCGTGGCGCCGATGCCGCCGGTGGGTGGCGGTGGGTACGGGCAGACGGGCTGGGCGATCAAGCCCGGGGTGATCCCGCTTCGTCCGTTGGGGTTGGGCGAGATCCTCGACGGCGCGATCTCCACCATGCGCCGCCATCCCAAGCTGATGCTCGGTGTGGCGGCGATCGTCGTGACCGTGACCCAGCTGATCGTGCTCGCGGCGACCTATCCCCTGCTCGACGATCTCGGCCGGGCCGCCACGCTCGACCCCAACAACACGACCGAAAGCGAGCTCTGGAGCATTGTCGGCGCGAGTCTCGCGGTCACCGGGATCTCGATCGTCCTCCTGATCGTCTCCCGGGTGTTCCTGTCGGGGTTCGTCACGGCCGTCGTTGGCTCCGCGGTGCTCGGGCAGTCGTTGAGCGTCAAGGAGGTCTGGACGAAGGTGCGGTCCCGGATGCTGCCGCTGCTCGGGCTGACGCTCATCTATCCGGCCATCATGATCGGCGTCGTGTTCATCGTGGTCATGGTCACGGCGCTCGTGCCGCCGCTCGGGGTGTTGTTGATCCTCGGGCTCATCCCGGTCGGCATCTGGCTGTGGGTCATGTTCTGCCTCGCCACACCCGCGCTCGTGCTCGAGAACGCCCGTGTCGGGCAGGCGTTCGGCCGGTCACGGCGGCTGGTTTCCGGGTCGTGGTGGCGGATCTTCGGCATCACGTTGCTCGCGGCGGTCATCGCGTTCTTTCTCGCGTTCGTCATCTCCGTGCCGTTCGAGGCCTTTGGCGGTGGCTTCACGTTCCAAGCAGCCCCGCTGACGACCGAGTACCTGGTGCTGTCGACGGCCGGCGGCATCATCGCCAGCACGCTCACCGAACCGTTCGCCGCCGCGGTGATCGCGTTGCTCTACACCGACCAGCGGATGCGCCGCGAAGGCCTGGACATCGAGTTGGCACGGGCGGCCGGAACACAGTGATCGCCGTGCCCGTGGAGGTCGACCCGGACGCTGCCCGTGAGGCCGCGGCCCGGGAGCTGGCCGACCCGGCGTACGCGGCCGCCGAACCGTCGTTCCCGCAACAGGTTTTCGAGCGGATCGGCCGGTTCCTTGGCGACGTGCTGTCCGCGGTCGGTGACGTCGCGCCAGGCGGTCTGGTCGGCGCGATGATCCTGCTGTTGCTGGCGGTCGTGGTGTTCATCGTGATTCGGCTGCGGGTCGGCCCGCTCGCGAGGAGCCTGCGGAGCGATGTGGTCACCGTCGACCGCGGCCGCTCCTCCGAGGACTACCGGCAGGCGGCGGAGGCGGCGCGGGACAGGGGCGATCTCGGCACGGCCGTGCGGGAACGCTTCCGCGCGATCGTGCGGGAACTCGACGGCCGCGGCGTGCTCGACGAGCGGTCCGGGCGCACGGTGGACGAGATCGCCGCGCAGGCCGGCCAGCGGCTGCCACATCGGGCGAGCGAGCTACGTGCCGCCGCGACGCTGTTCGACGACGTGGTCTACGGCGGACATCCCCCGACCGAGGCCGGCTACGACGCCGTTGCCGCGCTGGACACGGCGCTCCAGGCTGAGCGGCCCGCCATGGCGGCGCGGTGACCACCTCGGTCAGCCCCGACGCCCGCCGGGTCTGGCGGACCGTCCGAGCGCCCGCCGCGATCGTCCTGATGATCATCGGGGTGAGCGTCGTGATCGCCATGATGCGCGGCGGTGGCGACGGCGGCAGGCTCGACCCGGATTCCTTCGCCCCGGAGGGCGGTCGCGCGTTGGCACGCCTGCTCGCCGCCGAGGGGGTTCGGGTGGACCTGGTGCGCACCGCGGCGGACGCGGAACGGGCCGCGCCCGGCGCCACCGTGCTCGTCACGAATCCGGACTGGGTGCCGCCGCAGCGCCTGGACACGCTCGCCGGCGACCTGGTGCTGATCGCGCCCGGACAAGACACAGTGGACGCGGTGGTCCCTGGCACGCGGGTCGTGGGCGACGCCGAGATCACCGACCGGGCACCGTCCTGTGCGCTGGAGAACGCCGTCACAGCGGGTGAGGCCACCACGGGCGGCGTCCGGTACCGGTCGGACGCCATGTCGTGTTACGCCGCCACACTGGTCCAGTCCACTGAGGACAGACGCACGGTGACGCTGCTTGGCACCGGCGAGCCGCTGACCAACGCCCGGCTCGACGAGGTGGGCAACGCCGCGCTCACGATGCGGTTGCTTGGCCGCCACGACCGGCTCGTCTGGTACGTCCCGTCACTGGACGACCCGGCGCTCGGCCCGGCGGAACGCTCACTGGTGGACCTGGTGCCCGACGGTGTCCGCTTCGGACTGCTACAACTCGCCATCGCGGTGGTGCTCGTGGCGCTGTGGCGCGCGCGGCGGTTGGGTCCGGTGGTGACCGAGCCACTGCCGGTCGTGGTGCGGGCGGCCGAGACCGTCGAAGGGCGGGCCCGGCTCTACCGCAGGGCGCGGGCCGCCGACCACGCCGGCGAGATCCTCCGCCATGCCGCGCGGGACCGCCTGATCCGCCGGCTCGGCCTCACGCGGAACGCGGGGCCGCAGGAGGTGGTGGCCACGATCGCGCGACGCACGGGCCGGCCCGAGACTCAGACGCACGCGCTGCTGTACGGTCCGCCGGCAACCGGTGAGGCGGAGCTTGTGCGGCTCGCCGACGCGTTGGACGCGCTGGAGAACGAGGTGGGGGGATCATGACGCGAACGGACATGCCGGCGGTGGACGCCGACGCGGCCAGGGAGGCACTGGTCGCGTTGCGCACGGAGGTCGCCAAGGCGGTCGTCGGCCAGGACGCGGCGGTCACCGGGTTGATCGTGGCGTTGTTGTGCCGGGGGCACGTGCTGATCGAGGGCGTGCCCGGTGTGGCCAAGACGCTGCTGGTGCGTGCGCTGTCGGCGGCGCTCGACCTGCACACCGCGCGCGTGCAGTTCACGCCCGACCTGATGCCCGGCGACATCACCGGTTCGCTGGTCTACGACGCCCATTCCGCCGAGTTCTCGTTCAGTGAAGGCCCGGTGTTCACCAACCTGCTGCTCGCCGACGAGATCAACCGGACGCCGCCGAAGACGCAGTCGTCGTTGTTGGAGGCGATGGAGGAGCGGCAGGTGTCCGTGGCGGGGCAGCCCCGTTCGCTGCCGGACCCGTTCATGGTGATCGCCACGCAGAACCCTGTGGAGTACGAGGGGACCTATCCGCTGCCGGAGGCCCAGCTCGACCGTTTCCTGCTCAAGCTCACGATGGCGCTGCCGAGCCGGGACGACGAGGTGAACGTCCTGCTGCGACACGCGAACGGCTTCGACCCGCGTGACCTCAGCGGTGCCGGGGTGCGGCCGGTCGCCGGGCGGGCGCATCTCGAAGCGGGCCGGGCCGCGGTGCGCGCGGTGACCCTGCGGCCAGACGTGATCGGCTACGTGGTCGACGTGTGCCGTGCCACCCGGTCCTCCCCCGCGGTGCGGCTCGGCGTGTCCCCGCGCGGCGCGACGGCGTTGATGGCCGCGGCGCGGACCTGGGCGTGGCTGTCTGGCCGTGACTACGTGACGCCGGACGACGTCAAGGCGCTGGCCCGTCCGGCGTTGCGGCACCGGCTGGAGCTGCGGCCGGAGGCGGAGCTGGAGGGGGCGACCGCCGAGGGCGTGCTCGACGGGGTGCTCGCCGCCGTGCCGGTCCCGCGCTGATGGCACTCACCGGCCGGGTCGCGCTCGTCGCCCTGTTCGGCGTCGCGGTGGTCGCCGTGCTGCTGCCGTCGTGGACCGGTGTGCTGGCGGTCGCGGCGGTGATCGCGATGGGCGTTGGTGCGGACCTGCTGTTGGCGGGCCGGGTACGTGGGCTGACCTTCGAACGCACCGGGGCGACCGCCGTCCGACTCGGGGAGCCGGCGGAGGTGACGCTGTCGGTGCACAACACTGGCACGCGCCGGCTCCGCGGTGTGCTGCGTGACGCGTGGCCGCCGGGTGCCGGCCCGATCGCCGACCGGCATCCGATCGACGTGCCGCCGGCGGGTCACCGAACCGTGGCGACCCGACTGCTCCCGACCCGACGCGGTGATCGCCGCGCCCACCGGGTCACCGTCCGCGCGGTCGGGCCACTGGGTTTGGCCGCGCGGCAGGGCGCGCACGAGGTGCCGTGGACCGTGCGTGTGCTGCCGCCGTTCCCGAGCCGCCGGCACCTGCCCGCCCGGCTGGAACGGCTGCGCGAGCTCGACGGTCGCCGCGCGGTGATGGTGCGCGGCGCCGGCACGGAATTCGACTCGCTGCGCGGATACGTCATCGGCGACGACGTCCGGTCGATCGACTGGCGGGCGACGGCGCGGGCGTCGGAGGTCGTGGTGCGCACGTGGCGACCCGAACGCGACCGTCACGTGCTGCTGGTCCTGGACACCGGCCGAACCTCGGCCGGACGAGTCGGCGACGCCCCAAGACTGGACGCGGCGATGGACGCCGCCCTACTGCTCGCCGCGCTGGCGTCCCGAGCGGGCGACCGCGTCGACCTGATCGCCTACGACCGACGGCTCCGCACGGCCGTGTCGGGCGCGGCGGCAGGCGAGGTCCTGTCGGCGATGGTCAACGCGATGGCGCCACTCGAACCGGAACTCGTGGAGTCCGACGCCGGCGGCATGGTCGCGGAGATCCTGCGCCGCGCCCGCCGACGCTCGCTGGTCGTGCTGCTCACCGGCCTGGACGCGGCCGCGCTGGAGCCGGGATTGCTGCCACTTCTGCCATCACTGACACACCGCCACCGACTCGTGCTGGCAGCGGTGTCCGACCCGAGAGTCACGGAGATGGCCACGGGCCGAGGCGACGTGTCGGCCGTCTACGAAGCCGCGGCCGCGGAACGAGCCCTCGGCGACCGGCGGCGCATGGCCGCGCTCCTCGCCGCCCGCGGCGTGGAGGTCGTCGACGCCGTCCCGTCGGAACTGGCGCCCGCCCTCGCCGACCGATACCTCGCCCTCAAGGCAGCCGGCCGCCTGTAGCCCGTCAGCCCCACCACCCCGCAAGCCAGCACCGCGCGCGTGTCCAACGAACCAGACCCGCGAGTCCAACCGTGGGAACCGGCGAGTTCAACACTGGAGACCCACAGCCCGCCTCGCGGGCAGTCAGGCACAGCCCGCCTCGCGGGCAGTCAGGCACAGCCCGCCTCGCGGGCAGTCAGGCACAGCCCGCCTCGCGGGCAGTCAGGC
>NZ_DASUVO010000027.1:0-9444 GCF_036378875.1 Actinophytocola sp.
GATCTCGGCCCCGTGACCGTCGCCTACGTGATCTTCACCGTGATCGTCGGATCCGTCGTGACGCGGGTGCTGGCCCGGCGGGTCGACCGCTGGGAGCCGGCCGACGCCGCCGCCCGCCACGGCTAGGCACGGGTGCGAATCCGACCTGGCAGATAGACTTCAGGGAGCAGGGGCGGGTACCCTTGGGGTGACCGCCGGAGCCCGCCGATCGAGGAGCGACATGGTCGTCAGCCAGGAAGAACACCTGAAGGAGCTCTCCAAGGGCTACCGCTTCGACTGGAAGGACCCCTCCCACGCCGTCTTCGAGCCGAAGCGGGGCCTCTCGGCCCGCGTGGTCGAGGAGATCAGCGCGCTCAAGGACGAGCCCGAGTGGATGCGCAAGTACCGGCTGAAGGCGCTGAAGCACTTCGACAACCGCCCGATGCCCTGGTGGGGGGCGGACCTGTCGGACATCGACTTCGAGAACATCTACTACTTCATCCGCTCGACCGAGAAGCAGGCCCAGAACTGGGAGGACCTGCCCGACGACATCAAGGGGACGTGGGACAAGCTCGGGATCCCCGAGGCCGAGAAGAAGTACCTCGGCGGCGTCAGCGCCCAGTACGAGTCCGAGGTCGTCTACCACAAGATCAAGGAGGACCTCGATCAGCAGGGGGTCCTGTTCACCGACATGGACTCCGCGCTGCGGGACCACCCCGACATCGTGAAGGAGTACTTCGGCACGATCATCCCGCCGAACGACAACAAGTTCGCGGCGCTGAACACCTCCGTGTGGTCCGGCGGCTCGTTCATCTACGTGCCGAAGGGTGTGCACGTGGACATCCCGCTGCAGGCCTACTTCCGGATCAACACCGAGAACATGGGCCAGTTCGAGCGGACCCTGATCATCGTCGACGAGGGTGCCTACGTGCACTACGTCGAGGGCTGCACCGCGCCGATCTACAGCTCCGACTCGCTGCACTCCGCGGTCGTCGAGATCATCGTGAAGAAGGGCGGCCGCTGCCGGTACACGACCATCCAGAACTGGTCGAACAACGTCTACAACCTGGTCACCAAGCGCGCAAAGGCCGAAGAGGGCGCGACCATGGAGTGGATCGACGGCAACATCGGCTCCAAGGTCACCATGAAGTACCCGTCGGTGTTCCTGATGGGCGAGCACGCCAAGGGCGAGGTCCTGTCGATCGCGTTCGCCGGCGAGGGTCAGCACCAGGACGCGGGCGCCAAGATGGAGCACCTCGCGCCGTACACCTCCTCGACCATCGTGTCGAAGTCGGTGGCGCGCGGCGGCGGCCGGACCTCCTATCGCGGTCTGGTGAAGGTGGCCAAGCGGGCCCACCACTCGAAGTCCACGGTGAAGTGCGACGCGCTGCTGGTCGACCAGATCAGCCGCAGCGACACCTACCCGTACGTGGACATCCGTACCGATGACGTGTCCATGGGCCACGAGGCGACCGTCTCGAAGGTCAGCGAGGACCAGCTGTTCTACCTGATGTCCCGCGGCCTCACCGAGGACGAGGCGATGGCGATGGTCGTGCGCGGCTTCGTCGAGCCGATCGCGCGTGAGCTGCCCATGGAGTACGCACTTGAACTGAACCGGCTCATCGAGCTGCAGATGGAAGGGGCCGTCGGCTAAATGACGTCCGTTGCACAGACACCGCATTCCCACGGTGCGGTGGTACCCGCGGCGTCACGCGCCGAGCAGTTCGCCTCCTTCGACGTCGAGGCGTTCGAGGTGCCCGGTGGACGCGAGGAGATCTGGCGCTTCACGCCGATGAAGCGGCTGCGCGGCCTGCACGACGGCACCGCGGTCGCCGGCGGTGAGCTGTCCGTGTCCGTCGACAGCGGGGAAGCCGAGGTCGAGACGGTCAGCCGCGACGACTCGCGGCTCGGCGAGGCCGGCACGCCCGCCGACCGGGTGGCCGCGCAGGCGTACTCGTCGTTCACCAAGGCCACGGTGATCACCGTGCCGAAGGACACCCGCGCTGGCACCACGACCGTGACCATCACGGGCCCCGGTGAGGGCAAGGTCGCCTACGGGCACCTGCAGATCCGGGCCGAGCGGTTCGCCGAGGCCGTCGTGGTCCTGGACCACCGGGGCAGCGGCACGGTCGCGGACAACGTCGAGCTGATCGTCGGTGACGGCGCCAGGTTGACCGTGGTCAGCGTGCACGACTGGGCCGACGACGCCGTGCAGGTCTCAGCGCACCACGCGAAGCTGGGCCGCGACGCGACCCTGCGCCACCACCTGATCGCGCTCGGCGGCGACCTGGTTCGCGTCAGCCCGACCGTGGCCTTCGCGGGCCCCGGCGGCGACGCCGAGCTGAACGGCCTGTACTTCGCCGACGCCGGCCAGCACTTCGAGATGCGCACGTTCGCCGACCACGCCCAGCCGAACTGCAAGTCCAATGTGGTCTACAAGGGCGCGCTGCAGGGCGACAACGCTCGCACAGTGTGGATCGGCGACGTGCTGATCCGGGCCGCGGCCGAGGGCACGGAAACCTTCGAGCTGAACCGGAACCTGGTGCTGACCGAGGGCGCCCGCGCCGACTCGGTGCCGAACCTGGAGATCGAGACCGGCGAGATCGCCGGCGCCGGTCACGCCAGCGCCACCGGCCGGTTCGACGACGAGCAGCTGTTCTACCTGCAGGCCCGCGGCATCCCCGAGGGCGTGGCGCGCCGGCTGGTCGTGCGCGGCTTCTTCCACGAGCTGCTCATGAAGATCGGCGTGCCGGAGATCAGGGAGCGCCTGGAAGCGGCGATCGAAGCGGAACTCGAGGCGGTCGGGACATGATCCGCGCCGACGTACTTTTTCGCGCGGAGGCGCAATGATCAGAGCGTGTGCCCTGTCTGATTTGGACGACGAGAAGCCGCACGGCGTCGAGATCGACGACGAGCCGGTTGTCCTTGTCCGCCAAGGGGACGAGGTGCACGCGCTGCGGGACGAGTGCAGCCACGCCACTCTCGCGCTGTCCGAGGGCGAGGTGACCCGCAAGGGCATCGAGTGCTGGCTGCACGGTTCCTGCTTCGACTTGCGCACCGGGGAACCGTCCTCGTTGCCGGCCACCGAGCCGGTGGACGTGTTCCCGGTCGAGATCCGCGACGGCGACGTGTACGTCGACGTCACCACCACCAAGAACTGACTCAGGTACCAAGGAGAAAGCACAGAAGATGGCCACGCTGGAGATCAAGGATCTACACGTCTCGGTCGCCACGGACGAGACCGCCAAGGAGATCCTGTCCGGGGTCAACCTGACCATCCGCTCGGGTGAGACGCACGCGATCATGGGCCCCAACGGGTCCGGCAAATCCACTTTGTCCTACGCCATCGCCGGCCACCCCAAGTACGAGGTGACCTCCGGTGAGGTGCTGCTCGACGGTGAGGACGTGCTGTCGCTGACCGTGGACGAGCGGGCCCGTGCCGGCCTGTTCCTCGCCATGCAGTACCCGGTCGAGGTGCCCGGCGTGTCCATGACCAACTTCCTGCGCACCGCCGCCACCGCGGTCCGTGGCGAGGCCCCGAACCTGCGCCACTGGGTCAAGGAGGTCAAGGGTGCGATGGCCGACCTGGAGATCGACCCGGCCTTCGCCGAGCGCTCGGTGAACGAGGGTTTCTCCGGCGGTGAGAAGAAGCGCCACGAGATCCTCCAGCTCGCGCTGCTCAAGCCGAGGATCGCGATCCTGGACGAGACCGACTCCGGTCTGGACGTCGACGCGCTGCGTGTCGTGTCCGAGGGCATCAACCGCGTGAAGGCGGGCGGCGAGGTCGGCGTCATGCTGATCACCCACTACACCCGCATCCTGCGCCACATCACCCCGGACTTCGTGCACGTGTTCGCCGGCGGCAAGATCGTCGAGTCGGGCGGCCGTGAACTGGCCGACCAGCTCGAGGAGCACGGCTACGTTCGGTTCACCGGCAAGCAGGAGCCGGCCTCGATCGGCTGACCAGCCCCGAAAGGTTCCCGGCCATGACCCCCACCACTGTTGCCGGCCTGGACGTCGAGACGATCCGCAAGGACTTCCCGATCCTGTCCAGGCTGGTGCACGGCGACAAACCGCTGGTGTACCTGGACAACGCGGCGACCTCCCAGAAGCCGCGCCAGGTGCTCGACGCGATCGTCGAGTACTACGAGAAGCACAACGCCAACGTGCACCGCGGTATCCACACGTTGGCCGAGGAAGCCACCGCCCTGTACGAGGGCGCGCGGGACAAGGTGGCGGCGTTCGTCAACGCGCCGAACCGGCACGAGGTGATCTTCACCAAGAACTCGTCCGAGGCGATGAACCTGATCGCCCGCGTGCTCGGTGAGGCAGGCCCCGGCTACCGCGTCGGCCCCGGCGACGAGATCGTCATCACCGAGATGGAGCACCACAGCAACATCGTGCCGTGGCACCAGCTCGCGGAGCGGACCGGCGCGACGGTCAAGTGGTTCACCATCACCGACGAGGGCAGGCTCGACCTGTCCACACTGGACTCCGTGATCACCGAGCGGACGAAGATCGTCTCGATGGTGCACGTGTCGAACCTGCTCGGCACGATCAATCCGGTCGAGACGGTCATCAAGCGGGCCCGTGAGGTGGGCGCGCTGGTGTTGGTCGACGCGTCGCAGTCCGCGCCGCACCTGCCGCTCGACGTGACCGAGCTTGGCGCGGACTTCGTGGCGTTCACCGGACACAAGATGCTCGGCCCGACCGGGATCGGCGTCCTGTGGGGTCGCCTGTCGCTGCTCCAGGAGCTACCGCCGTTCCTCGGCGGCGGTGAGATGATCGAGGTCGTCACGATGGAGCGGTCGACCTACGCGCAGCCACCGCACAAGTTCGAGGCCGGCACCCCGCCGATCGCCGAGGCGGTCGGTCTCGGCGCCGCGGTCGACTACCTGACGACGGTCGGCATGCCGGCCATCGCCGCACACGAACACGAGCTGACGGAGTACGTCCTCGAGGCACTGTCCGCCGTGGACGGTGTGAAGATCATCGGCCCGCCGACGGCTGTCGGGCGGGTGGCCGAGGTGTCGTTCACGCTCGAGGGAATCCACCCGCACGACGTCGGCCAGGTGTTGGACGAGCTCGGCATCGCCGTGCGCGTCGGCCACCACTGCGCCCGACCGGCCGTGATGCGGTACGGAATTCCGGCGACCACGCGGGCGTCTTTCTACCTGTACAACACGACCGCCGAAGCGGATGCGCTGGTGGCGGGCCTGGCACAGGTGAAGAAGGTCTTCGGATGAATCTGGAGTCGATGTACCAGGAGATCATCCTGGACCACTACAAGAATCCGCACGGCCGCGGCCTGCGCGAACCGTTCGACGCGGAGTCGTTCCAGGTGAACCCCACCTGCGGCGACGAGGTCACCCTGCGAGTCGCGTTGGCGGACGACAAGGTGACCGACGTGTCCTACGAGGGCCAGGGCTGCTCGATCAGCCAGGCCTCCACGTCGGTACTGACCGACCTGGTGACCGGCCGGCCGGTGGCCGAGGCGATGTCCACGATGGACACCTTCGTCGAGATGATCCAGGGCCGCGGCCAGGTGGAACCGAACGAGGACGTACTGGAGGACGGCATCGCCTTCGCGGGCGTGGCCAAATATCCGGCGCGGGTGAAGTGTGCTTTGCTGGGCTGGATGGCGTTCAAGGACGCGGTGTCCCGCGCAAGCGAAGGAACGAACCGATGACTGCCGCGGTGTGGCCGGACCACCTGTTAACGCTGGAGGAGTTCGTCGAACTCCCCGAGGACAACAGCCGGCGCTACGAGCTTCAAGAAGGCGTACTCATCGTGAGCCCTCGGGCGAATCTTTTTCATCAGCGGGTCGCACATCGTCTGGTGACCATGCTGAATGACCAGCTCCCGTCGGAGTGGGAAGCTGTCGGCGATGGCGAGATGATCACCGACCCCGGCTTTCCCGCTAGCGTCCGAGTTCCTGACGTGGTTGTGGTCGAGGAGAAACTCGTCAGCTCGGCGGCGGCGCGTTTCACCGCGGAGGACGCACTTCTTGCGGTGGAGATCATCTCGCCGGGATCCCAGCGAACCGACACCCTGGTCAAGCCGGTTGAGTGCGCGAAGGCGGGGATACCCAACTACTGGGTGATCGACCTCAACGATCCGTTGTCGCTTGTGGCGTACCACCAGGTCGGAGACCTTGGTTATCAGAAGGCGCCGGCGGTCACCGGGACATTCACGACGAGCGAGCCGTTCTCGCTGCGGGTTGACCTGGCCGCGTTGTCGCGGCGGGCCTGAGCGAGGGGAGAGACCAATGACTGAAGAAGTTGGGCGCGGAGTGGACTCGTTGCCGGAGCCGCCCGCGCCGAAGGCGGATGTCGCCGCGATCGAGGATGTCGAGGAGGCGATGCGGGACGTCGTCGACCCCGAGCTCGGCATCAACGTCGTCGATCTCGGACTGGTCTACGACATCCGCGTCGAGGACGACAACACAGCGACGATCGACATGACGCTGACGTCGGCGGCCTGCCCGCTGACCGACGTGATCGAGGACCAGACCCGCGCCGCACTCGTGGCCGGGCCCGGTGGTGGGCTCGTCGGCGACTTCCGGATCAACTGGGTCTGGATGCCGCCGTGGGGTCCGGAGAAGATCACCGAGGACGGCCGCGAGCAGCTGCGGGCCCTGGGCTTCACCATCTAGATCCACACGTTGCAGGCGGCAGGGGTTCGTTGCTGGAACCCCTTGTCCAGCCACGTCTGCGCGTCCGGCGGGGCGTCCACAGTAGACAGGCGAGCACGGATCTCGCTCGTGATGTTGCTGTCGACGGCGCCCCGCCCCGACATCGCGCCGGCGACGACACCGGCCAGGCAGGTCGCCTGCTGGGCGAGCCGCTTCTCGACCTCCTCCCGCGACGAGTTGGGCACGGCGGCGACGAGTTGTTCGAGCCCGGTCGTGTACTGGAGGGCGCTGGCGTACTCGCGGAGGAAAACTCCGAGGTAGCGGCCGGGGAAGCGCCCGTTCTGCTCGGTGTCGCGCAGGTGGGCCGGGGTGAGGTAGACGGTGCCGTCGCACTGCGTGGATGCGCTGGTGGGCGCGAGCTCACCACACGAACCAGCGGCGCTGGGCCCGGTGACCGTGACAACCGTGACGGCGACGTCGTCGAGTCCGGCTTCCCGCAACACATCTCGCCATGCGGTGTCCGCGCAGACCTTGGCCGCCGCGTAGAACTCGGCCTGCTGTTCGTCGGCGGGATCGAAGCGGGGAAGCGCGCACAGGGTGTCACCCATCCGCGCGGTGGAGCTGGACAGTGGATGCGCGGCCATCTCGGCGAGCGGCCCGCGCTGAGTTGTCGTCGTCGGTTGGGTGGGCGTGCTGATCTCGGGAATCACCGGCCCGGCAGCGGTCCCGGCGATCTCCCGCTGCGGCCGCATGACGGCGACCACCGCCGCGAGCGCGACCAACCCGACGACGATCACGACCGCCGCCCCCAGCGAGACGTAGTAGGCAGGGCGGTGAGCGGCAACCGGCGGCAGCGGAGGCGCCTCGGCGCGCCAGACCAGTTCGTCCGGAGGCGGCGGCTCGAACTCGTCGAAGGGCCAGCCCCCGACGGTCGGTCCGGTCGTGGTGGGTTCATCGGTCCCGACGGCGGCGGTGGGTTCATCGTCGTTGGGGAGTTCGTGGCCGGAGTCCGAGCCGTACATGGTCGGGCCGTCGACACCAGCCAGGGGAGGGGCCGGTGTCGTGCTCGCGAAAGGGCCGATCGGCTTGAGTGTCGTCGGGCCGTACGTTGCCAGGGCTTCGGTGTCGAACGGTTGGCCCGGTTCAGGCGTCGGGTCGTCGGGCGAGCCCCCGAAACGGCCGGTGGCCGGCTCCATCGCCGTCGGGCCGTCCACCCCTGGGTGGTCTCGCTCGTCGGTCATCTGGTCGGGCTGGCGTGGCTTTGCCGGTGCTGGGCCATCTCCCGCTGGTAGTAGCCGATCTTCGAGCGGATGTGCTCCTGCTCCACCCGCAGGTTCGCGATCTTCTCGTCGATGTCGCGGTCGTGTTCCCTCAGCAGCTCCAGCCGTTCGGCCACCGTCTCGTCACCGCCGCGGGCGAGTTCGGCGTAGCGCACCATCCGCTGGATCGGCATGCCCGTCTCCCGCAGACAACGCAGGATCCGCAGCCACGCCAGGTCATCCTCGGTGAACACGCGCTGGCCGCCCGAGTTGCGGGCGATGTCGTCGAGGAGTCCGATCCGCTCGTAGTAACGCAGTGTGTCGAGGCTGAAGCCGGTCTGCGCCGCGACCTGTCCCGGTGAGTAGAGCTGCTCCACCGGGCCCATTCTTCCATCACCTCGCGCTGACACCCAGTCTTCTGCGCGAACACCCTGTGTTCACCTGGCCAGCCAGCGCGCGTACTGCTGCCGGTCCGCTTTGGTGACTTTCGCCCGCTCTGTCACCGAAAGAGTGAACCAGTCGGGTCGCATCTGCTGCGGGAACTCGGCCAGGGCGAGCACGTCGCGGTAGTCCTTGCGGGCGGCGTCGACGTAGTGCCGCGGCGAGACGCGCTTGTCCTCGTCGGTCAGCTTGACGATGGCGAGCTGGACGCGGAGGCGCTCCTGCCCGGCGTACTCGTCGAGCTGGCGTTGGATATCCGCGGGATCGGCGGCGGGGAAGACCTGCCGAATCTTGGCGAGAAGCTTCTGGGGCGTCATGGCTTGATCATCTTCCGGCGAAGGTGGTTGGGGGCGGCGCGAAAGAGCGCGGCCATCGCGGCGGCGGTGCCCACCGGATCGGCCCGGCCCGACAGGTAGGCCCGCTGATGGTGGGCAGGCAGCGCGAAGAACAGGTCGAAGAACTCCTCGTGCTCGGCGGCGGTCAGGCTGAGCAGGGTTGCCAGCCCACGGCGGCGCAACCGATACACGAGCCGCGCACGTGCCGGCCACAGGACACGCCGAACGGCCCGCCGACCCACCCGAACGGCGGACGCGACCTCGGGTGCCAGCCGGAACGTGTCGGCAAGGCTGAAACCGGTCGCGGGATGCACGAGCCCGGCCGCCGCCCCGAACGGCACCGGCCCGTTGTCCCACAAGGGAGGTGGCCCCACGTCGACGGGAAACCGCACGCGCTCGACCGGCCCGTCGACCGGACCCACCCGCGCGTGAAGCCGGTCCCGCAACTCGTCGAACCCGAGCCCGGGTCGCCGCGCGAGGCAGGTCTCTTCGAGGAGAACGCGGCCGTCGGGCAGTGGAACGGCGTAGAGGAAGGTGGCGGGCTCGGAGAACGGGGCTGGTTGCCGCCAGTCCATGAAGACGGCCGTCCCGTCCCCAGCCAACGAGGATTCCGGCACCACGACCCCGAACGCGGTCTGCTCGACACGATCGGCGTCCCGACGCGCACCGGTGGCGTCGAACACCATGCCGGCCCGCAGGACCTCACCATCGACCAGCCGAACGGACGTGGCCGTCATCTCCACCGCGCGGGCCTTCACCACCTCGATGCCCTCCTGGGCGAAGGCGGCCAACACAC
>NZ_DASUVO010000028.1:0-89398 GCF_036378875.1 Actinophytocola sp.
GAGTGGGTTGAGGCGTTCGCAGGAACAGTTCGATGCGAACGGAGCAACGCGAGCCATCGGAGCGGAAGTTTCGTCATGCTCCGTATCGGCGCCCTCACCTGCGGTATTGACCGTTGCTGTCGTGTCTCGGCAGACTTGCGCAATGACCGTTGGGGAATTACCCGAGAGATTAGACTTTCGTCATCGCTTCACCCCGCCTCCTGACCTCGTTGTTTGGGGTCTTGGAAGAGTGGGCAGCGAAGTGCTCAGGACGGTCGCCGACCGGCACCGGCAACGGACCTTCGCGGCGGTGACCACCCAGCCCCAGCTGGCAATGAGCCTCGGGCCCAACGTCATCCCGGTCGAGTTCGACGAGCTGGCCGGCAACCGCGCGCCCGTGCTGGTCTGCGTCGCGGACAACGAGGCGCTCGCACTGCGCTCGTGCACCGAGATCGAGACCGGCCGGATCACCGTGGCCCTGCGCAACCACCGGCTGATCACCGCGCATCTCGGGTCCCGGATGTGGCGCGACCGGCCTGTGCTGGTGGTGACCAACCCCGTGGAGTTGTTCTGCGCCAAGCTTGCCGAGGCCACCGGGCACGAGTCGGTGTTCGGCGTCGGCATGCAGCTCGACGCCCAGCGGTGCCGGGACGTGCTCGCCACCGGCTGGCGGATCGAACTCGACCCCCACGAGCTGCCGGTCACCGGGATGCACGGCCTCGAGCCGATTCCCGTGCTCTCGGCGGTGCCGGGACTCGCGGAAAGGATCGGCGCCGAGCCGTGGCCGGTGGTGACGGCAAGGCTGCAGGCGGCCGCGAACTCCTTTCAGCTCAAGTGGATCCGGCATCCGGAGCGGATGGCGGCCATGTTCGAACGGCGTGGCGAGGCGCCGGCCGACGATCCGCATCGCCGCGTCGGCGTGGCGGTCGCCGCACTGACGGCCGCCGAGTTCGACCGCGACCGGCCCCCGGTCGCCAGGGCGATCGGCCACGTCGCCGCCCTGGTGGACGCCTGGCTGGACGGTGGTTCGGTCGCCGTCGCCGGTCCCTGTCGTACGGGCGACGAGCTGGTCTATCTCGGTGGCACGACAGAGCTTCCGAACGGGACGTTCCGCGTCCCGGACCTCTCCCCCGTCGAGTCCGAACTGGTCGCGGGACAGGTCACCCGAATGCGCGCGCTCACCGAAGCGGTGGAGGCGGCGTGAGCGGAGCTTGCGGAGCGTTCCGTCGCCACGGAGCGGGCGAGGAGGCGGCGTGACCAGGAAGCACGTGCTGGTCATCTCCTTGCAGGTGGGCAGCGGGGCGTCCAAAGGGCACCTCAACCCGCTCGTCGGTGTCGCGCAGCACCTCATGGGGCGGGGCCACCGGGTGAGCTGGCTTCCGCTGCCGGCCGCCGTCGGGCCCGCTGACCGGGCTCAGCTGACCGACGTGGGCGTCGAGCTGGTCGACCCGCCTCCGCTGCCGCCCGGTGTCATCGCCGGTCCCACGGAACTGGCCGCGATCGCGCGGGACCCGGCCCGGATCTGGGAGGCCTACCGCTCCTTCCTCCTGGACCCCGTGCCGCACCTCCTCGACGACGTCGGCGCGGCGCTGTCGCGACTGGAGCCGGACATCGCGTTGATCGACACCATGTCCTACACCGGGATCATCGCCTGCGAGCTGGCCGGGCTGCCGTGGGTCGGCGCGTGCGCCGGCCTGAAACTGGTGCACCCACCGGGTTTCAGCGCGGCCTACCGGGGCGACATGACGCCCATCGTGCGGCCGAGGACCGAGCTGTTCGCACAGTTCGGGATGGCGCCCGACTTCCGTCTCTTCGAGTGCCCGTCGCCGACGGCCAACGTGGTGTTCGGCACGGAAGAACTCGTCGGCGACGTGTTCCCGCCGCGGCGGACCTGGCTCGTCGGGCCGACCATCGCGCCACGTCGCCGTGGTGACGAGACCGCGTTCCCGTTCGACCGGATACCCACCGACCAGCCGCTCGTGTACGCCTCCTTCGGCAGTGTCCACACGCGACTGTCGGGTGACGGCGTGATCGACGCGCTGGTCGAGGCGACCGCGAAGCTGGGCGCCACGCTGGTGATCAGCTCGGAGGCCGTGGCACAGCGCGCCGACGAGCTCCCGGCCCACACGATCGCGACGCCCTACGTCCCACAGCTCGAGATGCTCGGCCGGGCCGACGCGTTCGTCAGCCACGGCGGCGCCAACTCGGTGATGGAGGCCATGTACTTCGGCGTGCCGCTGCTCGTGATCCCGCTGGCCAGCGACCAGCCGATGCAGGCGGGCCTGGTGGAACGCGCGGGCGCCGGGATCGCGGTGGAACGCGAGGACCTGACCACGGACTCGGCGGTCGCCGCGCTCACCCGGCTGCTCGACCCCGACGACCCGATCAGACACACCGTCGCCCGGATCCAGAAGTCCTACCGGGCAGGCGACGGCGCGCGGAGAGCGGCCGAGATCGTCGAGCAAGCCGCCTCCTGACCGGAGTGTGGCAGGAAGGGGTCGGTTCGTGAGTGGACCGCTGTGCACCGTCGTCGTTCCCACCTACAACCGGAAACGATTACTCGAGCTCACGCTCGACTCGCTCGACAAGCAGAACCTGCCCAGGGACCGGTTCGAGGTGCTGGTCGTCGACGACGGCTCCAGTGACGACACGGCGACCATGGTGCGGGGCTTCGAAGACCGGCTCGACCTGCGGTACTTCTTCCAGCCGGACGAGGGTTACCGGCTGGCGAAGGCACGCAACGTCGGCATCACCCATGCCCGTGGCGAGATCTGCGTGTTCGTGGACGCCGGGGTACTGCTGCACTCAGATGCCGTGGGCGCGCACGTGACCACCCACGAAACCACGGCGGAACCGCTGGCGCTGAACGGGTACGTGTTCTGTTTCAACCTCGACAACGACGACGCCGCGCTCATCAGGAAGTTCATCGATGTCGACGACGTCGACACGACCATCGCGTCGATGGCGCAGACGGGTGCGTGGCCGGACCTCCGCGAGGACTTCTATACGCGGTACACCGACGACTTCGACCACGTCCCCGCACCGTGGCTGATGCACTGGGGCTGCCACGCCTCGGCGCGGACCGAACAGCTGCGCTCGGTCGGCATGTGTGACGAGTGGTTCCAGCAGTGGGGTGGGGAGGACCTCGACCTCGCCTATCGGCTGCACCGTGACGGCGCGCGGTTCGCCGTGAACCGGGCGGCGAGCTCCATTCACTACCCGCACGACAAGGACCACACCGACAACGCGAAATCCGCGCAGTACAACTACCGGTATATGGCGCGGAAATATCGGACACCGATAACCTGGTTGCTGACCGAGGTGCCCGAAGTCAACTTCGGCACGCTCAACGAGGTCATCCAGGAACGCGGACTGCCCAGTTGCGCCGATTATGTCGCCAAGAGCGAGGTCACACGATAGCGGCCAAGCGCGGTAAAGGCATGAGAACACATTCCTCGCGACAGTTGTTCGCCGCCAGGTGGGACATTGTCCGCCTGCTTCCCCGTGCAGGTGGTGGTCTGGTCGCCGCGCTGGTCGTGGTCGACCTGCTGCTGGGGCTCCTCCCGATCGTGTTCGCCGTGGCGACGGCGAACGTGCTCGGGCGGGTGCCGGCCGCCGTCGACGCCGGACTGGACTCGGCCGCGTGGCGCTCGCTGGTCACGGTGTTCGGTGTGGCGGCCGCCGCGTTCGTCACCAGACAGCTGCTCGTGCCGGTCGAACGGGCCATGGGCGAGCTGATGACGCGCCGGATCGACGGCCAGGTGGTCGACGAGCTGATGGCCGCGTCGCTGCGCAGCCCCGGCCTCGGTCCGCTGGAGGACCAGCGGGCACTCGACGCGCTCCGCACCGCAGCGCGGGAGGTGGAGTTCGGCGTGCGGAGTCCCGGCCGGGCGGCCGCCGGTCTGCTCGCGCTGGTCGCCCGGTACACGGAGCTCACCGGCTACGCCGTCGCCGTAGGAGTGGTGTTCTCGTGGCTCGGAGCCGCGGCGTTGGTCGGCACCGTGCTGTTGTTCCGCCACGGCCAGCGGGGCGGGCTGCGGCGGTACGCGAGGACGCGGGTCCGGCTCGCCGCCGACGAGCGCGAGATCGACTACCTACGCCAGCTCGCCGGCGGGGCCGCCGCCGGCAAGGAGATCCGGGTCTTCGGACTCGTCGGCTGGCTACGGGCACGCCTGCGCGCCACCCACCTGCGTTTCCTCGACGTGCTCTGGGCGGAACGCCGGCGCATCTACCTGTGGCCGTTCGTCTTGTTCTCGATCGTGGGGCTCGCGGTCACGGGCGTGGTCCTCGGGGTCGTCGGCGCGACGGCGGACTCGCTGACGTTCACGGACTTCGTCCTCGTCGCGACGTCGACCCTCGGCCTGCTGCGGCTGGCCGAGCACTACCCCGAGGCGGACATGCCGACCGTGATCGGCATGAGCGCCTACCAGGCGGTACGGCGGTTCGCGGAGCACGTCGACGACTCCCGGGAACCCCCACCGCCTCGTGCGGCCGTGCCAGAGCCGGTCGGCGCCATCCGGTTCGAGGGGGTCGGCTTCCACTATCCCGGCCAGCGAAAGCTGATCCTCGACGGGTTGGACCTGACGATCCCCGTCGGCCGCTGCACGGCGATCGTCGGCGTGAACGGCGCGGGCAAGACCACGCTGGTCAAGCTGCTGGCCAGGCTCTACGAACCGACGGCCGGCGCGATCACGCTGGACGGCGTCGACATCCGCGACCTCCCGCTCGACAGGTGGCGCGCCACGCTCAGCGTGATCTTCCAGGACTTCGTGCGGTACGAGTCGTCCGTCGCGGACAACATCGGGCTCGGCGCCGTCGACTGGATCGACGATCGGGAGACGGTCCGCGAGGTCGTCGAGTCGGTCGGGCTCACCGACACCGTGGCCCGCCTCCCCCACGGCCTGGACACCCCGCTGGCGCGGCACCTCACCGGCGGAGCGGAGCTGTCCAGCGGCCAGTGGCAGCGCGTCGCGCTGGCCCGGGCGCTGTTCGCACTGCGCCACGGTGCCTCGATCGTCGTGCTGGACGAGCCGACCGCGAGCCTGGACGTGCGCGCGGAAGCGGGCTTCTTCGCGGAGTTCGCCGGCCTCGCCGCGGGGGCGACCACTCTGCTGATCTCCCACCGGTTCTCGACCGTGCGGCACGCCGACCACATCGTGGTCCTCGAGCACGGCAGGGTCGTCGAACAGGGCGACCACGCCGGCCTGCTGGCCCGCGACGGACGCTACGCGGAGCTGTTCCGGTTGCAAGCCAACAGGTTCACCGAGGAATCCGTCCAATGAGGACGCTGATGAGCGGCGCCAGGACGATGCTCGCCACAGCGTGGCGGATGAGCCCGTTCCGGACGGCACTGTCGGTGGTCCTGATGGTGGCCGGTGCCCTCGCCGCGCCGCTGTTGGCGGCCGCACTGGGCTGGATGGCCCACGAGGTCGCCTCCGCCGACGGGGCGGACGCCGTGCGCGCGGGTGTGACCGTCGCCGTGCTGGCGGTCATGGTGCTCACCCTCGCGCACTTCGCGCACGTGGCCTACTACGAACTGGCCGAACTGGCCGAGCTGGACTTCGACGAGCGCGTGATCGAGGCGTCGAACGGCTCGGCCGGCATCGAACACCACGAGCGGGCCGAGCACGCCGACACGTGGACCGTGCTGCGGCAGGACGGCAGGCGGTTCCGAGCCGGCCTGGAGGCGTTGCTCAACGGCGTCGGTCTGGTCCTCGCCATGGGGCTCACCTCGGTCCTGCTGTCGTCGCGAAACCCCTGGCTGCTGCTCCTCCCTCTGGCAGCGGTGCCACCCCTGATCGCCGGGCGGGCGGCCGAGCGGATCCTCGACCGTGCCCAGACCGCGACCGCCGAACCGACCAGGGCCGCGCTCAACCTGTTCCACCTGACCACTTCCGCACGCCTGGCGGGAGAGCTGCGGGTGTCCGGCGTCCAGGACGAGCTGCGCACCCGGCACCGCCGGCTGTGGGACACGGCGACGGAAGGCCTGTGGCGCGCACACCTGACGGCGACGTGGGTGCGCGCGGCGGGGCAGCTCGTCTTCGCGCTCGCCTACATCGCGGGTGTGCTGCTCGTGGTCCGCGACGCGATAGCGGGGCGGCGCGGGGTGGGCGACGTGGTGCTGGTGATCGTGCTCGCCACCCAGGTCAACCAGCAGGTCGCCACCGCGGTCACCCTGCTGCGCGACCTGCACCGGATGGCGGCCGCGTACCGTCGCCTCGCCGAGGTCGACGCGGTGGTGCGCGCCACCGCCCCGACCCGGTCGGGCCACTGCCCGCCCCGCCGGCTGCGGGACGGGATCACGCTCGACGGGGTGGCCTTCACCTATCCGGGCACCGACACGCCGGTGCTGCACACAGTGGACCTCCACGTCCCGGCCGGCGCCACCGTCGCGATCGTCGGCGAGAACGGCGCCGGGAAGTCCACTGTGGTCAAGCTGCTCTGCGGGTTCTACCAGCCGACCGAAGGCCGGATCCTGGTCGACGGAACGGACCTGCGGACCATGCCGCCCGAGATGTGGCGCGCACGGGTCGCGGCCGGGTTCCAGGACTTCGTCCGGTACGAGCTGACGGCACAGCAGGCGGTCGGCATCGGCGACCTGCCCCGGGTGTCGTCGGAGCCCGCTGTCCGCGCGGCACTGGACCGCGCCAACGCCACCGGTGTGGTGTCCGACCTGCACACCCAGCTGGGCAGGAGCTACACCGACGGCGCAGAACTCTCCGGCGGGCAGTGGCAGAAACTCGCGCTCGGCCGGGCGATGATGCGCGAGACGCCCCTGCTGCTCGTCCTCGACGAACCGGCGTCGGCGCTGGACCCCGAGGCGGAGCACCTGCTGTTCCAGCGGTACACCGAGCACGCCCGACGGGTGGCGCGGCGGACGGGCGGGGTCACCGTCTTCGTGTCCCACCGGTTCTCCACCGTGCGCATGGCCGACCTGATCGTCGTGGTCAAGGACGGCCGCGTGGTGGAGACGGGTGACCACACCACGCTCACCGGAGGAACCGGCCTCTACGCCGAGCTGTTCGCACTCCAGGCCGAGGCGTACCGCTGAGCGTCACCGGTAGTCCGAACCGGGGGAAGAGGGCGTCCGTGTGGAAGCGGGCGATGTGGTGGATCCGGTCGCCTGCCATGGTGAGCACGAAGAGCCCGGCTGGCGAGCCCGGTTCGCCGAGGTACACGCCGTAGGCGGGCTGGCCGTTGGCCTTCGTCGGCACGAGACGGACGCGGAGGTCGGACCGGTGGGTGAACGAGACACGCAGGAAGGCCGCGATCGCGGCGGTGCCGTGGTACTCGTGCGGTGCCGGTGGCATGGACAGCCACGCGTCGTCGGTGAGCAACGCGATCACGCCGTCGATGTCGGCCGAGGTGAACGCCTCAGCGAACCGGCGGCCGAGGTCACGCTCCTTCTCCGGTTCCGGCCGGGGCGTGCGGGTGTCGGCCTGGAGTGCCGCGCGGGCGCGTTGGAGGGCGCCTTTGACCGCTGTCGGCGTGGTGGCGAGCATCTCGGCGACCTCGTCGGCGGTGAAGCCGAGGACGTCGCGTAACACCAGGGTGGCCGCCTGCCGCGGTGGCATGCGCTGGAGCGCCGAGACGAAGGCCAGCTCGACCGCCTCCATGGTCTGGTAACGCGCCGCCGGTTCCGGCGCGGCGTCGGCGATGCCCGCCAGCAGCGCGTCCGGGTAGGGCTGCAGCCAGGTGATCTCGGAACGCCGGGACGGTTCGGGTGGCTGGAACGGCGGCACCGGCTCTGGCGGCGTCCGTCGCTTGGCGTCACGCATCGCGTTGAGGCAGCGGTTGGTGGCGATCCGGTACAGCCAGGCCCGCACCGACGCCCGGCGCTCGAACCCGGCCAGACCACGCCAGGCCGCGAGCAGCGTCTCCTGCAGCACGTCCTCGGCGTCGGTCAGCGACCCGAGCATGCGGTAGCAGTGCACCCGCAGCTCCCGCCGGTACGGCTCGACGAGCTCGGCGAACGCGTGCTCGTCTCCGGTCACGGCCCGGTCCACCACGTCCTGCTCCATGCGCGGATCCTGCCACCGTTCCGTTCGCGACCGAGTCGGTGTCTGGACAGTCAGCACGACCGACACGACAAGGAGACGACCATGACGACCAGTCCGGCACTGCGCACCGCGCTCGCCTACCACCAGGCATGGACCAACCACGATCTGGACACCGCCATGACCCACATCGCCGACGACATCGTCTGCGACGCGCCGGCCGGCCGCATCGAGGGCAGCGAGGCGTACCGGGGCTTCATGGGGCCGTTCGTGGACATCCTGAAGAACGCGACCCTCATCGCCGCCTTCGGTGACGACGACACGGCCGTGATCGTGTACGACACCGAGTCCGTGCCGGTGGCGAGCGCGCCAGCGGCCGAGTGCGTGACCGTCAGGAACGGCTTGATCACCTACAGCCGCTTCATCTTCGACCGCACGCCGTTCGACGCCGCCCGCGCCGCGGCGGGACAGCATGTGAATCCGTAGCGACTACGCGCCGCGAACAGGGTGGCGGTGTGGCCGTTGCCCTGTTCGGCGGTCGTGTACAGGCTGGCCTCACGACTCGACGCTGCTCGAACGTGTCACGATCTGCGGGTCCGCGATCTTGGCAGGTTCGGCGGACTCGACCACGAGAAGGGAACCGCCATGCTGCGCTACCCGCTACTGCACCCACCGCTGCTCGCAAGCCTCGCGGCGACCGGCCACGGCTCGCGCATCCTGATCGCTGACGCCAACTACGCGCACGCGACGAACGTCGCGCCGACCGCCGAGGTGATCTACCTGAACCTGCGTCCAGGGCTGGTGGGCATCGACGACATCCTCAGCACTCTGCTCACCGCGGTGCCGCTCGAGGCGGTGCACACGATGCGGCCGGACGACGGCACCACACCCGAGTTCTGGCAGGACTACGAACGCCTCCTCGGCCCCGACCTCCCACTCGAACCCCTCGAGCGACTCGAGTTCTACCGCACCTGCCGCGAACCCGACCTCGCGCTGTGCATCGCATCGGGCGACACCCGCCACTACGCGAACCTGCTGCTGACCGTCGGATTCCTGCCGCCCGGCTGACGAGCCTCGCGCCCAGCCCGCTGCTCGAAGTCCTCGGCAGCGCCGCGTCACTCATGCACGGCGCGGCCGACGGCGAGACCAGAAGGGCGCCTCGGGCCACCGCTGCTCGCGCCTGTAGAACGCATCCCGTTGGGCGAGGAACGTGTCGAAAGCTCGTCGAACCCGCTGGGCGTACCGCTCGGTCGCCGTCTCGTCCCCGTCAAGGAAAGCCCGGATCGTGTCGGCCGCCGCCACGCCGTTCGACAGCGCCTTGTGGATGCCCTGTCCGGACAACGGGTCGTACGACGACGCCGCGTCGCCGACGGCGATCCAGTGTGGACCCGCGGGGCGGTCGAGGACGAAACACGGCACCGGGCACACTCTGAGGGTGCCGGGCAGGAAGAAGGACTCGGACAACGCCGGCGCCAGGAACGAGGTCTGGCTGAGCCGCCTGAGCCACGACCCGTTCTCGTGCAACGTGGCCGCCCTCAGGTCGTCGCCGTCACAGGCGAAGGCGACCGCGATGCGCCGGTCGGGAAGGCGCGCCGCGTACCACCATCCGTCCGGGACGGCCTCGAGCATCGTGAGCTGGGTGAACTCGGCCCCGTCACGCAGGTGGAAGTAGCCGGTCGCGCAGAAGAACCGGTCGTGGACCAGCCACTGGGCGCCACAGGCGCGGGCGAGCCGTGCCCTGCCGCCCATGGCGTCGATCACGAACGATGCCTTCAGCCGCCGGACACCGGCACCGGTCTCCAGTTCGACGACGAACGCCCGCTGCCCGTACGGCCGCACCGACCGGAACCGGGCGCCCGTGACCAGGTGTACGCCGGCTTCCGTTGCGCGGTGCGCGAGGAAGGCGTCGAAGCGTCGCCGGTCCAGGTGGAAGCCGCTCCCGTCGGGACTGACGGTGAAGTCGTTGTAGCCCAGGACGTCGTCGCCCCAGGACGAGCAGCTGCCGTAGCACGGCTCGTGCCCCTCCAGCTCGAACGCCTCGAGGAGCCCCAGGCGCGCGAACAGTCGGCGGGTGTCCGGCGGGACGCTCTCACCGATCCGCTCGGCGGCGTAGGTGCCGCTCTCCGCCACGACCACGGTCCCGCCGCCGGACCGGCGGAGCGCGATGGCAGCCGCGCAACCCGCCGGCCCACCACCGAGCACGACGAAGGTCGGGGCTCTAGTCGTCCCGCAGCGCGTTGGTCGGCCAGTCCTCGACAAAGGGGGCTCCGTCGTCCTCGAACAGGCTCGCCACCTCGAGGAACGTGTCCGCGGGCAGCTTGTCAATCGCGTCCTGGTTGTCCAGGCCCTCGATCTGGGTGCGCTGCATGATGGTGCCGATCCGCCACCAGTTGGGGATGATGTCCTCGCGGTTCTGGTACCGGCCGGTGTCCGCGTAGTTCTGCGAGGTCGTCCCGGGCCCACGGAGTGACCACCGCTGACCGGGGAGCTGCTCGTCGGTTTCTGGCGGACGCGTGTCGGCGGCGACGTTGACGGCGACCGGACGCTGCGCCGGCCACGACCAGTACAGCGTGCTGCTGTCCGTCGGGTTCGGGTCCGGCTGGTGGGTGGCGCAGGAGTTGTAGTCGGTGTGCCACGGGACCGACATGAACTTGGAGCTGTCGCCAGGCTCCAAACCGCTGTCCGAGTGGTAGGGCACGTAGCCCTCACTCAGCAGCGGCAGACCGTCCGGCGGCAGTTGGGCGTAGTCGAGGGTCTTCTGGCGGATCCGGAACGGACCGTGGGTCCTCCACGCGACCTGCCAGGTCTCGGGCACGCGCACGGGGAAGGTCATGTCGATCCCCGGGCTGAACCGTCCGCCAAGGCAGTTGATCAGCGACGCCTTGTCCAGGTACTCACCCGGTCCCAGCGCGGGCCGGTCGGTGGCGATGCGCCTGGCGTCCCACTGTTCGAGGAAGAAGTACTGCGTCTTGCTGACCGACAGCATCGACTGTCCGGAGTCGCCGAGGCCCGCCGGCATGAGCGGCGCACCGATCGCGTGCTGCTCGGGGTTGTTCGGATTCCGGATGAACGCCAACCCGGCCAGGATCGTCGTGCTGGGGTCGGCGTCCGCGGTGATCTGGCCCACCGCGTCGTGCGCCTGAACCGCGCCGTCCGACAGGTTGGTGTTCCATCGCTGGACGCGGGCCGCCTGGAAGATCGGGTTGAGCTGCTGCGCGAAGTCCGGGCGGTAGCCACGCTGGAACACCCCGCCCCTGAACAGCTCGGGTTCGAGGTCGAGCTCGCGCACGAACGTGTCGTAGATGTCGTCCCACAGCGAGACGACGTTGAGCGTCTGCGGGGCGAAGCCGGGATCGGTCGAGACCACCCACGCCCCCGCCACCTCGCCGATGGTGTCGTCCTCGAAGACGAGGGTGGCGTTGACCGGTCCGTCGGCCGTGTCGTCGAACCAGCCGTCGTTGTCCACATCGGACGTCAGCGGGTAGTACGCGCCGGAGTCCTGCGGATACCAGGCCGCGGCCCGGCCGGACGCGGCGACCACGTGCAGGCGCCCGACCTCGTCGGTGACCAGGTCGCCCAGCGTGTCGATCGGCCCGGAAGGTTGGTACAGCGGCGAGAAGCTGTCATCGGGGAAGGACTTCGGGTAGTCCGGCACGGGCAGGACGGCGGCACCTCGTCCGTAGGTGGCGACGCCCCCCTTTCCCATGTCCACACGGTCCTTCGCGGTGCCCCTGATGGCGCGGGGACCGGGATCGATGGTCAGCTTCCTGACCCGCTCGGGGTCGGCCGCCCACTCGCCCTCGCCCACGTTGCGCAGTGGCGGGGTGAGACCGTTCTCGTACTGCGAGAGCAGGTAGACCGCCGTGGTCCCCGGCGCCTCGAGCAGGTAGCAGTTGGCCTTCTTGTTGGCGACGTGCACGGTCCAGACGATGTCCACCACACGCTTGCCGTCGACGTGCGAGCCGATCGTGATCTCGGTGCCGGTGCTCGTCGGGTAGCGGCCCAGGACGTCGTCGTCGTAGGCGAAGATCTTGAACCGGGCGGCCTGCCTCTTCAGCCTGCCCCTGCTGTCCCGCACGTCGCGGCTCGTGATCGTGGTGACCCCGTCGGGACGCAGCGGAAGGCCGCCGACCGTCTCGGGGTTCGGGGTGGGCCGTCGGCCGTCGTCGGGCAGTGGCAGCGCGGCCATGGTCTCGGGCGCCAGGTTGTACTCGTCGCTGTTGCCGACGCGGGCGAAGCCGATGGAAGGGTGAACCCTGAACGTGGTCATGGCTGACCCGCCTCCCCGGAATTCGATGTGTTGGTCTCGTCTGGGGACGGATGGTGCTGTTTGGTCACGTACTTGTGGCTGGCTTGCGTCACGTTCCCCTGAGGTGCGGTTGCGAGCCGCGAGGTTGACACAGGTGGTGTCATGCCTTGCTCCCGTTGTCCGAGAACCGGGGCACGACGCCCTGGCGCCAGCAGGCGAGGACGTTCGCACCGACCGTCGACATGAGCGCGCCGAAGGGATCACAGACGGGCCGGCCGTTGAACATCTCGCGGATCGACGAGACCAGTTTCGCGAAGTTGCGACCCAGGACCTGCTGCGGTGCGGTGCCTTCCGCGTGCGGGTCGGCGGAGTAGGTCGCGGGAGCCCGACCGGAGAGCACGGCGTCGCGAACCGAGTTGAACTTCTCGAAATGACTGGACGACGCGTCGAAGTCGTCCGCGGTGTTCTGGAACGCCAACGGGATGGTCTCGTTCGTGTTGGTGCGGCCCTCTCCCTGCTCGGTGATCACGTCGACGAGCCGCAGTGCCTGGTTCAGCCCGGCCGGGCCGTCCTCGGTGACCGTGGTGTTGCCCAGGTTGCGGTAGAAGTTCGCGAAGTGGTCGACCTGGTTGTGGTTCCCGCGCACGTCGTGCGCGTGCTGCCGCATCCCGAACCGCAGCGCGGTGTAGAAGTCCCCAAGGGTGGCGTACTCGTCCCGGTCCGGATCGAGGGGCGGCGGGTGGGACTCGGGCAGCTCGATCAAGCACATCGTGCCGAGCCGGACGAGGTCCAGGCCGCCGAGACAGGCGTCCGGCGGGCCGTACTTCTTCACCGCCTCGGGGTCCAGTGCGAAGTCGAGGTGGGGGACCCCGCCTTCCCGGGTGTAGCGGAACGGACCGATCCGCAGCTGTTCTGACGGCTGGAACGAGTTGTAGAGGTTGGCCGCCAGCTGGGCGTGCAACATCTCCTGGTGGGCGACCGACTGAACGAGCCGGAAGGCAGGGTGCCCGATGTCCTTGATCGAGAACATCACCGTCAGGTAGTAGGGAATCGTCCAGATCTCCAGGTTGACGGCGAACGCCAGATGGGCGCGCACGTCGGCCAACGTCCACCGGTCGACCGGCTTGGGGCGCGCGAGTCCCACCGGGGGCAGAACCGTGTTCGACAAGTCCACCATCGCGCTACACCGTCGACCTGGTGAGGACGTTGGACGTCGGGTGCGGGAAGGTGTAGCGGTTCTCGCCCACCACGATGTCGAGCAGTATCCGCTGCGTATAGGCGAGAATGTCGTAGTTCTGCCCGCCGTCGAAGGAAAGCAGCCAGTATTCCGCGTTGTAGCCGGCGAGTGCCGCCTTCCGCTGCTCGAAGGGGATGTTCACCACCGTCCCGCCGTTGGTGGACTCGACGCGGCAGTAGATGTAGTTGCTGACGGCATGGCCGGCCGCGGCCAGGTCCTCGATCGCGTTCTGGAGCGGCAGGTTGATCTGTTGGGTCAGCTCCGGCCGCGGGTTCTGGTAGTTGTCCGGTGTGTTGAGCACCGCGCCGTACGGACTGGTGTCGATGTCGTCCGGGGTCGGCAGGACCGACGGCGCGACGGGGATCTTCGGCTCACCGGTGCATTCCTCGAAGCTGCCCAGCGCGAGGACCGAGACGCCGTGCGGCACCGAGATCTGCTTGCACATCGTGCGTTCCGGGGACTGCGGGATCGGGTGCCCCGGCTCGAACACCGGGTTGGTCGGCGGATAGAGATAGGGCCCAACCTGTTGCTTCCCGGTCGTCAGGTGCAGCCACGCCCCGTTCTCCTCGTGGACGATCGCGCCGATGTCCGGTCCCTCGGCGAGCCGGATCTGCTGGTCGTAGAACAGCACGAACGGGATCTGCTGGTAGCCGCCGCCCCGGTTCGGCGCCGCGGCGGGGGCGGTCACCGCGTCCGGACCGTTGAACACGATCGTCTCGAAGTACGTGAAGTTCTTGAGGACGTACCCCAGGTTCGCCCCTTGTTGCGGCGACTGCTGCGGTAGCGGCATCACGGTGTAGGAGTACGGATCGTCCTTGTCGCCCTTGTTCGTGCCGGGAAGGCTCTGGTTCGTCCACGTGCCGATCAGCTTCTGTTGGAAGGTCGACAGCTCCGCGGTTTCCGCCTTACGTGGCATGGGATACTCCCGTCGTTGTCCCGGCAGAGGGCCTCCGGCAGTGTCCAGCCCGTTAGCGGTGTCCACAATGGAATCCCTCACGTTGACCCGTTCGGGAGGGTCACCGCCGCTCAGGACCGACACGCTGCCACGCAACGAAAACGCCACCCCCGCAAGGGTCGTCCGATCGGGTGGTCTCTGATCACCCTTTCGAGAGGAACGTGCGCAGCGCCTAGGGTGGAAGTGTTGAGCGTTGGTGACGGACCAAGGGCGGTTCTCCACCATGAGGGACGTACATCGGCTCGAGTCGGCCAGCGGCTCCGTGCTCGCGGCGTGGGAACGGTTCGTGCAGGGCGAGGATCAGATCCCGGGTATCCGGCCCCTGGTGGCGATCTCGTGGCACCGCTGCCGCGAGCAGTACCGGGTCGACCCGCACCTCACGAACGCGCCGGCGGCCGTCGCGGAGCCCGGCCATCCGCCCGAGCACGACGTCGTGTTCGCGGAGCTGGGTTTTCGTGCCGCCTCCATCGCACACGAGGTGGGCAACCTCGGTGGCGTCGTCACCATCACCGACGCCACCGGCCGGATCCTGGCCGAGTGGGGCGACCAGGCCACGCTCGCCCACGCCAGCAGCGCCAACCTGGCGCCCTGGTTCTGCTGGTCCGAGTACGCGGTCGGCACGAACGGCATGGGCACCGCGCTCGAGGCGCACGGCCCGGTGCTGATCAGGGGCGCGGAGCACTGGTGCCAGGCGTTCCACAGCTGGGTCTGCGCGGGCATCGCGGTGCGTGACGTCGTGACCAGGGAGCCGATCGCGGTACTGAACATCTCCTGCTGGCGCAGCCAGCTACCCGCGTCCGCGGGAGGCTGGTTGGCGAACGCGGCCACCATGACCCAGTACCGCCTGAAGCGGCACGCCAGGGACAGCGGCGCCGAGCTGGTCGCGGCCTACACCCAGGCCCGGTCACGCTCCACCGCCGCGCTCGCCGCGGTGGACACCGCGGGCAAGGTGGTGATCGCCGACGACGTGGCCGGCACGCTCCTGGGCGTCCCGGCGTCCACGCCGGCAATCGATCCCACGCTGCGGTGGAACCCCGGGCTGCCGGAACTGATCGCGGCCGCCCGGCATGCCAGTAGGCAGGCGGCCCGCGATCCTGACTGGGTCGGCTCGACGCGGATCACCACCCACCTCGCCGACGAGCCGACACCGATCAGCATCCGGCCCGTCTACTCGTTCGGCCACCTGATCGGGAACCTGGTCTCCTTCGGCGCCTCCGACGGGGCCCCGTTGCCGGACGCGGAACGGTCCGCGCACCCTCGGCCGCGACCACACCGGCTCGTCGCGACGCGCGACAACCGGACGGTGTTGCTGCGGCCGCGGGAGGTCTCCTTCGCCGAGTCACAGGGAAACGACGTGTGGCTCGCCACCGATCAGGGGCGGCTACGCGCCGCCTCGTCGAGCCTGGACCGGCTCGACGGCGAACTGGCGGACGCCGGCTTCCTGCGGGTGCACCGCCGGTATGTGGTCAACCTCAGCCGTATCCGGGAGATCGAACGCGGGGGCAAGGGCGAGCTGTCGCTGGTGATGGACGACCAGACGGACGAGATGGTGCCGGTTTCCCGTCGGAACGCCCCGGCCGTGCGCCGCGCACTGGACATCTGATGAACACCGACTGGTGGCCGAACCGGCTGAACCTGACGATCCTGCGCAAGCACAACCCGGCCGCCAACCCCCTCGGCGGGGACTTCGACTACGCCGCGGCGTTCCGGACGCTCGACCTCGACGCCCTGGCGCGGGACGTCGACGAGGTGCTGACGACCTCGCAGGCATGGTGGCCTGCGGACTTCGGCCACTACGGGCCGCTCGTGATCCGGATGGCGTGGCACTGCGCCGGGACGTACCGCATCGCCGACGGCCGAGGTGGCGCCAGCGCTGGGATGCAGCGCTTCGCGCCGCTGAACAGCTGGCCGGACAACCGAAACCTCGACAAGGCGCGGCGGCTGCTGTGGCCGGTGAAGAAGAAGTACGGCCGCACGATCTCGTGGGCCGACCTGATGATCTTCGCGGCCAACCGTGCCCTGGAGTCGATGGGGTTCACGACTTTTGGCTTCGCCGGCGGCCGTGCAGACGTGTGGGAGCCCGACGAGGAGACCTACTGGGGTCCTGAACGCGCCTGGCTCGGCGACGAACGCCACGGTGGCGTCCGTGAGCTGGCACCTCCGCTGGCCGCCGACCAGATGGGCCTCATCTACGTCAACCCGGAGGGCCCGAACACCGTCCCGGACCCGCTCACCTCGGCCAGGGACATCCGGGAGACGTTCCGGCGCATGGGGATGAACGACGAGGAGACCGTCGCGCTGATCGCGGGCGGCCACACGTTCGGCAAGACCCACGGCGTCGCCGACCCGGAACGCGTCCTCGGCCCAGAACCCGAGGGCGCGCCTCTCGAGGAGCAGGGCCTGGGCTGGAAAAGCCGGCACGGCACCGGAAAGGGCCCGGACGCCATCTCCAGCGGGCTCGAGGGAACGTGGACACCCACGCCGACGCGATGGGACAACAGCTTCTTCGAGACCCTGTTCGGCTACGAGTGGGACCTGGAGTTGAGCCCGGCCGGTCTGTGGCAGTGGATCCCGCGAGACGGCGGCGGGGCCGGCACCGTCCCGGACGCCCACGACCCGGCGAGGACACACGCCCCGACGATCCTGACGACGGACCTCGCGCTGCGGTTGGACCCGGTCTACGAGCCGATCTCCCGGCGCTTCCTGGAGAACCCGGGCGAGCTCGCTGACGCGTTCGCGCGCGTCTGGTTCAAGCTGACGCACCTCGACATGGGCCCGATCCAGGGTTACCTCGGCCCGCTCGTCCCGAAGGAACCGCTGATCTGGCAGGACCCCGTGCCCGCGGTGGACCACGAACTGGTGGACGACACGGACATCGCGGCGCTCAAGGCCAAGATCCTGGCGTCGGGGCTGTCGATCGCCCAACTCGTCGCCACCGCGTGGGCGTCCGCCTCGACATTCCGCGTCAGCGACCGGCGTGGCGGGGCGAACGGCGCGCGCATCCGCCTCGAACCGCAGCGGAGCTGGGAGGTCAACGAACCCGACACGCTTGCGACGGTGTTGACCACGCTGGCGGGCGTCCAAGCGTCCTTCCAGGCGGGCGGCAAGAGGATCTCGCTCGCCGATCTCATCGTGCTCGGTGGTGTCGCCGCGGTCGAGCAGGCGTCCGGCGTACCGGTCCCTTTCACGCCGGGACGCACGGACGCCACGCAGGAGTGGACCGACGTGGAGTCGTTCGCCGCGCTCGAACCGGCCGAGGACGGGTTCCGCAACTACCTCGGCAAGGACAACCGGCTGCCGTCGGAGCACCTGCTGGTCGACCGGGCGAACCTGCTGACGCTGACCGCGCCCGAGATGACCGTCCTCGTGGGTGGGCTGCGGGTGCTCGGCGCGAACTACCAGCAGTCCACACTGGGCGCCTTCACGGCCACGCCAGGGACGCTGACCAACGACTTCTTCGTGAACCTGCTCGACGTGGGCACGGAATGGCAGCCGACGTCGGCGAAAACCTTCGAGGGCCGCGACCGCGCCACCGGCGAGGTCAGGTGGACCGGCAGCCGCGTCGACCTCGTCTTCGGCTCGGACTCGGAACTCCGTGCCGTCGCGGAGGTCTATGCCAGCGACGGGGAGAAGTTCGTGCGGGACTTCGTCGCCGCGTGGACCAAGGTCATGAACCTCGACTGACCCGCCTCCCGGAATTGACCGAGGCGGTTGTCTGGCTGACCATCCGCGGGAAAGGGTGTCGAATGAAGATTGTCATCGCCGGCGGCCACGGCAAGATCGCTCTGCGGTTGACCCGGCTCCTCGCCGAACGTGGCGACTCCGTCGTGGGCATCGTGCGCGACCCCCGCCACGTCGACGACATCGAACGGGCGGGTGGGGAGGCCGTCGTGCTCGATCTCGAGCATGCCACGGTGGACGAGGTCGCCGCGACCCTTGTCGACGCGGACGCTGCCGTCTTCTCGGCCGGCTCGGGCAACAACGCCACCTCCGCACGCCGGGACACGATGGACCGGGCCGCTGTCGTGCTGGTCATGGACGCGGCGGAACAGGCCGGTGTGCGACGGTTCCTGCACGTCAGCTCCATCAACGTGGGCTGTGCCGACGACCGCGACATCGGTGACGGGTACGCCGTCTACTTGCGGGCCAAGCGCGCCGCCGAACAGCACATCTTCGCCCGGGACAAGCTCGACTGGACGGTACTGCGGCCCGGCGTGCTCACCGACGGCAACGGCGACGGCACCGTCGAACTCACCGCCGGGAACAGGGTCGGGCCAACGCGCGCCAGATTCGACCAAGTCACCAGGGAAGACGTCGCCGCCGTGCTCGTGGCGCTCATCGACCGGCCCGACACCGCCGGCCGTGTCTACGTGGTGGTCGGCGGCGAGACCCCCATCGAAAAGGCGATCGACGTCTAGTCGCGGTTTGGCCGCCACGCGGCTCGTGCAGACCACTGTGCGGCGGCCTCGGCTCCGTTCCTGCGGTGCCGCATCGGGGACGAACGGCGGCCGGTCGGGAACGAACGGCACGGGCCGGTCCGCGCCCTTGTCGGTGCCATTCATCCGGCGTAGCGTTTTATTATCCTTGTCGACGTGATTAGTTCGGCATTTTGAGGTCAATTCGGAGAACATTTTCGAAATGAGGAGAGTGATGCCCCGATGACGACCACGGAGGATCGTTCCGACCTACTGAACCAGCTGGGGTTGAACACGCAGAACAAAGCGGCGCTCGGTCGGGTGCTGGGGACCGGAACCATCGGGCACGCCACCGAGGACGCGGATGGCCGCATGCGGGCCACGATTCGCATCAACCCGGACGAGATCGTCTGGGATCCTTCTATTCTCGTCATGCCGCATGGCGGCGATATCGAGTTGGAACTCATCAACGACGACCTGAACACGCACTGCGCGCTCCTGCCGAGCAACGGCGACCGGAAGTTCATCTGGTTGGTGAACCACTCGAAAGGACGGGCGACCCTCAACCTCGACGGGCCGGGCTACTACTGGTTCAGCTCACCAACGGGCAATGACGAGGGCCGCGGGCTGACCGGAGCAATCGTCGTCCTCGGGGACGCTCCGCCGGAAGCTCGTCTCGACCGTCCAGAACAGCCGCGGCCGTAGGAAGGAGGAGGCACGATGACCGTCGAATACGTGGACGCGGGCGAGGCTGTCGACCAGGGAAGCCTGAGTGGCAAGGTCGCGGGCGGTGAGGTCGCGCCACCGGTGGTGGCCGGCGTCGACTACGAGCGCATCCTCAACGCTCGCGAGGAGCCACAGAACTGGCTCACCTACTACGGCGACTACAACGGGCAGCGGTACAGCGCGCTGGACCAGATCAACACCGAGAACGTCAAACGCATCGGCCCAGCGTGGATCTTCCAGGCCGGCACGACCGGTCTGATCGCGGGCGCGTCGACCTACTCGTTCGAGGCGACCCCGATCGTCGTCGACGGGATCATGTTCCTGTCCGGCTGGGACGGCTGGGTCTGGGCACTCGACGCGAAGACGGGTGTGGAGATCTGGCGGTACAAGCACGCCGTGCCCTTCGACGTGTCCCTGTGCTGCGGGAACGTGAACCGCGGTGTCGCGGTGGCGAAGGGGAAGGTCTTCTTCGTGACGGCGAACGCACGGGTGCTCGCGCTCGACGCCACCACCGGCAAGCGGGTCTGGGACAAGACCTACGGCGACGTCCGGGCCGGGGAAAGCGGCACGGTCGCCCCGCTGGTGGTGAAGAACATGGTCATCGTCGGCAGCTCCGGCGGTGAGTTCGGCGTACGCGGCCACCTCGACGCGTTCGACGTGGACACCGGCGAGCACCAGTGGCGCTGCTACACGGTGCCGAAGCCCGGCGAGCCCGGCTCCGAGACCTGGCCCGCCGACGGTGAGGCCTGGGCACGGGGTGGCGCGAACTGCTGGCTCACCGGCACGTTCGACCCGGAGACCAACCTGCTGTACGTCGGCACCGGCAACCCGGCACCCGACTTCGACGGCGGCGTCCGCGAGGGCGACAACCTCTTCACCGACAGCATCATCGCCGTCGACGTGGACAGCGGCGAGATCCGTTGGCACTACCAGTGCACCCCGCACGACGTGTGGGACTACGACAGCATCGCCGAGTGCATCCTGTTCGAACAGGACGGACGCAAACTGCTGGGGCACTTCGACAAGAACGGCTACTTCTTCGTCCTCGACCGCACGGACGGCTCGCTGGTGCAGATCACCCCGTTCGTGGACCGCATCACGTGGGGCGCGATCACCCGTGACGGCAAGGTGACGGCCAAGATCTACCCCGACAAGGAAGGAGAACCGGTCCACTTCTACCCCGGCCCGGCCGGCGCCAAGGAATGGACGCACGCGGCCTACAGCCCGAAGACCGAGCTGTTCTACGTCCCGGTGCAGGACACCGGCGCCACGGCCACCCGGCGGCGCAGGGAGTTCAAGGAGAGCATCCCGTACTGGGGCGCGGGCGTTCAGGTGGACATCGAGGACATGGCGGGGTCCATCAGCGCGTTCGACGCCAACGGCGAGGAGAAGTGGCGCTGGCGCAACGAACTCCCGATGTGCGCATCGGTACTGGCCACCGGCGGTGACCTGGTGTTCGCCGGCGAACCGTCCGGGGAGTTCAACGCACTCGACGCCCGCACCGGGGACCTGCTGTGGCAGTTCCAGTGCGGAAGCGGCCACCACAGCAGCCCGACCACCTACATGGTCGACGGCCGGCAGTACGTCGCCGTGCCCGTCGGTTGGGGCGGCTGGGCCGAAGGGTTCCTCCCGGGCATGCTCGGCGCGGGGCACGGCAGCGCCCTGATCGTCTTCGCCCTCCCGGAGGAGTAGCGGACGCGGCGGGCACCGGGCAGGGTCCGGTGCCCGTCGCGTTGCCATTTCGGCAACAGACTTTGCCGATTCGTCTTCCGATCGGTCACCATCGCCGGAGTTGGTGAGACGAACAGGAAGGACGAGCGGTGACGCACGGGTTCGACAAAAAGTACTGGGAACAGCGCTGGCGGCAGGGATCCATGGGTGAGAGCCCGCCGAACCCGTACCTCGCTCGTGAGATCGGTGAGCTGCCGCCGGGCACGGCGCTGGACGCGGGATGCGGTGGTGGCGCCGAGGCGATCTGGCTCGCCTCTCGCGGGTGGCAGGTGACCGCGGCCGACATCTCACCCGAGGCACTCGCCCGGGCCGCCTCGCGCGCGAAAGACAGCGAGCGCGTGCGGTGGATCGAGGCGGACCTGAGCGTCTGGCACCCGGACACACGGTTCGACCTGGTCATGACCCATTACGCCCACCCGGCGATGCCGCAGTTGGAGTTCTACGACCGCATCGCCGGCTGGGTGGCACCCGGCGGCACGTTGCTGATCGTCGGTCACCTCCACACCCACCGCGCCACGGACCACCACGATCACCCGCCCGCCGAGGCGTCGGCCACCGCCGAGGCCATCACGGCACGCCTGGACGAGACGGCATGGGAGGTCGTCACCGCAGAGGAGTGCCAGCGGACCGTCACCGGCAGAGAGGTCCCCCTCCACGACGTCGTCGTCCGGGCCACCCGAAGCCGCTCGTTGCTGTGACCGACGACGTTCGCCGCCTCGCTCAGACACCTGGAGACAGCCCGCTGTGAAAGACCCTCACCACACCGGCGCTGCCGTGGAAGGCGCGCTGGGCTCGTTCAGCGCTACGAAAGCGCCTCACCACACGGCGGGTTCAACCGGTCGGGTGGTGAAAGCGTCTTTCACAGCGCGAACGGCGAGGGGCCGGCGAACCTTCGCGGGCTCCGCTGGCGCTCAGGACGCCATCGTCTCGCCCGGCGTGAGGAAGGATGCTTCATCGCACGGGCCACCGGGCCTTTCACTCCACGGGCCAGCGTTTTATGCCGGGAAGGTATTCGGTGATGCCGAATTCGTGTTAGACGCGCATGAGTTGGCTACCTAACCTCATGATCACCCACGGGACACCGTGAGTGACCGCGACGATGCGGAGGGAAGCCCTCATGTTCGATCGCAGAACGTTGATGCGAGGCGGCGCGGCTGCAGCCGTCGGGACGGGAGCCCTGCTGGGCGGCCATGTCCCGGCGGCCGCCGACCCGAAGCGGCCGCCCCACAAGCTGAAGATGCACGTCGGCACGCAGCGGCGCGCCGCGACGGGGGCCGTGCTGCAGGAGTTCGTCAGGCACGGGGTGACGCACTGGGTCGGCTACCCGCCGAACCCGCCGCTGCACGAGGGCCGCGGCCACTGGTTGCCGCACGAGGTCGAGCAGACCCGCGAGTTCGCGGAGCAGAACGGCGTCACCCTGGACATGGTGGCCCTGCCGATGCTCACCTCGTCGCTCATCGACAACGACCCCCGGCCGGCGATCATGCTGGCGAAGAGTCCCGAGCGGGATCGGGACATCGAGGACATCCAGAAGATGATCGAGGCGTGCGCGATCGCCGGCGTGCCGGCGTTCAAGTACAACATGAGCCTGCTGGGCGTCATGCGCACGAGCGAGACGCCGGGCCGCGGCGGCTCGACCTACGAGACCTTCCGCGCCGCCGAGCTGGATCCCAACGCGCCGTTGACGATCGCCGGCCGGGTGGACGCGGACGCTTTCTGGGAGCGGATCAACTACTTCGTCGAACGCGTCATTCCCGTTGCCCACCAGTACAAGGTGCGCGCGGCGTGTCACCCGCAGGACCCCGGCACGCCGAAGGGCGGACACCGCGGCATCGACAACGTCCTGAGTGTTCCCGGCGGGAAGGGCCTCTTCACGTTCCTGTCCCTGCACGACAGTCCCTATCACGGCCTCAACCTCTGCGTCGGCACGCTCTCGGAGATGCTGTGGGACCCCCAGCGCGAGGTCTACGGCATCCTCCGCAGACTCCTGCGCACGCGCCGGGTCTTCAACATCCACCTGCGCAACATCATCGGCCGCCGTGACGACTTCATGGAGGTCTACCCGGACAACGGGGACAACGACCACGCCAGGATCATCCGCATCCTCGCCGAGGAAGGCTACGAGTACAACGTCGACCCGGACCACGTACCCAACCACCCCGACGACCCGGACGGCCAGCAGGCGTTCGCCCACGGCTACGGCTACCTCAGGGCGCTGATGCAGGCGGTCGAGAGCACGCTCTGAGTCCTGCGTCGGGCATGATGGCTCCACAGAGTGCCCGACCCCAGGAGAGTTGACCGTGAGTCCGGACCCGACTCGACCGGCCGCGGTCGTGCACATCGTCGACGACGACGAGGATCTTCGGCAGTCGCTCGCGTTTCTGCTCGCGAGTGTGGGGATCCAGGCGTTGACCTATCCGGACGCGGTGTCGTTCCTCGCGGAGTTCGATCCTGAGGAGACGGCGGTCGTTGTCGTGGATGTGCGCATGCCGGGGATGAGCGGGTTCCAGCTGCAGGAGCAGCTGCTGCGGCTCGGCTCCCCGGCGCCGGTCGTGTTCTGTTCGGCCCACGGCGACATCCCGATGTCGGTCCGCGCGTTGACACAGGGCGCGGTCGACTTCCTGGAGAAGCCCTACGAGCCGCAGCGGATGTTGGAGGTCGTCCAGGCGCAGCTGCTCGAGGCGGGTCGGCGGTTCGCCGAGCACGCGGACCGCCGGGAGGTGCTCCGGCGCCTGGACACGTTGACACAGCGGGAGCGTGAGGTGCTCCGCCTCGTCATCGACGGACTACCCAGTCAGGTCATCGCCAGGAAGCTGGGGGCGAGTGTCAAGACCATCGACGTGCACCGGGCGCGGATCAAGGCCAAGACCGACGCCGACAGCCTCGGCACGCTCGTGCGGGACATCCTGGTGCACAGGATCGACGTCTGACCAGTCACAGGTTGTGGAACCGGCGCTGGAAGTAGACCAGCGCACCACTGTCCTCTTCGGTCGTCACCTTGTCGACCTCGACGAACAGGACCGAGTGCGAGCCCTGGGCCCGCTCGTCCACGATCCGGCCGACCACCGAGGCGAGCGCGCCGCGAAGCACCGGGACCCCGTCGGTGTCGACGTCCCACGCCCCTTCGCTGAACCGCTCCGCTGGCGGCACCGCGCCGGCGAAGCGCGTTGCCAGGGCCTCGTGGTCGGCGCCGAGCACGTTCACGCAGGCACGGCCGTTGGCGACGAGGATGTCGTGCGAGCGGCTCGACCGGTTGACGCACACCAGCATGGTCGGCGGGGCGTCGGTCACCGCGCAGGCCGCGCTCACGGTCAGCCCGGCCCTGCCGTGCGGGCCGTCGGTGGTGATCACGCTCACGGCGGCGGACAGGTTCGCCATCGCGGCGCGGAACTCGCGCTGGGGTGTCGTCAGCTCGGACACGGTTCCTCCCTGTGGCGAGGGCATGTCCAGAAGGTACGGTCGAGGTCACCGCGTGGATATCGAGACTTTCACCGGTCTCGCTGAGGATTTCCCCTACACGAGCGGCAGTGTGATGCCGAACCGTGAGCCGCCCTCGTCGCGCCGTTCCGCCCAGATGGTGCCGTGCTGGCGGGTGATGATCCGGTAGCTCAGGGCCAGGCCGATGCCGCTGCCACCGTCCTTGGCGGTGAACGACTCCTCGAACGGGTCGCGGGGAATCCCCCGGCCCTGGTCGTCGACGGTGAGGACGCCGACGCCGTCACCGGCTCGCGTGGTGATGGTGACCCGCCGCTGCTCGGGGTCGCAGTCGGCCAGTTCGTCGATGGCGTTGAAGCACAGGTTGAGCACCACCTGCCCGGTCAGCACCCGTTCACACCGGACGGTCGTCGGGTGTGGCGACAGGCGCAGGTCCACCCGCACGCCGAGCGGGGCCGCCCGCAGACGCACGAAGTAGAGGCATTCCTCGACGACCTCGTTGAGATCCACCTCCTGCCGGATGTGTTCCAGATGTCCGACGAACGCACGCATCGCGGTGACGATGGCGCTGGCCCGCTCGATCTGCCGCACCGCGCTGTCGATGCCGTAGGTCAGGTCGGCCGCCTCGGGCGGGACACGAGTCCGTGCGCCGGCGAGGAAGTTGCCGGCGGCCGCCAGCGGTTGGCCGAGCTCGTGGGCGATCGCCATCGCCATGTCGCCCATCGCGTTGTAGCGCGCGAGGTAGTTCTCCCGGTGCAGCTCACGTTCCCGGCGCACCTCCTCGTGCTTCCGGTCGGTGACGTTGTGCAGGATCATCAACAGTGCGTCCCCGTCGGCTTCCTTCAACCGCTCCAGGCTGCCCTCCAGCCACACCGGATCGCCGTCGTCGCGGGAGACCTCCAGCTGGATCGCGGCCACCGGGTCGACGCGCGCCAGCGTCTCCTCCCAGGTGGACGGACGGCCGTCGAGCCGTAGCCTGCCGTAGTTCGCCAGCGGGCCGAGCGGCTCGTTCGCGACCGCGCCGATCAGCTCGACGGCGGTGTCGGTCGCGAACCGGAGGGCGCCGGACGCGTCGAGCATGAGCGCGACGATCGAGGTGTGGTGCGCCAGTGCGTCCACATAGGACGTGGTCAGTCGCAGCTCGCGCTCGATCTCCTGCTCCCGCTCGATGTCGCGGAACTGCACCATCACCGCCGGGCCCTGCGCCAGCTCGACACGCATCGCGAGCGCGTCGGTCGGGATCACCCGCCCCGCCCTGGTGCGGTAGTGCCACTCGATCCGGCTGGCACCTTTCTCGACGGCGTCCTGCAGCCAGGCCCGGCCGATGACCCGGTCGTACTGCTGCGCCGAGCTGCTCATGTCGTTCGCCTTGAGCGGCCGCAGTTCGGTGACACTCCAGCCGAGCATCTCGCACGCCGCCGGGTTGGCCCACAGGATGCTCTTGGTCGCCGCGTCATGGATGAGGACGCACAGGCTGGTGGCGTTCATCATCGCCACGAAGTCGCCTGTGACCAGTTCGGGAGCACGCGGGTCGACCTGCATCCCGCCAGGGTAGATCCTCCGGCAGCGGCGGCAGCACTGAAGAAATCCCCTACGTCCGCAGGGTCAATACTCATTCCGTTCCCACGGGTTCGTTCGTAGCCTCGGGAACCACCCCGAAACGACGAGGAGCAGAGATGGTCACCTTCGACGAGGTGCTCGCCGAGGTCGCGCAGCGCAGGGAGGAGTTCCGCGAGCAGCGTTACGTGCCGAAGGACTTCGTGGCCCGGCTCAAGGAGATCGGGCTCTACCGCGCAGCCACCCCGGCGAAGTTCGGTGGCGAGCCGTTGCCGCCTGCCGAGTTCCTCGACCGGATCGAGCGGATCTCGGTGGTCGACGGCTCGACCGGCTGGGTGGCGAGCTTCGGCTCCTCCCAGGTCTACCTGGCCGCGCTGCCAGCGGAAACGCAGGCCGAGCTGTACCGGAACGGCCCGGACGTGGTGTTCGCCGCCGGTCTCTGGCCCGTCCAGCCGGCCACGCCGACCGAGCGCGGGTTCCTGATCAACGGCCGCTGGAAGTTCGCCAGTGGCTGCATGGCCGCCGACATCCTCGGCGTCGGCATTCCCGGCGACGAGTCCTCCGGTGGCAAGCCGAGGGCCGCGCTGATGCCACCCGAGCAGGTCGAGATCATCCAGGAGTGGGATGTGGTCGGCATGCGGGGCACCGGCTCGTTCGACCTCGCCATCCACGACGTGGAGGTGCCCCGGGAGTGGACGTTCATCCGCGGCGGTGCGCCCACGATCGACGAGCCGCTCTACCGCTACCCGACCATCGCCTACGCCGCCCAGGTCCTCGCCATCGTCGGCGCCGGCGTCGCGCGGGCCGCGCTCAACCACGCCAAGGAGGTCGGCGCGGGTTACGCGGGCGTGACCGGTGCGCCGAAGCTGGCCGACCGGCCGTACTACCGTGCCGAGGTCGCGTCCGCGGAGGCCGCGCTGCGGTCGGCCAGGGCCTGGTTCTACGAGACGAGCCACGAGGTCTGGGAGACCGTGGTCGCGGGCGACCCCGCCAGCGACGAGCAGAACGCGTGTCTCCGGCTGTCCTCGACGCACCTGGCCAGGACGTCCTCGGAGATCGTCGAGAAGCTCGTCGGGATCTCCGGCACCGCGGCGATCAACAACGGCCACCCGCTGCAGCGCCTGCTCGGCGACGCCCTCGTGCCCAAGCAACACGCGTTCTTCGGGCCCGCGATGTACGACGCGGCCGGCGCCGTCCTCATGGGAATGCCGCCCACCACGCCCGGTTTCCGCTGAGAAGGGACCGGCATGCTGCGTGTGCTCTTCTGCGTCGGTATCAACCAGAACTTCTTCGACCTACCGAAGGACGGCATCACGACCGCCGACGTCTGGCAGGCCTTCGTGTCCATGATGGACCAGCTGAAGGCCTTACCTGGCGTGGACTACATCGGCGACATCGACGACGACTCGCACATGGTCGGCCCGTCCGACGGCTGGCCGTGGACCTGTTACCTGCTCGCCGACGTCGACACCCAGGACACCGTCAAGGCCGCCTGCAACCTCTTCCGCACCACACCGGTGGGTGAGGGCGGCGCCAGGCTCTGGCGGTTCGCCAAGATCGAGGCACGGATCGGCCGGGCACTCACCGTCCGCGAGGACGTGCTGTGACGCAGGTGGCCGTCGTCACCGGCGGTGCGCACGGCCTTGGCGAGTTCATCGTCCGCCGCCTGCACACCGGCGGCTACCGGGTCGCCGTGGCCGACATCGACGGCGCCGCGGCCACGGCGCTGGCGGACGAACTCGGTGGCACGGCACGGGCCTATGCCGTGGACGTGAGCGAGCGCGCCGCCCTGGAGCAACTGCTGGCCGACGTCGTCACCGACCTCGACGGCCTGCACGTCCTGGTCAACAACGCCGCACGCACACAGGCCAAGCCCGTCATGGAGATCACGCCCGCTGAGCTCGACGCCGTCATGGCCGTCAACTTCACCGGCACGTTCACCGCCTGCCAGGTGTTCGGCGCCTATCTCGCCGCGCAGGGCTACGGCCGGATCGTCAACGTGGCCTCGCTGGCCGGGCAGAACGGCGGCACGGCGACCGGCGCGCACTACGCGTCGTCCAAGGGCGCGATCCTGTCCGCGACGAAGGTCTTCGCGCGGGATCTCGCGGGCAGCGGCGTCACCGTCAACGCCGTCTCGCCCGGTCCGCTGGACAGCCCGACCGTGCGGGAGATCGTCGGCGAGGAGAACCTCACGGCCTTCGTCCGGAACATCCCGGTCGGACGACTCGGCGACCCGGCCTTCATCGCCGAGATGGTCGCCCTGCTCGCCTCGCCAGCCGCCGCCTCGGTGACCGGCGCCTGCTGGGACGCCAACGGCGGTCTCCACCTGCGCTGACCAGTCTGGCCGGCGACGAGCCGTCATTCGTCGCCGGCCAGAGTTCCTGGTGTCAGGCCAGGTTGATCCAGACGCCCTTGGTCTCGGTGAACTCGTCGATCGCGGTCGAGCTCATCTCGCGACCCCAACCGCTGGCGCCGAAGCCGCCCCACGGCGCGGCCGGATCGAGGAACGGCAGCATGTTGACGTAGACGCTGCCGGCGCGAATCGTGGCGGCGAGGTTGTGCGCGGTGGTCAGGTCCCTGGTCCACACGCAGGCGGCGAGCCCGTACTCGGTGTCGTTCGCCCTGGCCGTGAGCTCCTCCGGATCCGAATAGGACAGAATCGACAGCACCGGCCCGAAGATCTCCTCCCTGGCGATCACCATGTCGTCGCTGACACGGGCGAAGACCGTCGGCTGGAAGAAGTAGCCGCCGGCGAGGTCCCCGCCCGGCCGTTGCCCGCCGGTCACCAGCTCGGCACCCTGCTCCACGCCGAGCCGCACGTAGTGGGCGACCCGGTCGACCTGTTCCTGCGACACGAGCGGCCCCATGACCGTCTCGGGATTCAGGCCCGGCCCCACCGGGATGCCCGCCGCCGCGGCGGCGATCTTCTCGGTGAACTCGTCGACCCGCCGCTCGTCGACGTAGAAGCGGGTGTAGGCGGCGCAGACCTGGCCGCTGTTGAGCAACGCCCCCTGCAGGTTCCCGGCGACGGCGGCGTCGATGTCGGCGTCCCTGGCCACGATGCTGGGCGCCTTGCCACCCAGTTCGAGGCTGAGCCGCTTGAGGTTGCCCGCGGCGGCGGCCACGATCAGCTTGCCGACCTGCGTCGAGCCGGTGAAGGACACCTTGTCCACGCCGCTGTGCTCGGTCAGCGCCTTTCCGGTCGCCGGGCCGCCGGTCAGGCAGTTGACCACCCCGGGGGGCATCCCCGCCTCGAGACACAGCCGGGCCAGGAACACCGTGGTCAGCGGTGTCTGCTCGGCCGGCTTGAGCACCACGGTGTTGCCGCAGGCGAGTGCCGGGGCGAGTTTCCAGGCCGCGATCGCGAACGGCAGGTTCCACGGCGTGATCAACGCGCAGACACCGATCGGTTCGCGGCGCGTGTAGTGCATCGTGTTCGGAATGGACACCGCGGACACGGAGCCCTCGATCTTCGTGCACCAGCCCGCGTAGTACCGGAACATCTCGGCGGCCAGCGGCACGTTGAGGCCCTTGGCGATGCCGATCGGCTGACCCTGGTCCCGGGTCTCCAGCTCGGCGATCTCGTCGGCGTGCTGTTCGATCAGGTCGGCGACCCGCCACAGCAGCCGGGCCCGCGCCGCCGGGGGCATCGTGCGCCAGGCCGGGTCCTCGAAGGCGGCACGGGCCGCGCCGACCGCCGCGTCCACATCGGACTGTCCGGCCTCGGCGACCACGCCGAGCGGCGAGCCCGTCGCCGGGTCGTGGGTCTCGAACTCCGCGCCGTCACCGGCCGCCGTCCAGTCCCCGCCGATCAGCAGGCTCGCCGGTACGCTGACATCCGTGCCGTTCCGCGTCGCAGCGACGGTCATTTCGCGCTCTCCAGGATGAGGTCGGACGCCTTCTCGCCGATCATGATCGAAGGCGCGTTGGTGTTGCCCGACGGGACCGAGGGCATGATCGAGGCGTCCGCGACCCGCAGTCCGGCCACGCCGTGCACACGCAGGCTCGGGTCGACGACGGACATGGCGTCCAGTCCCATGCGGCAGGTGCCGACCTGGTGCTGGTACGTGCTCACCGCGCGCCGGACGTAGCCACGCAGGTCGTCCCGCGTCCGCGCGTCCGGACCCGGGGCCATCTCGGCCTTGCGCCACTCCGCGAACGCGGACGACGCGCCGATCTCCCGGCACATCTCCACGGCGTCCACGAGTGCTTCCAGGTCGTAGCTCTCGGACAACATGGCGGGATCGACCAGCGGGGTGATCTCCGGGTCCGCCGACGCGAGCCGCAGCGTGCCGCGGGAGAGCGGCCGGACGATGCCGGGCGCGATGGTGTAGCCGTGCTCGGGCATCGGGTAGCTCTCGGCCGGGTACACGACGTGGAAGAACAGCGGCTGCAGGTCCGGTCCCGGCCGCTTCGGGTCCGTGCTGGCGAACAGCTGCGCCTCCAGCAGGTTCGACTTGCCGGGCGGCAGTGGCTTGGTCGACTCGTAGACGTTGAAGACGATGGCGTGGTCGTGCAGGTTCTCCCCGACGCCCGACAGGTCGACCAGCACGTCGATGCCGAAGTCCCGCAGCTGCGCGGCCGGGCCGATGCCGCTGAGCAGGAGCAGGTGGGCCGATCCGATGACACCGCCGCAGAGGATGACCTCGGCCGCCGCACGAGCGCGGTGCAGCGTCCCGCCTGCCGAGTACTCGACGCCGACCGCCCGCCCACCCTCGAACAGCACGCGGTGCGCGCGTGCGCCGGTGGTCACGGTCAGCGCTGGGTGGTCGGCCACCGGGGCGACGAAGCTCTGCCAGGCGCTCATCCGCCGACCGTCCCGGACGGTGAGGTGGTTGAAGCCGACACCGGACATCTGCTCGCCGTTGAAGTCGTCGGTCCGCGGGATACCCAGTGCGGTGGCGGCCTCGACGAAGGCGAGGGCGGTCGGATGTGGATCGGTGATGCGGGAGACCGGCAGCGGGCCCCCGGCACCGTGCCATTCGGACGCCCCGTCGACGTGGTCCTCGGAGCGCTTGAACAGCGGCAGCACGCTGTCCCAGTCCCAACCGGGACACCCGCCGTACGCCCAGGAGTCGTAGTCGCCGCGATGGCCGCGGACGTAGATCATCCCGTTGATCGAGCTGCTGCCACCCAGGACCTTGCCGCGTGGCCAGACGATCGAACGACCGTTCGCGTGCGTCTGCGGAACGGTCGGCACGGCCCAGTCCATGTCGCCGTTCAGCAGCCCCGGCCAGGCCTGCGGGGTGCCGATCAGCGGGTCGTCGTCCCGAGGGCCAGCTTCGAGCACGTGCACGCTGTGGCCCTGGTCGAGCAACCGCCGCACGATGACGCTGCCCGCGGAGCCAGCGCCCACCACCACATAGTCGTGTGCCATGTCGCCTCCTCCCCCGATGTCGGGTGTCCAGAGCCCGAACGGTAGACAGTGGACACACGACCGGGAGGCCACCGCGTGCACGCGTATTCGCCAGTTCGTGCATCCCGAGTGGACCGGTGACCGGAACGGAACCGTTGACAGCGGACGGGTCCCGCGGCGAGGATCGACGATCCTTCGCCTGAGGCCCGGTGAGTGCAGCATGAGAGCACACGACTTCGAGCAGCTCGAGAAGTTCCAGGCCGCCGCGTCGCAGGCCTTCGTACCATTGCGCATCGACGTGCCGAAGGGAGTCGGCTTCCACGCCGCCTTCGCCGCGAAGAAGATCAACGATGTGCCGATCACGACGATAACGGGCACCGCGTGCTCGGTCCGCCGGGACACACGCACGATCGGTTCCACCGACCCCGAACTGATCAAGGTCGTACTACACAGACGCGGACGCGCCGGCGTGGAACAGGACGGACGACAGTGGCTGCTGAACCCCGGTGATCTCGTCGCCTACACCACGACCCGACCATACGAACTGCGCTACTGGAACGACTTCGACACAACGGTCATAGTGGTACCGCGCTCGAGGCTGGGCCCCAACGCCGAACTGGTGGGCCAGCGCTCCGCGGTTCACCTACCGGCCGGAGCAGGCGTCAGCTCGGTCGTGACAACCTGCCTGAACGGACTGAGCACCCACCTGGGCGAGGTCTCCAACGCCGCCGGCACGCACCTGGCGGACGCACTGGTCTCTCTGATCATCTCCGCATTCACCGAAGCGTCACCACGCCGACCGGAACCCACCGCACACCTGGCCGACCGCATCATCGCCTACTGCCTGACCAACCTGACCAATCCGACACTGTCGGTGGAGTCGGTGGCGCGCCAGCACGGCATCTCTGTGCGGTACCTCCACAAGGTGATTGGCCGACGCAACATCTCCCTGGCGGCCTGGATCAGACGCGAACGACTACGCAGAATCCACCGGGACCTGTCAAACCCCGCACTGTCCAACAAGACAACCACCGAGATCGCAATCCGCTGGGGCATCACGGACCCCACACACCTTGGCCGCGCACTGAAGCAGGAGTTCGGCCAGACCCCGACAGAAATCCGCCGCACAGACCCATAGGTTCGGTCCACAGAGGACCCTTTGCCTCCAACCGCAAAGGCATGGCTGGCCCATGTCCGCTGCCAGATGATTCCCCCGTCGGTTCGGTCAAGAACCTCACGAGGGAGTACCACAGTGCGAACAAAAGTAGCGGCGGCAGTCGGAACCATCCTGCTCTCCACGCTCGTGTTCACGGCAGGGAACGCGGCGGCCGCACCGTCCAAGCCGCCCGCGGAAGCCGCGGCAGCCGCCATCCGGAACTGCATCGACGTCACCAACAGAGACATCGGTCGCGGGGACACCGGTAACTACGTGCGGGAAGTGCAGTGCCTGCTCAACTGGGCTGTCCACCCGAGCACGTACCACAACATCTCCGTGGACGGCGAGTTCGGCCCGGACACCGAGGGCAAGGTCAGAAAGTTCCAGGAGTGCGCCAACACCCACGGCGCCGGCTTACGCGTGGACGGCCGGGTCGGCCCACGCACCGCACCACACCTGGAGTCCTGGGCCGCATCCAGCGCCTACGTCTGCTGAGCGAAGCCGCCGGGAATCGCGTGCGGGCTCTTCAGCTCCCGCACGCGATTCGCGACCACAATCGAGTCCAGGAGTGTCACATGAAAACCACAATGGCGGCGGTCATCGGATCCTTCGTGCTGTCCACGCTCGTCGTCGCCGCGGGAAACGCCACCGCGGTCACGCGCGAAGCGAACACCGGCACGGTTCAGGTGTGCGCGGACGTTCCCGTCCGGCCCCAGCCCTCCGTACGTCGGATCCAGTGTCTGCTCAACCTGGCGGTCAACCCGGCCACCTTCCCTCTGATTCCCGAGGACGGTCAGTCCGGTCCGGCCACCGTGGCCAAGCTCAAACTGTTCCAGGGCTGCGCCGGTCTGCCCGTGGACGGCCGGGTCGGCCCCAGGACGTTGGCGGAGTTGGAGTACTGGGCGAACTCCGGCTCGTACGTCTGCTGACACCGGTCACCAGAGCAGCCCCTTGCCGAGCATCTGGGGCACCGTCGAGTTGTTCAGTAAGAACAGCGTGCACGGGGTGGTCAGGACAGCGACGGTGGCCGGCCAGAACACGATGGCCGGCCACCGTATGGTTTTTCGTAGCCGCCGGTCGACGAGCAGTGCCACGGCCACCAGCACACCAACGCCGACCACGGCGAAGGCCGCGCCGACCTGCGCCTCCGCGCTGCCGTACGGGGCGGACACGTCACCCCACACCTTCGCGCGCACGTAGTAGCCGAACACCACGGCACTGGTCAGAGGGAAGGCCAGGACGTAGCCCAGCGCCAGGTTGGCGGCGACCCAGGCACCGAACCGGGCCCGGCCAGGTGCGGTCTCGCCGTCATCCGGCACCGGCTACCTCCACCTACTGTCGAAGGGTGGCGTTGTGTGCCTCGAAGATCTGGTACACACCGTACAGTTCGCCGCCGTACTGGTCGGCGCCGCTGCCGGTACCGTTGTAGCGGGCGAAGATCCTGCGTAGTTCGTCCGCGGTGTAGTCCAGCCGCAGCCCCTGCACGCCGACGGCGGCGGCGCCCTCGAACAGGACGAGCGGGACCGTGCCGATGTTGTAGTTGCCGTCGTCGTGCAGCGAGTTCCACACGTCGTAGACCACGTGCCAGTCGGCCCCGTTCAGACGGCTGCCCGAGATCAACCCGCCGTCGAGCGCCCAGTTCCTGGCTCGGATCGCGGTCCCGGCGAATATCTGCGCGATGCCGGTGCTCGCGTCCTCGTGCACGACGATCGGCGGCGTCGGCGGTGGGCCGATCGGCACCTGCTCCCACGCCTCGTACGCGAGCCTGTACGCGTACCAGGAGACGACCAGCCCGTCGGCGACGTTGTCGGCGGGCGTCTGCTTCCAGTACTCCCAGAAGACCTCCGACTGGATCAGCGCCTTGCGGACGCCGAAGGAGCGGCTCAGGTTGGTGATCAGCTCGTCGTAGGCGACCACCACGTCGATGGCCTCGTCGACCGAGTGCTTGAGTCCGGTGGTGTTCGAGGGGACGGTCGTGCTGTAGGCGACGAGGTCGCGGGAGAGGGCAGGCCGGAGGCTGTTGTTGAAGTAGGTGTCGAGCCGGGTGTCGGGCGTCGGGCGCACGGTGACCCGCGACTGGCCCGGGTCGCGGCCGGAGTAGAGGTTGTTGTCGATCTCGATGGCCCCGGCGCCCGACCCGACGGTGATGGTGATGATCTGGTCGTACGCCCAGTTCCTCGGCATCGGGAAGCCCAGGTTCCCACTGAACCCCGTGGACATGTCCGACACGAAGCTCGTCACCGTGAGTCCTTTGTCGAACAGCTGGGTGCAGACGTTCCTCGGCCCGTACACCCCGATCCGGTACGGGGCGCCGTAGTAGTCCATGGCTCGTCTGACGGCCCGGAAGTGCGGGATGATGTTGTTCGTGATGTCGGTGCCGAGCGCGTCGAAGTCGACGGCGAAGTAGATGATGGTCCCCCGCTCGAACCCGTAGCCGCTCGCGGCAGCGAGTGCCAGGCTCGCGTCCCGAGCTCCCTGCTGTTCGTTGAAGTAGTCGGCGGACAGACCCGAGGTCTGGTAGATCGGGAAGACCCGCATCCCCGCACCGAAGATGGTGTTGAGCTCACCCGGCTTGATGTTCTTGTCCAGGCTGGTGCCGGGCACGTTGGTCAGGTAGCGTCCGGCGACCCGGTAACCGGCCTGGAACAGCGCGGCCGCCCTGGCCGGGGTGATCTCGGTGACGCAGTCACAGGCGGCTCCGCGCCGGTCCGTGTCCCCGTTGCTGACCAGCAGCGAGCACCAGGTCTGGTAGTCGCCGGTCCCGTTGACCGGCAGCGCCACGAAGCTCTGGAAGCTCGTGACCTGGTCCCGGACGGTCTCGGAGTACCTCCCGTCGAACGCGACCTCGTACCGGTTGAAGATCATGCCGGCCTGGAACAGGCGCACGAACCTGGCCGCGCCGCTGTCCGACGCGCCAACGGTCAGCGCCGGACGGGCCCGCAGCGCGGCGCGGGTGGCCGGACCGAAGTTCCCGTTGGCGCCGGCCACGGCCAGCTCCATCTGCAACGCCCAGATCATCGCCTTCGACACGTCGCGCGACGGGTGCCCGTCGGTCGGGATGATGAAGAACCACGACTGGTTGTAGAAGCTCCGGTTCATCCACTGCTGTACGGCACGAACCATGGTCGAACCGTTCTCGACCACCACGTAGGCGTCCATGGTGAGCAGTGCCTTGAACTCCTTGGGAGACAGGGTGGAGCGGTCGTCGGTGAAGCCCATGTTGTGGCGCGTCTCCGACACCGCGCCGCGGGTGGTGTCGGAGTAGACGCCGCTGAGCTGGTCACCCCAGTAGCCCTTGCAGTACTGGGCGCACTGCACGATCCGGACGACGTTCACCGGCAGGCCCGGACGGATGTCGCCGAACTTGCTGGTCAGCAACGACATCGTGGTCGGCCCGAAGGTGTCGGACAGCTGGTCGCCGCTCAACCCGAGCTCGATCTGCAGCGCGCGGGTCAACGCGAACATCGTGGGCCAGCCCGTGCGGCCGGTCTCGGGCGCGGGACGGAAGCCGGCGACGTCCCGGTAGACCGTGTTGACCCACTGTTGTGCGCGCAGCACCCACTCGTCCACCAGCGGTCCGAGAAACCCGAGCCCGACGGAGTTCGCGGAGAACAGGTCCGCGTCGCCGCGGACCTGTTCGAGTTCGGGCCGGGTCGGTGGCGGCTTGGCGGCGGAGTCCGGCGGCGCCTCGCCAGGCGGTGGCCGGAGCACCCCCTGTTCGGCCGAGGCCACCTGGCCGGTGGCGGTGGTCATGCCCACCGTCGCGCCGGCGGCCGTACCCATCAACTTGAGCGCGCTTCTTCGACGCATTCTCGCGCCGGGCCGGATCTCCATTGCCGTCCTCCTCGGGTCAGCTCCCGGTAGGTCCTGTGTGGACTGTCGAGCGGCTGTCGGTCCGCTCGCCGATCAGTAGCGCGGTGCCAAGGGGCGTGGTGGTGTGCAGCACGGCTGGTCCTTGCCGGTTGCTGGTGACGAGGCCGGTGTCGCGGAGGATGGCGGCCTGTTTGCTCGCCGACCCGACGGAGATGCCGAGCAGCGTGGCCAGCTCGGAGGTGCTGCGGGACACGAGCAGCGCACGCAGACATTCCGCGCGGGTACGACCGAGCAGGGACGTCAGCCGGTCCGGGACGAGCACGGTGTCGTGGATCCGCGGGTGGTCACCGTGGGCCTGGTAGACCAGCACGGGCGGCAGCTCGGGGTCGAGCCACGTGATCGGGCTGTGGAAACAGAAGTACGACGGCATCAGCACCAGCCCCCGGCCGCCGAGATGCACGGTGCGATCGACCGGATAGCGGGTCAGCAACACCTGTCCGTCCCAGCCGAGCACGCCGGGCAGGTTTCGCAGGAGCGCGCCGACGCCGTGCTCGGCGAGCTGTCTGGCCCGTGCGACGCGGTCCTCGGCGACGACCTCGCACACCTGTGCCCAGTGCGGCGCGACCAGCAGCGCGTGCACGTCCCGTACGGCGCGCACGACCTCGCCCATGGTCTTGCCGTCACCGCGGGCCAGCGACGCGACCCATGGCGGTGCGGCGCGGTGCGCGAACACCGCGGCCAGATCCGCGACGAGACGTGTCCGGGGTGTGCAGAGCATCGCCTCGCAGCCGGCGTCGAGATCGACGGGCCCTGGCGGGGTGAGAAAGTCGGGAAAGGCGCCCCGCGGCGCGATCAGGTGGCGCAGCAGCGCCATCGCGTGCTGCCCACGATGCGCGCCGGCGACCCGGCGTTCGACCTCCTGCCGCCATCCGACCAGTGGCGCGGACAGCTGTCGAACCTGAGTCTTGTGCAGGCCGAGCACCAACTCCCACATCGGCTCGGGGGCGTTCGCCAGTCGCACCCGCTGTAAATCCTGACGATCGAACACCATGCGCAACGACATGCTTCCCCCAGCTGTCGCATCACTGTCTTTTCGCGCTTCTCGATTATATGTTCCCGACCGCTTCCGATCCCCGATCGACCAAAAAACAGCGGAAATACGTGGCGGTATCGCGCGATTCCGAAGCCCCCCGACGCTGGTCCGCCGATCACCCACCGCGACACGTTCGGCGTGTGCTGACCGGCAGACCAGCCGTCCTCCCCCTCGTGCCCAAGTCCAGCATCCACGGCGTTGCGACGGAAGGCCGATTGACAGGTCCGCACAAGTCCGTACAGTCGTTTTGGTGCGGCGTTAGCGCACGACAATGCCAGTTTGGGGTTCGCGGCACGACACCTGGTGGGGAGGCGTGGTGCGCGACGGCGATGGCGCCCCGCGGCCGGCGACGGTGGGGACGAAGAAGGACTTCGGGCTCGCGCTGACCGCGGTACGAGAAAGCGCCGGGCTTACCGTGCGTGATCTCGCCAGAAGGGTCGACGTACCGCTCGGCACGATCAGCGGGTGGTGCACCGGCCGCCATTTACCGACTTTGTCGCAGAAAGACATGTTCCTGCGGTTGCTGGCGACGTGCGGCGTCACCGAGGAAAAACCCGTCGAGGAATGGTTGGACTGCTGGCTACGACTTCGGCGGCCGTTGGGGCAACAACGGACCGACGTGCCGACCCCGTACCGCGGGCTGGAGCCTTTCCAGCCGGAGCACGCCGACTGGTTCTTCGGGCGGTCGCGGTTGACGGAGACACTGGTGCACCGCGTCACCTCAGGTGGGCCGGGCATGGTGGTCGCTGTCGGCTCGTCCGGTTCGGGGAAGTCGTCGCTGCTGCGTGCGGGTCTGCTGCCGGCGCTGTGCGGGAACGGCCGGTGGCAGGGTCTGCCGCTCACACCAGGTCCGCGTCCCACCTCGGTGTTGGCGGCCCGGCTCGCCATGGTCGTTGATCTGGCGCCGGACGCGATCGAGGCAGAGCTCCGCGACCAGCCTGCACTGGCCGCGCGCCGAGTCCAGGAACTGGCCGCGACTCGACTCCTACTCGTCGTGGACCAGCTCGAGGAGCTCTTCACGGCCACGGACGGCGATGTCGACGAGCAGGGGACGTTTCTCGACGCCCTGCTGGCGCTGGCCGCGAACGACGCGCTGCGTGTGGTCGCGGCGATGCGGGCGGACTTCTACCCGGATGCCCTGCGGTGGCCCGTGCTGGCGTCCGCCCTGCAGGACAACCAGGTCACCGTGGGGTCGATGACGGACGACGAGCTGCGGCAGGCGATCGTCGAACCGGCGAGGCTGGCCGGGGTCGACATCGAGAGCGGGCTGGTCGACGTGCTGCTGCGCGACCTCACGCCGGCGGGCGCCCGCCACGGCCGCATGGACACCGGTGCTTTGCCGCTGCTGTCCCACGCGCTGCTGGCGACGTGGGAGCAGGGCAGGCGGCGGACGATGTCGGTCGCACAGTACGTCGCGACGGGCGGCATCCACGGTGCCGTCGCCACCACGGCGGAGTCCGTCTTCACCGGCCTCACCGAGTCCGACCAGTCCCTGGCGCGTCAGCTGTTCCTGCGGCTCGTGCACGTCGGGGACGGCACCCCGGACACCCGCCGCCGCGTGCGGCTGGAGGAGCTGACCGGCGGACGCGAAGAAAGCACGACGGACCTGTTGGGTCGCTACGTGGATCGCAGGCTGATCACCGCTGACGTCGACGGGGTGGAGATCAGCCACGAAGCGCTGCTGGACTCCTGGCCACGGCTGCGGGACTGGATCGACACCGACCGGTCCGGCCTCCGCCTGCACCGGAACCTGACCGAAGCGGCGCGGAGCTGGCAGGACGCTGACCGCGACCCTGGGGCGCTGTACCGGGGTATGCGACTCGACGCGGCGGTCGACTGGGTCACCAGGCGGGACCACCGCGATGAGCTCAACCAGCTGGAGCAGGAGTTCGTGGACGCCAGCGTCTCGGCGGCCCGAGCGGAACGCGTCCGTGAGCGGCGAGGGACCCGGCGGCTGCGCTGGCTCGCCGCCGCGCTCGGCGTACTGCTTCTGCTGTCCGCCGGCACCACGGTCTACTCGATCCAGCAGCGGGCCGCGGCCGACCGGGAACGCAACCTCGCGATCTCGCGGCAGGTCGCCGGCACCGCCAGCCGCCTGGCGGACAGCGACCCGGCCCTGGCCGCCCAGTTGGCGGTGGCGGCCTACCGCATCGCGCCGACCGTCGAGGCAAGGTCCAGCCTCCTGGCCGCGGCAAGCCGACCAGCGGTGAGCCGCATGGTGCGCCCCGGCGGCGCGATGCAGGCTGTGGCCGTCGACCCCGAGGGAACCCTGCTCGCGGCCGCCGGCGCCGTCGAGTCCGACACCGAGGTCCTGCTGTGGGACCTCCGTGATCCACTGAAGCCGAAACTCCTGGACGCACGGCTGACCGGTCACGGTGGCGAGATCTACGCGGTCACGTTCTCGCCGGACGGCGCCATCCTGGTCACCGGTTCGACCGACAACACCGTGCGGTTGTGGGACGTCTCCGACCGCACGCGTCCCCGGCAGCTCGGCCAGCCGCTCACCGGACCGCTCGACGCGATCGTCGCGGTCGAGTTCAGCCCGGACGGCAACCTCCTGGCGGTGGGCAGCCGCGACCGGGCCATCCAGCTCTGGGACCTGCGCGACCGAGAACGTCCCGTCCCGACAGGGTCCCCGCTGACCGGGGCGACCGGCGCCGTCCAGTCGATCGCCTTCACCCCGGCCGGCGACGTGATGGCGGTCGCGGACGCCGGCGGCGCCGTCCGCGTCTGGAACGTCCGCGACCGGCAGCCCCTCGGTGCTCCGCTGACGGTGCCGAGCCGGGTCAACGCGGTCGCGTTCAGCCCCGACGGCACGACGCTCGCCGCGGGCAGCAACGACGCGAACGTGCGGCTGTGGACCATGACCGATCCCGCCCGACCCGCACCCGCCGGCACGCTCACGGGCGTGACCGGCTGGGTCAACGCGATCGCCTTCAGCGCTGACGGGACACGGTTGGCCTCCGCCAATTCGGCGGCCCGGGTCCAGGTCTGGGACCTGGCCACCCAGCGGATGGTGCTCGACCTCCCCCATCCCGAACCCACGACGGCGGTCGCCTTCCGCGATGACGACCGCGTGCTCTACACCAACAGCACCGACGGCATCGCGCGCCGATGGCTGGTGCCCGGCCCCGTCCTGCCAACGGAAGGCCGCCAGATCACCGGCCTCGCCTTCCACCCCGACCGGCCACTGCTCATCGACGGGGGAACCGACCAGCGGCTCTGGGACGTGACGAACCGGGACCGCCCGACCCCACTCGGTCCGGCGCTGACCGCGCCACCCGACTCCGACCGGATGACCGGCAACGTCACCCTGAGCCCCGATGGTGACACGCTTGCCGGCGCGACCCGCGCCGGCAACACCATCCTGTTCTGGGACGTCACGGAACCGGACCGTCCCAGGCAGCTCCCGGTTCGTCTCACCGGCCACACCGCGCTGATCGAACACGTCGCCTTCAGCCACCACGGCCGGCTTCTCGCCAGCACCAGCGACGACGGCACGGTCCGCCTGTGGGACACCGCCGACGTACACGCGCCGACGGCGCTCGCCACCCTCGACCCGGCTGTCGGGTTCGTCTACGCCGCGGCGTTCAGCCAGGACGACGAGACACTCGCGGCCGTGACGCAGGACGGTTACCTCGCCCTGTGGGACGTCCGCGATCCCCGGCGCCCCACGCCCCTCCGTCCCCCCGTCAAGGTGGCCACCGACGACGCCCGGTCACTCGCGATCAGCCCGGACAACCGCACCCTCGCCGTGGGCATCGCGAACGGCACGGTGCAGTTGTGGGACATCGAGAACCCCCGCGACCCCAAGCCCGCCGGCCCCGCCACCACCGGCCCGGACGGCATCATCCATTCGCTCGCGTTCAACCCCGACGGAGCCATTCTCGCCGGCGGCGCGGGCGGCACCGGTCAGACCTGGATGTGGCGGGTCGCCGACGGGCGAAGCCTGGACCCGCTGGCCATCCTGCGGGGTTCCACGACGACCTGGAACCTCCAGTTCTCCCCGGACGGGCACGTCCTCGCGGCCGCCGCCGGCGACGTCTACCTGTGGGAGACGGACACCCAGCGCGCGATCCGACGCATCTGCGAGCACACCGGCGACGGGATCAACGAGTCCGAATGGGACAGGAATGTCCCGGGCGCGCCACTCCAGAGGATCTGTCCATGATGGACAGTGAACCTTGGTGGATCCGTTCACGGACACGGCAGCGCGCGGCTCGATTCAACCAAGAACGCCGTGGCCCAGTCCGGTTCGGAGTCGGCGGGCACGCCCAGCGCCAGTAGGTAGGCGTGAAGCATGTCGCCGGTGAACCGGCTTGCCTTGGTTCGTCTTCGATACGCCGCCTCGTCCTCGAACGCGAACATCGTGCCGCTGGTCTCGAAGACCCAACGGCCGCCGTCGTCGGCGGCAGCGACGGTTCGCTCCAGGGCGAGCGGTGGCTGACCGTCAGGGCCATACACCTCCAGAATGCGCGCGGGATAGCCCGCCTCGCCGGCATCGACACGCGCCGCGCGGATTCCCCGGCAGTTGAGCTCGCGCGCCGCGAGGCTCGGTAACACACCGACATCCGTTCCGAGGGGAGTGTTGTTCATGACGAGGGTCCAGCCGTCGATCGCGACGCAGGCGTACCGGCTCATGATCGACGCGGGCGCGAGTGCCGGTAGGACGTCGTCGAGCGACTGCCATTCGGGCGTTGACGCGACCCAACCCGTGCCGAGCCCCGCAACGAGCCATTCGGCGAATTTTCGATGGTGGCACGCGAAGTAGCCGACTTCTTGCGTCGTCGGACCGCCCACACCGGACGGAAGGTTCACGGGACCGGCTCCCAGTACGTCTCTATCCGGTGGCCGTCGGGATCCAGGCACTTGAAGGACACGTAGCCGGACTCGTCGGCCTGCTCGATGATCTCGATGCCGTCCGCGGTGAGTCGGTCGCGTAGTGCGCGCACGCCCGCCGGCTCGGGGAACCGGAAGCCGAAGTGCAGGAACTCGGGCAGCGGGCCGACCTCGCCGAGCACCGGGTGCAGGGCGAGGTCGAAGCCGTCCGCGTTTCGGATGATCACCGTGCCGTCCGGGTATCGCTGGGCGGTGGCCGGGTCGAACCCGAAGTACTCGCTGTAGAAGCGCTGGCTGCGCTGCTCGTCGCGCACCGGCAGGCCCAGGTGGGTCAGCTGCATGACCCCAGGTTCCGGTTCGGCGCGCCGCACCGCAAATACGTTTCAGCCGGCGACGGTGGCCGCGCCGGTGAGGGCGAGGTAGCCGTCCTCGAGGGTGGGTTCCACGGGTTCCGCGTCCCCGGTTGGCCGGACGTCCGAGACCACGCGGTACCGGGTGCCGTTCTCGTGTGCGAGGGCGGACACGACCGTGCCGGGTGGTGGTGCGGCGGCGCGGGTCGTCACCGACCACACGCGGCCGTTCGCGTGGGCCACCACCTCGTCGACGGTGCCACGGAACCGGACCTGGCCCCTGCTCAGGATCGCCACCTGGCGGCAGGTCTGCGCGACGTCCTCGACGATGTGGGTGGACAGCAGGACGGTCCGTGAGCCGGGCAGCTGGCTGAGCAGGGTGCGGAACCGGATCCGTTCCTCGGGGTCGAGGCCGGCGGTCGGTTCGTCCACGATCAGCAGCCTCGGGTCGTTCAGCAGCGCCTGCGCGATGCCGATCCTGCGGCGCATGCCACCGGAGAAGCCCTTCAGCCTGCGGTCGGCCACGTCGGCCAGTGCGACCAGCTCCAGCATCTCCCCCACGCGGCGGCGCCGGTCGGCGGTGTGGTCGATTCCCTTCAGCAGGGCCACGTAGTCGAGGAACTGGCGTGCGGTCAGGTCCGGGTACAACCCGAGATCCTGTGGCAGGTAACCGAGTTCGGCCTTCACCGCCTGGCGACCATGCTTCGTGGCCACCTCGTGCCCACCCGCGACCACCCGGCCCGCCGTGGTGCGCAGCAGGCCAGCGAGTATCCGCATCAACGTGGTCTTGCCGGCTCCGTTGCTGCCCAGCAGTCCGAACATCCCGGTCGGGATGTGCAGGGTGAGGTCGTCCAACGCGGTCACGCCGCCGCGAAAGGTCCTCGTGACGTTCTGGATGTCGATGTCCACGACGGGAGTCTCCTAGCGGGTCGAACGGGACTGGAGCGCGTGCGCGCCGGCGAGCATCAGCGCGCTCAGCGCGGCGATCAGCGCGATGGACAACAGCGAGGTGGCGGTGCCGACCTCGGGACGCAGCGCGTTGAACGGGTCGCCGGGCGGGCGGACGAGTTCACCGTCGTAGCCGAAGAACTGCCGTAGCCCGTAGGCACCGTCCGGCGCCAGCACGGTCTGCGCGGTGGTGGGCATCGCCGCGGGCCCGACGGCGTTGCCCCAGAACCAGTAGCCGACGAACAGCACGCGGAACAGCGCCGTCGGCATCACCAGCGGGAACACCAGCGCGGCCGCGCCGACGAACGCCAGCCCTGGCACGGTGACGACGGCGAAGATCCCGATCGTCCAGCCGAGCGCCGCCCAGTCGCCTTCGGTGATCCCGTACGCGGCGCCGACGACGAGGTACAGCACGAGGATGGGGACCGCGGTTGCGACGCAGCTGCCGACGAACTTGCCGGCCAGCCGTGCTGTCGCCCCGGCCGGGGTCGCGTCGAGCACCTCGGCGACCCTGATCTGCCGGTCGCGGACCAGCCGGTCGGCCAGCAGGCAGCCGTAGCCGACGGGCAGCAGGAGCTGGAGCAGCAGCGCTGCGCGTGCCATGGCGAGCTTGGTGTCGTTCGCGCCGAACACGGTGGACGACACCTGTCCTGCGCCGATCGCGACCAGCAGGAGCGCGAGCACGCCCGTGACGATCCAGACGGACTTCTTGCGCCACTGCATCGTGAACTCGTAGCGCATGGTGGTGACGAAGGACGTCACGATCCCTCCCCCGAGAAGATGGCTTCGGACGTGGTGAGCACGACCCAGGCGAGCAGGAAGAGCCCGACCGCGGCGCCGAGCAGCACGAGCCGGTTGGCCGTCCAGTCCTCCGGCGCGCCGCCTCTGGTGGTGGCGAACAGGTTCAGCATCCTGGTGGCCGGCGACGACAGCATCAGGCTGTTGAGCACCTGCTGGGTAAGCCACACCACGGCGACGATGCCGGCGGCGGCGCCCGGGTTGCGCAGCAGTGCACCAGCGAGAAACCCAAGCGCGGCAAGGAAGAGCACGGGGCTGAGCCAGGTCAGCTGACCCGGCAGCGGTGCGTGCGCGGCGGGCCAGCGCTCCCACCACCCGGTCGCCGCGAGTGCCGCGCTCGCCAGCACGGCCAGCACGGTGATCCAGGCCAGGCTCACGGTCAGCCGCCGCAACAGTGTCGCGGGATAACCGGTCCGGCAGCTGGCCGCGAGCTCGGCCACCGGGTCGTGTCCGATCAGGGAGGCGGCGCCGACCCCGGCCGCCAGCGGCAGGAGCATCTCCAGTGTGCCCAGCAGGGTTCTGGCGATGCTGATGTCGTTCTCGGCGGCACCGAACTGGATCGTGGCCGCGATCGTCCCGAGCACGAGCACCGAAGGTGGTGCGAGCAGGGCGGTCCAGCCGGCACGGCGTGCTTCGTGCCGCCAGAGAGCAGGTGGTCTCATACCGGTTCAGTAGCGGCGGCGCGGGAAAAGGTTCACCGCGGGGAAACGCTCCTCGCGGCCGGCGAGCAGGAACCCCGCCAGCACCAGCGCGGCGGCCGCCACCATGGTGAGCGGACGGGTCGACCAGAGGGCGGCCACCGGACCGGTCACGACCCGCAGCCCGGTGGTCAGCTCGGAGCCGTCGAGCAACCGGAGCGTCCACAGCACGAGTGCGCCCGCCGTCGCGATGTCCGGCCCGAACCGGACTCCCAGCACCAGGCTGAGCCCGGCGAGCAGCGCCAGCGGACCGAGCCAGGCACCGATCATGTGCAGCAGCCCACCGGTTTCCCCACCGAACAGCACGAGCGCCGCCGACGCGAGCAGCGCGAGCACCACGTCGTACCCGACGACGAGGGTGAGCCGGGCGAGCAGGATCAGCCTCGGCGGCGCCGGGGTGCTCGCGACCAGCTCGTACCCCGGATCCCGTGCGGGACTGTAGAGCCCGGCCACGCCGCCGGCCGCGACGATCGGCGCCACGAGCGCGAGCACCGTCGGGGCCAACGGCGCGTCCGGACCGACGTTCGTGCCGACGACGGTGAGCAGCGCGCCGAGCGTCATCACCAACGCCGACGCGATCCACACGCTCCGGCCGACCAACCGGGTCTGCGCACGCAGCAGCAGCGGAGCCAGCCGCCACGACGGTCGCGTGACGGCCCGGGGCTGTGGGGTGAGCGCGGAACGACGCAGCACGGTGGCGACCAGCTCGGGTCCGGGCGGCTCCGGCACGTCCGCGCTCACCGCACGCGCGGCCGCCCGCCACGCGGCCACCGTGCCAGCACACTCGGCACAACCGCCGAGATGGGCACGGACGGCGGTGTTGTCGGCGCTGTCGAGCGCGCCGGCGGCGTACTCGGCGAGCAGGTCCACAGGATGGGTCATCGGCTGGCCTCCTCATCCGTGGCGACGAGCGCCGCGAGCCTTGCGCGTGCGTTGTGCAGTCGGCTCTTCACGGTGCCGACCGGCACGTCGAGCACGCGGGCGATGTCCGCGTGGCTCAGTTGGGCGTGGAAGGCCAGCGCCAGTACTTCGCGATGTCCGGCGGGCAGAGCGGCCATCGCCACGCCGACCGCCGCCATGTCGGCCCGGACCAGCGCGATCTCCTCGGGGCCCGGCTCGGTCGCCGCCGGCTCCGGCAGGTCGTCGAGGCCGGCGGGTGGTGTCGGCAGCGACCGCAGGCGGTTGTGTGCCTGCCGCCGGGCCACCCCGTACAGCCAGGTACGGACGGCCGAGTGGCCGCCGAAGCCCGCGGCCGAGCGCCACACGGCGAGCATGGTGTCCTGCAGGATCTCCTCGGCGAGTGCCCGGTCCCCGGCAAGGCGGTAGAGGAACCTGAACAGCCCCGACGCGTGCCTGCGGTACAGCTCGGCGAGCGCACGCGGATCGCCGCCCGCCGTGGCACGCAGCAGATCGTCGTCGGGCACGGCGTCACTCGCCGGCAGGCGCACCCTCCGTCCACCGGTCACCCAGGTCACCGTCTCGATTCTCGCGGTCATCGCAGGGTGAGTAGCACCGCGGGCCGCGAAGGTTCACGTCCGTCCGTAGAGCACGACGCCCAACAACGCGCCGCTCGGCGGGTCATCCTCGATGGTCACCGTGATGGTGTGCGGCACGCCCGGGGACAGCAGGCAGCCACCGGCACGGAACCGCGCGAAGGCGTGACTGGACTGGCACCTCCAGGAGAGGGTCGACACGGAGCTTGGCCAGCGCCCTGGCGGTCTGGCTCTTCACGGTGCCGACGCTGATGCCGAGTGCTCTGGCCAGGCTCCAGATCCCCGTTGATGCGCCTGCGGGCGAACCACGCCTTGGCCAACGTCGTCTGCACCAGGTCCTCGGCCAGGTGGGGATCCTGGGTGAGCGGGTAGGCGGTGCGCAGCAGGGCACTCGACCTGGCCACGACGAACTTGTCGAAGCCGGCCCGATCGGCCGTGGTCGTCACGACCGCGGCCGACGTGTTCAGCGCGCTCATGCCTTCCTCTACCGGTTGACGCGGACCAATGGTTGTCAGACCCGTCAGCCGATTCCGGCGAGGATGTGCAGGATCCCGTCCTGGCCGATGGAGTACACCTGGTGGTTGCCGACGTCCGTGATGAGCAGCGTTCCGTCCGGGGTGGCGCTGATCCCGGCCGGTGTGGCGATCACGGCGGAACTCGCCCGTTCGCCGTCGGCCGGGACTCCCCGGTCGTCGATGCCCACGACCGACGTGATGATGCCGGCCGCGTCGACGCGCCGAACCCGGTGTGAGTTGTCGTCGGCGATGTACAGGTTCCCGTCGGCTCCGACCACCGCGGCGTACGGGCCGGTCAGCTCGGCGTCGACCGCGGGACCGCCGTCGCCCGCGTCGCCCTCGGTGCCGTTGCCGGCCACGGTGGTGATCGTGCCGGCGGGGTCGACCCGGCGGAGGCGGGAGTTGAGGCGGTCACTGATGTACAGGGCACCGTCCGGCCCGACGTGCACGCCGGACGGCTCGTTGAGCCGCGCCGCGGTGGCCGGGCCGTCGTCGCCGGAGTAGCCCGTCTCGCCGTTGCCCGCGACGGTGGTGATGATCCCGTCGACCCCCACGCGACGGATCCGGTTGCCGTCCTCCTCGGCGAGGTAGATCGTGCCGTCGGCGGCGATGTCGATGCTGACCGGATCGGCCAGTTCCGCCTGTTCGGCCGGCCCACCGTCCCCGGCCGAGCCGCTCCGCCCCACCCCAGCCACGGTTCTGATCCGACCGTCCCCGTCCACCGCGCGGATCCGGTTGTTGTCGGAGTCGGCGATGTACAGGGTTCCGTCGGCGCCGAAGGCGATGCCGGTCGGATAGTCCAGTCGGGCGTCGACGGCCTTGCCGCCGTCGCCCGAGTAACCCTGGAAGCCGTTGCCGGCCACCGTGGTGATCACCCCGTCCTGGGCGATGCGACGGATGCGGTTGTTGCCGGCGTCGGCGACGTACAGGGCACCGTCCGGGCCGCGCCGGACCATCCGCGGGTCGAGCAGCGAAGCCTCGATCGCACTGAGACCGTCGCCGGGATAGGCAGGTCCCTTCCCGACCACCGTGGTGATCACGCCGGTCCCGCTGATCCGGCGAACCCGACGGTTCAGCGCGTCCCCCACGTAGACCACGCCGTCGGCTCCGACCGTGACCGCACCCGGCTCCGCGAGCTGGGCCCGGGCGCCAGGACCGCCGTCACCGGAGAACCCGGCCACGCCCGTGCCCGCGATCGTCGTGGCCAGGCCGTCGGGGGTCACCCGGCGCACTCGATCACCCCAGCGCTCGGCGACGTAGAGCGTGCCGTCCCGATCGACCGCTATGTTGTCCGGTCCGTCGAGGGGCGTGACGGTGGCCAGTTCCCCGTCCTGCCCGCCCGTCTCCTGTCCGTTGCCCGCGACCGTGGAGATGGTGCGGACGGCGTCGATGCGCCGAACGCGCCCGTTGTTCGCGTCGGCCACGTAGACGTCCTCGCCGTGGACGGCCAGCGCGAGCGGCCGGTTGAACTCGGCGCGCAGGGCAGGCCCGCCGTCACCGGAGAACCCCACGGTTCCGGTGCCGGCGAACATGGTGATCTTTCCGTGGCCGTCGATTCGGCGGACCCGGTTGCCGACCGCCTCGACGACGTAGACCTCACCGCCCGGCCCGATCGCGACATCGGTCGGACCGTCGAGCTCCGCCCGGGTCGCCGGCCCGTTGTCCCCGGACGAACCCGCCTCGCCGGTGCCGGCGATCGTGGTGATGATCCCCTTTCGGTCCACTCGCCGGATCCGCTGGTTGCCGGTGTCCGCGATCAGGAGGTCACCGTCGGCCCCGACGGCCAGCCCGTTCGGGTGGTCGAGCATGGCCTTCGTGGCCGGTCCTCGGTCACCGGAGAATCCCGTGCCGTTACCGCCGGCGATCGTGGTCAGCTCGCCGTCCGGTGTGAGCCTCATGATGGCGCCGGTCTCGCGCGACGCCAGGTACAGGTTGCCCCCGCCGTCGATGACCATCGCACTCACGTCGGGACCGAGCGACGCCGTGCTGACGCCAGGCATCGGCCCCAGCATGGCCGTCGGGACACCCACGGCCACCTCGGGGCCGGTCAGGACCGGAACCAACGGCGTCGCCGACAGGACGGCGAGAGCACCGGCCACCACGGCGACCTGCCAACGGCGAACCCTGATCGGCGTTCCGCGCGGAGGGGTCTCGCTGGACACGCCGGTGGACGGCGTTCCCGGTGTGGCGTCGGCGATCAGCGGGCCCGGCAGGGTTTCCGAGCCAGGTGTCACCGCGGCGGCGCGCAGCGCGGCGACGAACTCACCGCAGCTTGGGTACCGGTCGGCCGGTTGTTTGGCGATCGCCCTCGACAGCACCTCGTCCACGGCGGGAGGGACATCGGCGAGCCCGGCGGACAGGATCGGCGGCGGGGCCTCGGCGTGCTCGAAGTGCAGCCTCTCCACGGTGTCCCCGGTGAACGGCGGGTGCCCGCTGAGGCAGGCGTAGGCCACGCACCCGAGTGCGTAGACGTCCACGGTCGGCTCCGGTCGGGAGCCCGTCCACCGCTCCGGGGCGAGGTACCGCGGGGAACCGAACCACAGCGCCCTGGTTTCCGACGTCACGTCTCGCCGCAGGGTGAGGCCGAAGTCACCGATGTACGCACGATCGACACCGTCCGGCCCACCGGCCGGGTCGACGAAGATGTTGCCCGGCTTGACATCCCGGTGCACCAGCCCGGCGGCGTGGGCCATGTCCAGCGCGTTCGCGACCTGTCCGAGGATCACGCAGGTACGGGTCAGTCCCAACACGTCCCTGGCGATGAGCTGTTCGAGGTCGGGACCACGCACGAGCCGCATCGCCAGGTACAGCACGTCGTCGGTGTCACCGAAGTCGTAGATGGCGACGACGTTGGGATGGTCCTGGAGAGAAGCGGCGAGCTGTGCCTCGCGCTCGAACCGGCGCACGAAGTCCTCGGAGGCACCGTCGCGGGGGGCGAGCTTGAGCGCGACCTCCCGCCGAAGCCTCAGATGCGTGGCCCGGAACACCGAACACGCACTGCCGCCAACGCCAAGCAGTTCTTCCAACCGGTATCCGGCGACGATGTCGCCAACCTGGGGCACCACACGGCGTCCTTCCCCGGGGCAGGCCCCCGGCACGTCCGTCACGGGTGTGGCACGGACGACCGGCGAACCGCTACGCCTCACCCCAGGGGCGGCTCGTGTGCTTGCCCCCCATCCAACAACCGTAGATCCGGCGGCACCAGGGTAGCGGTGTTGAGAAGTACCTCGACAAGGTTGAGCCGCAACGCCTCGGGATGTGCGGACTGTGCGGTCAACCCGGTGTGGCCGGCGGCGGCCAACTGGTAGCGCACCCTGTCGACCTCGTGGTGAACCCTGCGCTGGGTCCAGCCGGACTGGCCGGGAATGGTGTTCAGCACCTCGCCGGCATCCTTCGCGGACAAGGGATGGGCCCGCTCGTCCTGTCGTAGGTACGCCTGGAACATCGCCACCAGCACGAGGCGCTGCTGAGGGGTCAGCGGATACCCGAGGTCGCCGGTCTCGCCGTCGGGTGGCGCGAGTTTCGCGCCGGAGCGGCCGCTCACCAGCACCTCGACCACGTGCAGCCGGTCGCCCTGGATGAACAGCGTCGTGTACCCCGGCTCGAGCACGATCTCGTGTTCCTTCAACAGAAGCGGCGCCGCCGGCAGCCGGATCGGGCGGCGGCCCAGGTTGCGCAAGGTCCACGTCAGGCCGGAACCGTATGGCACACACTGCATGACGGCCTGTTTCCTGCTGACGTACCAGTCTCCGTCACCGACGATGACGTGCACGTCGTCGTCGTTGCGACCGAGCACGAGACGATGGGTGGGACGCGGGGTCGCCCCGTAGCCGCCGTTCTCGCCCAGCACGAACAGGGAGCCGACCGGCGCCGGTTTGCCACCGAGCAGCGGCTCCCGGCGTTGCAGGCTCGGCGTTGCCTTGTCCAGCGGGTACATCCCGAACTTCGCGTTCATTCGCGTACCCCTCGCCGCGGGAAGGTTGGTGCTGAGCACAGTTCACCACGGTAGGGACGCGATGTCGGGACCCCTCCCACTCCTGTCTCCGAGGGCCGACCGCGCCCCCGGAGACAGGAAGCCGTCAGCGGAAGTAACCTCCGAACAGGATTCGGCTGATGCCGGTCGTGGTTTCCACGCCGACGTCGTAACCGTTCTGGACCACCTGGGTGTTGTTCATGATGGCGATGGTGTAGCGCTCGTTCGGGCCGACGAAGCCCACCGAGTTGATCAGCCACGAGCCGTCGTCGTTGTCGTCGGACCAGCCGTTCTTGTTGCCGGGCTGGGCGGCGGTGCCGGCGCCCCACACGCCCCACTGCTGGTTGACGTCGACCGAACGCATCTCGTTGACGATGTAGTCGCGGTGGGCGGCAGGAAGCTGGGTCAGCACGTAGTTCATCAGCCGGTCGAGGTCGTCGGCCGTGGTGAGGATCCAGCCCCAGTGGTGCGGGTGCTCAGCGGTGAACCGCATGTCGGTCATGCCGTAGGAGGGGAAGCGGGACGCGTACTCCCGCTCGCCGCCATAACGGTTCCACAGCGTCGTCGCGGCGGCGTCGTCGCTCGAGTTCAGCATCAGGTGCATCAGGCGGCGGTCGTCGGCCGTCAGCGTGACGGCACCGGAGTCGTTGCGCAGCAACAGGTCCACGACCATGGCGAGCTTGGGGGTGGAACAGGCCCAGATGAGGGTGCTCGAATGCGTGTTGCGCCAGACCGCGCCGGTCTGCCGGTCCCGCACCACGATGCCGGCGAACCCGGGACGGCGGTTGGCGTATTCGTTCGCCGCGGCGATGCGGACCAGCAGCTTCTCGTCGAACTGAGCCTTGGTGTCGCTCACGGAGACCACGGGAGTGGCGGGAGCGGCGCTGGCGACGGCCGTCGGGACGGAGCACGCAACCACCACGAGGGCGGCGGCGATCACTCGCTTGTTGATCATGCTCATGCGCCGCAACCTACCACCGGGCCGGCATTTCCGGCGGCGTCGCTCCGGAAGATGCCGGCCGGTGGTAAGGCCGTCAGTCCGCCACTGTCTCTCGCTCCTGACCTGCTCGCTCGTCGTTGTTCGTTGGATGACCGTTGGCGAGCGGGATGCTGTCCCCGGTGCCCGGGGCCACCTGCAGGCAGAAGTCCCCGTCGAAGTGTCGGTTGCCGGTCACCACGGCCTGCTCGACGATCTCCACGCTCTTCTCCTCGCGGCGGATCAGCGGATCGCTGCGCAGGTCCTTGGCGAGTGCCACGCACAGGAGCACCATGACGAGTGCGAAGGGCGCCGCGGCGATGATGGTCAGGTTCTGCAGGCCGGTGAGGGCGGTGTCCCCGCCGCCGCCGACGAGCAGCATCACGGCGGCCACCCCACCGGTCGCCACGCCCCAGAACACCACCAGCCAGCGCCGTGGTTCGATCGTGCCGCGTTGCGACATCGTGCCCATCACCAGCGACGCGGCGTCGGCGCCGGACACGAAGAAGATCGCCACCAGCACCATGACCACCACGCTCACGACCGCCGCCAGCGGGAACTGGTCCAGCACCCCGAACAGCTGCGACTGGGCGCTTCCCGCGGCCGTCAGGTCGGTTCCGTCGCGCTGCAGCGTGATGGCGGTGCCACCCATGATGCTGAACCAGACCAGGCTCACCACCGACGGCACGAGGATCACGCCGCTGACGAACTGCTTGATCGTGCGGCCACGGCTGATCCGTGCGATGAACATGCCGACGAAGGGCGTCCACGAGATCCACCAGGCCCAGTAGAAGATCGTCCACGACGACAGCCAGCTCTCCATGTTCTCGCCGCCGGAGGCGCCCGACCGCGAGATCATGTCGCCCATCTCCCGGAAGTAGTCACCGATCGCGGACGGGACGAGGTTGAGGATGAACACCGTGGGCCCCACGACGAACACGAACACGGCGAGCACGGCCGCCAGCACCATGTTGATGTTGGACAGCCACTGGATGCCCTTGGCGACGCCGGACACGGCGGAGGCGACGAACGCGACCGTCAGCACCGCGATCACTCCGATGAGCAGCCCGCTGCCCGGAGAGTCGGCGAGCCACCCTCGCTGGAACAGGCCGCTACCGATCTGCAGCGCGCCGAGTCCGAGCGAGGCGGCGGACCCGAACAGCGTGGCGAAGATCGCCAGGATGTCGATCAGCTTGCCCACCGGGCCCTCGCTCACCCTGCTGCCGAACAGCGGCGCGAACGCCGAGCTGATCAGCTGTTTGCGGCCACGCCGGAAGGTGCCGTACGCGATGGCGAGACCGACGACGGCGTACATCGACCACGGGTGGATCGCCCAGTGGAACAGCGACGTGGCCATGGCGGTCTCGACGGCGGCGTCCGTGCCGCCCTCGACCGTGCCCGGTGGTGGCGCCACGAAGTGTGACAGGGGCTCGGCCACCCCGTAGAACATCAGACCGATGCCCATGCCCGCGCTGAACATCATCGCGATCCAGGACACGGTCCGGAACTCCGGCCGCCCGTTGTCGGGCCCCAACGGGATCTTGCCGTACCGGCTGAACGCCAGCCAGACCGCGAAGAGCACGAAGCCCGTCGCGGCGAGGAGGAACGCCCAGCCGGTGTTGCTGATCAACCAGTCGAGCACCGCCGAGGTGACGCTGCCGAGACTGTCGGTTGCGAGCATCCCCCAGCCCAGGAATGCCGCGGCGACCGCCGCCGCGACGACGAAGACCACGCGATCCGTACTTCTCTCCAGTTTGCCGGGCACGACACCCACCGCCTCTTCGTTGAGTTGGTTGATCTCAGCGGGCCAGTTCCTGCTCGACCCATTGGTGAAACTCGCCGATGTGGTGCTCGGAGGGCACCAGGACACCGCCGCGGGCGTAGGCACGCGAGGACATCGCGGGCTGGCACCGCTCACAGGCGTCGAAGTCCTGCTGGTTCACGCGGTGGAACAGCTCGACCGAGTGCGACACGTCCCGTCCGGTCGCCACGACGTCCTTGGCATACAGCCAGTCGCACTCGACGACAGTGCGGTCGGCCGCCATCGGGAACATCCGGTGGACGATCACGTGGTCGGGCACCAGGTTGATGAACACCTGCGGCCGCACGGTGATGGCGTAGTACCGGCGGTCCTGCTGTTCGTCCACCCGCTCCAGCCGGTCGAAGCCGGCACTGCCGTCGACCGTGAACCCACGCACCTCGTCCCCGAACGCGGCGCCGTGGCCGACGAAGTACTGGGCCGCGTACCCGTCCGCGAACTCCGGCAGGACGTCGGTGAGTTCCGGATGGATCGTCGCGCAGTGGTAGCACTCCATGAAGTTCTCGATGATGAGCTTCCAGTTGGCCCGCACGTCGTACGAGATCCGCCTGCCAAGGGCCAGCTCGTCGATCTCGTAGTTGTCGATCGCGTCGAGCTGGCCGAGCCGCATCGTCACATCCGCCTGCACCGTGTCCTCGAAGGACTGCGGGACCTCGGCAAGGCACAGCCACGCGTAGCCGAGCCACTCCCGCAGGTGCACCGGCCGCAGGCCGTACTCGGTGCGGTCGATGTCCGGCATCGACGTCAGGTTCGGGGCCGCGACGAGCTTGCCGTCCAGGCCGTAGGTCCACGCGTGGTACGGGCACTGGAAGTTCCGCTTCACCGTGCCGGTCTCCTCGACACACAGTCGCGCGCCGCGGTGCCGGCAGATGTTGAGAAAGGCCCGCAGGGCGCCGTCGCGCGACCGGGCCACCAGCACGCTCTCGCGTCCGACCTGGACCGTGCGGAAGTTGCCAGGATCCGGTAGGTCCGCGCTCCGGACGGCGCAGAACCACATGCGCTCGAAGATCTTCTCCTGTTCCAGCTCGAAGATCGTCGCGTCGGTGTAGCTGACGCCGGGCAGTGTCCGGATCAGACTGGAGGGCAGGACGCTCACAACACCACCACCGAACGCAGCACACGTCCCTCGTGCATGTCGGCGAACGCGTGCTCGACGTCGTCCAGCCCGATCGTCTCGGTCACGAACGCGCCGAGATCGATCCGGCCCCGCAGGTGAAGGTCGACGAGCATGGGGAAGTCACGGGTCGGGAGGCAGTCGCCGTACCAGGACGACTTCACGGCGCCGCCTCGGGAGAACACGTCGATGAGTGGAAGCTCGAGGGTCATCTCGGGGGTCGGCACGCCGACGAGCACCGCGGTGCCGGCGTGGTCCCGGGCGTAGAAGGCCTGACGGAACGTCTCGGGACGGCCCACCGCGTCGATCACCACATCGGCGCCGTGGCCACCGGTCAGTGCGCGGATCGCCTCGACGACGTCCTCGGTGCCGGCGTCGATCGTGTGTGTGGCGCCGAAACCCCGCGCCCAGTCGAGTTTCCTGGCATCCAGGTCGACGGCGATGATCGTGGTGGCCCCGGCCAGCCGTGCGCCCAGGATCGCCGCGTCACCGACGCCGCCACAGCCGAGCACGGCGACGCTGTCCCCTCGGCCCACCCCGCCGGTGTTGATCGCGGCGCCGATACCCGCCATCACGCCGCAACCCAGCAGGCCGGCGACCGCCGGGGTCACCCTGGCGTCGACCTTGGTGCACTGGCCGCTGTGCACGAGTGTCTTCTCGGCGAAGGCGCCGATGCCCAGCGCGGGAGTCAGCGGCGTGCCGTCGGCCAGCGTCATCGGCTGGGCCGCGTTGTGGGTGTCGAAGCAGTACCACGGCCTGCCGCGCCGGCAGGAGCGGCAGACGCCGCAGACGGCCCGCCAGTTGAGCACGACGAAGTCACCGGGCGCCAGGTCCGTCACGCCGTCGCCGACCGCCTCCACGACGCCCGCCGCCTCGTGGCCGAGCAGGAACGGGAACTCGTCGGTGATCCCACCCTCCCGGTAGTGCAGGTCGGTATGGCAGACGCCGCAGGCCCGCACCTTCACCAAGGCCTCTCCCGGCCCGGGGTCGGGCACCAGGACGGTCTCGACGGAGACCTTCGCGCCGCGGCCGACGGCCACGACCCCGTTGACCTCATGTACCACTCGTCTCCCCTTTCCAGTCGAGTTGCGTATTGCACAACTCCTGCGTGATATGCAACAGCGATCCGCACCACATTGCGCCGCGCCCCCCGGCCTGTCAAGCCCCTGAGACCCACCTGGAGGCAAGCCTTGACCCAGCTCAGCGCCACACGTAGCCTGACAGCCAATTGATATATCAATCCTCGGTAAAAGGTATGAGACAGGAGGCGGCATGTCGGTGGCCATCGACCGCACGGGGGCGTTGACCCCCGAGCGTGTCCTCGGGCGTTCCCTGCAGGAGACCGACGCCGAGGTCCACGCGGCCATCGGACGGGAGCTCGCCCGCCAGCGTGACACCCTCGAGATGATCGCGAGCGAGAACTTCGCGCCGGTGGCCGTCATGCAGGCCCAGGGCTCGGTGCTGACGAACAAGTACGCGGAGGGCTACGCGGGCCGCCGGTACTACGGCGGCTGCGAGCACATCGACGAGATCGAGACTCTTGCCATCGACCGTCTCAAGGCGCTGTTCGGCGCCGAGTACGCCAACGTGCAGCCGCATTCCGGCGCGCAGGCCAACGCCGCGACCATGGCGGCGCTGCTCGAGCCGGGCGACACGATCCTGGGCCTCGACCTCGCACACGGCGGACACCTGACGCACGGGATGAAGCTCAACTTCTCCGGCCGCCTCTACGACGTCGCCGCCTACCACGTCCGCCGCGACGACCACCTGGTCGACATGGCGGAGGTCGCGCGACTCGCCCACGAACGCAGGCCCAAGCTGATCCTGGCGGGATGGTCGGCGTACCCACGGCACCTCGACTTCGCCGAGTTCCGCCGGGTCGCGGACGAGGTCGGCGCCTACCTGATGGTCGACATGGCCCACTTCGCCGGCCTGGTGGCCGCCGGCCTGCACCCCTCCCCCGTGCCGCACGCGCACGTCGTCACCTCGACCACGCACAAGACGCTCGGCGGGCCGAGGGGCGGGGTCATCCTGGCCGAGCGGAGCCTGGCCAAGAAGCTCAACTCCAGCGTCTTCCCCGGCCAGCAGGGCGGCCCGCTCGAGCACGTCATCGCCGGCAAGGCCGTCGCGTTCAAGCTCGCCGGTGAGCCGGAGTTCCGGGAACGGCAGGAACGCACGCTGGCCGGTGCCCGGATCCTGGCCGACCGGTTGCTGGCGGAGAAGAGCATCGGCGTGATCTCCGGCGGCACGGACGTCCACCTCGTGCTGGTGGACCTGCGTGACTCCGACCTCGACGGCAAGCAGGCCGAGGACCGGCTGCACGAGGTCGGCATCACCGTCAACCGCAACGCGGTGCCGTTCGACCCGCGTCCGCCGATGGTCAGTTCCGGCCTGCGGCTCGGCACGCCAGCACTGGCCGCCCGCGGCTTCGGCCTCGACGACTTCGCGGAGGTCGCCGACATCGTGGCGCTGGCCCTGCGGCAGGACTCGTCCGTCGCCGACCTCGCCGGCCGGGTCGCCGACCTGGCCGCCCGCCACCCCCTCTACCCCGGGATCACGGCATGACCGCGCCGCTGCCGGACCACCCCGACTTCCTCTGGCACACGCCGGAACCGAAGAAGTCCTACGACGTGGTGATCGTCGGCGGGGGCGGGCACGGCCTGGCCACCGCGCACTACCTCGCGAAGAACCACGGCATCACCAACGTGGCCGTGCTGGAGCGTGGCTGGTTGGCCGGCGGGAACATGGCCCGCAACACCACGATCATCCGCTCCAACTACCTGTGGGACGCCTCAGCCGCGATCTACGAGCACGCGCTCGGCCTGTGGGAGGGCCTCGAGGAGGACCTCGGGTACCCGATCCTGTTCTCCCAGCGCGGGGTGCTCAACCTCGCGCACACCGAGCAGGACGTCCGGGACAGCGTCCGGCGGGTGGAGGCGAACAAGCTCAACGGCATCGACGCCGAGTGGCTCAACCCGGACGAGGTCGCCAAGGTCTGCCCGATCGTCAACGTCTCCGGCGACATCCGGTACCCGGTGCTCGGGGCGACCTACCAGCCACGCGCCGGCATCGCCAAACACGACTACGTCGCATGGGGTTTCGCCCGGCGGGCCGACGAGGCCGGGATCGACCTGATCCAGGACTGCGAGGTCACCGGGTTCACTGTGGACGGTGACCGGGTCACGGGCGTGCGCACCAGCCGTGGCGACATCGCCTGCGGCACGGTCGCTCTCTGCGCGGCGGGGCACACGTCGGTGCTGCTGGACGCGCTCGGTGTGCCGGCGCCGCTGCAGTCACACCCGCTGCAGGCCCTGGTTTCTGAGCTGCTCGAGCCGGTCCACCCCACCGTCGTCATGTCCAACGCGATCCACGTCTACGTCTCCCAGGCACACAAGGGAGAACTGGTGATGGGCGCCGGGGTCGACGCCTACAACGGCTACGGCCAGCGCGGCGCGTTCCACATCATCGAACGGCAGATGGCCGCCGCGGTGGAGCTGTTCCCCGTGTTCGCTCGGGCGCACCTGTTGCGTAGCTGGGCGGGGATCGTCGACGTCACCCCGGACGCATCGCCGATCGTCGGTGCCACCCCGTACTCCAACGTCTACCTCAACTGCGGTTGGGGCACCGGCGGCTTCAAGGCGACGCCCGGTCTGGGCTGGTGCCTGGCCGACACCATCGCCACCGGCGAACCGCACCCGTACGTGGCGCCGTTCAGCCTGGACCGTTTCGTCACCGGCGCGCTCGTCGACGAGCACGGCGCCGCCGCCGTCGCCCACTAGGAGCCGACCATGCAACTGATCAAGTGCCCATGGTGTGGGCCCCGTGAGGAAGTCGAGTTCCACTACGGCGGCCAGGCACACATCGCCTACCCCGCCGACCCGGCCGCACTGTCCGATGAGGAATGGGCCCGGTTCGTGTTCTTCCGCGACAACCCCAAGGGTCCGTTCGCGGAACGCTGGAGCCACACCGCCGGCTGCCGGCGCTGGTTCAACGCGGTCCGGGACACCACGACCTACCAGTTCCTGAACGTCTACCCCATGGGCGAGAGGTCGTCATGAGTCGCGTCGACGGATACGGCCTCATCGACCGCACTCGGACCTTGAGCTTCACCTTCGACGGGGTGCGGTACACGGGTCATCCCGGCGACACGCTCGCCTCCGCGTTGCTGGCCAACGGCGTGCACGCGGTCGGCACGAGCGTGAAGTTCGGTCGCCCGCGCGGGATCGGGGCCGCCTGGACCGAGGATCCGACCGGGGTCGTGCAGATCGAGGAGCCGTTCCCGGAGCCGATGCTGCTCGCGTCCACTGTGGAGCTGACCGACGGGCTCGTGGCGCGTGGCGTCAGCGGGCAGGGCCGGCTCGCCGAGGTGGCCGACACCGCGCGGTACGACCGCAAGCACACCCACTGCGACACCCTGGTCATCGGTGCCGGTCCCGCTGGGCTGTCAGCCGCGCGATCCGCCGCGCGGCGCGGGGAACGGGTCGTGCTCGTCGACGACCGGGCTACGCCCGGCGGCAGCCTGGTCGGTGACGGACCGGCACGCGAGTTCGTCGCCGAGGTGGTGGCGGAGCTGGCCGCCGCACCCGAGGTGCTGCACCTGCAACGCACCACCGCGTTCGGCCACTACGACGACGGGTTCGTGCTGGCACTGGAACGGCGCACCGACCACCTGGGGAACGCGGCGCCACGGCACGTCTCGCGCCAGCGTGTGCACCGGATCCGCGCCGGCCACGTCGTCGTCGCCACCGGAGCCATCGAGCGGCCGGTCGTGTTCGAGGACAACGACCGGCCGGGCATCATGCTCGCCTCCGCGGCAGGCGACTTCCTGCACCGCTACGGAGTGCTCACCGGCCGCGAGATCGTCGTGTTCACCACGAACGACTCCGCGTACGCCGCCGCCGTCGACCTCGCGGCGGCCGGGGCGCGGGTCACCGTGCTCGACGCCAGGGCGACGACACCCGAGTACGACTCGGTCACCGTGCACGCGGCCAGCACGGTCGTGGGTACCAGTGGCACCGACCGGATCACGGGCGTGCGGACCGCGAGCGGCGATTCCCTGCCGTGTGACCTGTTGCTGGTGTCCGGTGGCTGGAACCCGACCGCGCACCTGTTCAGCCACGTGCGGGGTGCGCTCACCTACGACGCCGACCTTGGCGCGTTCCGGCCGGGTGAGTCGCTGCCGGGCGTGTCGGTCGTCGGTGCCGCGAACGGCACGTTCGATGTGGACACTCCGCCGCTCGTCCTCTGGCGCACCGAGGGCGACCCGGCACACCAGTTCGTGGACCTTCAGCGAGACGCGACCGTCGGCGACATCGAGCGGGCCGTCGGCGCCGGGCTGCGGTCGGTCGAGCACATCAAGCGCTACACCACGATCGGCACCGCACACGACCAGGGCAAGACCTCCGGGGTGATCGCCTCGGGGATCATCGCGGAGCTGATCGGCAAGCCGGTCGAGCACACCGGGACCACGACGTTCCGCCCGCCGTACACGCCCGTGGCGTTCGCCGCGCTGGCCGGCCGGGAACGCGGGAAGCTGTTCGACCCGGAGCGGATCACCGCCCTGCACGACTGGCACGTCGAAGCGGGCGCGGTGTTCGAGGACGTCGGGCAGTGGAAGCGGGCCAGGTACTACCCGGCGGCCGGCGAGAACATGGACTCGGCCGTGCTGCGCGAGTGTGCCGCGGTCCGCGGCGGTGTCGGCATCCTGGACGGTTCGACGCTCGGCAAGATCGACGTGCAGGGACCGGACGCCGGCGAGCTGCTCGACCGCGTCTACACCAACATGATGAGCACGTTGAAGGTCGGTCGCGTGCGCTACGGCGTCATGTGCGGCAACGACGGCATGGTGCTCGACGACGGCACGGTGCTACGGCTCGCCGAGGACCGGTTCATGGTCATCACCACGACGGGAGGCGCGGCGCGTGTTCTCGACTGGATGGAGGAGTGGCTCCAGACCGAATGGCCGGACCTGCGGGTGCACCTCACGTCGGTGACCGAGCAGTGGTCGGTGTTCCCGGTCGTCGGCCCTCGGTCGCGAGACGTCATCGCCGAGGTGTTCGGAAATCTCGACGTGTCCAATGAGGCCTTTCCGTTCATGTCCTGGCAGGACACCGAACTGGATGGCGTGCCGGTGCGCGTCGCCCGGATCTCCTTCTCCGGCGAGCTGGCCTTCGAGGTCAACGTGAGCGCCTGGTACGCCCCCTCGATGTGGCTCCGGCTCCTCGCCGCCGGCTCCCGCTTCGGCATCACCCCCTACGGCACGGAGACCATGCACGTGCTGCGGGCGGAAAAGGGCTATCCGATCGTCGGCCAGGACACCGACGGCACCGTCACCCCGCACGATCTGGGTCTGGGCTGGGCGGTGTCGAAGAAGAAGCTGGACTTCATCGGCAAGCGGTCGTTCGCGCGAGCGGAGAACAACAACCCGCTCCGCAAGCAGCTCGTGTCGCTCGTCCCCACCGATGCGCTGACCAAGCTCCCCGAGGGTTCGCAGGTCATCGAGTTCCAGGCGGACGGGAGCCTGCCCGCCGGCTCCGTGCCGATGCTGGGTCACGTGACATCGAGCTATCACAGCGCCGCACTTGGGCGTCCGTTCGCGCTCGCACTGGTCCGAAGTGGCCGGTCACGGATCGGCGACACCGTCCACATTCCGGTCGACGGTGCGCTGGTCCCGGCCGAGATCGGCGGAATCGTGCTGGTCGACCCGGAAGGAGCACGCCGCGATGGCTGACCTCTACCTCACCCATCCTCTGCTGCGGTGGTTCCCCGCGCTGACCGACACCTCCCGCGACGCGGACGGGCTGCACCTGGAAGCGGAGTCCCCGGTGACCGCAACGGATCTGCGGGTGGACCCGACCGGGCCAGGTGCCCGGGCCGCGGCGGCGGTGCTCGGCGCGCCACTTCCCACGGAACCAGGTACCTGGGTGTACGGCGACGACGGCCAGATCATCTGGCTCGGCCCGGACGAATGGCTCGTCACCAGCGTCTCCGCCGCACCACACGAACTCGAGGCACGGCTCGGCGCGGCCGTTCGGCCCCATGGTGGGGCGGCTATCGACGTCTCCGCCCAGCGCACCAGAATCCGGGTCAGCGGCCGCCACGCGCGGGACGTCCTCGCCACGGGCTGTTCGCTGGACCTGCACCCGGCGGCCTTCCCCGCCGGCACCGCCGCGCAGTCCACCCTCGGCCAGGCCCCGGTGCTGCTGCTGGGTTTGGGTGAGGGCAACGACTTCCGCGTGTTCGTGCGGCCGTCGTTCGCCGGGTACCTCGCCGACTGGCTCCTGGACGCGGCGTGTGAGTTCCAGCCCGCCGGCACCACCTCGTAAGGAGACCACATGAGCACCACGCCTCAGGTCGTCATCATCGGCGCCGGCATCGTCGGCGCGAACCTGGCCGACGAGCTGACGATGCGCGGCTGGACCCGGGTCACCGTCCTCGACCAGGGACCACTCCCCCTGACCGGCGGGTCGACCTCCCACGCCCCGGGCCTCGTGTTCCAGACCAACGCGGCCAAGGCGATGACGGAGTTCGCGACCTACACCGTCGACAAGCTCAAGGGCCTCGACGTCGACGGCGCCTGGTGCTTCAACCAGGTCGGCGGCCTCGAGGTGGCCACCACCCCGGAACGCCTCACCGACCTGCACCGCAAGCAGGGCTGGGCCACGTCCTGGGGCGTGCCCGGTGAGGTCGTGGACGCCGAGGAGTGCGTGCGGCTGCACCCGCTGCTCGACCCCGACCAGATCCTCGGCGGCTTCCACACACCCACCGACGGGCTGGCGAAAGCGGCCCGCGCGGTCGTGGCGCTCCGGCGGCGCGCCGAGGCGCGAGGTGCGCGGTTCCACGGCGGTGTCCGGGTCACCGGCATCGACCAGACCGGGGGTCGGGTCACCGGTGTACGGACGACCGCGGGCCAGTTCCCCGCCGACATCGTCGTGTCGTGCGCGGGTTTCTGGGGTCAGGCCATCGGCGAGATGGTCGGCATGCGGGTCCCCCTCCTGCCGTTGGCACACCAGTACGTCCGCACCGGGCAGGTCCTGGAGTTGGTGGGCCGCAACGACGAGCAGACCGAGGCCGGGCTCCCCATCCTGCGCCACCAGGACAAGGACCTGTACTACCGGGAACACGTGGACTGCGTGGGCATCGGCTCGTACGCGCACCGCCCGATGCCGGTGAGCCTGTCGGATCTGCCGGAGGTCGACGATCTCACCGAGTCGGCGATGCCGTCGATGCTGCCCTTCACCGAGGAGGACTTCGCGCCATCGTGGGAGGACAGCCAGTCGCTGCTGCCCGCGCTGAGGTCGGCCAAGATCGAGACCGGGTTCAACGGGATCTTCTCCTTCACCCCGGACGGCGGCCCGCTGATCGGCGAGTCCCCCGACGTCGCCGGCTTCTGGCTCGCCGAGGCCGTCTGGGTCACGCATTCGTCCGGCGTCGCACGCGCGGTCGCGCAGTTACTTGTGGACGGTCACAGCGAGATCGCGCTGCACGGCTGCGACGTGCACCGCTTCGACGAGATCGAGACGACGGACGCCTACGTCGACGAGACCTCACAGCGCAACTTCGTCGAGATCTACGACGTACTGCACCCGCTGCAGCCCAAGCTGTCACCGCGGGACCTGCGCGTGAGCCCGTTCCACGGACGGCAGAAGGAGCTCGGCGCGTTCTTCCTGGAGTCCCACGCCTGGGAGCGGCCGCACTGGTACGAGGCCAACGCGCACCTGGTCAAGGACCTGCCCGCCGAATGGCAGCCACCCGCGCGGGATCCGTGGTCGGCGATGTTCCACTCCCCGATCGCCGCGGTCGAGGCTTGGAAGACCCGCACGGCCGTCGCCCTCTACGACATGACCTCGCTCAAACGCCTGGAGGTCACCGGTTCCGGGGCCGTCGCGTTCCTGGAGCGGCTCACGACGTCCAAGATGGACAAGTCCGTCGGCTCGGTCACCTACACGCTCGCCCTCGACGACGCCGGTGGCGTCCGCAGCGATCTCACCGTGGCACGCCTGGCCTCCGACCGGTTCCAGGTCGGCGCCAACGGCAACCTGGATCTCGCCTACTTCCGCGCCATGGCCGACCCGGACGTGCGGATCCGCGACATCACCGGCGGCACGTGCTGCATCGGTGTCTGGGGCCCGCTCGCCCGGGACCTCGTACAACCGCTGAGCCGCGACGACTTCTCCAACGAAGCGCTGAAGTACTTCCGGTGCGTGCCCGCCCACATCGCGGGGATCCCGGTCACCGCCATGCGTCTGTCCTATGTGGGCGAGCTGGGCTGGGAGATCTACACCAGCGCCGAGTACGGGCAGCGGCTGTGGGACGTGCTCTTCGAAGCCGGCCGCCCGCTCGGGGTGGTCGCCGCCGGGCGCGCGGCCTTCACCAGCCTGCGGCTGGAGAAGGGCTACCGGGCCTGGGGCACGGACATGACCACCGAGCACAACCCGTACGAGGCGGGACTCGGGTTCGCGGTGCGCAAGCAGAAGGGTGACTTCGTCGGCCGGGACGCCATCGCCGACGTCACCGCGGACACCGTCACCCGACGACTGTCGTGCCTGACGATCGACGACGGCCGCAGCGTGGTCCTCGGCAACGAACCGGTGTACCTCGACGGCGTGGCTGCCGGGTACGTCACGTCCGCCGCGTTCGCGCACACGCTGGGCATGCCGATCGCCTACGCGTGGCTGCCCGCCACCGCGACCGTCGGCACGCAGGTCGAGATCAACTACTTCGGCCGCCGAGTGCGTGCCACCGTGGCGGCCGAGCCGCTGGTCGACCCGGAAATGCTGCGCATCCGTCGCTGAAAGGACCCTCATGCGCAACGACAGGATCGAAGACTTCCTCGACGCGCTCGCCGCCCGGGCACCGGTCCCGGGTGGCGGCGCCACGGCCGCGCTGCACGCCGCGCAGGGCGCCGCGCTGGTGGCGATGGTCGCCCGGTACAGCGAAGGCGAGAAGTACCGGGAGAACGCCACCACGATCACGCAGGTGCGGGACAACGCGGACGAACTGCGTGCCCTCGCGCTCACGCTGGCCGAGCGGGACGCCGCCGCGTTCGGGGCCGTCACCCGGGCCTACGCGCTGCCGAAGTCGACGGACGGCGAGAAGGTGGCCAGGTCCCAGGCGATCCGCACCGCGCTGGTCGAGGCCGGGCGGGTCCCCGCCCGCGTCATCGCGGTGGCGAAACAGATCATCAGCCTCGCCGAACGCCTCCAGCCGATCGGCAACCCCAACGTGATCAGCGACGTCGCCGCGGCCGCCGACGCGGCCAGGGCCGCGTTGTCCACGGCGCGGGTCAACGTGGAGATCAACCTCGCCGGCATCACCGACGCCGGGGTCCGGGACGAGCTGACGGCGGCGACCGCCACCGTCGACCAGGCCATGACACGGGCCGACGACGTCACCACCAAGGTCCGGAAGCAGATCTCGCGGTGACCACAACCATCCTCAGTGGAGCTGAGCTGGCCCGGCAGATCCGCGCCAGTGTCAGTACCGATGCCGCCGCACTCGGCTCCATGTCGGACATCCATCCCCGCCTCGCGGTCGTGGTCGCCACCGACGACGAGTCCAGCGCCTGGTACGTCCGCTCGATCGCCAAGACCGCCGCCCGAAGCGGTCTGCTGTGCGACATCGTCGAGCCAGGAGCGGCCGGGATCCTCGGCGAGCTGGAGAGTCTGAGCGCCGACCCGACGGTGCACGGGATCATCCTGCAGACCCCGCTGCCCGCAGGCGCCCGGTTCGAGGAGCTGGCGGCGGCCATCAGTCCGGAGAAGGACGTCGACGGCGCGAACCCGCTCTCGCTCGGTCGCCTCACCGCCGGACTTCCCGCCCACCCGCCTGCGACGGCCGCGGCGGTGATGGCACTACTCGACCACTACGAGATACCCCTCGCGGGGCGCCGAGTCGTGGTGGTCGGCCGCTCCAACGTCGTCGGCAAACCCGTGGCCCACCTCCTCCTGGCACGGGACGCCACCGTGACGATCTGCCACAGCCGCACCGCCGACCTCGCGCAGTGCACCCGGAGCGCGGACGTCCTCGTGGCGGCCGTGGGCAGGCCCGGCCTGATCACCGCTGAACACGTGAACCCGCACGCCGTCGTCATCGACGTCGGCACCAACCCAACCGCGGACGGCGGGCTCGTGGGCGATGTCGACCAGGAGGCAGTGTCCGGAAGAGCCGCGGCCCTGACCCCAGTCCCGGGCGGTGTCGGTCCAGTCACCACCGCACTGCTGCTCCGGCACACGATCAACGCCGCGACCCCACCATGATCCGCTCAGATGATGGCCCTGATCGCCTTCTCGAAACCGGTGACGTGGTCGCGGGCCAGATCCGAGGCGGTGTCCGCGTCGCCGTCCGCGATCGACCGCAGCAGGGTCACGTGCTCGCCGACGTGCCGGTCGAAGTGTGGCATGCGCTCGAGGAACAGGCAGAAGATCCGCGTCGCCAGGTTGTTGTAGCGGATCAGGGTGTCCTCGAGGTGCGGGTTGCCCGCGGCGCGATAGATCGCGCGGTGGACACGCAGGTCCCACCGCATCAGCTCGTTGCGTTCGAGGGCCAGCACGTCGAGATCGGCGATGTCGTCCGCGAGTTCGGCGAGCCCGGACCGTACGCCCGCGCTCTCCGCGGCACGCCGGGCGGCCAGCGGCTCGAGCTGGACCCGGATGTCGGAGATGTAGGCGAGATCGGTGATGTCGACACCGGTGGCGAACGTGCCACGCCGCGGATACGAGACGACCAGCCGGTCCACCTCCAGCCGTTTGAGCGCCTCCCGAACGGGGGTGCGCCCGAGCCCGAGCGACTCGCTGAGCGCGCCGTCGTCGATCGGCGCCATGGGCGGGATGTCCAGCATGATCAGCCGGTCCTGGATCGCGGCGTAGGCGCGATCGGCCAGCGAGAGCGGCGCTCCCTCGAGTTGCTGTGCTTGAGCGGTCACGATCCCCATCCTAACCCCTGAAAACCACGAGCGGTCACCGTTGCATATCTGAGCACGACAACTGATATACTAATCTAACATCAGGAGGTCCGATGCGTCAGACTCCACTGGCCCGGAGCCAGTCATGACGGTGTCCGTCTTCGACCTGTTCAAGGTCGGCATCGGGCCGTCCAGCTCGCACACGGTCGGTCCGATGCGGGCCGCCTACCTGTTCGCCTCCCGTCTGGCGGACTCCGGTGTCCTTTCCAGAACCGCGAAACTGCGCTGCGAGCTGTTCGGCTCACTCGGCGCCACCGGTCACGGGCACGGCAGCGTCAAGGCCGTCGTCCTGGGACTGTCCGGAGAGCAGCCACACCTCGTCGACCCGGTCGCCGCCGATCCGACGGTCGTCGCGACCCGGGCGGACGGCACGATCGCCCTGCTCGGCAAACACACGATCGCCTTCTCGGTCGATGACGACATCGTGCTGCACCGCAACAAGAGGCTCGACTTCCACAGCAACGGCATGGTCTTCCACGCCTTTGGCGAGGACGGAGACATCCTCGAACGCCGCGAGTACTACTCGGTCGGCGGTGGTTTCGTCCTCGACCAGGACGAAACCGGTCAGCGCGTGCTGGTGGCGGATCCCACCCCGGTGCGCTACCCCTTCGACACCGGCGACGAACTGCTCGCCCACACGCGCGAAACCGGGCTCCGGATCAGCGACATCATGCTGGCCAACGAGACGTCCTGGCGTAGCGAAACGGAAATCCGCGCCGGGCTGCTCCGGATCTGGTCCGTCATGCGGGAATGCGTGGACCGCGGCATGCACACCGGCGGTGTCCTCCCCGGCGGGCTGAAGGTGCGCCGGCGCGCGGACGACCTCCGCCGGCAGCTCGAACGCGACTCCGGTGAACCCGACGCGATGGAGTGGGTCACGCTCTTCGCCCTCGCCGTGAACGAGGAGAACGCCGCGGGCGGGCGGGTGGTCACGGCCCCGACCAACGGTGCCGCCGGGATCGTGCCCGCGGTCCTGCACTACGGCCAGAAGTTCCTGCCCGCCTTCTCCGACGACGCGGTCATCAGGTTCCTCCTGACGGCTGCGGCGATCGGCTCTCTGTTCAAGAAGAACGCCTCGATCTCCGGCGCCGAGGTCGGCTGCCAGGGCGAGGTCGGCTCCGCGTGTTCGATGGCGGCCGGCGGCCTCGCCGAGATCATCGGCGGCACGCCGGAGCAGGTCGAGAACGCGGCCGAGATCGGCATCGAGCACAACCTCGGCCTGACCTGCGACCCCGTCGGCGGGCTCGTGCAGATCCCCTGCATCGAACGCAACGCCATCGCCTCGGTCAAGGCGATCGCCGCCGCGCGGATGGCGGTTCGCGGCGACGGCCGCCATCACGTCTCGCTGGACAAGGCGATCAAGACCATGCGCGAGACCGGGGCGGACATGAAGGACAAGTACAAGGAGACCGCCCGGGGCGGGCTGGCTCTCAACATCGTGGAATGCTGACGGAGTACCACTATGACGCGATCGTTCACGCTCACTCTGGACTGTCCCAACCGCAGCGGGATCGTCCACGCGGTCAGCGCCTACCTCTTCGAGCACGGCGCGAACATCGAGCAGTACCAGCAGTTCGACGACCCGGTACGCAAGCGCCTGTTCCTGCGCACCAAGCTCACCACGGACGCCGACGTCGACGTCGACGAGCTGACCAGCGGCTTCGAACCCATCGCGGCCGACTTCGCGATGACCTACACCTTCGCCCCGGACCGCGACGCCCGCATCCTGGTCATGGTGTCCAAGCAGGGCCACTGCCTCAACGACCTCATCTTCCGCTGGCGGGCGGGCAGTCTCGGCGGCGACATCGTCGCGGTGGTGTCCAACCATGAGGACCTACGCCAAATGGCCGACGCGGCCGGGTTGCCGTTCGTCCACATCCCGGTGACACCGGAGACCAAACCCCAGGCCGAGGCACGCCTGCTGGAGGTCGTCGAGGAGTACGGCGCGGAGCTGGTCGTGCTCGCCAGGTACATGCAGGTGCTGTCCGACCAGATGTGCAAGGCCCTGCACGGCCGGGCGATCAACATCCACCACTCCTTCCTGCCCGGGTTCAAGGGCGCCAAGCCCTACCACCAGGCCTACGACCGCGGCGTGAAGCTCGTCGGGGCGACCGCGCACTACGTGACCCCGCACCTGGACGAAGGCCCGATCATCGAGCAGGAGGTGATCCGGATCGACCACACCTACGACCCGCGCGCCCTCCAGACGGTCGGCCGTGACGCCGAGGCACTGGCCCTGTCCCGAGCGGTCCGCTGGCACTGCGAACGCCGCGTCCTCCTCAACGGCAACAGCACGGTCGTCTTCCCCTGAGGCCTGAGCGCGCGTCCCGAAAGACGCGTTCGCGGCATCGCCGATGTCTCAAAAGACGCGCCGATGACGTTCAACGGCCTGAAAGCGTCTTTCGAGACAGCGCCGGTGACGCAAACAGCACCCGGCTTCCCGGGCGGTGTGGTGATGGACGCCTTGCTCACGCCGGCGGCGAGGAAGGCGGGCTTCAGCGCACGGAAACCGCCCGCGAAGCGGGCTTCGCCCGCCGGATCCACAGAACCACGCGCGGGCAGCATGATCATCGGTGATCTGGGTTGAACGTCCCGGTCGCGTCTTTCGGGACACCGGCAGGCAAAGCCTAGGCAGGTCGAGCGTTAGCGAGGGCCGAGGTAGCCGATCCGGAAGCTGATCTCGTCCGCGCCGGTGACGACCTTCTCGGCGATGGCGGAGTAGGACGCCGGCTCGACCCGGTAGGCCGGGCCGGAGACGCTGAGCGCCGCGACCACCCCGCCGTCGGCGGCGCGGATCGGTGCGGCGACCGCGTTGAGACCGACCTCCAGCTCCTCGACGGTGCACGCCCAGCCGCGCTCGCGTACCTCGGCCAGCTCGTCGGCGAGCTTGGCCCGGTCCGTACGCGTGTTCGGGGTGAACGGGATCAGCTCGCCCAGCGCGAGCTCGCCCTCCTCGTCCGCCGACCAGGCGAGCAACACCTTGCCGCTGGACGTCGCGTGCATCGGGGTGCGTTGTCCGATCCAGTTTCGCGCCGTCACCGCCGCCGAACCGTAGACCTGCATGACGTTGGTCGCCTGCCCCTGGTCCACGATGGCCACGTTCACCGTCTCGTCGAGCTCCGCCGCGAGCCGCTCGCACACCACCCGGCTCTCCCGCGAGAGATCGAGCCTCGCGGTCGTGGCGCCGGCCAGCCGGACGATCCCGAACCCCAGCCGGTACTTCCCCCGCTCGCTGACCTGCTCCACCAACTGCCACGCCTCGAGCGCCTCGACCAGGCGGAACGCGGTCGACTTGTGCACGTCGAGCCCGTGGGCGATCTCGGTGACGCCGACCTCGCCCTGTCTTGCGAGCATGTCCAGGATCGCCATCGCACGATCGACCGACTGCACCCCGCCGCGCGAGGGCTCACTGTTCCGCATACCGCAACTCTCTCATAATATGCAATTTCCTGCCCTCACCCCTTGACCGTCGCCGACCACTCGTCGCATGCTGTTGCGTATAACACGTGTAGTTGTGCAATACGCAACGGAGCTTACCTATGATTCCCGTCTGCGCTCTCCAGGACCTCCCTGCCGGCGAAGCCGTCAGAATCGCCGGTGACGTGCCGATCGCGGTCTTCAACGTCGACGGCACGCTCTACGCCATCGACGACACCTGCACCCACCAGGACGCCTCACTGGCCGACGGCTGGCTGGAGGGCTGCTTCGTCGAATGCCCGCTCCACGCCTCCTGTTTCGACCTGCGCACCGGCGCACCGAGCGGCCTCCCCGCGAAGAACCCCGTGCGCACCCACCACGTCGTCGTGGTCGACGGCCACATCTACGTCGACGCGGCGGTCGAACGGGTCGGGGTCTGATGAACACGATCGCCATCGTCGGTGCCTCGCTGGCGGGTGTCTCCTCGGCCAGGGCACTGCGGGAACGCGGCTTCGACGGGAACATCGTCGTCATCGGCGACGAGCCGCATCGGCCCTACGACCGGCCGCCACTGTCGAAGGACTTCCTCGCCGGCGCGATCTCCGAGGCCGACCTCGCGCTGGTCACGAGCGACGACGCCGACCTCGACCTGGACTGGCGCCTCGGCCACCGAGCCGAAGCCCTGGACCCCGCACTGCGCTCGGTCGTGCTCGACTCCGGCGAACGGATCGTGACCGACGGCGTCGTCCTCGCGACCGGCGCACGCGCCCGCCTCCTGCCAGGTCGAACCGTCCCGGGTGTCCACACGTTGCGCACCCTGGACGACGCCGTCGCACTGCGGGCCGAGCTGGTGCCCGGCGCACACCTCGTCGTCATCGGCGGCGGGTTCATCGGCGCCGAGGTCGCCTCCACGGCACGCACGCTCGGGCTGACGGTCACCGTCGTCGAACAGCTGCCCGTGCCGATGGCCGGCCCACTTGGTGCCGAACTCGGCCAGGTGTGCGCGCAGCTCCACGGCGACCACGGCGTCCAGCTGATCACCGGCACCGGCGTGGCCGACCTGGCGGGCACCGATCGTGTGCGGTCGGTGCTGCTCACCGACGGCCGCGAACTGCCGGCCGATGTCGTCGTCGTCGGCGTCGGCGCCGTGCCGAACACCGAATGGCTGGCGGGCTCCGGAATCGAACTGACCCGAGGCGTTCGCACGGATGCCCGGTGCGCGACCAACATCCCGTCCGTGGTGGCCGCCGGCGACTGCGCCGTGGCCGACAACCCGTACGCCGGCAGGGCGGTGCGCCTGGAACATTGGACGAACGCGCTCGAACAACCAGCCACCGCCGCGGCGACCCTGCTCGGCCACGAGCACACGGCGAACCCCCGCGCCCCCTACTTCTGGTCCGACCAGTACGGCGCCCGCCTACAGTTCGCGGGTCACCACCGCGACGGCGACCACATCGAGATCGTCGAGGGTGACCCCGCGGCGCGACGGTTCACCGCCGTGTACCGGCGCGCCGACCGCGCGGTCGCCGTGTTCGCGATGAACCAACCCAAGATCTTCGGCCGGTGGCGCCGCGAGCTGACCGCCGCCGTTGTCCTTTCCGGATGACGTTGGCGAAACCGGCAACGCGGACGGCACCACCGGCCGAGGGCTCCTACCGTCCGCTGCCGGCCTGACGGGTCGGCGTCACTTCAGGTGCCGGGTGAAGAACTTGTTCGCGGCTTCCCCCGCGAACCGCGGGACGCCGGTGTGCCCGCCCATATTGGCCTCCAGCGTCTTCTCCTTGGAGCCGAAGGCGTCGAACAGGTCCAGGGCCATCTGCCGGTCGTTTCCCTCGTCGTCCCACTGCAGCAGGACGTGCAGCGGAATGGTGACCTGCCGGGCCTCCTCGAACATGGCGCGGGGCACGAAACTCCCGGCGAACAGACCGGCGGCCAGGATACGCGGCTCGACCACGGCCAGCCGGACGCCGATGGCGATCACCCCTCCCGAGTACCCGACCGGCCCGCCGATCTCGGGCAGCGCAAGGAGGGCGTCCAGGGTGACCCGCCATTCCGGGACCGCCTTGTCGACCAGCGGGAGGACGAGCCGGTCGACGATCTCGTCGTCGACCGGTTCGCCGGCCTCCAGCGCCCGGCGCAGGTCGGCGCGGGCCTGCTCGGTGGCCGGGACGCGGGGCCGGTCACCGCTCCCGGGGAGCTCGATGGTGGCCGCGGCGAAGCCCTCCGCCGCGGCGTGCCGAGCCCTGGCCACCAGTCGGGGGTACATCATGTGCAGTCCGCCGGGGTGGCCCATCAGGATCAGCGGGGCCGGTGAGGGTGCGGATGCGGGCGTCCACAGGATGCCGGGGATCTCACCGAGGGTGAACTCGCGTTCGAGGACGCCGTCGTCGAGGCGCTGTTCGGAAGTGAATCGCACGGTCGTGCCTTTCGGGAGTGCTCGTGAAACGGCGCTCCCGGACGACCTATCGCCCGACCGTGACCCCAGAGGGGAGCACCCATGTCGAAACGTTCACGGGTACCACCTCCTCGGTCTCTCGCACGGCCGCCGGCAACGTAGCAGTCGTCACCGTGTTCCACCAACAGGTTTTCGCGGCCCGCTCAGCCGCGGGCGGAGAGGCGATGGAGGAGGCTCTCCGCGAGGTCGTGGTCCGGGTTCCACGTGAGGGCGGCCTCGAGAGCCCGGCGGGCCTCGTCTTTCCTGCCGGCCCGGTTCAGCGCGGTGCCGTGCACGTACGTCCGCTCGGCGAGCAGGGCGCGGACGCGTTGGTTGCTCGGATCGTGTTGCAGGGCGCACCGAAGCCAGTTCTCGTCCCGAGGGAAGGTCATGAGGCCCGGGGAGGCCATGGCCGCCTCACAGTGGATCTCGATCATCCGGTCGAACACGTCCGCACGGCTGGCCTCGCGAGCCCATGCCATGTGGGCCAGGCTGATGGCCTCCTGCAACTGGCCTTTGTCGATCTTGGATCCGGCCAACGTCAGCAGCTCGTCCACCGCGGTGCCGTTCTCCGCGCGGAGCCGCGACCGGGTCGCGGCGATCTCGGACAGCAGGTCCTGCGCCTCGGCGATCAGCTTGTGCAGCTCCTGCGTGGCCTCGTCGAGGCGCCCGTTCTCGAACAGCTGCCGCGCTTTGTCCACATCAGACGGTTCAGCGGGCACGCCGGTGGCCGGCACGGTCAGCACTGTGGTCGCCAGTGGCGTGGCGTCACGCATCGGCTCGGCCTGCTCGGGAGCGGCCGGACTCGGCTGCTCCTCGTAGGCCGCACTGGACCGGCCGGTGAGCTGACGAGCCCACCGGACCGCACCGAGAGCCACCACCTCCGGTCGCGTCGACACGAGCGAACCGAGCCCGGCCGCGAGGGTGCGCAGCCGTGGCATCCTGGTGCTGCCGCCGACCAGCAGCACCTCCTCCGTGGTGTCCCGGCTGATGCCGGCCTGCTCGAACATCACGTCCACGCGGTCGAGGGTCCGTGCGGTCAGACCCCGGACCGCGGCGTCGAACGGCTCCTGTTCGAAGTGGACGGCGAACTGCAGTGCGCGGTCCGGGCCGGAAACGTACATCGGGAACAGCACCGGGCCACCCGCGGCCAACTGTCTCTTGACCCGGTCAGCGGTTTCCCGCAGTCGTAGCCAGCCCGGCTCGCCCTGCCGCACCGCGTCTGGCAGTGCACTGTGCTGGCGTAGCGTGAACAGCCAGGTGCCCAGCACCTGCTCGTCGAGAGTGTCTCCGCCCGGCGCGTTCGCTCCCTCGTAGCCGAGCACCCGGTAGCGGCCACGCACGGCACGGACCAGGCCGACCTCGAACCCGCTGTACCCCATGCCGTACACCAGGAACGTGCCGGTTCGCTCGTTCCCGACATGACCGATCACCGCGGCCACCGAGTCGGACATGAGGCTGATCTCGCCGAGTCCGGCCGCGCTGGCCGCCTCCGTCAGAGCCGTGCGTTGCGTCGCGACGTACCTGGCCGGCACGCTGATCACGGTCTGTCGAATCTTCCCCGACGTCTCCCGCGTGACTCGCGTGCGAACCGTTTCGAGTGCGCGGAGCATCACTTCGGCCGGCGCGACGGCACCCACGGTCTCGGCCACCCCGAGTTTGCTCTTCAGGCTGGGGAAGGAGAACGGGAGCAACCCTCTGCCGGCCGGCTCGCACAGCAGCCACGGCCAGTCGGCACCGCTCAGTGTCAGGAACCGCGGCGGTTCACCGGTCGGTGAGTAGGCGACGCGCAGCTCGGTGCTGCCGAAGTCCACCCCAATGTCGATCTCCGCCACGTCGGGTCCTAGGCCTCGTCCAGAACCTTGAGCAGGCCGGCGAAGTCCTCCGCGTCGGCGATCTCGGCGACGTCGTACTGCTGACCGACCTTGGCGACCATCAGCTTCAGCACCTGGGCCTGCTCGACGACCGCTTCCCGCCTGCCCTGCGCGTGCGACTGCTGGAGCGTGACGATCGCCTGGTTGATCTGTTTGGCGTCGGTCGCGGGGGCGCGTTCCGCCGCCCGCTCGGCGATGTAGAGCTGCGAGGCGATGCCGGAGCCGAAGATGTCCGACTGCAGCACGCTGATCATCCGCCGGCACTCCGCGGGGTCGGAGAACACCAGCGTCTGCTGGGCCCGGTCGAGGTCGCCGCGGATCTTCATCGCCTGCGACGGATCGAGGTACTGCTCGTAGGTGCGCAGGAACCGCCGGGTGACCTCCTCGACGTAGACGAGGCTCTCCCGGTAGCTCGCGTCGTCCTCCTCCCCGTCGGTGGGCACCTGCGTCGGTGCCTCGGTGCGGGCGGCGTCGTGCCGAAGTTTCTTGCGGTACTCCAGCGACGTGCCCGGTACGGCGATCGCGACATGCAGTTCGCGGTTGCGGTCGTACAGGAAGGCCACCTCGACCCTGGTGTGTATGTCGATCTCCTCGGGAAGTTCGTACTCGATCACTCCCAGCTCGGTGTTCTTGCTCGCGATCGGACTGTCCCCCTCGTACACGGGGACGCGGATCAACCTGCCGTCGATGGCCTCGAACGTGTGGCTCATCGGCTCGGTCAACGGGAACGGTGTGCCCTTGGGGATGATCGGCACGAACGTGTCCGCCTGTGACTTCTTGACGGCGGCGACACCCAGCGCCTGGCCGGTCACGTCGTAGATGTGGGTGTCACCGGCCGACCGCGCGTTCACCAGGCTCTGTTGGCAGGACGCGCACTCGGTCGCCGACTCGTCGTTGATCTTCTCGCAGGCGAGGCACTCCACACCGTGCAACGTGCTGGCGAGGATGCCGGCACCGAGCGCGACACACTCCATCGGGTCGATGTCCTTGCGTACCTTGCCCTTGCCGAAGAAGTACTCCACGGACTCGTACACCTTCGGCACCAGTGTGGACCCACCGACCAGCAGCACGTCGGAGATGTCGTCGGTGGAAAGGTTCTGCTCCTCCAGCGCGGTGCGCACGAGCGCGATCGTCTTGTCCACCAATGGCTCGATGAGGTCCTCGAACTCCGCCCTCGTGAGGGTCATCTCGACGTCGACCGCGCCGCCCGCCGACCGGAACGCGGCCGGGATGATGATGTCGGTCGAGTCGACCTCGCCGAGCTCGCGCTTGGCCTCCTCGGCGGCTTTCTTGGCATAGAACAGGAACTCGGGGTCCGTGGACGGGTCGACCGCGGCCTCCCGGCGGACCCAGTCGATGATCTTGTTGATGATCAGCAGGTCGAAGTCGTCGCCACCGAGCCAGTTGTCCCCGACGAAGGACAGGATCTGGAAGTGGTTCTTGCCATCGGCGTCCCGGGTGGTGTTCAGGATCGAGATGTCGAAGGTGCCGCCGCCGAGGTCGTAGACGAGCACCCGACGCCGGTCTCCCTCCCGTAGCTCGAGACCGAACGCGATCGCGGCGGCGGTCGGCTCGTCGATGACCCGCTTCACGATCAGCCCAGCGTGCTCCCCCGCCTCACGGGTCGCCGCTCGCTGCGACTCCTTGAAGTAGGCCGGCACGGTGAGCACGGCGTGGGTGATGTCCTCCTTGAGCTTCTCGGCGGCGCCCTGGCGCAGGCGTTCCAGGATCATGGTGGAGACCTCCGCCGGCGCGTAGCTCCGGTCGCCGATGACCACATGCGCGCGCGGGTCGTCACCCTCGCCGGGAACGATCTTGTAACTGCGCCGCGCCCTCGCCTGCTCGACGTCCTTGTCCGCGAAGTCCCGGCCCATGAGGCGTTTCACCGACAGGATGGTGTTCACCGGGTCGCGCTTGGCCCAGTTCAACGCCGGCGTGCCGACGAGCAGTTCCTCCCGCCCGTCGCGCTGCCGCAGGCTGACCACCGACGGTGTCGACCGCGCGCCGCCGACGGGCACCACGGTCGCGCTCGACTGCTCCGGGTCGTACTTGGCGACGACGGAGTTGGTGGTGCCGAGATCGATGCCGATGTCGGTCATGCGTTCTGTTCCTTCCCGGATGAGACGATCACCGACGCCGGGCGGATCAGGTCCCCCCGGTAGCGGATACCGCGTTCGATCACTCTGATCACCGTGTCCTGTGGGAGGTCGCTCCCGTCCTGGAGGACGACCACCTGGTGCGTCGCCGGGTCGGCGATCTCACCCGAGCGGCCGATCAGCTCCATCCCGCTGTTGTTGCACAGCACATCCACCAGCAGGTCGGAGGTCTTGCGCACGCTGGCGCGGTAGGCCTCGACGTCGTCGCCGTCGTAGGCGAGCAGCCGGTCGAACGTGTCGAGGACGTCCGCGATCCCGTTCAGCAGACGACCGATGTCCAGCTCGTGCCGGTTGATCTCCCTGAGCGTGGCCTCCATGTGCGCCCGGTGTGCGTCCATGCCGCGCAGGAGCGAGACGGTCTCGGTTCTCGTCTTCGCCAGCGTGCCCAGTAGGTCGCCGTCCGGTGGCACAGCTGGGCTTTGTGCGGCGGTCTGCTTTCTGACCCGCCGCTGTCGGTTGCTTCGACCCATCGAGTACTCCCAGCGTTTATCGATCGAACCGGATCAGGCGGTTGACCATGGGCAAGGGCGGGAACGCCGCCAGGTCCGGCGGTGCGACCACGGGTGGCGGGGGTTCCGGGTGGACCGGGGTGAGCTCGCCGGTCAGCTCGTCGAGCAGGTCGGTCGGCATGGTGAAGGCATCGGCGAGTTCGGGTGGCTCACCGATCGCGGCCCTCTCGGCCTCGACCCGCGCCATGGCCTTGCCGGCTTCCTCGACCGGGTCCAGGTTGTACAGCTGGATGTCCACCATCAGCCTGCGCAGTGGGTCGCGCAGCTCGTCCCACGCCTTCTGCACCGCGGGCTCACGCATCAGCTTGCCGGTCATGAGCGCGTACGAGGCATCCTTGACCTCGGCCTGTGACGACTGCGGCGTGATGCCGACCGGTGCGAGCGCGTCGTAGGGGAACTGTCCCTGCCAGGCGGTCAGTGGATCTTTGATCACGTTGCGGAGTTCCCTTCGGGGCCTAGTTCGGCGGTCAACACCTCGAGCGTGTCGAGCAGCAGCTTCCGCGTCGGTGAGTCGGCCGGGTCCGCGCGAACGGCCCGGACCAGGTCGCGGGCACAGCCGGTCAGGTCGCCCTCCGCGCGGCGCCGAAGCGCCTGCTCGACCAGCGCGCCGGACCCCTCCGGGGCGTCCGGGGGGAGATCGCGGTAGCTCTCGGCCAGCTTGCCCAACTCAGGCATGGTGAGGTCGGCCAGCAGGAGCGTTCCCACATCGCTCAGCACATCGCGGAGAGTGTCCCGCAACCGACTGTTGGTCGGCGCGTGCTCCAGTCCGATGTGTACATTCGCGAGCGCCTGCCGCAGAAGGTCAAGGCGGCCGGCCATGTCGTCCTCGGGGCGCTCGTCGTGGACGCCGTGCAGCGCTCGTGCCAGGTTGCCCCTGGCCCTGGCCGACTCCGGGTACAGCTCGAGCGCACGGTGCAGATCGCTGATCGCGCGTGCGAAGTCCGGCGCGACGCCAAAGCTCCGGCAGCCGGAGCCGAACCACACCGCCCGGTCTGTCAACAGGTCCATCAGCTTCAGGTTGAGCGTCTCCCGCCCGGCCGGTCCCACCACGGGCAACGCCTTCTCCACCAGGACGATCGCCTCGTCGAGCCGGTGGATCTGCTGCCGGCCGGTCTCGGCGAGCGCGTCCACCCGGCCCAGGACCATCCGCATCACCGCCTTGCGGGTGCGGACCGTCATGGTCGCGTTGGCCGAGACCGCGATCGCGGCGGCGAGCTCAGCCGTCGCCCGGTCCATCTGTGTGCTGGCGGCCAGCAGACCGCGCGCGATCGAGAGGTGGGCGCGGACGGCCAGTTCCACCGCGTCCTGCGCGAGCCTGGCACGGCGCTGCGGCAGGTACGTGTAGGCCGGGTTGTGCTCGAAGAACGTCCGGCAGTGCTCGCAGGAGTCCGGTTCGCCGTGACCGGCGGTGTCAGGTCCGACGCAGTCGGCCGGCAGGTCCACCCGTCTGCGGAGGTGGACCTCCGGCAACGCCCGCAGCGCACCGTCGAAGCGGTGGTGCTCGAAGGCGGAGAACGCCGTGGCCAGCTCGGAGAACGACCACCGCACGCGGCGCAGCACCGCACGCATCGACTCGTCCTCGCACACGTCCGTCGGGTCGGAGTTCGCGACGAACCTGCCGAACTCCTGCTGGTGTCCGACCACGCGCAGGTACGCGGGCCCCAGTGCCACCGTGCTGGCCGGCTCACCGCGCAGCGGCAGACCACCGGCCTCCTTCACACTCTGCGCGGCCTCGAGTTCGGTTTCCAGCAAGGAGACCAGCTCCCGGTAGGCGTCCCCCTGCCGGGTCCGGCCGGCACCCGCGTGCCGTTCGGCGTGACCCACCAGCAGGTCGACGAGGCGTCTCCCCAGCTCGGCACGCAGTCGCGCCGTGTCGGCCGGGGTGACCGCGTGGCCGTAGCTCGCGGCCCTGGTCTGGCGCCAGCCCGCCCAGTGCTCGTCGTCGGTGAGCAGCACCGCCCAGCAGGCCAGTGCGGTGCGCCAGACCTGCTCGGCCTGCTCCCACGCGCCGGTGTCCTCGAGTTCCTCTGCGTGCCAGAAGGACGCGATCGCCAGGCTGTGCACCACACGCATGTCGCCGGGCGCCGCGGCGAGCCGTCGTCGCCACCCGGCGATGGCCTCGGCCCGGTTGCCGGCGAGCAGGGTGATCAGCCCGGCGTCGTCGGACAGCTGGGCACGCAGCCGGTCGAGCAGCGTGGACCGGCTCGCCGGTTCGAGTGCGTCGAGTTCCCGGCAGAGCGCGACGGGGTCGTGGAACCGGTACAGCCCGGCGTCGACGACCATGCGCTTCGCCGGCGTGCGCAGCTGGTCCCAGGCGACCCGCTCCTGCCAGCTCATCCCGCCGCGCTCCATCAACTTGTACGCGGCGTCCTGCATCAGGTCGGTGGGCGAGGCCGGGGTGACGCCGACCGAGCTCAACGCGCGATAAGGGAATGTCTCGTCGGACAGCGACATCGGGTCGGCGACGAGCGTCGCGCTGGTCAGGCCGTCCGCCCAGGGCAGCGCGGCACGCAGCCGGTCCAGCCGGTCCAACCGCTCCGCGCAGTCCAGGAGCGGCGTGGTGACCTGTCGGTACGCCGCGATCGCGGCCGACCACTGGCCGGCGCCCTCGAGCTCTCGGCCCGTCGCGTAGGTCCGCCGTGCCGGCGCGTCCGCGTGGTCCCCGCAGGCGCGGTACGCCGCGACGGCGTCCGGCCAGTCCGCCCGCTGTTCCGCGGCCCGACCGTGGGCGTAGTGCCGCAGGGTCGCGCTGTCGCGGTAGTCGCCTAGCGACTCGGCGATGTCCCCGGCGTTGGTCCAGTGCTCGTCGACCATGGCCAGTCGCAGCCGGGCGTAGGTAGAGCGGACCGCCACGTCCGCGAAGTCGTCGGGCAGATCGGCGTACGCGCCGGGGACGTCCGCCCACCGGCCCTCCTGCTCGGCCAGCCGGGCCAGGGCGTAGGCGCGACGCGGCCCCACGTCCCGGTAACCCGGCGGCAGGTCGGCGTACCCGGCGAGCGTGGCGACCCAGTGGGCGTCCTGTTCGGACAGTCGGGCCGACGCGTACCGGTGCGCCAGCTCGATGTCCGGATCACGGTCGGCCGCCGATGCGTAGATGGCCGCGGCGGCGGCCCAGTCGCCGTCCGCCTCGGCGAGGCCGCCGCGGGCCTGGCACCGCAGGAGCCCCACCATGCCGTCCCGCGCGTCGTCGGGAGCCTGCCCGAGGGAGGCGAGCACCGACCGCCACTCCTGCCTGCCCTGCGCGATCCTGGCTCGAGCGAACCGCCGCCGGCTGCCGACCTCTCCGCCGGCGAAGTCGTCGGGCAGCTCCCCGAAACCCGCGATCACCTCGGCCCACTCGCCGCGGTCGTCGGCGGCACAACCGGTCACGTAGTGGGTCCGCGCTCCCGCGTCGCGCAGGTCCGGTGGCAGCGCGGCGAAGTGCTGGAACGCCTCGTCCCACGCACCGGCTCGCTCGGCGAGGCGCCCGAGCGCGTAAGCGAGCCGAGCCGTGGCATCGGCGTGGTCGCCAGCCCGGTAGCGGTCGACCGCGAGCGTCCAGTCGCCGGCTTCCTCGGCAACCCGGGCCTCTGCGTAGGCCCCACGTGCCGCGGCGTCCTCGTGGTCAGCCGGCAGCGCGCAGAACCCGGCGGACGCGGCCGGCCAGTTCTGCGTGTCCTCGGCGGCCACGGCGTCCTGGTACTGCCGGTCGCGGACGTCGGCGAGCGCGGCGGCGACATCCCAGCCGACCTCGGCCAACTCGCTGAACGCCGTCGCCGCGGCGGTCAGGTCGCCGGACTCGACGGCGAGCCAACCAGCGGCCAACCGTGCCCTCGACGCGCTGTCGCGGAACTCGCCGAGGCGGGCGAAGATCTCGCCGGCCTCGGCCCACCGGCAGCCGGCCTCGGTCAGGCGGCCCGTCACGTATGTGGACCAGTCGTCCGGCGTCATGCCCAGTTGCTGTGCGGTCGCGAAGTGGTCGTGCGCCGCCGCCCAGGCATCGTTGTCCGCCGCGAGGCGGCCGTTGGCGTACGCCAGTCTGGCCGACGCGTCGGCATATCCGGCGCACCGCGCATAGGAGTTGACCGCGTCCGCCCACCGGTCCTCGGAGTCCGCCAGCCGTCCGGTCGCATACCGTTGACAGGCCTGGACATCCCGGTACGTCTCGGGCAGCACGACAAGCGCGGCCAGGGCATCCCGCCAACGACCCGCCTCGAGATGTGCCTGTACGGCGGCATAGCGGTCGTCGAACTCGGCCTCCTGCCGAACGGTCGCGAGCCGGTCCTGCCCGTCGCGAAACCCCTCCGGCCGCCACACGGCCAGTTCTTCGTAGTACCGCAGGGCCTCGGCCCACCGCTGGTCGGTCTCCGCCTGCCGGGCCTGGCCGTACAACTCGGACAACCGTCGCACGGCCTGGATCTCCTCGACCAGCGTGTCGAGAATCTGCCCGCGTACCTCGCGGGCCTCCTCGAGCTCGCTTTCGGCCGCGGCGGGATCCTGCTCGGCCGCCAGCGCCGCACACGCGCGTTCGATGGCGGGCCACGCCAGCTCGACCCGGGCCTCGGCGATCATGAGCAGCTGGTCGTCGTTCTGCCGCCCGGTGGTCACCGTGCTGAGCACGCCCTCCCAGTCGTACCTGATGCGCTGGTACTGCGCCGCGGCGAGCACGTTGGCGATCTTGACGAACCTGGGCGTCTTCAACCGCGCGACCGCGTCCTCACCGAGCCGCAGGGGATCCTGTGCCTTGTCGGCGTGCACGTCGAGTGCCTTGAACAGCCAGCCGTGACTGCACGCCTCGTGCAGGAACAGCGCGGGCGTCGCCCACTCCACCACCTGGCCGGGCAGGGTGGCCACCGCCTGCCTGGCGGCGATGAGCGCCTCGTCCACCGTCTGGTTTCGGCTGATGGCGCCGAGCAGGCTGGGACCGAAGACGGTCGCCGCTCGGTCGGTCACCATGCCACTCATGGCGGCCACTGCCGGAACGCCCCGGCCGACCAGCGACTGCGCCACGCCGGAGAACGGTTCGACGCTCGTCGTGCTGGCGCCGGAGCACAGGTTCAGCACGACGAGACGGAGCTGTTGTGCGCCGACGAGGATGCCGCTGAGCACGTGGCCAGGCATGCGGTCGACGGACCCGTCCCGGGTCTCCAGCAGGACGACGCCCTCGCTCGTCGCCTCGTCGTAGTCCCCGTGCGCGATTATCAGCACGGCCGCCGGCACGCTCGCGTGATCGGCGAGCCAGGAGTTGATGTCCTGGATCGTCGCGTGCTCGCACACGGTGGTCTTGATCTCCATCTTGGGCAGCTCGTCGCGGAGCCGGTCCAGCTCCGCGGCGGACCCGATCGGCGGTAGCGCCTTCGGGGATGCCACGGCGACGAGCAGATGGATGAAGTCGGGCGGATCCGTCGGTGCCGGCAGCCGGTGACCGGGCGGGTCTCCCGGCAGCGACCGGACCAGCGAGACGGTGGCGTTGAGGGCCAGTGTCTGTTCGGAGCGTTCCGACGGCGAACGCAGCGTCTCGATCGGCAGGTCACGCAGCTCCGGCGGCAGGTCGAAACGCACACGCAGGCGGTGCCCGTTGCGTTGCACCTGAGCCTGGGCGTCGCGCAGGCAGGCGCTCAACGTGTCGTCGAACAGCAGGCGAAAGACCTTGCGGCCGAGCTCGCGCAGGCGAGGGATCGCGTCCAGCGCGCCGGGTGCGTTACCGAGCTCGACGTCGATCAGGTGGTTGAACTCTGCACGCAACACGGCCGGCTCGTCCGTGATCCGGAGTACGGTGGCCGCTCTGACCGGCCCGTTGGCGAAGGCGAGGTAACGGCCTTCACCGATGGGGCGGAACCGGACGCGCAGTTCGTCGAACACCGCTACCACCCCCGGCCCAGCAGGTCGGCCGTGACCCGGTTGAAGTCGTGCCGGATACCGTCCCGGAACTTGACGAGGTCCGGGTCACCCGGCTTGTGGGTCAGGCCGCGCTCGAACTCCCGCAGCGCCTCGGACAGCAGACGCAGAGCCTCCACGACATCGGTGCGTGCCTGGACGTAGGCCATGTCCCGCAACACAAGCCCATGATTCAACGAGGCCCGCTTGCTGTGCGGGGCGAGCGCGACGGCGCGGCTCAGGTCCTGCCGGGCCAGCTCCGCATCGTCGCGGTCCTCGTTGAACGTGAGGATGCCGCGGGTCGTGAGCTGCTTGGCAAGCGACACGCACAGCCGCTCCCGCTCCTTCTCGCTCCTGGTACCGACGACGGTCGACGCGGCATCGAGCACGGTGATCGCCTCTGTCCAGTTCTCCTTACGCGCCAAGCCTTCCGACCGGCCGAGGGCGGTGTCCACGATCTCCCGCAGCACCACGTCCTCCTCGCTGAACCGGCTCGCCTGCGAGACGGCTTTCGTCCACCACCGCGTGGTACTCGAGACGTCCGGCTCCGCCTTCGCGATCTCCGCCCGCGCGCTCTCGAGCAACGCTTCCGTGGCGAGCGCGGCGCCACATTCGAAGAGCTCGTCGTACTTGTGGTCCAGAGCGGCGAAAGCCGGGTTGTAACGGTCGAAGTCGGGACAGGCCGGAGCACACAACCGTGGCTCGTCCTCGTCCTGCCAGTCCGCACGCCGACATGTCGGGCAGCGCAGGTCCAGCGCCAGCTCCGCCGCTTCGGCCGCACGCCCCGCCGACAGGTGCGCTTCGGCGAGCCCGAGCTGGGAGAACGTGCGAAACAGGACCTCGGCGTCGTCACTCGCGAGGTCCACGGCGAACTCGCCGAGCTCGTGGTGCAGTCCGAGCTCGGCGATACGCAGCGGACCGCAGACCAGTCGCTCGGCCCCCAGTGACGGCAGCGGGAGGCCGCCCAGCTCGGCGAGCACACGCGCGGCCTCGTGTTCCCGGCGCAGCAGCAGCGGTTCCCCGTCGGCGCCGTGCTCGGCCACCCGACGTTCGACGAGCTCTCGCACCCGAGTGCGGAGGGAATCGATCGTTCCGGGCAGTACCGGGCAGCCGTACCGGCGCTCGGCGTCCACCCGCCATGCCGACCAGAACTCCTGGTCGTGCACCACGGACATCCACACACCGATGCAGCTTTGCCATGAGGCCGGTCCCTGCTCCGGTTCGGCACTGAGCAGGTGCAGCAGCATCACCGCGAGCGCGTGACCCAACCGGGAGTCGGCGGGATCACGCTCGCAGGCGAGACGGAGCAGTGTGACGCCTCGGTGGTGCCGGCCGCTCAACCCGTAGGCGACCGCCTCGATCAGCCCCGAGTCCCGCTCAGCGGCACACGTTTCGAACAAATCCGCCGCCCGGGTCCAGTCACCGTCCGACGCGGCGGTCAGCGCGGCGGCACGTCGGACCAGTGCCAGCTCCTGTTCCGGCCGTCCGCGCAGCATGCTGCCGTCAGCCTCGCCGGCGGCTGCCCGAACGACCTGCTGCCAAGGGTTGTCGGGCATCGCGAGCAGTTCGGCGTGGCGCCCGACGCGATAGAGACATTCGGCGAACACGCTGGTACGCCAGGGATCCTCGGTCAGTGGTTCGAGCACGTCGCAGGCCGCCGCCCACTCGCCTCGGCGAATCCGTGCCGTGGCGATGGCGTGACCAGCGGCCCGGCGGATCGGGTGGGGCCCACTCGTGGTCAGGTCGCGCAAGTCGTCCTCGGCCAGCTCGTTGTCCCGTGCCGCGCAGATCGCCAACCCCAACCTCGCCAACGGGTCGGACGGTCTGGTGTCGAGGATCCGGCGCCAGGCCTGCCGGGCAGCGGCCAGGTCGGCGCCGACGTAGCTCAGGTGCGCGATGAGATGCTCGGCCTTCGGATGGCGGGTGGCGCGGAGGTGGGTCCGTGCCCGCGCGTCGTCGTCCTCGGCGATGGCCTTCACCGCGGCGTGCGCGTGCAGCAGGGAAATCGTTTCGTCCAGCGCCTCGGACGGCTGACGGCGCCCGACCGTGTCCAGATCCGCGATGGCGCCGCCGATGTCATCGCCGGTCAATCGCTGGGCGGCTCTGGCCCGGTACGCGGCCGTGACCAGCTCCGCGCAGGGCCGGTGGTGGGGGTGACGCTCGAGCAGTTCCGTCCAGGACTCGATACTCGCGGAGAACCGGCCGAGCCGGTAGCCGGCGATGCCATGGTGGAAAAGCACGCTGTCGTCCCGGTTCCCACCGGCGAGGGCTTGGTCGAAGGCGGCGAACGCGGCCGTGGCGTCGCCACGCCGCCACGCCGCGGTGCCCTTGACGGCCATCGCGTCCGGCGAGTCCAGTCCCACCAGGTAGGACTCCGCGTCCTGCCAGTGCCCGTGCCGCGACAACACGACCGCGGTCAGCAGCCGCCCTCTCTCGTCGAGCGCCCGCAGCCGGCCCGCGATGGACAGGTCCCGCAACGCGAGACCGTCGCGGCCCTGACACAACCGGAGCTGGGCCCGTTGCACGTATGCCTTGCCCAGTGACGGATCCTGAGCGATCACGGCGTTGAAGAACCATTCGGCGCGTGGCAGGTCGCCGGCGTGGCAGGCGACGCAGCCGGCCCAGTAGAAGCCCTGCCAGTTGTCCGGCCGCAGCTGCCGCACCTGGGCGAACCGCATGTCGGCGGTGGGCAGGTCGTTGCGCGCCAGGCAGATCCGCCCGAGCCCCAGGTTGGCGGTCGCCGCGATCCCCACCGCGTCCGTGTCCTTGGTGAGTTTGCCGACCACCCGGTCGAGCGCCTTGGTGAACAGGGTCTCGGCAACCGCGAAGTCCCCACGGTCGAACGCGCGCTCGCCATGAGAACTTTCCCTGCGCGCTCTGCGCAAACCCAACGGCGGCCACATTTGTCCGTTTATCCCGCGGCTTCGTCGAGTTCCGACCGCCATGCGCGACGGTGCCGATCGTAATGCAACGGTCCGATCTTGTAGGCGGTGAGATCGAGTGTGATCAGTTTCCGGTACGCCTCGGCCGGCAGGTCGTCCTCGAGCACGATCCGCAGGTTGCTCTGGAGATCCTGTAGTACGAGCGGAATTCGCCCGTCCGTCGCCTTTGTGCCGGCCTTGGGCACGCGCCTGGCCAGTTTCTTCACGCCGGCGTACACGTCCTTGACGGCTTCCGCGCCGAGAGCGCTGAGAAAGGCCTGTAACGGCAGGGCCGCGAGCACCAGCCAGCCGAGATCGTCGGGGCCGCGGTGGGTCCGACGGCGCCGGCTGTGAATCTGGTAGCCGAACCCGGTGAACACGGCGGCGACGTGCTCTTCCTCGTCCTCCGTGACATCGCTGTCGAACAACAATTCGGCATGGTGCGCGGCACCCACAGGAGTCCACCCCTCGACAGAACTGATCCCCCAAACCTGGAAGTGGACCCATGCTATCCGGTCGCCTGCCGCGCGTGACCCGGATTGGTTGAACTGACCCTGATCGGCTTATGCGATGACGTGCGAGCACTGCGATCACGAAAGCGTCGGTGATATTCCGACGAGTGAGGTGACCCTGAACGGAGTTGCCCCCGCGTCAGAATCCGATCTTGTAATTGTACGTCTTCGCGAGGCCGCGGGCGAAGTCCATGACCTCCTGGCGGGTGCGGTTCTTGTTGAGCCAGAAGTCGTCCCAGGCCCGCTCGTATGCGCCGCTGAAACTATGGTGGTGGCTTTCCTCCACCCAGCTTCCCCAGATCGGGTTGGTGGTGTCTATCTGGACGCGGCGGAAGTCGGCGGCGTTCTTGACCGGGAAGTTGTGGTGCCCCACATAGGTTTTACCGTCCTGGGGCATCGGGTAGGTCTTCAGCAGCTCACCGCGGTAGCCGGCGCCGCGGTCGTTGTGCAGCGTGTACAGGTCGTCGAGTTTCTTGTCTCGTTTGGCGTCGCTCAGCTCGCGGTCCTTGAAGGCCTCCTCGACCGAGTCGAGGGCTTTCGACGGCTTCGCCACGCGTGCCCTGCCTCGGCCGCCGCCGGAGACCATGCCAAGCCCGTCCAGTTGTTTCTGTGCCATGGCAAGGGTTTTCCCGAACTCGTCATTGGCGGCCTTGACCTGTTGGCGGGCGTTGTCGGCCGCCTTTTTCGCCACGTCCAGTTTGCCTTGCCCAACGGCGATCAGCGCCTGCGCGTCCGTTCGGTTGGGGTCCGCCACGTCGACCGTGAGATCGGGCCGGATGTAGAGGCCGTTCGCGCTGTTGAACTGTTCCGCCTCCGCCAGCAGCTCCCTCGCCTTTGCCATGGCTTCGGCGGCGGGTTTGACCTTCTCGTGGTAGACCCTGGTCGGGCTGCCGATTCCGCCGCCCGGAATGAGGATGTTGGAGAGGCGGTCCGCGAAACGCTCGAAACTGGTGGCGGCCTCGCCCTCGAAAGCCGTGCGCAGGGTGGCCGTCACGTCCGTCTGCACCAGCTTTTTCAGTTCCTCGAGGCTCCTGGTCGTCCGCTCGGCGCTGTCCGCCATCTGCCGCATGCTCGCCGGATCGCCGAAGCCCGGCAGCCTCGTCTGCTCAGCCATGCGCGATCCCCGTCTGCTCCCGTTGCTCCGCGGCGCGCTCCTCGTCGAACCGCTGGCTGGCGTCGGCGACGTCGGTGAGCGCTCCCGCCGTGTAGTCGAACGCGTCGCGGACACCGTCGAGCAGGGCCTGGTACTGGTCGAACAACTGCCTGGCCTCCGCGTCGAGCGCGGGATCGCCCGTACGCATCCCACCGGCACTCTGCCGCAGTGGACCACCGAGGTCGGCGGGGATCTGTTGCCGCTCCGCGAAGGTGCGGGCCAACCGGGTCACTTCCGACACGGACACATGGAAGCTGGCGCTCATGGTCCCTCCTTGGACGTCGAGTCGCGACGTTACGTCCGGTCCCGCCGGCCTGGGCACGGTAGAAATGCCGCCACAACCGCCTCTTGTCCACAGAGGAGCAACTCGGCGACGCTAGGCGGGCCGAGGGCACCGCGCGCGAGAGGAACAGCGACGCCATCATGGAACGCAAGCACCTGGAGTACTTTCTCGCGGTCGCCGCCCACGGGAGCTTCACCAGCGCCGCCTCCGCGCTGCACATCGCGCAACCGTCGTTGTCGTACGCCGTCCGGGCCCTCGAGCGGGAACTGGGGGCGACCCTGTTCCACCGACTCGGGCGAGGTGTGAGCCTGACGCCGGCCGGTGAGGCGCTGGTTCGCCCCGCACAGCAGGTCCTCCGCGAGTTCGCCCAGGTCCGCAGCTCGGTGCAGAAGGTGAGCGGGCTCGTGGCCGGGCGGCTGGACATCGTGGCGCTGACCACGCTGTCGGTGGATCCGCTCGCGCCCATGGTGGGCGCGTTCCGCCAGTGCTACCCGGGCATCGACTTCAGCGTGATCGATCCGGAGCACGCCGCCGCCGTCGCCGAGATGATTCGCGGTGGGCAGTGTGAGCTCGGGCTTGCGGACTTCTCGGTGCCGACCACCGGGCTGAGCATGCTCGAACTCCCGGAGCAGGAGATCCTCGCCGTGCTGCCACCAGGCACGGAACTGTCGACGAGCGACCGGATCTCCGTGCGTGAGGTCGGCATGCTCGACCTGATCGCCACCCCACCGGGCACGTCCACCCGCACCCTCATCGACACGGCGCTGTCGGTGGCGGGACGGCCACTGCGGATCGCGGTCGAGACAACCCATCGAGCGGCGATCGTCCCGCTCGTGCTGACCGGTGCCGGCGCGACGCTGCTTCCCCGGCCGCTGGCTGAGGCGGCGGCCGCGCTCGGGGCGGTGACCTGTCCCATCGACCCACCGGTGGCCCGTCGGGTCCGGCTCCTGTGGCGGTCCGGGCCGCTGTCCCCTGCCGCCGAGGCGTTCGTCGGCATGGCGTCGCAGTGGGAGCCCACCCGGCCCGGAAGCTATTCAATTCGTCTATAGGTGCAGGTGAGAACCCGTCTAGCTCTGTGTGTGCCACCTCGTTGACCCGC